>NZ_JARXYJ010000001.1:1256000-1884000 GCF_029894425.1 Streptomyces sp. SAI-127
CCCGAGTCGGAACCCCCGCCGCAGGCGGAGAGCAGCATGACACCGGCCGTGGTTACGGCAGCGAGAGGAGCCAGACGGCGCATGCCGCCGCGGCCGAGTCGGCGGGAGCGCCGCACACCTACAGTGGTCATCTTCGATCCCTTTTTCGTCGTAGGGGACGGAGCACGGCGCCGACGGACGCGGCACGGGTGCATTGTGCAGGAGGGTCTGCTTTCCGAGGGCGCGGCCTCGCCCGGCCGCGTCATCCTGAAGAGCGGGGGTCCCCGGCCGTCATGGCCGCTGCCGCACAAGCACGCCCTGGTGCGGTTGCCGTACGTCGAGTACGGGCGGGACGCTCGCTCCAAGCCGGCGTCCCGGCCGACTTAGAAAGCGCTTGTCCGGACATTGGCAGACCGAGTCCGAAACCGTCAATCCTTCGTCCGCGCCGCCTGGGTCACGGTTTGGACTCCTCTGGCGACCGCGAGCCGGGCTGCGCCCACCACGGTGCCGAGATCACCGACCTGGCTGCTGACCACCTCGGTGGGCCAGCTGAGCCGCGCCAGCTCGGCCCGCACACCGGGCAGGAGCTGCGGATACGCTCCGGTGCTGCCGCCCAGGACGAGCAGCCCCGGGTCCAGTACGGCGGTCACGGCGGCGGCCAGCCTGCCCACGTCCACGGCGTGTCTGTCGACGACCGCGCGGGCCGTGGCACTTCCTTGTCCGGCGAGGGCGAAGAGCCGCTCGGCCGTGCGGGGGCACGCCCCGTCGGATGCGGGCCAGGCCTCGGCGGCCCGGCGCAGCAGGGACCGGGACCCGATGTACTCCTCCAGGGCCTCGTGACGGGGCTCCAGGCCGTCGTCCCAGGGGTAGGGCAGCCGGGCGACCTCTCCGGCCGCGCCGTTGGCCCCGGCCAGCACGTGCCCTCCCACGACGATGCCCAGACCGATACCGACGCCGATCCGCAGGTAGCCGAAGGTGTGACGGCCACGGGCCGCGCCCTCGTGCAGTTCCGCGAGCGCGGCGCAGTTGACGTTGTTCTCGAGGTGGACGGGCACTCCTGGCGGCAGCGCGACGGCCACCGCGTCGAAGACGGGGCCGGCCTTGGCGGTCGCCGGGCGCACGGTGCCCTCCTCGGCCCGTGCGGTGACGTCACCGACGGCCACGACGATGGCGCGCAGCGGAGCGTCGGCTGGCAGCGCGGACAGCGCGTCGCGCACCACGTCGGCGGCCTCCTCCCGGGGGCCGGTGGCCTCGGCGAGGAGGGTGCCGTCCAGGGCGCAGGCGCGGACCCGGGTGACGGCGGGGCCGAGGTCGACGGCGAGCACAGCGCCCGCGGCCGGGCCGAGGCGGTACACGGCGGCGCTGCGGCCCGTACCGCCGGAGGAGGTGCCGGAGTGGGCGGCGAGGTGGACGCCCTCCAGTTCGGCGACGGCGGAGGAGACCGTCGGCTTGGACAGCCCCGCGAGGCTCGCCAACTGCGGCCGGGTCGCGGTGCCGGCCTGGGCCAGCACGGCGAATACGGCGTTGGCGCTTTCGGTCAGACGGGGGGTTCTAGCCACGTCGTGTTCCACACTTCCCCCAGGTCACAGGCCACTCCCCCGGGCCGGGCGGCTCGGCGGGAGGCGGCGATGGGTTGCTCCGGCGTCTTGCGTTCCCGCCCGGGACGGGGGGCCCGGGAAGACGGGTGCGTGACGCCTATTGACACGCACTGTACTTCGTTAGTTAACTTCCTAACGAACGTCACGGTACTCGCCTGCCGTGGTCCGTCAGAGGCCCGTCCCGGGGCTTCCCTAGCTCTCCAAAGCCCTCCAACTTCCTTGCCCTCCGGCACGGTTCGCCCACCGTCGCAGCACACAGCGCAACGACGAAAGAGGTTCCGTGCAGGACACCGCACCCCTGGTTGTCGGCATCGACGTGGGCGGCACCAAGACACAGCTCCGCGCGTTCGCGGGCGACACCCTCGTCGCCGATCACGTCCGGTCCAGCAGCGGCTGGCGGCCCCACGACCCGGTGGCCGCCGCCGGGTGGCTGGCCGCACTGGCCGCGGCCGCGCTTCCCACGGGCGCACGCCCGTCCGCCCTCGCCGTCGGCGGGCACGCCTGCGAGACCCCGCGCCAGTGCGCACAGATCCGCACCGCTCTGCAACTGCACTTCGACGCGCCCGCGCTGGTCGTGGGCGACGCCGAACTGCTCGTTCCCGCGGCGGGACTGGACAAGGGGATCGGCCTGGTCGCCGGCACCGGATCCGTGGCCGTGGGCCGGTTCGCCGACGGCACACCGGTCCAGGTCGGCGGCTGGGGCGCGCTCCTCGGCGACGAGGGCGGAGCCGCCGGCCTCGTCCGCGAGGCCGTACGAGCCGTATGGGCGGCGCACGACCGCGGGGAAGAGCCCGAGCCTCTGACGCTCGGCCTGCTGTCCGGGTTCGACGTCCCCGAAGTACCCGCGCTCGGCGCCGCGCTGGAGCACGCCACCGCCGCCTCCGCCGAGTGGGGCCGGCACGCCCCGGCCGTGTTCGCCGCCGCCGAGGCGGGATCCCCGCTCGCCCGCACCGTGATCGCCGAGGCGGGCCGCGCCCTGGCCGGGCTCGTCGAACGGCTCGCCGCCCGCGGAGTGATGGTCGACGACGTCGTGGTCGCGGGCAGTACCGTCCTCGCCCAGCCCTCGCTGTACGACGCCTTCGCGTCGGCGCTGGCCGACGGCGTGCCGTCGGCACGGCCGCGTCCCCTGCGGGCGCCGCCGGTGGACGGCGCGGTGGCGATGGCCCGTTCACTTCTGTGACATCCGCCGGACGCCGAGTCTCCGCCGGTCCGACATGACTCGCCCGTAGATCTTCGCTTCTACGACTTCAGAAAGCGCATTCGTCGCACACGTCGCCTGACGCATCATGAGTCGCATCCGCACCACCGCCCCCGGCCGTACGGCCGCAGAACTCCAGAGAGGCAGATCCATGCCGTCATCCGCCGGGCAGCACTCCCCCGCGTCGCTCACCGAACGCGCCGTGAAGCGAAGGGGATTCCTCAAGACGTCCCTGGGCGCCTCGGCCGGCATCCTGGCCGCCCCCACGTTCGCCTCCTGGCTGGGCGCCGCGGACGCCAAGGCCGCCACCGCCCCCGCCGCGTTCGTGGACGACTACAGGTCCAACGTCATGGCGAACCTGACGCCCGAGACCAACGCGGTGGTGCGGGTCCTCGGCGGGTTCGCCCGCATATGGAAGACCGGCGACACCTGGAACACCGGCACTCCGCTGCGGCCCGAGGTGCTGCGCGCCAACATGCGCTACTGCGCCCGCGTCACCCAGGCCCGCACCGAGGCGCAGGCGAAGGAGGCCTTCCTCTACGACCGTCAGCACCAGAGCTACGCCATGATCGGCGGCCTCGGCCCGCTCGCCGGCCTCTACCGGTCCGGCGCCAAGGCGGTCACCTCGATCACCAGCGCGCCCGACACCACCCCGGCGACCACAATCAGCGACGCGGTGCCGGCCGACGCCCCCGCGGGTTCGGCGCTCGGCGCGGGCTCCTACGACTCCTCGCTCGGCCAGGTGGCCAAGCTGGTCGACACCGTGCGCGGCCCGTACGCCTCGGGCAACCCCGGCAAGTACGCCTTCCAGTACCCGCGCCCGTGGCGCATGAACGAGGACAGCGAGGTCGTCGACACGGGCGCCAAGGACGCGCTCGGCTACCCGGTCTACGATTCCGAGGTGGTCGTCGCCACCCAGCTGCTGCGCCAGCGCAGCACCTCGCCGGTGGACGACGGCGGCTTCCCCAGCGGCCACACCAACGCCTTCCACCTGGCGGGCCTGGCCTTCGCGTACGCCGTACCCGAGCGCTTCCAGGAACTGGTCACCCGCGCCTTCGAGCTGAGCCACACCCGGATCATGTCCGGCATGCACTCGACGGTCGACGTCATGGGCGGTCGCATCATGGCCACCGCACTGGCCGCCGCCACCCTGGCCGACGCCGCGAACGCCGACCTCAAGGCCGCGGCGCGGGCGCAGGCGCTGAAGTACTTCACCGAGCAGACCGGCACCACGGCCGACACGCTCTTCGCCTACGCCCACTCGGACGCCGCCGACGCGTACGCGGACCGGGACGCCAACGCCCGTTCCGTCAGGCCGCGGCTGACCTATGTACTGAACCGGGACGGCGGCAACGAGCCGTTCACCGTGCCCAAGGGCGCGGAGGTGCTGCTGGAGACGCGGCTGCCCTACCTGGACGCGGCGCAGCGGCGTGAGGTGCTGCGGACCACCGGGCTGCCCTCGGGCTATGTCCTGCTGGACGGCTTCGAGCAGTGGGGCCGGCTCAACCTGTTCGCCGCGGCGGACGGATACAGGTCCTTCGAATCCGACGTGACCGTCACGCTGGACGGGGCCTCGGGCGGCTTCCACGCGGCGGACGCCTGGCGCAACGACATCGACGGCTGCGGCGGTCTGACCAAGCGGGGCAGCGGCACGCTCACGCTGACGGGCCACAACCGGTACACCGGCGGAACCGTGCTCAAGGAAGGTGCGCTGGTCGCCGGTTCGGCGCACGCGCTCGGCCACGGCGACGTACGGGTGCAGGGCGGGAAGCTGACGGTGGGCGGCAAGTCGCTGCAGGTCCACGGGACGTACAGCCAGGAGGGCGGCGCGCTGGAGCTGACCCTGCGGTCGGGTCAGGAGCCGGTCCTGGAGGTGACGCGGCGCGCGGTGCTCGGGGCGGGCAGCGTCCTCTCGCTCGAGCTGGACGCCGACAAGCCGCCGACGGCCGGGCGCACCGTCCGTGTCCTGGGCTGCCAGGGACTGCGCGGCCAGTTCGACCGCGTCGAACTGAACTCCGACACCCTGCGGGCCGTACCCGTCTACACGACGGAAGGTCTGTCGGTACGACTCCTGAAGCGGTGACGCCGCGCGGGGCGGGAGCTGATGCGAGAGTGGCCCTCATGAGGTGCCCCCGCATCGCTCCCGCCACCGCCCGGCCGGTCCCACCGCGGGGCGGATGATGGCGAGCGAGCAGCAGACGGTCCTGGACCCGGTCCCCGAGTCCGGGCCCCGCGACGACGAGGTGCGGCAGCCGCGACCGGCCCGGCGGTGGCTGGTGCCGCTCCTCGTCGTCGTGCTGCTCGCCCAGATGGCCGCCGTCATGGTGACGACCGCCGTGCAGCAGACCCCGACGATCGACGAACCCGTCTACGTGGCCACGGCCGCCGAGTACCTCCACGGTCAGGGCATCCGCTACAACCCCGAGCACCCGCCGCTCGGCAAGCTCGTCGTCGCCGTCGGGGTGGCGATCGCCGACCCGCACGTGGACACGGCGTTCGACGGGCCCCAGATCGACCTGGGCCCCCACCTGCTGTACGAGTCGGGCAACGACCCCTGGCGGCTGATGTTCTGGGCCAGGCTCCCGGTGATCGTGCTGACGCTGCTGTTCGGGCTGGTCGTGTTCGCCTTCGCCCGGGAACTCGCCGGAAGGGCTGCGGGCCTCACGGCGCTCGCCCTGTACGCCTTCTCCCCCGACGTCGTCGCCCACGGTTCCCTGGCCACACTCGACGTGCCGACGGCCGGCTTCCTGCTCACCTCGGTGTGGCTGCTGTGGCGGGCCCGCCTACGGCCACGGCTGTACGTGCCGCTCGCCGGTCTGGCGCTCGGCGCGGCCCTGGCGACGAAGATGAGCGCGCTGCCGGCCGCGCCGGTCCTGCTGGCACTGGCCGTCCTCTCGGTGTGGAGCGCGGGTCGCGGTGACGAGACCCGCCGCCGGCTGCTGCGCGTCCTCGCAGGGGCCGCCGTCGTGGCTCTGGCCGCCGTCGCCGTCGTCTGGGCCTCGTATCTGGTGGTCGATCCGCGGCTTCGGGGGGCGTCCCAGGACCAGGTGCCGGTGGTGCACGGGCTGCGGGGGACCCTCGTCGATCTGCTGCCGTTCCCCCAGGCCTACGCGGACGGGATGCGCGTCCAGTTCCGCTTCGAGAACCACCCGTGGGAGGGCTTCCTGTTCGGGCGGGTGTACACCGGGCACCTCTGGTACTACCTGCCGGCGGCGCTCCTGGTGAAGACCCCGCTGGGCCTGCTCGCGCTGTGGGCCGCCGGTGCCGTGGTGCTGCTCGCGGTACGGCGGCTGCGGCCCGCCGCGCCGTATGTGCTCGTGCCCGCAGGAGTGCTGCTCGCCTCGGCCATGACGGGCTCACGCGACTTCGGCACCCGGTACACGCTCTTCCTGCCCATGTTCCTGACGGTGGCCGCCGGATGTGTCGTGGCGGTGCGCCGTCGCCTGACGACGGTCGTGACCGGGGCGCTGGTGCTGTTCGTCGCGGTCAGCTCGCTGCTGACCTTCCCCTTCTATCTGCCGTACTCCAACGAGGCGTTCGGCGGACCGGACCGCACCCATCTGCGGCTGCACGACTCCAACGTCGACTGGGGACAGGACCTCGGCCGGCTCGCCGACCGGCTGCGCGAGCGCTATCCGGACGAACGGGTCTGGCTCGTCTACAAGGGCAGCGGGCTGCCGTCCGCCTACGGCATCGAGGCGTCCGATCCGCGCGAGGTGCCGGTGGACGACGTGCGCGGACTGCTGGTCGTGTCGGACTCCTCGGTCGCCAAGGCGAAGGGCCGGCTGGCCGAGCTGATCGACAGCAGCCGTCCCGTCGACGAGGTCGGTCACTCGATCACGATCTATCGCCGATGATCACCGCACCGAGCGTGAGACCCGTCCGCTCAGCGGATCGCCTGCTGGAATCCCTCGGCGCTCACATGCGGCATCGCCCCGCTCGTCACGCGGTAACGGCCGTTGGGCACATGGTCGGACCTGGAGATGTGCACGGTGAGCGGCCCCGCCCATTCGTATCCCTGCCGCTCGCCGTGCCGGGCCAGGCTGTCCGTGAGCGCCTGGCCCACACTGCTGTCCCGGCGCACCAGTTCGTCGTAGGCGAAGTCCGCGAGCTCCACGTCGTAGGCGTTCGGGACCACCACCCGGCTCTCACTGCACACGACCACGTGGCTGTCGCACTCGCGCCGCAGTGCCTCGAGGAGTTCGACGGGCTCCCGGTCGAGGACCCGTGCCCACAGTGCCTCCCATCCGTGCTCCATGGCCTGTTCCAGCGTGCTCAGCGCACCCATTGCGTCTCACCTGCCGAAAGATCTGGTTTCGCGTGCGGCGTCATTCCTGGGCGAAGTCGTCGGGCTCCACCCGCGCCTCCTCGAACGCCTCGCGCAGGGTGCGGCCGCTGCCGCCGGGCGCCTGGGGTGTGTCCTCGTCGCCGGTCCGCGGCTCGGGCCGGTCCTTCTCGGGGACGGTCATACGGAAGTGCTCCTCGGATGTCGTGGAAGGGTGTGCGCAGGGCGGGTTCCCGTCCGGCGGCCACGTATCCGTCCCTCCTGGTGGTAGCCGGACGCTTTCGTACAAGCGCTGGTCACCGAGGGGTGTGAGCTATCTTGACTCCCCGTGGCAGACAAAGGAGGCGCCTCGGTGTCATCGCCGCAGCAGGCACGCGCACAGGCATCCGCGATCACCTCGGGCAGGACCGCACCGGAAACGGAGGCCGCCCCGGCCTCCCAGCTCAGGACCCTCTTCGACAGGCCCCGGCTCTCCCCGGGCCAGCGGCGCATCGCGCAGTACCTGATCGAGCACATCACCGAAGCGGCGTTCCTCTCCATCACCGATCTCGCCGAGCGCGTCGGCGTGAGCCAGCCCTCGGTGACGCGGTTCGCCGCGGCCGTGGGCTTCAGCGGCTATCCCGCGCTGCGGGAGAAACTCCAGTCGATCGCGCTCAGCACCCTCGCCGGCGGCCCGGTCGCGGACGACGAGTCGCGCGGCAACGAACTCCAGGCCGCGGTCGACGCGGAGATCGAGAACCTGGAGAACCTGCGTCGCGACTTCGCCGACCCCGACCAGATGATCGAGCTCGGCCGCAAGCTGTCCGAGTCGACCCCGCTGACCCTCCTGGGCCTGCGCATCTCGGCGTCCCTGGCCGAGTACTTCGCCTATGCGGCACGCCGTATCCATCCCGACGTACGGCTGGTCACACGCGGCGGGAGCGTCGCCTACGACGCCCTGCTGCAGTCGCGCGAGGCGGGCGGCACCTGGGTACTCGCGTTCTCCATGCCACGGCACGCCCAGGAGACCCTCACCGCTCTGCGGGTCGCCCGCAGCGCCGGCCTGAAGGTCGCCCTCGTCACGGATCTGGCGCTCGGGCACGTGGCCGACGAGGCGGACGTCGTCTTCAGCACCGGCACGGGCTCCCGGCTGGTCTTCGACTCCTACGCGGCACCCGGTGTGATCGCCGCCGCCCTGCTCCAGGCCATGACCGACGCCGACCCCGAGCGCACCCAGGCACGGCTCGAGGAGTACGAACAGATCTCCGACCAGCACCAGTTCTTCCTCAGGGACTGACCCCTCCTCCCCCGGTCATACGGCTTCACAAGGGGACCATCCGTAATAAATCGAGCATGAATGTTTTCATACTCCTTGCCAAGCGGACGGCATATATAAATACTTCTCACGGATCACCCCCGGGACCACTCCGGGACCCGTCCGCACCTCTGTCCCCGTCCCCACCCCCCACACCGCCCGAGAGGGCTCCTGTACGGACATCCCGAGCCGTCGTCACCTACCCGCGTCGGCGCCCGGGATGTTCGATGGGCCTCGCCTGCACGCGGGCCCTTGGCGGCCCCGGTCATCCCCTAGACCGGGGCCGCGCAACCCCTCGGACCACCCGCACGACGCCGTACACCCGGAAGCGATCACCATGCCCCTGACGACCACGCGGACCACCACCCGTCTCGGCCCGGACTGGCCGTGCCAGGTCAAGACGCCCGGCAGCTACGACTGGGAGCGTTCCGCGGCCAAGTGGCTGCGTGAACTGGTGCCGGCGCGGTACGCGAGCTATCCGGCCCTGATGCGGCACACCGTGCTCCTCGCCCGGCACGCGCAGATCCAGGTCCAGCACGAGATCCGGGTCGCCCGCACCGCGCTGCAGACCGCCCGGGCGGACCTGCCGTCACTCGGGCTGCCGGAGTCGGTCATCGAGCACACGATCAAGCTGTACGCCGCCGAGGTCCTGCAGCTCCAGCACATCGCCCGCAGCATCCGCGCGGTCACCCAGGCCCTGGTCGACCACCACCACGGGCGCTGACCCGCCCCGAGGGCATGACCCACGCCGTACGTGGGACCCGTGGTACCCATGAGCACCACCGAAGTACGGCGCGGGGATCCGGTCACCACGGTCCTCACCTGGGAGGTGCGTCCCGGCCGGGAGCAGGAGTTCGAGCGCTGGACGCGCGGGATCACCCGCTGCGCCAGACGGTTCCCGGGCAATGAGGGCGTCTCCTGGCTGCGTCCCGAGGACGGTCACCGCTTCCACGCGGTGCTGCGCTGGTCCGACGCGCACCGGCTCACCGCCTGGCTGGAGTCGGACGAGCGGGCGAGCTGGCACGCGCGGATCGACGACATCGCCATCGAACTCGGCAGCGAACGGCAGTCGACCACCGGGCTCGAGACCTGGTTCAGCCTGCCAGGCACCACGGTGCGGCCCCCGGTCCGCTGGAAGATGGTGCTGACCACGTTCCTCGGCGCCTTCCCGTGCACGCTGCTGATCCAGTGGCTGGTGACGCCCCGCACGGCCGCCTGGCCCCTGCCGCTGCGGGCCGCGGTGTTCCCGGTGGTGCTGCTCCCGGTACTCACGTACCTGGTGATGCCACTGCTGAGCCGGCTGCTGCGAAGGTGGCTGTACCCGCCGCCCGGCCACTGACCCAGCGCGAACCGGGGCGCGCGGCCGGTTCCGTCAACCGGCGGGCTCACCGGTGTGTGGGATGTCTGTTCAAGACCGCGATCGGCAGGTGGCGCATGTGCGATGCTCAACACGTGACGAGCGAGTCCACCGACCCTTCACACGCCGGTACCGCGCCCGACATTGCCGCGCTGGCCAAGGTCGTGGCCAGACAGCGCGCGGAAATGGACCGGTTGCGGGACCAGGTCGCCACCTCGGCGGTGCTGGAGCGGACCAAGGGCGCTCTCATGGCGCTGACCGGGTGCACTCCGGACGCCGCCGGCGAGGAACTGCTCCAGCGCGCCAAGGCCGGCGACCGCACCCTGCTGGAGGAGTGCTGGATCACCCTCGGCGCACTCATGCCGACGCTGCCCGGCGCCGCTCAGGAACCCCGCCCCGGCCACGGCTTTTCCCGCACACCTCTGGCCGCGATTCCCGCGCCGGCCGGTCCGCGGGCCGTTGGGCCGGACACCACCGACCCCACCGGGCGGGACACCTGCGACCTGGACGACGGCTTCACCGCGCTCGGCCGCCTCGGCAAGGCCCTCGTCCATGTCGCCACCCCCCAGGACCTGGCCGGCTGTCTCCTGGAGGAACTCGCGGGGGACGTCGGCGCCGACGCTCTCCTGATCTTCCGGTCGCTGCCGGCCGGGGGGCTGGAAATGATCGGCCATGCCGGCATCGAAGCCACCCTGGCCAACCAGTGGGCCCAGGTTCCCCCGCTGAGCGGCATCCCCGCGCTCGAGGCGCTGCAGGCGCGGGAGCCCCGCTGGCTGGAGGACTTCGCGAGTGACCGGGAGCGGCACCTGCTCATAGGGGACCCGCCCGAGCGCTGGCTGTCCCGGGCCTGGCTGCCGGTGCCCACAAGCGACCGGGCCGAGGTCTGCATCGGGATCCTGCGCGCGCGCAGCGGGCCGTTCTCACCGCAGGACCGCCAGCTGCTACGGGCGGTCGCCCGGCTGTGTGCCGGATGGCTGCGATCCTTCGGCTCCCGGTCGGCGCCCAGTGCCGCCGCTGCGGCCGCCGCCGCCCAGCCGGTGTTCGACTCACTGCCGGGCTCGGCGATGCTGCTCACGCCGCTGCGCGGCCCCTCCGGAGAGGTCGAGGACTACCGCATCGACGCCGCCACGGCGGAGGCGGTCGACGTCGTGGGCCGCACCGGCAGGCAACTGCTCGGCCGACGGATCCTGGAGTGCTTCCCGAGCATGGCGGAGGAGGCGGTGTGGCACGGCTGCCTGCGCACGCTGACCACGGGCGAGCCGTTCGAGGGCGAGCCGTTCGCCTACCAGGAGGTGGTGGACGGCGCCGCCGCACTGTCCACGTACGCGGTGCACTCGGCCCGCCTCGGCGGCGCCCTGGTCGTCACCTGGATCCGGCACGACTCCTCCGACCGGCAGGAACAGCGGCTGGCGGACGTGCAGCGGCTGGGGAACCTGGGCTGGGCCAACTGGAACCTGGTCACCGACGAGGGCAGCTGGTCCTCCCAGGCCTTCCTGGTCCTGAACCGGGATCCGGCGCTCGGACCGGTCCAGCTCGCCGACCTGCCGCAGCTCGCGCTGCCCGAGGACGCCCCCGTACTGGCCCGGGCCGTGCGCGACCTCGTGCGCACGGGGCGGCAGTTCGACATCCCGTTCCGGGTCCGGACCGGGGACGAGGTCCGCCATCTGCGGATGGTCGCCGAGGTGGTGGCGGACACCGACAACAGGCCCGCCGAGGTGCACGGCTTCGTCCAGGACCTCACCGCGCAGCGCTGCGCGGAGCTGGCCCTGGTCGAGAGTGAGCAGGCCATCGTGATGCAGGACGGCGTGCTGCGCGCCGAGCGGTCCCTGGCCGCCCGCCTCCAGCACGCGCTGCTGCCGCTGCCGACCCGGCCGGTCCGCCTCGCCGGGCTGCGGGTCGAAGTGGCCTATCTGCCCGCCCAGTCGGGGATCCACGTCGGCGGTGACTGGTTCAGCGCCATCGAACTGCCCGACGGCGACGCCCTGTTCGTCGTCGGTGACGTCGCCGGGCACGGCATCGACGCCGTGGCCACGATGGCCCAACTGCGCTTCACCGCCAAGGGCATGGTCATCACGGGCTCGTCGCTGACCGGAGCGCTCGCCCGTCTCAACACCCTGCTGCTGCACTCGCGCGACTCCCACGGCACCGCGACCATGGTCCTCGCCCGCTACGACCCCGCCGAGCACTGCCTGGTGTGGGCCCAGGCCGGCCATCCGCCACCGCTGCTGGTGCGCGACGGAGAGGTGCGCTATCTCCAGCGCCCGCCCGGCATGCTGCTGGGTGCGTGCTCCGATCCGAACTTCGAGGAGGCGCGCTGCGTCCTGGAGCCGGGCGACCGCGTCCTCCTTTACACGGACGGCGTGGTCGAGCGCCCGTCGGAGGGCATCGACCGCGGTCTGGACCGGCTCGCCGCGGCGGTCGCGGCACACCACGCGGACGAGCCCGGCTCCCTGGTCCCGCTGCTGACCTCGGTGCTGGAGGGCGAGCGGCGCGACGACGTCTGCGTCGTGGACATCCGGGTGCCGTCCGGGACGGATTGACCACCCGGGACGCACGCGGTGCGTCGGCCCCGGCTCAGTCCGCCGGGTGGCCGGGCGAGATCGAGGCCGCGTCGGAGAGCCGCAGCAGCGGTGCCCCGTCGGTGTCCTCGCGCGCACCCCACTCCTGTGGCTCCAGCACGAACCCGACATGGTCGCCGCCGTCGGTGCACGAGACGACCGTGCCGACGAACCAGGCCGCCGCGTCCTCCAGTACGACGGCCCCGCCGGCCTCCTCCCGCCAGCGGACCCGGGCGAACTTGTCCGTCCGGTCCCCGGTCTCCCCGCCGAACAGCTCGGCGAGGCCACGCTGTTCGCGGGTGAGGAGATGGACGGCGAGGCGGCTCGCGGCGCGGGCCACCCGGTAGGTGCGGTTGGCCTTCGACAGCCACACGGCATACCGCACGGGCTCAATCGAGCACTGGCAGGCGAATCCGACCAGACAGCCCGCACGGTCACCGTCCGCGGCGGCGGTCACGACGCACATGTCGGGGTCGAGCCGGTCGATGAAAGCGTCCATGCCCGCCATCCTCTTCGATCAGCCGCCGCCCGTACGCGACTCGAGGTCACGTCGGGTGTCGTCGCCGTACACCCCGTCCTCGTCGCCGCGGATGCCGTACCAGAGCTGGAAGCGGGCCACGGCGGCGGTCAGGGTCGTGTCGTAGCTGCCGTCGGTGGAGCCGTTGTCGTAGACGTTCGGGATACGCAGCAGGCGTTCCTGCAGGTCGGTGACTTCGGGGCCGTTGTCTCCCTCGCGGAGGGTGCCGGGCCCGTCGGGGTCGGTGGCGCCGGAGGCCGTCGGGGTGGGTGTGGGGGTCGCGGAGGCGGTCGCGGTGGGCCGCGGGGCCGCCGCCGCGGTGCTCTCTCCGCGGTCGGCCAGCAGGAGGGCACCGCCGAAGCCGATCACCGCGGCGGCGATCACGGCCGCCACGATCGCCGTGCGGCGCAGTCCGGGCACCCGCCCGCGGGGGATGTCACGGGAGCGGCGGGTGCGGTCGTGGTCCCTGACGGGCGGTAGTTCCTGGGTCGCGTCCTCGGCGCCCGACGGCGGACCGGGCAGCACGATGGACTCGTATCCGACAGCCCCTCTGGGCGGCAGGTCCTTGAGCAGCTCCGCAAGCGCGTCGGTGCGGCGCGGGCGCAGCACCCGGATGGGTTCGATGGGCTGCCCGTCCGGCGGCGCCCCTCGGTCGGACGGTGTCGGCATCCTGGTCTCCTTCCGTCCCGTGCACACGGGTCTGGGCCGTCCCCCAGAGAGTGATACGGCGCCACGGGGCCGGGAGTTCAGCGCTTGCGCACTGTTCGCCCGGGCGTCCGCTCACCCGGAAGCGGAGCCGAGGAAGCCGTGCAGGGATGCCTTCATCGCCGCGACGAAGGCATCCCTGCCCTCGTCGTCGAGGGCGTCCAGGGACAAGTACGGATTGAGGTCCTCCAGCTCGACCAGCAGAAGTGCGCCGTCCGGGGCCCGGCAGGCGTCCACGCGCTGGATGCCGTGGCCGAGGGCGTTCCAGTGGATGAAGCGCCGGGCGAACTCCAGGTCCTCGGAGGTGGGCCGGTACGGCTCCAGCGCCCAGCGCCGGTCGGCGTGCGGGGCGTAGAGGGCGTACTGGAAGTCGTGGTCGACGAAGTAGAAGGACACCTCGTAGGCGAAGTCGACGCAGGGCTGGACGAGGACGTGCCCGTCGATGTGGTCGCGCACCTCGTCGGCGGGCACGATCCGCAAGCCTATGGAGTCGGCGCCGAGCCTGGGTTTGACGACGTACCGGTCCGTCCCGGGCAGCCGGTCCAGGTCCTCGGCGCGGTCGACGGTGGGGATGACGGGGTATCCAGCGGCCGTGAGGTCGAGCAGGTACTGCTTGCCTGCCATGTCGGCCTTGCCGGTCAGGGCGTTGTACACGCGCGTGCCGTCTCGCAGCGCCCGCTCGCGGAAGGCGTCGTACGCGTCCTGGTAGGCCAGGACCGGCCCGCTGTTGCGGACGACGACGGCGTCGAAGCCGTCCGCCAGCGCGGCGGCGTCCCGCGGATGGCACAGGGCGAGGTCGAAGTCCTCCCTGAGACGGGAGGTGAGAAAGATGTCCTCGTCGCAGTAGCGGCGCCCGCGGGCCTGGTAGGCCAGATCGGTGACGTACAGGAGGGTGGGGCGGGGCATGCGGGGCTCCTTGCGGGCGGGAGCCGATCGTATGCGGCGGCACTCCTCCCGGACAACGCACCCGACAGCACTCAGTTCCCTCGTAGGACTGCACCCAGTGCCATGTGACCGGTTCAGGTGCTACGTTCGCGACCATGAGCTCCACCAAGCCCGCCATGCGGGACGCGCTGGTCGCGGCCGCCTTCCAGCTGTTCCTGGAACGGGGGTACGAGCAGACCACCGTCGACGACATCGTCGCGCTCGCCGGGGTCGGCCGCCGCTCGTTCTTCCGGTACTTCCCGTCCAAGGAGGACGTGGTCTTCCCGGACCACGAGCGGTGCCTGGCCGACATGACGGCCTTCCTGGCCGCGAGCGACCCCGGCTGCGACCCGCTCGAGCGGGTCTGCGAGGCGGTGCGGCTGGTCCTGCGCATGTACACCGAGAACCCGACCTTCTCCGTGCAGCGGTACCGCCTCACCAAGCAGGTGCCCGGCCTGCGCGCCTACGAGCTGTCCGTGGTGTGGCGCTACGAGCGCGCCTTCGCGGAGTATCTGCGCGGGCGTCTTAAGGGTCTGCACGACGGGACGCTCCGGGCCGACGTGATCGCCGCCGCCGTGGCCGCGGCCCACAACAACGCCCTGCGCTCCTGGCTGCGCTCGGACGGGCACGGCGACGCCGAGCAGGAGGTGGAACACGCGCTCGGCTATGTGCAGGCCGCGTTCGGGGCACCTGGCGCGCCCTCCGCCGACGAGCCGCCCGAGGACGTGGTGGTGATCGTCTCCCGCCGCGGCGCCCCTCTGTGGCGCGTGGTCCAGGAGATCGAGTCCACGCTCGACCGGGACTGAGCCGGACCGGGCGGACGGCACAGAGAAGCGTGCCGTCCGCTCAGTGGCCGCTCAGGTCTGGCACTGCGCCGTGCCGGCGGTGGACCACCCGCTCCAGACGCCCCCGTCGGCGCGGGCGTGTACCCGGATCTCGACCTTCACGGGCCCGCACACCCGGGTCGAGCTTCCCACCTCCGTGGGCTCGACGGTCCCGCCTGCCGGGACGTAGGTGCGACCACTGCCCAGCTTCACCCAGTGACCACCGTCGACGACTCGGAAGAACGCCTCGTAGGCGACGTTCACCGCCCTCGGCCCCGTGTTGCGCGCCTTGACGTACGCCGTGATCTCCCGCGTGTAGATGCGGCCTTCCCTTCCGCGTTGGGCACTGATGCAGCCGTTGACGGCCACCCGGCCGGTCGACACACCACCGCCGCAGGCGACTGCCGCGGCGTGAGCGTTCGCCGGAACGGCCAGCACGGTGAGCGCGACCGCGCTCAGGATCGTCCCGATACGCCTGACATGCACAACCCTGCTCCCTTCAACTCTGATTACGTCAGAGGAACCATGACGGGTCGGGGCGTGGAGAGCAGCGGATCTTGGAGTTCTTCACTCCAACGGAAGATGAGGGTACCCAGTACCTTTACGGCTGACACTGAGTGCCATACGCTGAGGCCGTGCACGGTGGCACAGGGAGCCGCGCACGTCCGTGCACGGTTACCCGAGCACGTGGGATTCCGGCCGAGCGCAGGGAGTTGACCAGCGTGTACCACCACTCAGGAAACATTGCTCGTCAGACAGCCGGTTCCGCGACGGGGCTACTCGAGCCCGTCGCCCCGGCCACGGACGCGATCCTCTTCCAGCGCTGCACCTGGTGCGGCACGGCGATGTACCACCGCCTGCTGTGTCCGGTCTGCCAGGGCGGCGACCTGCGCACGGAGCGCAGCGAGGGCGTGGGCACGGTCCGCCACTCCACGGTGGTGCACCGCAACACCCCCGTCGCCCGCAATGTGTCGCTCATCGAGCTGACCGAGGGCTTCGTCGTCCGGGGCCGGGTCATGGGGCCGCCCGCCGCCATCCACAGCGGTGACCGGGTACGGATGTCGACGGCCAAGGACCCGGTCCGCGGCGAGCCGGTCTTCCAGCTGCTCGACGAGCCCTACCGCGCCTGGCACTGACGAGACGTCAGTCCTGCGCGGGATACCTGGACTTCGGGCTCACCAGGCCCCCGGGATCAGATCGCGCACCCGCACGGGCCGCCCCGTCTCGAAGCACCGGTTGGCGGCGAGCCCCACCCCCAGCGCCAGGGCGCCGTCCCGTTCGGTGGCCGTCGGGTGAGTCGCGGCACCGGCGTCCTCATGCACCGGGTCCGTACCGGGGTTTACGGGCCCGAAGAGCGCGTCGAGCATGCGTGGGTCTCCCCCGCCGTGCGCCTCGTGGGCGGTGACGAGCGGGACGTCGACCGGGGGCTGCCACAGGGGCCGCAGGGTCAGACGCGCGCCGCCCGCGTGGTCGGCCGCGCTGTCCCCGTGCACCGCGCCGCTCGCCGAGGTGATACCGGTCAGGGGTGCCTGCCAGCGGCTCTCCTCCACCTCCAGTTCCAGACGGCCCCCGCTGCCGTTGAACATGACCCGGTAGCCCTCCCACGGGGAGTAGGCGGTGAGGTGGTACGTCATCGTCGCGCCCCGGGTGTGGCGGACGAGGAGCGCCATGTCGTCCTCGATGGTGACGGGCCCGTCGAAGACATTGCGGTCGCGGACGTATCCGTCGTCCTGCTCGGCGTCCAGGTACAGGGCCCGCAGGGTGTCATCGGCGGCGAGGTCGAGGGCGAAGGGGTCGTCGGCGGCCGGATCCGCCCCGTGGGCCCGGGTGTAGTCGCGGCGCAGGCCGTGGCGTTCGCCCGCCTCACGGCCGTAGAAGCCGAGCCGTCCGTAGCCGAAGACGTCCTGCGGCGCGTCGGCGAGCCACCAGTTGACCAGGTCGAAGTGATGGCTCGACTTGTGCACCATGAGGCCGCCGCTCAGGTGCTTCTCGCGGTGCCAGCGGCGGAAGTAGTCCGCGCCGTGCCGGGTGTCGAGGAGCCATTCGAAGTGGACGGAGAGGACCTCGCCGATCGCGCCGTCGGCGATCAGGGCGCGGACCTTCTCGTGCACGGGGTTGAAGCGGTAGTTGAAGGCGACCGTGAGGGAGTTGCCGGTGGACCTGACCGTGTCCAGGATGCGGGCGCAGCGGTCCGCATCGACGGTCATCGGCTTCTCGGTGACAACCCGGCAGCCCGCTGTCAGGGCCGGGACGATGTAGCGGTCGTGTTCGGCGTCGACGGTGGTGACGACGACCTCGTCGATGCCCTCCTTGGCGAGCAGGTCGGCGAAGTGCTCGGGCTCCCACTGGGCGGCGGCGGGTTCGCCGGCCTCGGCGAGCAGCCGGTTGTGGAAGGCCATACGGGTCGGGCTGGGATCGCACAGGGCGGCGACGCGGTGGCCGGGGCGGGCGGCGAGGGCCCGGGTGAACAGCTGTGCGCGGTGGCCGGTGCCGACGACGGCTGCGCGGAGGTGGGGAGTTCGGCTCATGGAAAGCGCTTCCCCCGTCCGGTGATCCGCTAGTCCCCGCGGCTGCTCTGGCTTGATCGCATCGCTCGCCCGCGATCGGCGTCTGCTCACAGACAACCCACAGACGCCCCTCCCCCGTCCTAGGTGACGCGAGAGGCGCCCGGGACCGACGGGACGTCTGCGCACGGGGTTTTGAGGAGAGAACCATTGATCCGTGCCCGGCGAATATGTGTGACCGCCGTGGCGGTGCTGGCGGCCCTGGCGGGCTCGCCCGGACTGGCACAGGCTGAACAGCCGCCCGACTCGAGGCTGTTGAGCGCGACGGACGACAACTCACTTCCGCCCGGGTGGCGGATCGACGGGGAGAGCGGGGCGCGTGAGCTGGTCTGGCGTGCGCCGAAGACCGTGCCCATGGGGGATGCGCGGGTCGAGTTCCGTACCGGGGACCGGCTGCTCGGGGTGCCGAAGCCGGCGAGGGACGGGCGGACCTTCCGCCTGGCCCTCGACGAGGCGCGGCCCACGCAGCTGTCGGATCTTCAAGTGACGGCTGCGGGACGCCGGTTGGACGCGGCGGCCGAGGACACGCACAAGTCCCGCTCGCGCGGGGCACGGGTGCCCGCGCAGGCTCCGGCGAACGACGTCGATCCGGGCAGACCCGGCTCGTACCGCACCGTCACCGGTGAGTACGACCTCGACCCCGTGCGCCTTCCGGGGTTCGCCACCCCGGTCGAGATGCGCGCCCAGGTGGTGGCACCGAAGGCCGCCACCGGCAGCCGGCCGCTCGCGCTGTTCCTGCACGGCCGCCACAGCACCTGCTACAAGCCGGGCACCGAGGACGACATCACCGGCGACTGGCCCTGCGCGGACGGCTACAAGCCGATCCCCAGCGACAAGGGCTACCTGGCCGACCAGCAACTGCTGGCCTCCCAGGGCTATGTGACGGTGTCGATCTCGGCGAACGGCATCAACGCCCAGGACTGGCAGGCCGAGGACGCCGGCGCGCAGGCGCGTTCCTCGCTGGTACGGCAGCACCTCGCCCGCTGGGCCGACTGGACCGCTCACCGCTCCACCGCCCCGGCCGTGGTGCGCGAGGCCGCGAAGGCCGACCTCTCCCGGGTCCTGCTCGTGGGCCACTCGCGCGGCGGCGAGGGCGTCAACCGGGCCGCCATGGACAGCCTCTACCCGCCGCCCGCCGCCGAGGACGGCTACAAGGGCCCGGTGCGCTGGAAGGTGCGCGGGACCGTGCTCGTCGGACCGACGATCTTCGGCCAGAATCCGGTCGCCGACGTGCCGAACGTGACGCTCCTGCCCGGCTGCGACGGCGATGTGTCGGACCTCCAGGGCGAGGACTTCGTCGACGGGACCCGCGGGGTCAGCCGGGGCACCGCGCTGCACAGCGCGGTCTACATCGTCGGCGCCAACCACAACTACTTCAACAGCGAGTGGACCCCGGGTGAGGCCGAGGCGCCGGCCTCGGACGACTTCTGGGACGACCCCGAGCAGCCGGACCCGGTGTGCTCCCCGGGTGCCGCGACCCGGCTGACCGCCGCCCAGCAGCACAAGGCGGGCTCCACGTACATCGCCGCCGCGGCCCGGCTCTTCCTCGCCGGGGACGACCGGGTACGTCCGCTGCTCGACGGTTCCGGCAAGCGGGCCCCGTCCGCCGACCCGGCCCGGGTGCTGACCCACGCGGTCGGCGGCCGCCGCAGCGGTGGTTTCCTGCCGGACGGCGGGGCGAAGGTGACCGGCGCCCGGCTTTGTTCGGCGATCGACCCCGACCCGGCTGTGGCCTGTCTGGACCCGGAGACCCCCGGCTCGTCACCGCACTTCGCGTGGTGGGAGACGGCACAGGAGACCGGCCGCAGCGCGGTGGACCTGAAGTGGTCCGCGCCGGGTACGGCCGCGCGTATCACTCCGGCCAAGCCGCTCTCCCTCCATGGCTCCCAGAAGCTCGCCCTGCGGGTCTTCGTACCGCCGAACACCACCGGCACCAAGTTCGACGTGGCCGTCACCGACGCCTCCGACCGTCGGGTGACGCTGGGCTCGGTCCAGGTGGACGGGCTCCCGGGCTCCGAGAACACCGCCTCCTACTGGGCTCGGGAGCTGCGCGTACCGCTGACGGCGGCGAGCCGGGCCGGGATCGACCTCCGACACGTCAAGTCCCTTGAGCTGACGCCCCGTTCGCCGTCCGGGCGGGCCTGGCTGATGGACGCCTGGGGCTGGGCGCCCGGCACTCCCGCGGTGAAGGCGGCCGCACTGCCGCGCGTCGACGTGGGCCGCACGATCGTCAAGGAGGGCGACTCGGGCACCCGCACCTACCGGATCCCGGTCGAGATCTCCGGGCACGGCAGCGGGCAGGTCCGCGTGTACGTCATCGACCCGGACAGCGGCCGGACCGAGAACCGCCTCGTGACCGTACGGCCCGGCAGCGACACGATCGACGTGCCGGTCCAGGTGAAGGGCGACACGGTCTACGGCGACGACGTGGACCACGACATCGCCGTCAAGGCCGTCCGGGGCGCCGTCGTCGGCAAGCACCGGGGTGGGCTGACCGTCGAGAACGACGACCCCGAGCCGGTGATCACTCTGTCGCCGGTCGCGGACCGGGTGACCGAGGGAGAGACGCTGACCTGGCGGTTGTCCGTGGACGCGCCCACGGCGGTGGACATCTGGACGCCGGTGCGGGTGCTTCCGGTCACCGAGGGCGCCGAGCTGTCCACCAAGGACGTGGACCCGCAGTGGCTCGAGGACTGGTCCGGTGACGTGCCCGACCCGGAGCGGCCGCTGTCCGACGCGAACCTTTGGGTGTGGATGAACATACCGCCCGGCAGCACCAGCGTGGACTTCGTCGTGCCGACCGTCCAGGACCAGGTGGCCGAGCCGACCGAGTCGATGCGTCTCGTCCAGACCGACAGAAACGCCGAGCCGCTGCCCGACAAGCCGGTGCTGACGGGGACGGTGCTCGAGCGGCCGTGAGCAACCGGTCGTACGACGGGCCGTGAGCCCGATCCCGTACGACACTGCACGATGACCCTTTGTGCGGGGCCCGGTCCGACCGGGCCCCGCTCGTCACAGGGTGACGCGGATCCCGACCGTCCCGTCCACTCCGCGGCGCAGCCTGCTGCCGAAGAGCGAGAGCCGGCCGACGATGCCGTACTTCCGGGCCAACAACTGCCGGTAGCGGGCGGTGGTCGCCGCGTCGCAGATCTCCGCCGTGGCCGGGATCTGGTCGCCGGTCGGGTTGCCGCGCAGGTCGCAGGGGCCGACGAGGACGTCCGCGCGGGCCCGGATCCGCTTCACCTTCCAGGCGTCCGCGGCCGACCACACGCCGAGTGTGTCCCCGTCGCGGACCACCCACACGGGCGTGGCGACCGGGGTGCCGTTCTTGCGAAAGCTGGTGAGCAGCAGATACTTGCCCGCGCCGAGCCGCTCCAGCTGCGTGTCGTCCATGACGGAAGTCTAGGCAGACGCGATCGACCTGTGCAGATGCGGTACGTGATGCTGGTCGTGGAGCACCCGCAACGCGGCGGCGATCCCCATGCCCACGTCCTTGCTGTTCAGCCAACCGTTAACCGGTGGCATCGACAGCCGCCCGTCCCTACTGTCCGGATCATGGATGACACCGATGCCCCGCCGCGGCTGACCCGACTCACCTTCCATGGCCCCCTCTCCGAGGACCGGGCCGCCGGACTGATCCGTCAGCTCACCGACGGAGTCAGCCCGACCGCCCCATCCACGGTGCTCGATATAGGTTGTGGCTGGGGAGAGTTCATGCTCCGTCTCCTCGAGGCCATGCCCGGCGCGACCGGCGTCGGCGTCGACCTCAATGAGGACGACCTCGCCCGCGGACGCGCCAACGCCGAGATACGGGGGCTGGCCGAGCGCGTCGACTTCGTCCGTGAGTCCGCTGTCGACACCGCCCGAGGCCCCGCCGACATCGTTCTGTGCTTCAGCGCCAGCCACGCTCTCAGTGACGCCCAGCCACCGGAGCACACCACCGCTGCACTGCACGCCCTTCGCCGCCTGGTGAAGCCCGGCGGCCGTGTCCTTCTCGGCGAGGGCTTCTGGCAGCGTCCACCTGCTCCGAGCGAGTTGTCGGCCATGTGGCCGGAAGCCTCAGCCTCCGAGTTCCACAACCTCTGCGGCCTCGTCGACCTGGCCATCGCCGCGGGCTTTCGCCCTGCCTGGATCGAGTCTGCAAACCCTGACGAATGGGATCACTTCGAGTCCGCCTATCAGTCCGACGTCGAGGAATGGCTCGCCGCCCATCCCGACCACACCCTGGCGAAGGAGACCCGCGACCGTGTGGATCGCCATCGCAGTATGTGGCTCAGGGGTTATCGCGGCGTCATGGGCCTGGCCTATTTGACCCTCGTTCCCGTGAAACAAGGAGCCGCTTCAAGCTCCGCTTGACCAGCGACCAGACGCCGCCGTCTTGGGGATGAGATCTGGTGTGTACACAGGTTGTTCCACATCATCACGATCGACCCGCCGAACTGGAGGTACGCCTGGACGGTCAGATCCCGGTAGTCCTGCCAGCCCAACCCCGAGCCCCGGCCGTCAACCCGCACCACTGGGGTGCGGCCTACCCGGCCCCAGGTCCCTGGCCCGCGGGGCCTCATCGACTGACCGGCTTCGTCCTCAGAGACCATCCAGGCACCGCGGGCCGCCGCTGTGTTTTTACCCGCGGCCGCATGTCCTTCTTCCTCAGCTCTACCGCCGCGTCAGCACGAGCGATCGCACGGCGGGCCGGTTGCTGCCAGGACCAGCCGTGGCCCCGCAGCAGCGCCCACGTACCCGTCCTCCCAGCCGTGAGACAGTGGGCCGCGTACCAACTCCCTTTCCAACCGTGCCACCTGAGCCGCGGGCAACCTCGGGCGGCCCGGCGATCCCCTCGAAGCCATGCCTGCTGCAAAGCCTTCGCGCCACGGATCGCTCCGACACCCGCAACGCGGCGGCGACGCCCCGGTTCGTCTCCCCGGCATCGAAACGGGCCACGGCTTCCAGCCTGATCCTTCCCGAGCCGCTCTCTCGGCGTCGGTCAAACCGCCGCCCTGCGGTTCCTCACTGATTCCTGGACAGTCCGCAGCATCTGCTCCGGCACAGCCTGATAGCCTGCGATCTTCGCCGGTCACCCGGACGGAGTCCCCCGGCGGGTCGCCATGTCACACCACCAGCAGCTGATGACAGCCCTCGATGCACTGGACCGCGCCTTCGCCTCTGAAGAGCCGTTCCCCGTCGGGGGTTGCACGTACTGCTACGGCGAGGAGGGACTCGCCCAACTCTCCAGGCCGCTGCACCTCATACCCGACGACATGGTGTCCGCGGCAGCCGGAGAGGTGCCCAGCCACTGGGACGACTTCCCGCGTCTCTACCGCCGTCTCGTCCCGCGCATCATCCGCCCCCTTGTCGCCGGTCAGTTCCACGTCTCCGAGGAGCTGATCGCGAGCCGCCTGGTCGAGGCGGGCTGGAGCACCTGGGACGCGCCCCTGGCCGACGCACTTCGCAACGTCTGGACCGCATGGTGGCAGGCCACCTTGCACACCCACCCCAGCCCGGTGTTCATCAGGGACACCCTCGGCCTCATCACCGTCGCCACCGACAGCCTGCGCCCCTGGCTGGACATATGGACCGCCACCCGGACCCCGGCCGCCGACGCACATTTGGCGGACCTGATGGTCGACGTGCTGTTCGAGTACGAGATCACCGACCTGAGCCTGGGGTTCTACAGCGAGTACCACGCCCACCGCGGAGCTGGTGGAGTGGCTCCTCACCGATGTGCGCGACCGTGTCACCGACTCCCGTCTCGACGACCCGGACTTCATTCACCACCTCCAGCAGCTGATCAGCGCTCCAACTGACGCCTCAAACGACGCGGTTCACAAGGAGCACTGAGCGCCCCGGCGGAGGGGGCGTTCGAGGTGTTCGTCGTCGGTGAAGGCGGTACAAGTTCAGCAGCATCGCCGGCCGAGCCAGGCCCCGGATGCGCGGGAATGCGGCCAACACAGGCCTGAGCGCGGCTGGTTGAGACACCTCAGGAGGATCCCGCGACACAGGATCACGGGCTGTCGTGAACGCGCCCGGCCCCTGCCACGTATGCAAGGAGGGCACTCAACGACCGGAGGGCCCTGCGGTGCAGACACCGCTTTTTCGGGTTCGGGAGCCATGCATGAGGCACGCACGACGACGGGTCGTCCGGCGAGTGACACGGCTGGCGGCAGTCGGCGGACTCCTCCTGGGAGGTGCGATGGTCACGCGCGCCGTCGCGAGCGAGACTCCCCCCATCACCGCCGTGCCGCACACCTACGCCATGGAGGCCGGGCAGACGGGGGCGGATCTGGTGTCACGGCTCGGCTCCTCCCGTACGGCCGGCACCTGGATCGGCACCGACGGCAAGCCGGTCGTCGCGGTCACCGACGAGCAGGCGGCCGCCGAGGTGCGCGAGGCGGGCGCCAGGGCGAAGGTCGTCGGACACAGCATGGACGAGCTCAAGTCGGCGACGAAGACGCTGCGTTCCGCGCCCCGGGTCGCAGGGACCGCCTGGTCCATGGACTACCGGACCAACGAGGTGGTGGTGCGGGGGGACAGCACGGTCTCGGCGTCCGACTGGTCCGACATGACCAGGGTCGCGGACGGTATCGGCGGCTTCGTCCGCATGGAGCGCACCGCGGGCACCTTCGCTCCCCGCCTGAACGGGGCGCAGCCGATCCTGTCGACCGGCGGACGCTGTTCGGCGGGCTTCAACGTGACGAACGGGCAGAGCGACTTCATCCTCACGGCCGGGCACTGCGGTCCCGCCGGTTCGATCTGGTTCGCCGACACCGGGGGCAACAACCAGCTCGGCAAGACGGTCACCCAGAGCTTCCCGGGCAACGACTTCTCGCTGGTGCAGTACGCCGACGGGAAGGCGGGCGACGGAGCCGGTGTCGTGTTCATCGGCAACGGCAAGGGCGTGCAGATCACCGGCGCGGGCGATCCGTCCATCGGGCAGCGGGTGTTCCGCAGCGGCAGCACGAGCGGGCTGCGCGACGGTCAGGTGACGGCCGTCAACGCGACGGTGAACTACCCGGAGGGCACGGTCACCGGCCTGATCGAGACGAACGTGTGCGCCGAGCCCGGGGACAGCGGCGGTCCGATGTTCTCCGAGGGGATCGCGCTCGGCATCACCTCGGGCGGCAGCGGTGACTGCACCCAGGGCGGTACGACGTTCTTCCAGCCGGTGACGAAGGCGCTGACGGACCTCGGCATGCAGTTGATCGTGTCGAACCCGCCCGCCGCCTCCGGCGGGGCGTCTCCCTCTCCGTCGGCCACCTCGGCGCAGGGCTCGATCGCTCCCGGTGCCGCCTCGCCCGGTTCCTCGGCGGCGGTGGAGGGGGCACAGGGCACGCCCCTGCTGAGCCGGCTCACCGACACCCGGAACATCGGGCCCGGTCTGCTGGTCGTCGGGGGAAGTCTGATCGCGCTGGTGGCGACGCGGTACATCCGCTCGGAACAGGACCGCAGGGCGTATCAGCGGTACTACTCGGCGACTTGGGGGTGAGCCGCCGGGTTCTTCGTCCCGGGCCGAGCAGGACAGGTTGTTCATCCCAGACTCAGCAGGACCGTGGCGACCCCCGCCCCCGCGAGGCCCACCACCTGCTTCCGGCTCAGCCGCTCGTGCAGCAGGGCGAGTCCGAGGATCACGGGGAGGGCCGGATAGAGGGTGACGGCGGCGAAGTGGGCGCGGCGGGACAGCAGACCGCCGGTGGTGGGGGCACCTCCCGGTTCGAGCGAAGCCGAGAACTGGGGGACGACGATGCCGTATAAGACCGCTGAGGCCAGTGCGAGGAGAGGGCCCATCCCGTCAGGGGTGCCCAGGGACGGGGCGGTGATGCCCCGCGTCGATCGTCGGGGTCAGGCCGCCCGGACCGGCTGCGGAGCGGCGGCGGCCCACTCCAGGACGAGCCGCTGGTACTCCTCACGCTGCTCGCCGCTCAGTGTCCCGCCCGCCCGGCGCCACAGGGCCCGGATCTCCTCGTTGACCTCGTCGGCCGATCGATCGGTCACGGGTTCAACAGTGGTGGACATGGTGTGAAGCATACGGCTCCGGAAGTGAAGGCGCCGTGAGTAATCACATCAGAAAAGGACATACCGGACCGTGTTGCTGATCACGTCCATCTGACCAAGGCGCGTGCTGTCAAGGGGCGTGACCCGGTTCACACTTCGGCCACACCCAGGACCAGCACCTGGATCGCCAGCACGGCGGCTCCGCGGGCCCAGTCGTGGAAGTCGGACACCCTGGTCTCCAGGTCGACCGGGGTGGCCAGGGGGTGGCGGTGGGCCCGGATCGTGTCCTCCACGGTCTTGCCCGCCACGTCCATCAGACCTACGCCCTCTCCGGCGAGCATGATCTTCTGCGGCATGGCGAAGTTGGCGATCTGGGCGACCAGGACACCGAGGGCGCGCCCGGCCTCGTCGATGACGCGGGCGGGCACGGGGTCGCCGGCCGCAGCGAGGGCGAGGATCTCCTCGTAGGTGTGGTCGCGGCCGGTGGCGGCCTGCACCTGGTAGCGGATGTTGGGGATGGCGAGCAGGGAGACGGCGCTGCCGCGGTTGCCGTCGGGCGTGAGGGGCCCGTTGGGGTCGATGATCCAGTGCCGCCCGAAGCCCCGGTCCTCCTCGGCGTAGGGGACGCGCCGGCCGCCGAGGACCAGGCCGTAGCCGATGCCGGCGCCGATGGTGAGGACGACGAAGCGGTCGAGGCCGCGGCCGGCGCCGAACCAGGTCTCGGCCTCGACGAGGGCGGCGACGTCGTTCTCGACGACCACCGGCAACCCCGTGCGCTCCTCGACGAGTTCACCGAGCGGGACGTCCCGCCAGTGCAGGAACGGGGACTCGCCGACCACGGCACGCTCCTGGACGAAGCCGCCGACCCCGATGCCGATGCCGGCGAGACCCGGGTACCCGCGGGCCAGTTCGACGGTCATCTCCGCGAGCAGATCGGCCACTTCGGCGGGGTCGTGACTGGCCAGGGGGCGGTCGTGGCGGGCGACGATCTCGCTCCTGAGGGTGGTGACGACGCCGTAGACCATGTCCTCGGTGATCTTGAAGCCGATGAAGGACCGGGACTCGGCGACCACGTCGAGGGGCTGCGAGGGGCGCCCCTGGCGCACTTCGGCCGGGGCGCCCGCCTCCGGGACCTCGATCAGCAGGCCCGACTCGATGAGCGGTTTGGTCAGCCGGGTGAGGCTGCCCGCGGAGAGGTCGAGGCGGCGGGCGAGTTCGGTGCGCGACAGCGGGCCGTGGACGAGCACCTCGATCGCCACCGAGCGCTCGCCGGTGCTCAGGGGTAGCCAGCTGGCGGCAACTGCAGTCATGAAGGTCAGACTCCCACATGATTTCTTTCGCCATAAAAGCAACATGACCATATTACGCGGCGCATGGCGGCCCTGAAAAGATGCTCGCAGGCCCCTTGACGCATTGATTCTTCCGCGACAAAAGTAAGTGGCCGAGGACGAGCCACCGAAGACGAGGGAGTCTCCCGATGACCATCGCCTCCAGCAGCCCTCCGTCGCGTCTGCCGCTCAGCGGCGCCGAGGAGGCACGGACCGAACCGGGCACGAACCGGGGCTCAGGCGGGTCGAGCGGGGGCGACGGGCGCCTGGCCGCGGTGTTCATCGCCCCGGCCCTGGTGGGCTTCGTCGTCTTCCTGCTCTGGCCGACGCTGCGGGGCATCTATCTGAGCTTCACCCGCTTCAACCTTCTGACCCCGGCGGAGTGGGTGGGCCTGGCCAACTACGACCGGATGATCCACGACCCCATCTTCTGGGAGTCGCTGAAGGTCACCGTCGAGTACGTGGTCATCAACATCGGGGTCCAGACCGTGTCGGCCCTCGCCATCGCCGTCCTGTTGCAGCGTCTGACCCAGTCGGCGGTGCTGCGCGGCATCGTGCTCACGCCGTATCTGATGTCGAACGTCGTCGCGGGCCTGGTCTGGCTGTGGATCCTCGACAACCAGCTCGGCATCGGCAACGAGATCATCGCCGGGCTCGGCTTCGACCGTGTCCCCTTCCTCGCGGACGAGACCTGGGCGATCCCGACGATCGCCCTGATCAACGTGTGGCGGCACGTCGGCTACACCGCGCTGCTGCTGTTCGCGGGGCTCATGGCCATCCCGAACGACATGTACGAGGCGGCGAAGGTGGACGGCGCGAGCGAGTGGCGAATGTTCTGGCGGATCACCATGCCGCTGCTGCGGCCGGTCCTGGCGGTCGTCCTGATCATGACGGTGATCGGTTCGTTCCAGGTGTTCGACACGGTCGCCGTGACGACCGGGGGCGGTCCGGCGAACGCCACCAACGTGCTCCAGTTCTACATCTACCAATCGGCCTTCGGCCGCTTCCAGTTCGGCTACGCGTCCGCGATGTCCGTGGCCCTCCTGGTGGTGCTGAGCGCGATCACCGTCCTGCAGTACCGGCTCACCCGGGCCGGCCAGACCGATCTCGGCTGACCCGGAAGGAGTCGACATGGCTGCCGTGACCACCACCACGACGACACGCGTACGGCCCACCGGGCGCCGTCCCCTCTCCCCCGGCCGGGTCCTGGCCTGGACGGCGATGGGTGCGATCGTGCTCGTGACCCTGCTGCCGTTCTACTGGATCCTGCGCACCGCGCTGTCCACCAACTCCGGGCTCGCCGCCCACGCCTCCGACCCACTCCCGGTGAACCCGACCGGCACCGGGTTCGCCCGCGCCCTGGGCCTGGAGTCCACGAAGGACGCCATCGCGCAGGGCGGCGCGGGCGGCGGACTGAAGTTCTGGCGCTATCTGCTCAACTCGGTGATCGTCTCCACCCTGGTGACCGTCTGCCAGATCTTCTTCTCCGCGATGGCCGCGTACGCCTTCGCCCGGTTGCGCTGGCGCGGTCGCGACAAGGTGTTCGCGCTGTTCCTGGCCGGGCTGATGGTGCCGACCATCTTCACGCTGCTGCCGAACTTCGTGCTCATCAAGGAACTCGGCCTGATCGACAACCTGTTGGGCATCGCACTGCCGACGATGTTCATGACGCCGTTCGCGGTGTTCTTCCTCCGGCAGTTCTTCATGAACGTGCCCCGTGAGGTAGAGGAGGCGGCCCTGCTGGACGGCGCCGGGAAGGTGCGGATCTTCTTCCGGGTGCTGCTGCCGATGGCCTCCACACCGGTCCTCACCCTGGCCGTGCTGACGTACATCACCTCCTGGAACGACTACTTCTGGCCGCTGATGGTGTCCTACAGCGACAACTCACGCGTGCTGACCGTCGCACTGGCCATCTTCCGCGCGCAGACCCCGCAGTCCGGCGTGGACTGGTCGGGCCTCATGGCGGCGACGCTCATCGCCGCGCTGCCGATGCTGCTGCTGTTCGGGTTCTTCGCGCGCCGCATCGTGTCCACCATCAGCTTCACCGGGATCAAGTGAGGGACTTGTCATGCGACTTCGTACGCTGACCGCACTGGCCGGCGCACTGGCCCTCTGTCTGACGGGGTGCGCGGAGGGCGGTTCCGCCGGGTCCTCCTCGAAGACGGTGACGTACTGGCTGTGGGACTCCAACCAGCAGCCCGCCTATCAGGCCTGCGCCAAGGACTTCGAGCAGCAGAACCCCGGACTGCACGTGAAGATCACCCAGTTGGGCTGGGACGACTACTGGACCAAGCTCACCGCGAGCTTCATCGCGGGCACCGAGCCGGACGTGTTCACCGACCACATCCAGAAGTTCGGCCAGTTCGCCGACCTGAAGGTCCTCGAACCGCTCGACGACCTGGGCGTCGACGATTCCGCCTACCAGCCCGGGCTCGCGGCCAACTG
Source organism: Streptomyces sp. SAI-127 (assembly GCF_029894425.1). NCBI lineage: Bacteria > Bacillati > Actinomycetota > Actinomycetes > Kitasatosporales > Streptomycetaceae > Streptomyces > Streptomyces sp. SAI-127. Next base: position 1,285,566 of record NZ_JARXYJ010000001.1, read on the forward strand.
GATGGGCCAGGACGGCCACCGCTACGGCGCCCCCAAGGACTGGGACACCGTCGCCCTCTTCTACAACAAGAAGATGACCGACGCGGCCGGGCTCACGCCGGCCCAGCTGAACGATCTGGTCTGGAACCCCAAGGACGGCGGCACCTTCGAGAAGGCCGTCGCCCGCCTCACCGTCGACAAGAACGGCAAGCGGGGCGACGAGCCGGGCTTCGACAAGAACAACGTCAAGGTGTACGGCCTCGCCACCAACGGCGGCGGCGACGGCGACGGCCAGACCCAATGGAGCAACTTCACCGCCTCCGCAGGCTGGAACTACACCGACAAGAAGCGGTGGGGCACGAAGTACCGGTACGACAGCCCCGCCTTCCAGGCCGCCGTCAAGTGGTACTTCGGGCTGGCGAAGAAGGGCTACATGCCGCCCTTCACCGACTACAACTCCCAGTCCAACCAGGCCAACACCCAGGTCGCGGCGGGAAAGGCGGCCACGGCCTTCGACGGCGCCTGGATGATCTCGACGTACGCCGGGTTCAAGGGCCTCGACATGCGCACCGCCGTCACACCCGAAGGACCCACCGGCAAGCGCGCCACGATGATGAACGGCCTCGCCGACTCCATCACCAAGAACGCCCGCAACAAGGACGGCGCCCGTAAGTGGGTGAAGTACCTGTCCTCGGACGAGTGCCAGAAGACGGTGGGCAGCTACGGCATCGTGTTCCCCGCCACCCCCGACGGCACCGCGGCCGCCGTGGCCGCCTACAAGAAGAAGGGGCTCGACGTCACGGCCTTCACCGAGCCGGTCGCCGACAAGAAGGACTTCACGACCTTCTCCTACCCCATCACCAACTACGCCGCGGACGTGTACGCGTTGATGCATCCCGCCATGCAGGACATCTTCGGCAACGGCAGGTCCGTGACCAGCCTCGACCAGACCAACGACCAGATCAACCTGATCCTCTCGCAGTGATCCCGCGACCAGTGAAGGACACGCATTTCATGACGTTCTCCCTCGGCATCGTCGGCGCCGGCCAGTTCTCCGGCCAGTTCGCCACGCTGTTCCAGGCCCACCCCGGTGTCGGCGACGTCTACGTCACCGATCTGCTGCCCGAACGGGCCGAGCAGCTCGCGGCGGCGCAGGGACTGGCCGGCACCTTCCCCACGTACAAGGCCATGCTGGAGTCGAAGGAGGTCGACGCGGTCGCGATCTTCACCCAGCGCTGGACGCACGGCCCGCTGGTGCTCCAGGGCCTGAACGCCGGCAAGCACGTGTACTCCGCGGTGCCCATGGCCATCACCTCCGAGGAGATAGCGGCGATCATCGACGCGGTCCGGGCGACCGGGCTGACGTACATGATGGGCGAGACCAGCCAGTACAACCCGGCGACCGTGCACGCCCGCAACCAGATCGCCGAGGGCGCCTTCGGGCGGCTCTTCTACGCCGAGGGCGACTACGTCCACGACATGGACCTCGGGTTCTACGAGGCGTACCAGTACAGCGGCGGCGAGAAGTGGAAGGAGACCGCCAGCTATCCCCCGCTGCTCTACCCCACGCACGCGGTCGGCGGGGTGCTCGGTGCCTGGCAGACGCACGCGGTGAGCGTGTCGGCGATCGGTGTCGTCGACGACCGCGGGGACGGCGTGTTCGACAAGGAGGTCAGCCAGTTCGGCAACGACTTCTCCAACGCGACCGCGCTGTTCGAGGTGGCGGGCGGCGGGTCGTTCCGTACGAACGAGTTCCGGCGGGTGGGCTACCCCTCCCACATCCGGGAGTCGCGTTTCCGGTTCTTCGGGACCGAGGCGAGCATGGAGCAGCTCGCCACGGTCGCCCTCTGGCAGGACAAGAAGGGCGTGAAGGACATCAGCGAGCTCCTGGAGCCCAAGCCGACCATGGCTCCTGACGATCCGTCACTCCAGCACATCGCGCCGGACCTGCGGGCCGCGTTCACGTCCGGGTCGGCGCCGGTGCACGACCGGGCCCGGCTGCCGCGGGAGTTCGACAACCTGCACAACGGCCACGAAGGCAGCCACCACTTCCTGGTGGACGACTTCGTGACCGCGGTGAACACCCGCACCCTGCCGTCGGTGAACGCCTGGGTGGCGGCCCGTTACACCATGCCGGGTGTCATCGCGCACGACTCCGCGCGGCAGGGCGGGGCCAGGCTGGAGATCCCGGACTTCGGGGACGCGCCGGACGCGTGACGCTGTCGTCGCGCCGGGCGCCTGGTGTCTCAGGTGCCCGGCTTGCGGCCGTACACGAAGACGTCGTCGCCCTTCTTCAGCAGGGACCAGTACTTCTTCGCGTCCTTGGGGGTCATGTTGGTGCAGCCGTGGGAGCCCGGCGGGTTCCACATGCTGAGGTTGACCGAGTGGAAGGCCTGGCCGCCGTCGAAGAACTGGCTGTAGGGCATGGGGACGTGGTAGATCGACGAGACGTGGTTCTTGTCGCGCCAGTAGATCGTCTTCAGGCCGGTGCGGGTCTCGTAGCCGTTGCGGCCGGTGCGGACCGGGACGGGGCCGTAGACGAGCCTGTCGCCGTCCTGGATCCAGCTCAGCTGGAGGGTGAGGTTCACGCAGGCGATACGGCCCTTGTTCACCGGGCACTTGCCGTCCTTGTTGGGGTCCGAGCCGACGGCCTTCTGCTTGTTCATCAGGTCCATCACGCCCCAGGTGACGGATCCCGCGTAGCCGATGTTCGGCGTGATGCCGTGCTTGGTCTGGAAGGCCTTGATCGCCTTGCAGTCGGCGGCGGACTGCCTGCCGTCGACCGGGCGGCCCAGGAACTTCTCCACCTTCTTCTGGTACGGCCCCGCCTGTGTGGTGCAGCTCGCCGCCTGCGCGGGCGCGGCGCCCAGCGCGATGGTCAGCGGTGCGACGAGCCCGGTGATCCCGAGTGCGACGGCACCCCGTCTGCGTATGTCCCCCATGGCCCTGTCCCCTTCGTAAGGTCCTGCGATCTCTTCCAGCTAGACGGGTGTGCCTGCCCGTTCGTTGTACCGCTAGGCACGCTGGGACGGAACGGTGACAATGCTCACGACGGAGCGCCCCTGTCCGGATGGACCGCCGCGTGGAATCCGGTGTTGACCGCGGTCAGGCCGCCGTCGACGACCAGCGTGGTGCCGGTGATCCACGCCGCGTCGCGGGAGGCGAGGAAGGCGACGGCAGCCGCGATGTCCTCGGGCTCGCCGACCCGGCCGAGGGGATACAGGCGCCGCATCTCGGTGAGCTCGCTCTCCCGCCCTTCCCAGGCGGAGGTGCGGACCGTGCCCGGGACGACCATGTTGACGCGCACTCCGCGGCCGGCCGCGTGCCCGGCGAGGGTGCGGGTCAGGGAGCCGAGGCCCGCCTTGGCGGCGCTGTAGGCGTGGTTGCCGAAGTCCTGCAGGCCGTTGACGGAGCCGATGTTGACGATCGCACCGCGACCGGAGGCCACCAGGTGCGGCAGCGCGGCGCGCGAGCAGCGGTAGGGACCGCTCAGGGTGATGTCGAGGTCACGCGCCCACTCGTCGTCGGAGTCGTCCTCGAAGAGCGGGGTCTCCGGGGTGCACCGGGCGGCGCTGTTGACCAGGACGTCGAGCGAGCCGAAAGCGTCGACGGCGTGCGCGACGGCCGCCTCGACGGCCGGGCGGTCCGCCACGTCGCACTCCAGGGCCTGAGCGGGAAGACCCTCTTCACGCAGGCGCGCGGCCGTCCGCTCCACGGCCGTCCCGTCCCGGTCGGTCAGCAGGACCGCGGCGCCCTCCTCGGCGAGGCGACGGGCCGTCGCCTCGCCGATGCCGCGGGCGGCGCCCGTGACGAGAACTCCGTGTCCCTCAAAGCGCTTGGTGTGCGTCATGGGGCCGAAGGTAGTCCCTCACTGATCAACAGGGCAGATACCGTGCGTCCATGTCGGAGTTCATACCGCAACTACCCACGCTCATCGGCGTCGTCATCGGCGCGCTCGGTTCGTATGTGGCGGTCGTGCGCAGCGACCGCGCGCGCTTCCACCGTGAAAGGGCGGCCCGTTGGGAGGAGCGGCGACTGGCCGTGTACTCCGACTACGCGCGGACGCTGAAGAAGACGATCACGCCGGCGTGCTGGCGGAGTCCACACTCGCCCGGGCCCCGGAAGCTCGAGCGGCATCGCAACGGGCGGGACGGCTACTACGCCGCCGTACGCGACGACCTGGCGCTGCCACCGGGCCTCGCGGTGTGGTGGCAGCTGCCGCCGGTGCGCCCCTCTTGATCTAGCGGTAACCCGTCACGTCCGCCGGCTTGCCCGCGTCCTGGACCTCGACCATGTAGCGCCAGGCGTCGGGACGGCTGCCGTCGAGGTCCGTGAAGCCGTACGTCCGGGCGAGCGAGCCGCTGTCGAGGGACTGGCCGTTCCAGCGGGCGACGTCGGGATCGGCGGCCAGCGCGGCGACGGCTCGGCCCACGTAGTGCGGGGTCTCCGAGACGGCGAAGTGGGGGACGCGGTCGAGGGCGTCGCGCCAGTTGTCCTCCCGCACCCCGAAGTTGTCGAGCATCATCTCCGAGCGCAGCCAGCCCGGAGTGAGCGCGACGGCCGTCGCGCCGCGCGGGCCGAGTTCGTGCCCCAGGGCGAAGGCCATGCGGATGACGGACGTCTTGGCGAGGTCGTAGAAGAAGGAGAGGCGGTAGTTCACGCGGTTGTAGGCGTCGGTGCCGTCGGTCATCTCGACGACCAGGCCGCCGGGCCGGCGCAGCAGCAGGGGCAGGGCGTGGTGGTTGGTGATCGCGTGGGTCTCGATCGCGAGCCTGAGCAGCCGCAGGCCGTTGTCGAGGTCGTGCTCCCACACCGGGCTGTCCCACTCGAAGAGGTGTTCACCGCCCCAGATGTCGTTGACGAGGATGTCGAGATGCTCCTGCTCGTCGGCGATCCGGTCGACGAGCGTGCGGACCTGCGCCGGGTCCAGATGGTCGGTGGGTACGGGCGATGCCGTGGCCGCCGGCCGCGGTGACGAGGTCGGCGGTGTCCTCGACGGTCTCGGGGCGGTCGTACTCGGAGCGGCGGGCGCGGGTGCTGCGTCCGGTGACGTACACGGTGGCGCCCGCGGCTCCCAGTTCCACGGCGATCCCGCGTCCCGCTCCCCGGGTCGCTCCGGCGACCAGCGCGACCTTGCCCTGCAGCGGCTGTGACATGTCCGACCTCTCGTTGTGCCCGATGTCTCTTCGAGCATGACCGGGAAGCCGGACAACCTCTGTCGTGATTTACGGGCGGGTCACCCGTTCGGCGTCAGTGGCCGCGGTCGATCCATTCCTGGAGGTGCGGGGCCTCGGCGCCGATCGTCGTGGGGTCCCCGTGCCCGGTGAGGACCTTCGTCTCGGCCGGCAGGGCCAGCAGGCGGTCGCGGATCGAGTCGATGATCGTCGGGAAGTGGGACCAGGAGCGGCCGGTGGCGCCGGGGCCGCCCTGGAAGAGGGTGTCGCCGGTGAAGACGGTGGCGAGGCCCGGGTCGTAGAGGCAGACCGCGCCCGGTGCGTGCCCGGGGGTGTGCAGCACCCTCAGGTCGGCGCCTGCGGCCTCGATGACCTGGCCGTCGCGCAGGTGGGCGTCGGGGTCGCGGTCGGGGTGGGTCTGCTTCCACAGCGGCAGGTCGTCGGGGTGCAGCCAGATCGTGGCGCCGGTGCGGTCGGCGAGGGCGGGCGCGGCGTCGATGTGGTCGTTGTGGGCGTGGGTGCAGACGATCGCGGTGAGCCTGCGGTCGCCCACGGCTTCGAGGATGGCGTCGGCGTCGTGGGCGGCGTCGATGACGATCGCCTCGTGGTCGTCGCCGACGATCCAGACGTTGTTGTCGACGTCCCAGGTGCCGCCGTCCAGGCTGAACTGCCCGGAGGTGACGAGGCGTTCGATGCGGACGGCCATCAGAGCACCACCACCGAGCGCAGGACGTCGCCGTGGTGCATGCGCTCGAACGCCTTCTCCACCTCGTCGAGTTGGATGGTCTCGGTCACGAACGCCTCCAGGTCCAGGCGGCCTTGCAGATGCAGGTCGATCAGCATGGGGAAGTCGCGGGAGGGCAGGCAGTCGCCGTACCAGGACGACTTGAGCGAGCCACCGCGGCCGAAGACGTCGAGGAGCGGCAGCTCCAGCTTCATCTCGGGGGTGGGCACGCCGACGAGCACGACGGTGCCGGCCAGGTCGCGGGCGTAGAAGGCCTGCTGGTACGTCTCGGGGCGGCCGACCGCCTCGATGACGACGTCGGCGCCGAAGCCGCCGGTCAGTTCACGGATCGCCTCGACCGGATCCGCGTCCTTCGAGTTGACGGTGTGGGTCGCGCCCATGGTGCGGGCCTTCTCCAGCTTCCGGTCGTCGATGTCGACGGCGATGATCTTCGCCGCGCCCGCGAGGTTCGATCCGGCGATCGCCGCGTCGCCGACGCCACCGCAGCCGATGACGGCGACGGTGTCGCCCCGGCCGACCTGCCCGGTGTTGATCGCGGCACCGATGCCGGCCATCACTCCGCAGCCCAGCAGCCCCGCGACCGCCGCCGAGACGGAGGGGTCGACCTTGGTGCACTGACCCGCGGCGACCAGCGTCTTCTCGGCGAAGGCGCCGATGCCGAGGGCGGGCGAGAGTTCGGTGCCGTCGGTGAGGGTCATCTTCTGCCCGGCGTTGTGCGTGTTGAAGCAGTACCAGGGCCGCCCGCGCAGACACGCGCGGCAGTTCCCGCACACGGCACGCCAGTTGAGGATCACGAAGTCGCCGGGCGCGACCTCGGTCACCCCCTCGCCGACCGACTCCACCACACCGGCGGCCTCGTGGCCCAGCAGGAAGGGGAAGTCGTCGTTGATCCCGCCCTGCTTGTAGTGCAGGTCGGTGTGGCAGACCCCGCAGGCCTGCACCTGGACGACGGCCTCGCCCGGCCCCGGGTCCGGCACGACGATCGTTTCCACCCGCACCGGCTCGTCCTTGCCGGGTGCGATCACTCCGCGTACCTCCTGCGCCATGGCCCTGACCCTTCTTTCGCCCGGTGTACGTCCCTCCGACCCTACGCGCGACTGATCAGTAACGGCACCGATTCCAGGAGGCAAAAATACCCCCGGGGGTACCTCTGCTACGGTGGAACACATACCCCCGGGGGTAATTGACCCCGGGGTTGTCGCGAGGAGAGGAGCGCTGTCGTGTACTTCGTCGACACCATCGAGGTGCCCGGCCTGGGCAACCGCGGCTATCTGGCGGGCGGCGCCGGCAGCGCCGTGGTGGTGGACCCGCCGCGGGACGTGGACCGGGTGATCGGGGCGGCCGCCGGGCGCGGGGTGCGGATCACCCACGTCGTCGAGACGCATGTCCACAACGACTACGTGACCGGCGGCCCGGAGCTGGCCCGGATCACGGGGGCCGCCTATCTGGTGCCGGCCGGGGCGCGGGTCGCGTTCGATCGGACGCCGGTCGCCGACGGGGACGTGGCGGAGATCGAGGACGGGCTGGCGCTGCGGGCGCTGGCCACGCCCGGGCACACCCCGCACCACATGGCGTACGTCCTGGAGGCGGCCGGGCGGGCGGTGGCCGTCTTCACCGGCGGCTCGCTGCTGATCGGCACGGTGGGGCGGCCCGACCTCGTGGAGCCGGCGCTGACCGGCCGGCTGGCCCGGGCGCAGTACGACTCGGCTCATCGGCTGGCGGCGGAGCTGCCGGACGAGACGACGGTGCTGCCCACGCACGGGTTCGGCAGCTTCTGTTCCGCCGCGCAGGCGGCCGGCGGGGCGACGACGACCATCGGGCGGGAGCGCGGCTCGAACGAGGCTCTGGTCAAGGACGTCGACACGTTCGTCGCCGAGCTGCTCGCGGGGCTGGACGACGTGCCCGCGTACTACGCGCACATGGGGCCGCTCAACGCCCGGGGGCCCGGCCCCGTGGATCTGACCCCGCCCCGCCCGGCGGACGCCGAGGAGATCGCGGCGCGGCTGGGGGCCGGTGAGTGGGTGGTGGATCTGCGGGACCGGCGCGCGTTCGCCGAAGGGCATGTCGCCGGGGCGTTCAACTTCGAGGCCGAGGGGCAGCTCGCCACGTATCTGGCCTGGCTGGTCCCGTGGGGCAGGCCCGTGACGCTGCTGGCTGCCTCCCCCGCTCAACTCGCCCACGCCCAGCGGGAACTGGTCCGCGTCGGCATCGACCGGCCCGCCGCTGCGGCGACCGGTTCGCCGGCCGAGTGGATACGGGACGGGGAGTCGCCGCGCTCGTTCCCGCGTGGCACGTTCGCCGAGCTGGCCGCCCAGGGTTCCGACGGGGTCGTGGTGCTGGACGTGCGGCGGGACTCGGAGCGGTCGGGCGGTCACATCCGGGGCTCGCTGCACATTCCGTTGCACCGGCTGCGGGACCGGCTCTCGGAGATACCGGACGGCACGGTGTGGGTGCACTGCGCGGGTGGGACGCGTGCGGCCATGGGAGCCTCGATCCTCGACGCGGCGGGGCGTGACGTGGTCGCCGTCGACGACGGGTTCACCTCCGCGGCCGCGGCCGGGCTCCCGATGGCGAGGATCACGGCCGAGGAGGCTCACGAGCGGACGGGGCCGGAGGCGGAGGCCGTACTCCTCGACGTGCGTGAGCACGCGGAGTGGGCGGCGGGGCATGCGCCCGGCGCTGTCCACGCTCCGCTGTCCGAGCTGGCGCGCGGTGCCCGGCTGCCCGGGGCCGCGGAGGACCGCCCGGTGGTCACGATCTGCCGCTCGGGCAAGCGGTCCCAAGAGGCGGCCGGGCTGCTCGCGGCACGGGGAGCGGACGTGGTGGACGTCCTGGGCGGGATGCGGGCCTGGGTGGAGGCGGGGCTTGCGGTGGTGGGGGGTTCCTCGGGCGGCCGGTCCGCGGCGGAGAGCTCGGCCGGAGCCAACGGCGGCTCCGGTGCGCCGACCGGGGCGGACGGATCGCCTGCCACTGACGGCCACTCCGACAGGCCTACCGGGACGGACGGTACGTCGGGTACGTCCCACGCACATTCCCCGGCTCCCGACGGCCCCTCCCCCGCGCCGCCCCGCACCCCCGCCGCCCAGGCCGCGGTCGACGCCGCCACCCGCCGCGCGTGAGCGCTCTCGTCCTCGCACTGCTCGCCGGCGGCCTCACCGGTCTGGCGCTCGGCGCGCTCGGCGGGGGTGGCAGCATGCTCGCCGTACCCGCGATGATCTATCTGCTCGGCTTCAGTCCGGCCGCGGCCACCACCGCCGCGCTCGTCGTCGTCACCCTCACCTCCGTGACCGCGCTGGTCACCCATGCCCGCGGGGGCGCGGTGCGCTGGCGTGAGGGCGCCCTGTTCGCTGCGGCGGGACTCGTGCCCGCGGCGATCGGCGGCGCGGTGTCCGGGCGGCTGCCGGCAGGCGTGCTCACGGCTGCGTTCGCCGTGGTCGCCGCCCTCGCCGCCGTCCGTATGCTCCGGCCGTCGGCATCCGTACGGCCGGACGGTGTACCGGTGCGCACGAGTCGCGTCGCCCGGGCCGGGGCGGGGCTCGGCGCGGTGACCGGTGTCCTGGGCGTGGGCGGCGGGTTTCTCGCCGTACCGGCACTGGTGAACGTCATCGGACTGCGCATGAGAGCCGCCGTCGGGACCAGTCTCCTGGTCATCACCGTCAACTCCCTGACCGCGCTGGCGGCCCGCGCGGGCACGAGCGTGGACGTCGACTGGGGTGCGGTCGCCCCGTTCGCGGCGACCGCGGTGCTCGGCGCCTGGGACGGCAGGCGCCTGGCCGCCAAGGTGTCGGCAGGCGCACTGCAGCGTACGTTCGCCGTGGCACTGCTGGCCGTGGCCGCGTTCATGCTGGCGGACGCCGTCCTGTGAACGTCAGGCCAGTGACAGGAACAGCTTCTCCAGCCGGGCCTTCATCTGCTCCGTCGTCTCGCCGTCGACGCGGTTCCCCTCGGGGTCGGTCAGGCACTGCTGCAACCCGGTCGCGATGATCGCGAAGCCGGCCCGGTCGAGGGCGCGGGAGGCCGCGGCGAGCTGGGTGACCACGTCCTCGCAGTCCCGGCCCTCCTCGATCATCTTGATCACTCCGGAGATCTGACCCTGCGCACGGCGCAGCCGGTTCAGCACGGACTTGAGCTCATCGCCCTCGAACTGAAGCTCCACCATCACTCCTCTGCATACCCTTGGGGGTATTTTACCTCCTCGGGTCGCCCACTCGTCTCACCAGCCTCTCAGGAAGGACCACGCACGCCATGACCCCCACCGCCCTCGACGCCTCGCAGGTGGCCGCCCGACTGGACGCACTGACCGTCGTCGATGTCCGTACCCCGGGCGAGTACGCGTCCGGACATCTGCCCGGCGCGCTCAACATCCCCCTGGACCGGATCAGGCGTGCCCTGCCCGCACTCCGGGAGGTGCGCGGCGAACTGCTCGTCGTCTGCGCCTCCGGCGCGCGTGCGCTCAGCGCGTGCGAGGTCCTCTCCGAGCACGGCATACGGGCCGTCACCCTGACCGGCGGCACACAGGGCTGGGCCGCGGCCGGGCAGCGGCTCGAGCGGCCGGCCGCGGGCTCCCGTGCCGTCTGGGCCATGGAACGCCAGGTCCGCCTCACCGCGGGCACCGTCGTCCTGGCCGGGCTGGGACTCGGACTCCTGCACCCCGCCTGGCAGTTGCTCTGCGCGGGAATCGCGGGCGGCCTGGTCTTCTCGGCACTCACCAACACCTGCGGCATGGCCGTCCTGTTGGGGAAACTCCCGCACAACCGGACACGGACCACCGACCTCGACGCGACCCTGGCCGCGCTCACCCACCGCTGAGCCGTCAGCGCGGGAAGTCCAGACGTAGCCTGAAGGCTCCGCACGCCGTCGGGCCCGAAGGAGCACCGTGAGCATCACCGAGACTGAGACCGGCCCGCCGACCTGGCGGCTGCTCCTCGGATACGTACGGCCGCACCGGTGGACCTTGCTGGCAGGTGCCGTTCTCTCGCTGCTGACGGGCGCCACCGGTCTGCTGCTGCCGCTGGTGGCGCGGGAGTTGATCGACGACCTGTCCCACGACCGCACGATCACCGGCGCGTTGTTCGTCATGTCGGGGCTGGTGATCGCCAACGCGGCGCTGGGCGGGCTGGGTTCGTACGTGCTGCGGCGCACCGCGGAGTCCGTGGTGCTCGGCGCGCGGCGCGCACTGTCGTCGTATCTGCTGCGACTGCGCATCGCGGCCGTGGACCGCACCGAACCCGGCGACCTGATGGCCCGGATCACCTCGGACACGACCCTGCTGCGCGAGGTCACAACCGACTCGCTCGTGGGCCTGGGCACCGGCGGACTCACGCTGGTCGCGACCGTGGTGATGATGGGCTTCGTCGATCCGGTGCTGCTGGGCGTCACGCTGGCGGTGATCCTGGCCGCGGGCACGGTCCTCGGGGTGATCGTGCCCCGCATCAACCGGGCGAGCCGGCAGGCGCAGGACGCGGTCGGTGTGATGGGCGCCTCGCTGGAACGCATTCTGGGCGCGCTGCGCACGGTCAAGGCGTCCGGCGCCGAGCACCGCGAGGAACGGACGCTGCACGCGGCGGCCGAGGAGTCGTGGCGGCAGAGCGTGCGGGCCGCCAAGTGGTCGGCGGCGGCGGGCAATACGGCCGGGCTCGCGATGCAGATCGCGTTCATCACGGTGCTCGCGGTGGGTGGGGCGCGGGTCGCCACCGGGGCGATCGACGTCGGCACACTGGTCGCGTTCCTGCTGTACGTCTTCTATCTGATGTCGCCGATCCAGCAGGTCGTCGGGGCGATCACGCAGTACCAGACGGGGGCCGCGGCCCTCTCCCGGATCCAGGAGGCGCTGGGGCTGCCCGCCGAACCGGCCGCTCAGCCCGCGCCGTTGCCCACCGACGGGGCGGAGCCGGCTTCGGTGGCCTTCTCGGACGTGCGGTTCCGGTACGCCGACGATCTGCCGTACGTCCACCACGGGGTGACCTTCGACGTACCCGCGCGGGGGATGACGGCGTTCGTCGGCCCGTCGGGGGCGGGGAAGACGACGGTGTTCTCGTTGATCGAGCGGTTCTACGATCCCGAGGCCGGGGTCGTCACGCTGGACGGACGGGATCTCTCGGAGTGGGACCTTCCGCAACTGCGGTCCGCGATCGGCTACGTGGAGCAGGACGCTCCCGTGCTGTCGGGGTCGCTGCGGGAGAATCTGCTGCTCGGGAATCCGGAGGCGGACGAGGACGCGGTGTCGCGCGTGCTGAAGACGACCCGGCTCGACGGTCTGGTGGCCGGGATGCCCAAGGGGTTGGAGACGCTGGTCGGGCATCGCGGGACCAAGTTGTCGGGTGGGGAGCGGCAACGGGTGGCGATCGCCCGGGCGTTGCTGCGGCGGCCCCGGCTGTTGCTGCTCGACGAGGCCACGTCCCAGCTGGACGCGGTGAACGAGGCGGCGTTGCGGGACACCGTGGCGGACGTGGCGCGTACGACCACGGTGCTGGTGGTGGCGCATCGGCTGTCCACGGTGACGATGGCGGACCGGATCGTGGTCATGGACGCGGGACGCGTCCGCGCGGTGGGGACGCATCGGGAACTGGTCGCCGGAGATCCGTTGTACGCGGAACTCGCCGCTACCCAGTTCCTGGCGACCGCCGGCTGAGATCGTCTGCGGCGCCGCGGCCAGTGCATACGTCGAGGGCCGCCCGGTCATCCGGGCGGCCCTCGGTGTCCGTGCGGGAGACTCAGCCCCCGATACCCGGCAGCAGCCCGGTGACGGGGGCGACGAGGTCGGTGACCTCGGTCAGCTTGTTGACCTGGTTGAGCCCCGCCAGCTGCTCGGAGACGCGCGGGACCTCGTCCTGGTGCTCCGCGGGGATGTCACTCACCGCGAGCGAGTCGATCACGGCGATCGGGTTGAGCTGCCCGGCGTCCGGGGCGTCGGCCGCGGTCGCGAGGGGGGCGGTGAGCGCGGTGACGCCGACGGCGAGACCGACGGCGGCGGCGATACGTCGAGTTGAGATCATGTTGGCAGCAACGCGGGCGGGGCCCTCGCCGACACGGCCGCCCGGCGCCGCTCACCCGTCAGGCGGAGCGCCCGGCCTGCGCTTGCCGTGGCCGCCGGGGCGGAGGAGTCTCGAAGAAAGAGGCCCTACGGCCCGCTCCTTGTCGGCCGGGGCCTTCGAAGGAGGTCATCATGGGCACCGCGGCACGACCCGGCTTCGACACCGACATCCTGCGCCAGGGCATCGAGGGACACACCCCGGAGACGCTTCTGGCTCTGTACGCGGACGACGCGGAGATACGCCTCGTCAACCGGAACGCCACACCCAGCAACCCCAAGGTCCTGCACGGCCGTCACGAGATCGGCGAGATGCTGAGCGACGTCTACAGCCGCGACATGACCCACAAGCTGGAAGGGTGCGTGGTCCAGGGCGATCGCGCGGCCTACAGCGAATCCTGCCAGTACTCGGACGGCATGCGCGTCCTGTCGGAGTCGATGGTCACCCTGCGCGACGGCAAGATCTCCGAGCAGATCATCATCGAGGCCTGGGACGAGTAGGAACCAGAGCCGGGAGGGACCGTCACATCACGGCTGACCTGGGCCTTCCCGGCCCGTCCGGGGATGACTCGGCGGCCACGACCAGCTTCCGCAGCAGGTCCGCGAGTGTGCGCCGCTCTGCCGGGGTGAGTGCCGAGAGCAGCGCGAGCTCACCCGCCTCCTCCGAGCTGACCTGCTGCTCGAACGCGGCGTGCCCGGCCTCGGTGAGCCGGACCCGCACCCGTCGCCGGTCGTCGTCCTCGTGCGTCCGGACGATCAGTCCGGCGTCCTCCAGCGGCGTCAGCCGGGCCGACAGGGCTCCCCGGGTCAGTCCCAGGTGGTCGGCGAGGAGCGAGGGGCTCCCGGTGTACGGCGGGCCGAGCCGGCGCAGGGTCAGCAGCACTTTGTACTGCCAGTTCCGCAGTCCGTCGGAGTCGAGGGTGTCGCGGCGGGCCTGGGACGCGTACCGGGCCAGGATGGCCAGCCGCGCGAAGATCGCCTCCTTGACGGGGTCCATCCAGTCGAGTTCCTTCGCCCACAGCTCGACGTGCCGGTCGACCGAGTCCCGCATTACCCGCCCCCTGCAATGGTTTTCTTGTGGATGGTTTTTCGTCTGACTACCTTGCCCTGTCATGACGAACACCATGGACACAATCGTCGAATTCGACGAACTCCTCGCCTCCGCACGCGAGTTGGCGCTTGCGGGACGGTGGGAGCGGGCACTGCGCCTCCTGGACGCGACGACCTGTGACACCGCCGGGGACCGCGCCCGGCTCGCTCTCGCGGCGGCCGAAGTCGCCCTTCAGAGCGACTGGTTCGGCGGTACGGACCTCACGGCCGGCCGTGCCGAGCAGGCGGAGAAGGAGTCGACGGGCGCCGACTGGGATCTGGCCTTCGTCCGGCTGCGGCACGACTACTTCCGGCTGCTGCGCAGCGAGGGCACCTTCCGGCCCGGCCCGGAGGGCAAGGATCCCGAGGCACTGGCCGGCCTGCGGCGCGACGCGCACGACCTGCGCGAGGACGCCCCGGACGAGATCCGGCGCGGCTGGGCATCGATGTACCTGGGGCTGATCGCCGACAACCTCTTCGCCGAGCGTACGGCCGCCCCCGCCCACTACGAGGCCGCGCTGGGCGCCGGTGAGTCGGGCGGCGACGACCTGCTGGTGCGGGAGGCGCTGCGGCATCTCGGCGACCACGACCACGACGCCGGCGATCACGACGGCGCCCTGGAGCGCTGGCGGCGGGCCACCACCCTGGGCGCCCGGGCCGGGATGGTCCCCGGTGTGCTCACCCAGCAGATGCTCCTCGCGGTCCTGGCCCGCGACACGGGCGACGAAGCCGGGGCGACCGCGCTGGCACGGGAGATCGCCCACTGGGCCGGGGCGATCGGCGCCGAGCACGTCCAAGCCCAGGCGGCCGGCTTCCTCGCGGGGGCCGATCCGACGGCTCCGCCGCAGGAGAGCGGGGCGTGACCGCCGTAGCGGGTCGGCTAACCTGAGGTACGGACCGTGACTGGCGCTGAGGTGGAGCACCACCGGGGAGCGGTCCGCACACCCGATGCCGTGCGCCTGGGCGATTCCTTCGATCGGCTCAGGAGTGGATCATGTCTCAGGCACGGCTCATGGACGGCACCGCGCTCGCCGGGCGCATCATCGAGGAGACCGCCAAGCGGGCGGCCGACCTCACCGGGCGCACCGGACGGGCGCCCTGTCTCGCGACGGTCCTGGTCGGCGAGGATCCCGCCTCCGTCACCTACGTCCGTATGAAGCGCAACCGCTGCCGCAAGGCGGGTATCGAGTCGCGCCATGTGGAGCTGCCCGCGGACACCACCACCGAACAACTCGTCGGCACACTGCGGGAGTTGTCGGCCGACCCCACCGTGCACGGCATCCTGCTCCAGCACCCGATGGGCCCGCACATCGACGAGCGGGCGGCGTTCGAGGCGATCGCTCCGGAGAAGGACGTCGACGGCGTCACCTTCGCGTCCTTCGCGACGATGAGCTTCGGGCTGCCGGGCTTCGTGTCGTGCACACCCGGCGGGATCATGCGGCTGCTCGACGAGTACGGCGTCGACCCGGCCGGCAAGCGGGCCGTGGTCGTGGGCCGCAGCGCGATCCTCGGCAAGCCGGCCGGCATGCTGCTGCTCGCCCGGGACGCCACGGTGACGTACTGCCACTCCCGTACGGCGGACCTGTCGGCGGCCGTACGGGAGGCGGACATCGTGGTCGCCGCGGTGGGCCGGCCCCGGTTGATCCGGGGCCAGGACATCAAGCCCGGCGCGGTCGTCGTCGACGCCGGGTACAACGCCGGCAACGTCGGTGACGTCGACTTCGGCTCCGCGATGGAGCGGGCCTCGCTGATCACGCCGGTGCCGGGCGGGGTCGGTCCGATGACCATCGCCACGCTGCTGGAGCAGACCGTCGACGCGGCGGTGGCCGCCGCCCGGCAGAGCTAGATCAGTTCAGCGTCCACTTCTGGTTGGCCTGGCCGCCGCACGACCACAGGACCATCTGGGTGCCGTTGGCCGTGCCCGCGCCGTAGGCGTCCAGGCAGAGACCGGCGTTGACGTTGGTGATCGTGCCGTCGCTGTTCACGTTCCACTTCTGGTTGTTCTGGCCGTTGCAGTCCCAGATCACGACCTTGGTGCCGTTGGCCGTGCCGAGGTTGTAGGCGTCCAGACACTTGTTGCCGTACACCACGAGTTCCTTGCGCGAGGTGTACGTCCACTGCTGGTTCTGGCCGCCGTTGCAGTCCCACAGCTCGGCCTGGGTGCTGTTGCCGATGGTGCTGTCGTAGATGTCCAGGCAGCGGCCGGACTGGGTGCCGACGGCGAGGGTGCCGTTGGTGCCGGGCAGCGGGCGGACCGTGATGTCGGCCAGGGTCGGGGCGCCGGTGAAGGTCAGCGTGTTCGAGGAGCCCTTGGACAGGCCGACCTGCACCGAGACGGTGCCCTGGGAAGAGCCGGTGGGCGGGAAGGAGACCGTGGTCGTGCCCTGGCCGTTGACCTTGAGGGTCGCGGTGCGGGCCGCCGAGGTGTTGTTGGTGTAGGCGACGTCGACGGTCTTGATCCCGGTGTTTCCGGCGACCACGCCGGTGAAGCTCGAGGTGCCTGTGTACACGCTGCTCGCCGCCTCCGTGCCGCCGGTGACCGTGAGCATCACCGAGCCGCCCGCCGGGACAGTGGTGGTGTAACCCGTGCCGTACGCGCCGACGTCGGAGCGCGCCCACAGGTCACGGACGGTCGCGTTGGCGTTGGTCAGACCGAGGTCGGACCAGCGGACGGTGATGTTCTGGGCGGCGGAGGTGCGGTTGAGGAGGACGACGGCACGGTTTCCGGTGCCGGACAGGACCTTGCCGTAGACCTGAAGCCCCGTGGTGTCCTCGGCGACCTTGACGCCCTGGAGGCCGCGCGGGTCCTGGTCGACGCCGATGACCTCGGGGTTCTTGAGGATGTTCGCTGTCTCGGTGGTCATGGTGGCCAGGTTGTTGCCGGCCAGGAGCGGGGCTCCGGAGATGGCCCACAGGTTCATGTGGGTGCGGTTCTGTGCGGCGCTGAAACCGTCCATGCCGACCATCAGCATGTCCGGGTCGTTGTAGTAGCCAGTGTGCTGGGCCGTGGGGTGGAGGTTCCGGTCGAAGTTGGTCAGCAGGTTCGTCATCGACGGCTTGTTGCCGTAGAGGATGATGTCGTCGTTGGTCCGCCACATCGCGCCCTGCCCCGGGGCCCAGTTCCAGGGGTTCTGCCTGCCCCAGTTGCACAGTGAGAGGGTCATCGGACGGCCCGTAGTGGCGGTGGCCCTGGCGATCGCGTCGCTGATCGACTGGTACGTCGTCTTCGCGTCGAGTCCCTCCGCGTCACCGCCGCACCAGTCGACCTTCACGAAGTCGAAGCCCCACTGGGAGAACTGCAGCATGTCCTGGTCGTAGTGGCCCTCGCTGCCGGAGCCGGGGGCGGCCGGGCGGCCCGTCGGGTAGTAGTAGCCGCAGCCGTCCTTGCCCGCGTCGGTGTAGATGCCGGCCTTGAGGCCCTTGCCGTGGATGTAGTCGGCGATGGCCTTCATGCCGCCGGGCCACTCGGACTCGTCGACGGTGATGTTCCCGGCGCTGTCGCGAGTGCCCTGCCACCAGCCCTCGTCGATGTTGATGTACCTGTATCCCGCCGCGGGGAGACCGGACGCGACGAACGCGTCGACCTGCGCCTTGATCACGGTGTAGTCGATCTTCGCGGCGAAGCTGTTCCAGGACGCCCAGCCCATCGGCGCCGAGGGGACCGCTGTCTGCCGGGTGGTCGCGGCCTGCGCGGGGGCCGGCTGGGCGAAGAGCAGCGCGGCGGTGGCGGTCAGGGCGAGGACGAGGGCACGGACGGCGGCGGCTCTGCAACGTCCTGCGAGACCTCTGGGGGTCGTTCGCGGTGGGGGATACATGCGGCTCCTTCTGGCGGGGGGGGCACCGTGGGGATCGAAATACCGAACAAGGATCGGCGATTCGAACACCGTGCGCGCCGAAGTTAGAGTCCCGAGAGGGTGAAGTCAACGGCTGTGACAGGGGTGAACTGGCCTGTGTACACGGGTCGTTCGCGCGGGACGGCGGGCGCCGGCGCCATACTGTCCGTCGTGCGGGTAGCGATCATGACAGCGGGTTCCCGGGGCGATGTGGCCCCGTTCACCGGTCTGGGCCACGGTCTGGCGCGGGCCGGACACGAGGTCACCCTGGTCACCCACGGCCGCTTCGAACCGCTGGCGGCGCGGGCCGGCATCGGCTTCCACGCGCTGCCGGTCGATCCCCGTGCGGAGCTGGAGTCCTCGCGCGGGCGGGCCCTGCACCGCAGTACGACCGGTGTGGGCAAGCTGGCGCGGGTGGTCGCGATGGCGCGGGCGCTGGCTGTGGAGATGGCCGATGACCTGGTGGCCGCCGCCCGGGCGAGCGACGTGCTCCTGCTCTCCGGATCGGTGGCCCCGCTGGGCCACGCCATCGCCGAGGGCCTGAGACTGCCCAGCCTGGGTCTCAACCTCCAGCCCCTCGCGGCCACCCGGGAGTTCGCACCACCCATGTTGGGCACCGGCTCCTGGGGCGCCCTCGGCAACCGGATCGCCGGGGTGGGCCTGAACCTGGCCGTGGAACAGGTCTTCGCCGCGGCCCTCCCACCGGTCCGGGCCCGTCTGGGCCTGCCTCCGACGCGCACGGCCGCGGCCCTCCGCGCCCGCGAACGGCAGGGCTGGCCGGTGCTGCACGGATTCAGCCCGCGCGTGGTCGCCCGGCCTCGCGACTGGCGGTCCGGGCTCGACGTGGCGGGCTACTGGTGGCCGTACGACGGCGACGCACCGCTCCCCGACGACCTACGGGAGTTCATCGAGGCCGGCCCGCCCCCGGTCTTCGTGGGCCTGGGCAGTGCGACCGTGCCCGACCCCGCCCGGGCCGGCACCGAGATCGTGCGCGCCCTGCGCCGGGCCGGGCTGCGCGGTGTGATCCAGCGCGGCTGGGCGGGCCTGACCGCGACCGGCGACGACATGCTGACCATCGACGAGGTGCCGCACTCCGCGCTCTTCCCCCGCATGGCAGCGGTGGTCCACCACGCGGGCGCGGGCACGACGGCGGCCGGCCTGCGCGCCGGGGTACCGGCGATCCCGGTGCCGATCCAGTTCGACGAGAGCTTCTGGGCGGCCAGGCTGGTCGCGCTGGGCGTGGCCCCGGGTGCCCTGCCGTTGCGGCGTCTGACCGCCGATTCGCTGGGGGCGGCGCTCATCCGGGCGACGCGGGACACCGGATGTCGGGAGCGCGCACGGACGGTGGGCGTACACATCCGGGCGGAGGACGGCATGGCCCCCGTGGTGGCAGCGGTGAACCGACTGGCAACCTGACGACAGCGCGTCTGCGTCGGCGCGGGGTCGTGGTGACATGCGGCTCGGTTCTCACCTTCGAGCGGACTCCCACCCAGGCGGCTGCAGAATCCCCAGCAACTGCCGTACCAGTTCCTCCACGACCTCGTCCAGGGTCGCGTCCACCCACCCCGCGCTCCAGTCGTGCAGCAGTCCGTTCACACTGCCGATGAACCCGGTCGCCGCGAGCCGATAGTCCCGCAGCGCCGCCTCTCCCCTGACCACGGCCCGGTTCGCCTCGGCGCACACCAGATCGACCCAGTGCGCCCGGCGGGCCAGCCGCTGCTCCTCCAGCCGGGTGCTGACGCCGATGATCTCTACGAACGTGATCCGCACTCGCCGTGGATCGGAGGTGACGTTCGCCGCGTAGGCGCGGAAGATCGCGGCCGCGCGCTCCGCGAGCGGCAGACGGTCCGCGTCGGCCACCGCGGCCAGCACGGCTACCGTCGCCCAGTCGTTGACCTCGAGGTGCAGCGCGGCCAGGACGTCCTCGAGGGTGCGGAACTCCTCGTAGAACTGGCGGGTGGAAAGGCCCGCGGCCTCACTGAGGGCCGCGACGGTCGTGGCGCGGTAGCCGGGGGTGTCCCCGAAGAGCTGGAGTGCCGCGTCCAGGAAGCGGCGGCGCCGCTCGGCCTGCCGCTCCTCGGCCGTCTTGCCGCCGTAGCGACCGGTCGGGGCCCTGAGCCTGCCCGTCACCGCACCTCCCACCCGGGCCGGAGCGTCCGGCCTCCCGTATGAGCACCAATTTTGTCGTGTACGCAGTCTTGTGGAGAAGGGCCACCCTTCCTTACTTTGCAGTAAGTTCAATCTGAAAGCACGCGTCTTCAGTTTTGCCACCTTGGCATGCCCCCGTCATGAGCCGCCCAGAGGGAGACCCGTCATGCCTGTTCCGAGAACCAGACACCTGTGGGCCATGGCCGCCGCCGTCGTCCTGACCGTCACCGCCCCCGCGACCAGCGCCTCCGCCGCGGACGCCGCCGCCCTGCGCGAGGTGCTGTTCGTGGCCAACAACTGGGACGGCACGGCCGACGTCATCAAGTCCTCCGGCGACCTGGCGAAGATCGGCCGGATCAACGTCATCCCCGACAAGGACGCCCGGATGGCGGCGATCAACGCCGATCCGATCAAGTGGATCTACTTCATGGCGATCCGCAACAGCGTCGGCGAAGGCCACGACCAGTTCGCCGACGACATGTACTCCACGCCGGACGGCAAGTCGGTGGTCGTCTCGCGGCCGAGCTTCGCGGACGTGGTGTCGATCGACGTGGCCACCGGGAGCATCAACTGGCGCTTCCCGGTGTCGGGTTACCGCGCGGACCACATGGCGGTCTCCCCCGACGGCACCCGGGTCGCGGTGTCGGCCTCCACCGCGAACACCGTGCACGTGCTGAACATCAGCACGGGCAAGCAACTCGGCTCCTTCGCCAC
The DNA here is from genome assembly GCF_029894425.1 of Streptomyces sp. SAI-127. Classification (NCBI taxonomy): domain Bacteria; kingdom Bacillati; phylum Actinomycetota; class Actinomycetes; order Kitasatosporales; family Streptomycetaceae; genus Streptomyces; species Streptomyces sp. SAI-127. Next base: position 1,306,278 of record NZ_JARXYJ010000001.1, read on the forward strand.
CGGCGACAAGCCGCACGAGAACATCTTCACCAAGGACGGCAAGTACATCTGGAACATGGCGATCGGTGACGTGAACACCGACTCCGACGCGCCCTGGCTGGACTGGACGAAGGGCGACCGGCACATCACCGTGGTCGACGCGACCACCTACAAGCAGGTCAAGACCATCGACATGCGGGACAAGCTGAACGCGATCGGCCTCACGGACTACTCCGACGCCGTCCGGCCCGCAGTGTTCTCGCCGGACGAGTCCAAGCTGTACTTCCAGGTGTCGTTCTTCAACGGCTTCTTCGAGTACGACGTCGCCACCGACAAGATCACCCGGACGAAGACCCTGCCGAAGAACCCCGCGACCAGCGACGACCGCACCACCATGGTCAACGACTCGCGCCACCACGGCATCTCGATGAGCCCGGACGGCAGCAAGCTGTGCGTGGCGGGCACGATGGACGACTACGCGACCGTCGTGAACCGCACCACCCTCCAGGAGGGCCCGCTCGTCCCCGTCTCGAAGCCCTACTGGGCCACCGTCAGCGGTGACGGCAAGAGCTGTGTCGTCTCGGAGAGCGGTGCCGACCAGGTCACCGCGATCGACTTCGCGACCGGGCAGAAGACGGTGTCCGTGCCGGTGGGCGACCATCCGCAGCGGGTGCGGCTCGGTCATGTGGCCGCCGACTGGACGAGCCCCTCCTCATAGCCCCGACACGACCCGCGCGGTCCTGGCGGATGATGCAGCCGGCCCGGCCTCCTCCTGGGGGCCGGGCCGGCTGTCCGAGGTGAGCCGGGTCAGCCGAACTTCTGCGCCACCCAGGTCGCGAGCTCCGACCTGGCCGCGCTCAGCAGTGACGCGGAGGGCGCGGTCGTCCGGTTCGTCACCAGCGCGTAGTGCAGGACACCGGAGTCCGAGTCGGTGAGCAGCAGCCGTCGGCTCCCCGTGCCGCCCGGCTCGGGGGCCGCCCCGACCGGGGTCGACGAGCTGTACGCCGGAGGGCCGTGGACCGTGCCCAGGTCGGAGACCACCGTGGTCGCCGAGTTCGGGAAGGACGCGGGCAGGTGGAGTTCGGTGGGGGCGGAGCCGCTTCCCGAGCGCCACACCAGCACCGAGTACTGGCCGGATCCGACCAGCGACGACACGTTCGGCAGGCTGCTCGGCACCGGGTTCCAGGTCAGGGTCGTGGAGCCGTCGCGTGAGCGGTCCTCGTAGGTGAAGGCGAGGGTCGTCCCCGCGGTGGCGCTCGGGTAGATCCGGTCGAGGAGCCGTGCGTCCTGACGGAGCACCGCCGTGCCCGAGTCGTCGAGCTTCACGGCCGACAGGTCCTCGTCGTTCCAGGCGTCGCCCGAGGTGAGCACCTTGTCGGGGTTGTCGTTCATCAACTCGTGGTGGCGGCCGTTGTAGATGTCCCACTGCCATTGGGTGCCGGAGAGGACCGGCCCCGAACCGGCGGGCGCGGACCACCAGTTGGCGCCCTTCACCCGGGAGTCGAGGGCCTGGTACATGGCCTTGAGGACGGTCGGTGCCTTGCCGGCCGTCGAGCCGTTCAGCGGGTGCCCGAACTCGCTGACCACGGCCGTCGTCCCGGCGGCCGCCGCACGGTCGCGTACCGTGCCGAAGTCGGTGACGTACTGGCCGTCGGAGGCGTTGCCCCACATCAGGATGCCGGAGATGGCCTTCTGGTCGTAGAAGTGGGTGTTGAAGACATACCGGGAGCCGAGCGTGCCCGCGTCCAGAAGGCCGCCCTCCTCCTTGCTGACGTTGCCGTTCCAGAAGAGGTTCGGCTCGACCATGGCGGGCTTGTCCGTCCAGCCCGCCGCGTCCATCCGGGCCCGGAACTTCACGTAGAAGGGCCAGAGCAGGTCGCGTTCCCAGGTGCGGCTGTTCTGGCCGGAGTCGTAGGTGCCGGCGTAGGGCTCGTTGTACGGGTCGAAGCCGACCACGCCGGCGAACTCCTCGGCGGCCAGGTTCGCCTTGAGGTACGCCATGGTCTTCTGGGCGGTGGCCAGGAAGGAGTCCTGAAGGCCGTACTTGTTGTGCCAGAAGTCGTACTGGGCGGCCTTGACCGCGCCGTTCTGGGTGATGTTCTGGCCCCACAGCAGGCAGATGCCACAGGACTCGGCGGGATAGTTGCCGAGCGCCACGGCCCACGCGGGGGCGCCGTCGCCGGTGTACCAGCTGCCCGAGTTGAACAGCCAGCGGGAGTACAGGTCCTGGTGGAAGTCGGGGTAGACCCGGATGCCCGCGTCGAGGAACGCGCGCATCTGCGCGGTGGCGTTCGCCAGATACGTGGTGTCGACCTGGCCCTTCACCGGTTCCGCGTAGGCCCAGGACAGCAGGAAGCGGACGGAGTTGCCGCCGCCGAGGGCTCTCAGCGCGGTCGCCGACTTCTTGGCGTCGGCGACCGAGGCGAAGGGCAGGCCCTTGTTCTCGGCGAGCTTGGTCTCGCCGGAGACGTTGTAGCCACGCAGCACGACCTCACGGCCGTTGCCGTCGACGAACCGTCCGTTCTGGACGGTCAGGGGGGTGTCGTCGAAGGAGAGGGAACCGGTGAGGGCGTCGGCGGGGGCGGGTCGGACGCCCGCAACCGTCAGGAATCCACAGAGGACAACCAGAACAACGAGCAGACGTGCGCGTTTATTCGGCATGTCCATTACAGTCCGACCATTTCGGTACAACGTCAACACCATCTGACTGATGAGTAAGTTTCACTTTCGTCGCATCTGACGCCTCACCCGCCGACTCGACGCGTCACGTTCAACAGATACTCCTTCCGGTTGAGGGGGTTGTGATCACTGCGTGGGCGACGCGGAACGGTTCCGTGGGAGACCGGCGCGTAGTGGTCGAAGCCGCTCTCCAACTCCCCCTCGCCACGGGCGAGTCCGGGCAGCCGCTGCTCCAGCGCGTGCACCCGGGCGGCCGGCACCGCACCCTCCAGAACGCAGCGGTCGCCGCGCGTCTCGGTGGTCTGCGGTACGGCCCGCAGCGCGGCCAGCACCGGCAGCAGGGCCCCGAGGGTGTCGGCCGGGGCCTCGATGCGGAACCGGTGCATCGGTTCGTACACCTGGGTGCCCGCGCGGCGCAGCGCCTCGACGAGGACCAGCGGGGTCAGGCCCCGGAAGTCGGCTCCGGTGCTGGACATGCTCTTGTCGAAGCCCTGGTGGGCGTGGCTCTGCCGGGGCCAGTAGCCGGAGTGGGTCATGGTGACCGTGCAGTCGGTGACCTGCCAGCCCTCCAGCCCCTGGTGGAGGGTGTCGCGCACGGTGTCCTCGACGGCCTTGAAGAAGGCGTACGGCATGGCGCCGAGTTCCACCTCCAGCCGGAAGGCCACGCCCGAGCCGACCGGTGCCGGGTCGACGCGCAGACCGACGGTGGCGAGGAAGGGGTTGGCGTCCTTCTTGATGAACTCGGCGGCCGCGCCCGACCCGGACGGGCGCTCGATGCACAGGGGCGTGGTCTCGCGGAAGGTGACGTCGAGACCGAACTCCTCGGCGAGCGTGGCCTGGACGACCTCTTTCTGGACCTCGCCGTAGAGGGAGACGGAGGTCTCCTGGCGGACCTCGTCGTGGCGCAGGTCGATCAGCGGGTCCTGCTCGGCGAGCTGGGTGAGGGCGAGGTGGAGGGACCTGGCGTCGGTGTCCGGGCCCGGGACGACGACCGTCTCGAGGGAGGGCGGGGCGAAGAAGTGGCCGTGGGCCTTGCGGGGCTCGCCGAGGGCGTCCCCGATGCGGATGTCGGCCAGGCCCCAGAGCTTGGCGATCCGGTTCGCCGGGACCGCCTCCCGACGGGTCTCGGTGCCTCCGTCGAACACGCTGATCGCGGTGATACGGCCCTCGGTGCGCGCCTCACCGAACGGCACCCGGTCGCGGATGCCGAGCGTGCCGGAGAACAGGCGCGCGTACGCGACCTTCTCCCCCGCCGGTCCCCGGTCGACCTTGAACACCGTGCCGGAGACGGGCCCGTCGGGGTCGCCGTCGGCGGCGGGCAGCAGCTCCTTGATGCCGGTGATCAGTTCGGGCACGCCCGCGCCGGTGACCGCCGAGCCGAAGTACACCGGGTGCACCAGGGCCTGCCGGGTCTGCGCGACCAGTGCCCGGCGCAGCAGATCCTCGCCGACCCGCCCCTCGACACAGGCCGACAGCAGGTCGTCGTCATGGTCGGCGAGAACGTCGTAGGCACCGATCCCGGGGAGGAAGCGGGCGTCCCGCCCGCCGAGTCCGCCCACTGTCCCCATCGGCACGACCGCCGGGGTGAGCCGCTCGGCGATGGCCCGCAGGACACCGTCGTACCGGGCGCCCCTCCGGTCGATCTTGTTGACGAAGACGAGGGTCGGGATGCGCAGCCGCTGGAGGGTCCGCATCAGGACGCGGGTCTGCGCCTGAACGCCCTCGACGGCCGAGACGACGAGCACAGCGCCGTCGAGCACGCCGAGGACCCGTTCCACCTCGGCGATGAAGTCGGGGTGGCCGGGGGTGTCGATGAGGTTGACGGTCACGTCGTCGACCGCGAAGGAGACGACGGCGGACTTGATGGTGATGCCGCGCCGGCGCTCGAGGGCCAGCGTGTCGGTCTGTGTGCTGCCGGCGTCGACGCTGCCGATCTCGTCGATGACTCCGACCGAGTGCAGGAGCCGCTCGGTCAGGCTGGTCTTACCGGCGTCGACGTGGGCGAGGATCCCGAGATTGAGCAGGTGCACGAAGCGTCATGTCCTTTGGGGAGAGGGAGATTCCTTCCGGGTCGGACATGGACGCAGTGCGCATGACGGCTCCTGGATCGTGCGACGGCAAAGACACGAGAAGTGCAGCAGGTGCGAACCCTCGGCGGCAACGGATTAACGCTCAACCAGTTGCGTCCCGACCCTCGCCCCCTCCCCGGAGCGGTCCTAGAGTGACGCACATCACGTTTGTGGTCCTGGGAGGGCACAATGACCCGTATCTCGGTGAAAGTGGACGGCACGGTGTACCAGGACGAGGTGGAGCCTCGTCTGCTGCTGATCCACTACCTGCGTGACCGGCTCGGCCTGACCGGCACCCCGATCGGCTGCGACACCTCCAACTGCGGGGCCTGCACCGTCGACCTCGACGGTGCGAGCGTCAAGAGCTGCTCGGTGCTCGCCGTCCAGGCGGACGGGAGCGAAGTGACCACGGTGGAGGGACTGGCCCGGAACGGGGAGTGGACCGGCCTCCAGCGTGCCTTCCACGAACGGCACGCGCTCCAGTGCGGCTACTGCACTCCCGGCATGCTCATGGCGGCGCGCGATCTGCTGCGCGAGAACCCGCACCCGACCTCGGACGAGGTGCGGCACGCCCTGGAGGGCAACCTCTGCCGCTGCACTGGCTACCAGAACATCGTGCGGGCCGTGCTGGCCGCCGCCGAACCCGCCGAGCAGGGGGTGACGACATGACCGAGGTCGGCACGGCCCGGCTCCGCAAGGAGGACGCCCGGCTGCTCACCGGACAGACTCGCTGGACCGACAACATCGACGCCACCGGGATGCTGCACCTGGCGGTCCTGCGCAGCCCCATGGCGCACGCCCGGATCGACCGGGTCGACGTCTCCCCCGCGCTCGAACGCCCGGGCGTGGTCGCCGCGTTCAGCGGCGCCGATCTCGCGGAGGGCATGGGTTCCCTCCCCTGCGCCTGGCCCGTGACCGAGGACATCGTGCTGCCCGACCACCCGCCGATCGCGACCGCCGAGGTGCGCTACGCGGGGGACCCGGTGGCGGTGGTGGTGGCCCGCGACCGGTACGCGGCCGCCGACGCGCTGGAGGCGATCGAGGTCGACTACGCACCGCTGCCCCCGGTCCTCGACCTGGAGGCCGCTCTGGAGCCGGAGGCCCCCCTCGTCCACTCCGACAAGGGCACCAACCGCTGCTACGACTGGCCGCTGCGCAGCGGCGAGGACTTCGCCGCGGTACGGCAGCGCGCCGAGGTGACCCTCAAGCGCCGCTACCACCAGCAGCGCCTGATCCCCAACGCCATGGAACCGCGCGCGGTCGTCGTCACCCCGATCGCCTCGTCCGACGAGTACACGGTCTACTCCTCCACCCAGATCCCGCACATCCTGCGGGTCATGCTCGCCGTGGTCACCGGTGTCCCCGAGCACAAGCTGCGGGTGGTCGCCCCGGACGTGGGCGGCGGCTTCGGCTCCAAACTCCAGGTGTACGGCGAGGAGGCACTCACCCTCGCGGTCGCGCGCCGCCTCGGACGGCCCGTGAAGTGGACCGAGTCCCGCTCCGAGGGCTACCTCGCCACCCATCACGGCCGGGGCATGATCCAGGACGTCGAGATCGCCGCGAACCGCGACGGCACCCTGCTCGGCCTCAAGGCGGACCTGCTGGTCGACATGGGCGCCTATCTGATGCTGGTCACCCCGGGCATCCCGATCCTGGGCGCGTTCATGTACCCGGGCATCTACAAGATGGGCTCCTACGAACTCAACGTCACCGGAGTCTTCACGACCAGGACGCCGACGGACGCCTACCGCGGTGCCGGGCGGCCGGAGGCGACGTACGCCATCGAACGGATCATGGACGAGCTGGCGGACGAACTCGGCCTGGATCCGGTGGAGTTGCGGCGCCGGAACTGGATCCGGCACGAGGAGTTCCCCTACACGACCATCGCGGGCCTCACGTACGACAGCGGCAACTACGAGGCCGCGACCGACAAGGCGCTCGCGCTGTTCGACTACGACAAGCTGCGCGCCGAGCAGGCGGACCGCAATCAGCGGGGCGACACCGTACGTCTCGGGATCGGGGTGTCGACGTACACCGAGATGTGCGGGCTCGCGCCGAGCCGGGTGCTGAGGGATCTGCGGTACGCGGCCGGCGGCTGGGAGGCGGCGAGCGTGCGCATGCTGCCGACCGGCAAGGTCGAGGTCGTCACGGGCACCAGCCCGCACGGGCAGGGGCATGTGACCAGTTGGAGCCAGATCGCCGCCGATGTGCTCGGGGTGCCCTTCGACGATGTCCAGGTGGTGCACGGGGACACCAAGGCTGCTCCGCAGGGGATGGACACCTACGGCTCGCGGTCGCTGGTGGTCGGCGGCACGGCCGTGCATCACGCCGCGACCAAGGTGGTGGACAAGGCCCGGAAGGTCGCCGCGCATCTGCTCGAAGCGAGTGAGCAGGACCTGGAGTTCACCGACGGCGTCTTCTCCGTGAAAGGGTCGCCGGACGCCCGCAGGACGATCCAGGAGATCGCCTTCGAGACGTTCACCTCGCACGACCTGCCCGACGGCCTGGAGCCCACCATCAACGCCGGGCACCTGACCGATCCGGACAACTTCTCCTTTCCGCACGGCACGCACCTGTGCGCGGTGGAGGTCGACACCGAGACCGGGCAGACGCGGATCAGGTCGTACGTCGCCGTGGACGACGTCGGCCGGGTGATCAACCCGATGATCGTCGAGGGCCAGGTGCACGGCGGACTCGCGCAGGGCATCGCGCAGGCCCTGTACGAGGAGGCGGTCTACGACGACGAGGGCAACCTGGTCTCCGGCACGATGGCCGACTATCTGGTGCCCTCGGCGCCGGACCTGCCGGAGTTCGTGACGGACCGGACGGAGACGCCCGCGACGACGAATCCGATGGGCGTCAAGGGAGTCGGCGAGGCGGGCACCATCGCCTCCACGCCGGCCGTGGTGGGGGCGATCGTGGACGCGCTGCGGCCGCTCGGCGTGCGCGACGTGCGGATGCCCTGTACGCCCGAGCGGGTCTGGCAGGCCCTGAAGGAGGCCTCGGCATGATTCCTCCCAGCTTCGACTACACCCGTCCGAGCAGCGTCGAGGAGGCGGTGCGCGCGCTCTCCGAGGGCGGCGAGGACGCCAAGGTGCTGGCCGGCGGGCAGAGCCTGCTGCCGCTGCTCAGGCTCCGGCTGGCCTTTCCCGAACTGGTGGTGGACGTCGGGCGCGTCCCCGGTCTGACGGGGGTGCGCGAGGAGGGCGAGACCCTCGTCATCGGCGCGTTGACCACCCACCACGACGTGGTCCGCGACCCGCTGGTCCGCCGGCACGCGGGTCTCCTGGCCGCCGCCACGGCCGGGGTCGGAGATCCCGCCGTACGGCACCGGGGGACCGTCGGCGGCTCGCTCGCGCACGCCGACCCGGCCGGTGACCTGCCCGCCGTGGTGCTCGCCCTGGACGCGGAGCTGATCGCCACCGGGCCGGGCGGCAGGCGCGCGATCCCCGCGCGGGAGTTCTTCGTCGACTATCTCCAGACCGCCCTGGAGCCCGACGAACTCCTGGTGGAGATCCGGATACCGAAGGCCGACGGCTGGGGTTTCCACTACGAGAAGTTCCACCGGGTGGCCCAGTCCTGGGCGATCGTCGGCGTGGCCGCGCTGGTGCGGCGGGACGACGGGCACATCGCCGAGGCCAGGGTCGGGCTGACCAACATGGGGTCCACTCCGCTGCGCGCCTCGGCGACCGAGGAGGCTCTGACCGGCAGCGCGGACGGACCGGCCGTGGCGCGGGCCGCGGAGTCGGCGGCGGAGGGGACCCGGCCCTCCCGGGACCTGTCCGGGTCGCCCGAGTACCGGGCGCATCTGGCGCGGGTGCTGACCAGGCGGGCGGTGCTGGCCGCCGCCGGGATGGGGTGAACGGGAGCGTGAACGGCCCGGAAGAGGTGCGGGCCCGCCTGGAGGAGACGGGGTATCTCGTCGACGACGGGCTGGCCGTCGCCTGCTTCCTGGCCCTTCGGCTGCACCGGCCGCTGTTCTGCGAGGGCGACGCGGGCGTCGGCAAGACCGCGCTCGCGGCCGCCCTCGCCGAGGCGCTCGGCGCCCCGCTGATCCGGCTCCAGTGCCACGAGGGCATCGACGCCTCGCAGGCCCTGTACGACTGGGACTTCCCCCGTCAGCTGTTGCATCTGCGGGCCGCCGAGGCGGCCGGGACCGTGGACGCCGACCGGCTGGAGGGCGAGCTGTACGACCGCCGGTTCCTGATCGCCCGGCCGTTGCTGCGCGCCCTGGAGACCTGCCCGTCGGTGCTGCTGATCGACGAGATCGACCGCGCCGACGACGAGTTCGAGGCGTTCCTGCTGGAACTGCTGTCCGAGTTCTCGGTGACGATCCCGGAACTGGGCACGGTGCGGGCGCGGAAGCCACCGGTGGTCGTCCTCACCTCGAACCGGACCCGCGAGGTGCACGACGCCCTGAAGCGGCGCTGTCTCTACCACTGGTTCGACCATCCCGACTTCGCCCGTGAACTCGCCATCGTGCGGCGGCGGTTGCCCGGTGTGTCGCAGCGGCTGGCCGAACAGGTGACCGCGCTGGTGCAGACACTGCGCGCCGAGGACCTGCTCAAACCGCCGGGCGTGGCCGAGACGATCGACTGGGCCGAGGCACTCGACGCGCTGGGGGCGCGCGAGGTGGACACGGAGCTGGCGATGGCCACCCTGGGGTCGGTGCTGAAGTACCGGGAGGACGCGGAACGGGCGCGGGGGTTGCTTCCGGCGGCTCTGCAAGGTGTGTGATCACCATGTCCGGGACGGTCGATGCTGTCTTCCTCGCCTTTGCCCGCGCCCTTCGCGTGGCAGGGGTCGACGCGAGCGCCGAGCGGGTGCACGCCTTTCTGCGTGCGGTGGCCGAGCTGGGGCCGGCGCAGGTGTACTGGGCGGGGCGGCTGACGCTGTGCGGGAGCCACGAGGACCTGGAACGCTACGACCAGGTGTTCGCGGCTCGCTTCGGCGGCGAGTCGGCCGAGGCCGGTCGGCGGGCGGCCCCTCCCGGGCGGCGGCTCGCCGTAGGGGACACGCAGGCCGGGCGCCGCACCCGGACGCCCGAGGAACCCGCCCTCCCACCCGCGGCCGCGCTCGCCGGCTCCGCCGAGGTCCTGCGCCACCGCGACATCGCCGAACTGGACGCCGCCGAACGCGCGGCCCTGCGTCGCCTGCTGGCCGCGTTCGCGCTGCACGGCCAGGCACGGCGTACGGCCCGTCGCCGCCCGGCGAGGCGCGGTGCCGTGGATCCGCACCGGACCGTGCGGGAGCTGTTGCGGCAGGGCGGGGAACCGGCCCGCCTCCGGCACCGCGCACGGGCCGAGCGGCCCCGCCGGGTCGTGCTGCTCGTGGACGTCAGCGGCTCGATGGCGCCGTACGCCGACGCGCTGCTGCGCTTCGCCCACGCGGCGGCCCATGGCGGCCGCACTACCCGCACCGACGTGTTCACGATCGCCACCCGGCTGACCCGCGTCACCCGCGAGCTCTCGCACCGCGATCCGGACCTGGCGATGGCCGCCCTGGCCGCCGCCGTGCCGGACTGGCGCGGGGGTACCCGGCTCGGTGAGCTGCTGCGGGAGTTCCTGAACCGCTGGGGGCAGCGGGGCACGGCACGCGGGGCGGTCGTGGTGGTGCTGTCGGACGGCTGGGAGCGTGGCGATCCGGAGCTGCTCGCGGCGCAGATGCGACGCTTGCACCGGCTGGCGCACCGGGTGATCTGGGCCAATCCGCGCAAGGCACGCCCCGGTTACGCGCCCCTGGCCGCCGGGATGGCGGCCGCGCTGCCGAGCGTGGACGCGTTCGTCGAGGGGCACAGCCTGGCCGCGCTGGAGCGTCTGGCGGCGGTGGTGAAAGGAGCCGACGATGCGTGACATCCTCCCGGTGCTGAACGGCTGGTACACGGCAGGGGTGCCGTTCGGACTGGCCACGGTGGTCTCGACGAGCCGCAGCGCGCCGCGCGATCCGGGCGCGGCCATGGCCGTGGGTCCGGACGACGAGGTCGTCGGCAGTGTGTCCGGCGGCTGTGTCGAGGGGGCCGTGTTCGAGCTGGCCCAGGAGGTCGTGGCGAGCGGCGAGGCCCGCCTGGAGACCTTCGGGTACAGCGACGAGGACGCGTTCGCGGTGGGCCTCACCTGCGGCGGGGAGATCACGCTTCTCGTACGTCCCGTGACGGCCGCCCTCGATCCCGCGTTCGGCGAGATCGCGGAGTCGGTCGCGGCGGCCCGCCCGGTGACCGTGGCGACGGTGACCGACGGTCCCGCACCCCGCGGGGCCACGCTCGCCGTGTGGCCGGACCGGGTCGCGGGCACCCTCGGCAGCACCGGCCTGGACGTCGCGGTCACCGCCGACGCGCGCGGCGAACTCGCCCTGGGCGCGACGGGGTCGAGGCACTACGGCCCGCACGGCGAGCGCCGCGAGGACGCGGTCACCGTCTTCCTGCACTCCTTCGCCCCGCCGCCCCGCATGCTGGTCTTCGGCGCGATCGACTACGCGGCCGCGGTCGCCCGGATCGGCGCCTTCCTCGGCTACCGGGTCACGGTCTGCGACGCCCGCCCGGTCTTCGCCACGCCGAAGCGCTTCCCTGAGGGTGTGGAGGTCGTCGTGGACTGGCCGCACCGCTACCTCGGCGGCACCGTCACCGACGAACGCACCGTGATCTGCGTCCTGACCCACGACCCGAAGTTCGACGTGCCCCTGCTGGAGGAGGCGCTGCGCCGGCCGGCGGCGTACATCGGGGCGATGGGCAGCCGGCGTACCCACGACGACCGGATGAAGCGGCTGGCCGAATCGGGGCTGACCGAGGCCGAGTTGGCCCGGCTGCGCTCGCCGGTCGGCCTCGACCTCGGTGCCCGTACACCGGAGGAGGTCGCCGTGTCCGTGGCCGCCGAGATCGTCGCGCTGCGCTGGGGCGGCAGCGGTGCCCCGCTGACGGCGACGGCGGGGGCGATCCATCCGTCTTCGTGAAGCCTGCCTGGAGGAAGTCATGGAACTGCACCACGAGTTCACCGTGCCGGTCCCGGTCGACGAGGCCTGGCGGGCGCTCCTCGACATCGAGGGGGTCGCGCCCTGCATGCCCGGGGCGAGTGTCGAGGACTACGACGGCAAGACCGTGACCGGCTCCGTGAAGGTCAAGGTCGGACCGATCACCGTGACGTACCGGGGGACCGCCGTCTTCGAGGAGCAGGACGAGTCCGCGCACCGCATGGTGCTGATCGCCAGCGGCCGGGAGACCCGCGGCCAGGGCACCGCACGGGCCACGGTGACCGGCACGCTCACCGGGCAGGACGGCGGTACGGCTGTGTCGGTGCGGACGGATCTGGCGGTGACCGGGCGGCCGGCGCAGTTCGGGCGGGGTGTGATGGCGGAGGTCGGCGACCGGCTGATCGGCCAGTTCGCCCGGTGTCTGGCGGAGCGGCTGGGCGAGCCGGAGAGGGTTCCGGGCCCGCTCGGCGAGCCGGAAACGGCCTCGGAGCCGGTCCGGCCGACCCAGGAGCCCGACGACGAGCCGCTCGACCTGCTGCGTGCGATCGGCGTACCGGTCGCCAAGCGGGCCGCGGCGGCACTGGTGGCGGCCGCCGTCGTGGTGGTCGCGGCCACCCGGATTCGGCGAATGTGGAGTCGACGGGTGTGAGCCGCGCTCGAAGGGGTAGGCGACCAGCAACGGGAGAGGGCGTCCGAAACCCTCGCCCCACCTCCGATCGGGAAGGAGGTCCGTGAGAACGCACACTCGCAGCGTCCGGGCCGCTCCCCTGCATTCGGAGCGGCCCGGACCTCATGAGTGCCGGCGTGTCGGCGTCAGGGCTCCGGGCAGCAGCACCAGCGCCGTGGCGGCCGCGTAGAGACAGGCCGAGCCGAGCGCGACGGCATGGCAGCCCCGCAGGAAACGCGCCTGGTCGCCGGGCTGGCCCGCGACCGCGATGCCGATCGCGCTGCCCGTCTGCCGTGCGGTGTTGTCGACCGCGGAGGCGAGGCCCGAGCGCTCGGCGGGGACCGTGGCGATGGCCGCCGCGACGACCGCGGGGGTCAGCAGCCCGCAGCCGATCCCCCGCAGTATCCGGCGCACATCACGACGAGGACGGTGCGCGGCGACCCGGAGTTCCGAGGGCGCACCGCGCGTCGGAGCAGCGTTACCGGTGCAGCAGGCATGTTTCCGTCGTATCAGGCGGCACTGACAGCCCCGGGTGCCCGTGAGCCCTACGGCGAAACGATCCGCAGCGGCAGGCGGTGCAGCGTGACGTCGGTGAGGCGGCCGTCGGCCACGGTCGCCGTCATGTAGGTGCAGTGGGGCTGGCGGCGGCGGTCGGTCGGTGAGCCGGGGTTGAGCAGCCGCAGTCCGCCGGGGGCGGTGGTGTCCCAGGGGATGTGGCTGTGGCCGAAGACCAGGACGTCGGCGTCGGGGTAGCGGGCGGCGCAGCGGGCCTCGCGGCCCTGGGCGGCGCCGGTCTCGTGGACGACGGCGAAGCGCAGGCCGCCGAGTTCGGCGTACGCCACCTCGGGCAGTCGTGCGCGCAGGTCGGGTCCGTCGTTGTTGCCGTAGACCCCGACGAGCCGTGCGCTGCGGCTCTCCAGCAGGTCGAGGGTGGCGGTGTCCACCCAGTCGCCGGCGTGGAAGACGACGTCGGCGTGCGGGAGCTCGGCGAGCAGCGGGGCCGGAAGCTGCTTGGCGCGCTTGGGCAGGTGGGTGTCGGACATCAGCAGCAGGCGCACGGAATCACCCTAGAGGGGCTTGCGGCCCACCCCGCACCACATGGGCAGCGCGCCGGGGCCGGACTCGGCCTCGGGACGCCATTCGGGCAGCTGGACGACGCCGGGGTCCAGGATTTCGGTGCCGTCGAAGAAGCGGGTGACGTCGGCGTGGGTGCGGGGTGTGGCGCCGGCGTGCGCGGCGGCGCGCTCGTTGTAGACGCGCATGGACGCGGCGACCTCCTCGGCCCCGATGTCGGCGGCCGGGTGGGAGAGCACGAGGTGGCTGCCGGGGGCAAGGGCGTCGAGGAGGCGCAGGGTGATGCCGTGGGGGTTGTGGGCGTCCGGGACGTACTGGAGGACCGCGACCAGCATGAGGCCGACGGGCTGCGACAGGTCGAGGGTCTCCCGGGCGGCCGTGAGGATGCGGTCGATCTCGCGCAGGTCTGCCTGGAGACAGTCGGTGGCGCCCTCGGGGGTGCTGATCAGCAGCGCGCGGGCGTGGGCGAGGACGATCGGGTCGTTGTCGACGTAGACGACCCGGGCGCCCGGGTCCACCCTCCCAGAGGGGGCACCCCCATTCGCTCCGGCTACGCTCCGCTCGCGACCTGGTGGGTGTGGTCGGCGGTCGGGATGCCGGTGCCGATGTCGAGGAACTGGCGGATGCCCGCCTTCCCGGCCAGTTCGCGCACGGCCCGCCCCAGGAAGGCCCGGTTGGCGCGGACCGCGGGGACGATCTGCGGGTTGGCCGCGGCCGCCGGCTGCGCGGCCTCCTGGTCGGCGGGGTAGTTGTCACGGCCGCCCAGCCAGGCGTTGTAGACGCGAGCGGGGTGGGCCACCGGGGAGTTGACCGCCGCCATCCCGCCCGTCGGGTGCTCGTGCATCGTCGACCGCTCCCCTCACCGCCGTCCGTCCGCCGACGCCCACGCCATGCCCCTGTGGTCACGTCCTGACTCAACTCGCCAAGACGGCCTGCTGACGCGGGACTTACCCGTCGGCGTTAACATCGGCCCACAAAGCGTCGATCCGTGACGCAAGCCACAAGCCACCCAAGGAGTCCGGACACCGATGCCGGTCAAGGTCAGCGTCGTCATCCCCGTCTACAACCCGGGGAACTACATCGAGGACTGCATCGCCTCGCTGCTCAGGCAGTCACTGCCCCCCGACGAGTACGAAGCGATCTTCGTGGACGACGGTTCGACCGACGACACGCCCGCCCGTCTGGACGCGGTGGCCGCCGAGGTCGCGAACATCAAGGTCATCCATCAGGAGGCCTCGGGCTGGTCGGGCAAGCCGCGCAACGTCGGGATCGCCGCCGCCCAGGGCGAGTTCGTCATGTTCGTCGACAACGACGACTACCTCGGCGACGAGGCCCTCGAGCGGATGTACGACTACGCGGTCGCCAACGGCGCCGACGTGGTCGTGGGCAAGATGGCCGGCAAGGGGCGGGGTGTGCCGGTGGAGCTGTTCCGCCGCAACCACCCCCGTGCCACCGTCGACAACGCCCCGCTGATCGACAGCCTGACACCGCACAAGATGTTCCGTCGGGCGTTCCTCGACCGGATCGGCCTGCGCTTCCCCGAGGGCCGGCGCCGGCTGGAGGACCACGTCTTCGTCACGGAGGCGTATCTGCGCGCGGAGAACGTCTCCGTGCTCAGCGACTACGTCTGCTACTACCACCTCAAGCGCGACGACGCCTCCAACGCGGGCTTCCAGCGCTTCGACCCGGTGGGCTACTTCCAGAACCTGCGCGAGGCGCTCGACGTCGTCGAGAAGTACACCGAGCCGGGGCCGACCCGCGACCGGTTGTTCCGTCGCTGGCTGCGCAACGAGATGGTCGAGCGGATGCGCGGCAAGCGGCTGCTCGCCGCGCCCGAGGACTACCGCAAGGAGCTCTTCACCGAGATCCGCGGGGTGGTCGTCGAGCGCTTCGGCCCCGGTGTCACGGTCGGCCTCCAGCCCACCCAGCAGGTCGTCGCCGCCCTGATCGCCGACGGCCGGCTCGACGACCTGGTGGAGTTCGCCGAGTGGGAGGCCTCCGTCGCTTCCCAGGTCGAGCCGGACGGTGTCGAGTGGGAGAAGGGTGTGCTGCGGGTCGGCCTGTCCGCCGAGCTGGCGTCCCGCGGTACGCCGATGACGTTCCCCGCCGAGGGCAGCGCCGCCCCGCTCGCCGAGCCGCCGGCCTCCGTCGAGCAGGCCGTGGACTGGGTCGGCGCCCACAGCGTGGCCGGCTTCAAGCGCGCCACGGTCGATCTGCTGCTGCGCGAACGCGCCAGCTCCGCCCAGTACTTCCAGCCGGTGGAGTTCACCCGGGAGACCGTCCCCGCTGAGGACGGCAGGGTGCGGCTGGTGCTGCGGGGCACCGTGGCCGTGGATCCGGCGACCGCGGCCGACGGCGGCCCGCTCGGCGCCGGGCTGTGGGACGTGTTCGTCCGCGTCAAGCTCGGCGGCTGGACCAAGCAGTCCCGGCTGGGCCCGGTCTCCCTCAAGGGGCGTACGGCTGCGGACGCCGGTGTGGCGGGCGGCCGGGTCGTGCTGCCGTACTGGACCGCGAAGCAGGGCACGCTCGCCCTGGACGTCGACACGGCGGGCGAGCGTCTGGACCTCGGGCGTATCACCCCCGGTGAGGTCACGATCTCCGGTGACCGTGTCGAGGTGCCGGTGCCGTTCCACGTGCCCGGTGACACGCCGGTGCTGCTGAAGCTCACGCGTGGCTCCGGTGCCGCGTCCGCGAAGGTGTCCGGCACACTGCGTCCCCAGGGTTCCGCGGCCCTCCTGGAGGCGGAGCTGCCGGTCGCCGACCTGACCGGAGGGCCCTGGCGGGTCGCGCTGAGTCCGGCACCCGACGCGCCGGAGCCCCGTTTCCATCCGCTGCCGTTCGCGCTGCGGGTGACGGCGGGCAGGGTCCAGGTCGTTGCCGTGCGCCCGCCCCGGCCCGCTGCCGGAAAGCGGCTGGTCCGCAGGGCGCGGCGACTGGCCGGGAGGCTGCTCGCCGGGCTCCGGGCACGCGGCAGGTAGAGACAGATCCGGGGCAGCTGGAAACAGATCCGGGGAGGACGCCGACGCGTCCTCCCCGGTTCACCGCCGATCGCTCAGCCGGCGTCGCTGAGCTGCTTCAGGCTGGTGCGCAGGTGTTCCCAGCTGCGGTCGCGCTTGCTGCCGCGGTTGCGGGCGTTCACCAGGGGCTTCCAGAAGGCCCCGTCGATCAGCGTCTCCGGCTTGATCGCCACCGTCCGCTCCAGGACCGTCTCCGGCACCTTCTGCGGGTCGGGGACCACGAACTCGGCGATGATCTCGTCGTACTTGTCCTTGAGCACCGTGTTGGTCGGGTCCGCGCCGAAGACCACGAGCTGGCCGGTGGGCTCGGTGTCGACCAGGACCGTCACCAGGTCGGGCCGGTAGCGGTTCAGGACCTCGATCACCTTGTAGACGTCACCGGTCCAGGCGTTGGTGTGCCGGTCCCGGGCCGCCTCGTCCACGTTGCGCGGCAGCATGTCGTCGAAGACGATCACGCTGGCCCAGTCCGAGTACTTCTCGACGTTGATGAAGTCGCGGAGCGCGTACTCGAACAGGTGCATGCCGTCGATGAACGCCAGGTCGAGCGTGACGTCCTGCCAGTAGCCGAACGGGCTGCGGTTGCGGACGATGTTGCGCAGCGGGTGACGGCCGCCCTTGAGGTGCTGCAGCGGGTTTTCGCGCGCGAAGAAGTCGTCGCTGGTGGCTTTGGCCAGGTGGACGTCGCAGCGGATCTCCGAGACCACTTTGAACGCCGGGTCGATCGCGATGCTCGGTACCCGGGAGAACGTCAGGCTGCGGCCGTCGTTGACGCCGATCTCCAGGTAGTTGCGGTTCGCGCTGGCTTTGTGGAGCCCCCGCAGGAACTCGTGACGTTTCACTGGGAAATCTCCTTGCGGATGTGTGGCAGTGCTTCGTGCAGGGCGGACCGCCGGTCCCGGCGCGAGGCCGGCGCGGCCCCCGTCCACCGGTCGTGCCCGAGGGCACCGATGGCGGGGTGTGGTGCGGGCCCGTCCAGGGCCGCGCTGCTGGTGGGGTCGGCCCGGTAGGGGTCGACCGAGGTGCAGGAACGCTCCCCGCACCGGTCCGTACCGGCTCCCCTGGCCAGAACCGGTTCCGTGGAACATACCTGCTGTGAGCTCCCCATGACAGGACTTCGCGCCGAGGAGCGTGATCCTGAGGGAAAGGGCTTGCAAAGCGCGGGAGTACGGAAGGGGTCCTTCCGGGTGACGGACGCGGTGCTCGGCCCGCCGGAGCGGGTGTGGTCGGCGGCGAGGAGGCTCATGCAGCTGTGTCTCCCCGTACGAGGCGGTGCGCCCTGGGCACGCTCGGCGCCGGGGTCACCGCGACATGGCGGCCGATGAGCGAGGACTCGACACGGGCCACGCCCTCGATCGAGGCGTCCCGCAGCACGTTGGAGTACTCGGCCTCGCTGTCCACGATCCGGCAGTCCTCCGCGACGGAGGTGAAGGGGCCGACGTAGGAGTCGCGGACCTCGGTTCCGGCGCCGATGACGACCGGACCGACGATGCGTGCGTGGATGCTCTCCGACTCGCCCCGCCTGTACGGCTCGATGGCCCGTACGGCGTCGTGGACGCTCTTGGGCTGCTGCGGCTTCTCCTCCAGGCCGATCACCTGGCCGTCCGGGCCGGGTTCGGCAAGGCCGAAGGCGCGCGGGTCGGGCACCTGGGTGAGCAGGACCGGGGCGTCGGGACGGCTGCCGCGGACGACGTCGACGAGGTCGGTGACACCGCCGACGGAGAAGGTGTCGCCGACGATCATCCCGACCTGGGTGATCCCCGCGTCGGCGATGGATTCGAGGCCGTGGAACAGGACAGCCTTGTCGGCGACGGGCACCAGCTGTTCGGCCGAGGTGTGCGTGATCGGCCGCAACCGTGTACCGGCCCCGCCGGACAGCACGAGAGCCTTCATCTGCGTCACCTTAGCCCGGATCCGGAGGAACCGGCCAAGGCAGGGGGGTGACTTGGGAGTGACGCCGCGGGGACGCTCAGTCCTCGCCGCGGAAGATGTTGCCCTCCCCGGTGCTCGCCGTGGTGGTTGCGACCCGGTCCTCGATCGCGGGCAGGCAGGTCCGCAGGTCTCCCTTGCCGTGCAGGCGGCGGGTCCTGGACCAGCCCGTCTCAGGCCGGCGTGCTACGGGTTTCTCAACGGTCTGCGAGGTCACGGCGGTTCACCGTCCTTCCATGCTGCCCCCCGGGTCCCCCGGGCGGCTCGGGGCAAACGGGCCGGGAGACCCGTCAGCCCGTCGTCGCCGCACACACATTCGCCGGAGATCGAGCGCACCGGAACTTGACGGCCGGGCCGAACCGGCCTGCCCGGCTCAGGTGTTGGGCCGCGCGGCGCTGATGTCGCCGAGGGCCGATCCCGGATCGCGTTCCATGGCCGTGTCGCCGAGGGAGACGATGCCGACGGGGTGGCCGTGGTCGACGACCGGGATCCGGCGCACGGAGTGCTCGCGCATGAGCCCGATGGCGTGGTCCAGGTCGTCCTCGGGCGTGACGGTCACCAGGTCGTCGCTGCACGCGCCGACCACGGTGATCTGCTCCGGGTCGCCGCCTTCGGCGAGGGAACGCACCACGAGGTCACGGTCGGTGACCAGACCGCGCAGTTCCTCGCCGTCGGTGACCAGGACGGCGCCGAGGTCCTGGTCGCGCATGATCTGGGCAACGGCTGTCACGGAGGTCTGCGGTTCCACGGTGACCGGGGCGCTGGTCATGATGTCGCTGACATGCTGAGTCATGACGTACCTCTCTTCTGCGGGTGGTGCGCTCCGGGTACCCCGCCTCAGTCGTCCAGTGCGATTTCGCTCCACACCTGTTTGCCGCCGCTGACGGGGACACTCCCCCAGGCCGCCGACACGGCCTCCACGAGGAGGATGCCGCGGCCCCCGGTGGCCTCCCAGCCGATGTTCGTGGGTTTGGCGGGGGTGCGGGGCGAGGCGTCGGCGACGGAGACGCGCAAGCGGCTGCCGACGAGGGTGAGGGCGAGGCGGACCTGGCCGCCGGTGTGCACGAGGGCGTTGGTGACGAGTTCGGAGACGACGAGCAGGGCGGTGTCCGTAGCGTCCTCGGGGACGCCCCAGACGCGCAGCGTGCGCCGGGTGAAGCGGCGGGCGTGCCGGGCGGCCTCGGGGACCCGCCAGACGGTCCAGCTCTCGCGGAGCGGATGGGTGGCCATGCCGTCGTAGCGCAGCAGGAGCAGGGCGACGTCGTCGCTGCGGCGGGCGCCTCCGAGCAGGGCGTCGGCGACGAGGCCGAGGTGGGCGGGGTCGGAGACGGCCAGCCCGTGGGCGAGGCGGTCCATGCCCTCGTCGATGTCGGCCTCGGTGGACTCGACCAGGCCGTCGGTGGTCAGGGCGATCAGGGTGCCTGGCTGCAGCCGGAGCGGGGTCATCGGGAAGTCGGCCTGGGCCACCACGCCGAGCGGGGGGCCGCCGTCCGCCTCGGCGATCTCCGTGGTGCCGTCGGGGTGGCGCAGCACGGGCGGCAGATGTCCGGCGCGCACGCACCAGGCGGTGCCCTCCTCCAGGTCGAGGTCCAGATAGACGCAGGTGACGAAGAGGTCGGTCTCCAGGTCCATCAGGAGGCGGTTGGCGCGGGCGACGACGACGTCCGGGGAGTGGCCCTCGACGGCGTAGGCGCGCAGGGCGGTGCGCATCTGGCCCATGAGGGTCGCGGCGGCGGCGCTGTGGCCCTGGACATCGCCGATGACCAGGGCGACGTGGTTGTCGAGCAGCGGGATCACGTCGTACCAGTCGCCGCCGAGCTCCAGGCCCGCGGTGCTGGGCAGATAGCGGGCGACGGCGATCGCGCCGGGCAGTTTGGGCAGGCGGCGGGGCAGCAGCTGGCGCTGGAGCATGCCGACGAGTTCGTGCTCGGCGTCGAGGGCGTGGGCGCGCGTCAGGGCCTGCCCGGCGAGGCCCGCGGAGGCGGTGAGCAGGGCGCGTTCGTCGGGGCCGAAGTGGTGCGGGGTGTCCCAGCCGATGAGGCAGGCGCCTGCCATGCGGCCCCCGGCGGGCAGCGGAAGGACCGCGAGGCCGCCGGGGCCGACGTCGGCGAGGGCGGGTTCCAGGACAGTGCCGGCGGGCCAGATCTGGGCGCGGCCCTCACGCAGGGCCGTGGCCAGGGTGGGCATGGCCCGCACCGGCGCCTCGGGCCACTCGCTGCGCCACTCCAGGCGCCACAGCTCGGGCCAGGACTCCGGTTCGGGCGGGTCGAGGACGGTGACGACGAGCCGGTCGTTCTCCAGCTCGGCGAGGGCGATCCGGTCGGCCCTGAGCGGGGCGCGGAGGGCGGAGACGACGGCCTGGCTGACGTCGCGGACCGTGCCGGCCATGGCGAGGGCGGCGGCCAGGCGCTGAACGCGGGCCACGTCGGTGACGTCGGAGCGCAGGGTGGAGGCGTCGGCGACGGTGCCCACGAGCCGGGAGGGACTGCCCTCGCGCCCGGGCAGCATGCGGCCGCGCAGCCTGAGCCACTTGGGTGGCCCCGTGAGCTGGAGGATGCGGAACTCCAGCTCACGGTCGCCGATGGACATGTGGCCGGCCTCGAACAGCGACATCAGCGAGGGCAGGTCCTCGGGGACGGTCAGACCGAGCAGGGTCTCGACCTTGCCGTCGAAGGCGGCCCGGCTCATGCCGAACAGCTCCAGGATCCCGTCACCCACCTCGATGCGGCCGGTGTCCATGGCGAGGCTGAAGGCGTGGGAGCGCAGCTCCGCACCCTCCATGGCGACCACGGGGGCGGGGCAGACGACCGCGTCGGCGATCACATCGAGGCACTTGCGGTCCTCGTCGTCGAAACCGTGCGGGTCCTCGCTGACGGCGACGAGACAGGCTCTGCCGTCGTCGCCGTGCGCGGGCAGGACGGCCAGGTGGAACTCCCTCCGGCCCGCCCTGGGGGGCTCCGAGCAGGCGGCGACCTCCTCCGGGCCGAGGAAGAGCGGCCGGCCCGAGCGGTGCGCGTCGGCGGGCGGGGAGCCGCCGGAGCTCGGATAGCTGTCGCGCAGCCCGTAGACCGTTCGGGGGACACCGGCCGACTCGACGAGACCCAGCAGGTCCCCGTCCTCGCCGGGGGTGTACACGGCGGCGAGGGTGGCCCCGGCGAAGACGAGCGCCTGTTCGAGGACACGTCGCAGCCTGTCGGGCGATCCGGGACCGTCCGTGATCGATGTCAGGGCATTTTCGGCACGCAACGCTCTCGTTCTGCGTCCCGCAGCGCCCTCACTCACCACTTCGCCATTACAGCGCTTATACGGCACGTGCGCAGCCCCTGTGAGCGTTCCGTGAGAGCCTCTGCGGGCGGACGTGCTCGAAACCCTTCGAACACTTCTTGACGCATGCGTTCCGCACGGTGATCTCGTGACAGCCGTGACTGTCCGTGGCCACCGCCTCGCTGGAAGGCTCTTTGGCGGGCCACGGAAGGGGACGCATGGACAAGCGCTACGAGGTGTATGCGCTCGCCGACAGACACTTCTACGAGACGCCCGACCGGATCTCGGCCGGCGAGGCGCCCGTCTACGAGACGGCGCGCCGCGCGGTGCCGGACGGCTGGGACGCTGCACGCATCGGCGACTGGCTGACGCTCACACCGCTCGGCCCGGACGGGAAGCCGGTGCCGGGCCCGTCCCAGGGCTGGAAGATCCACGCCTCGGCCACCCGGGCGAACGCGGAACGGATCGCCGCGATCGTGTGGGACTACTGCGTGCCCCGGCGCATCTCGTTCAAGTTCGTGCCCGGCCCGCATCTGCTGCACCTGCGCAACACCAAGTACGCGGCCCGCGACACCAGCGGCAAGTTCGTCACCGTCTACCCCTCCGACGAGAAGCAGCTGCACGACGTGCTGCGGGAGCTGGGCGAGCTCCTGGAGGGCTTCGAGGGGCCGTACATCCTCACCGATCTGCGCTGGTACGAGGGTCCGCTCTACGTCCGCTACGGCGCGTTCGCGCGCACCTTCGTCGTCGACGACCGGGGCTCGCTGGTGCCGGCGGTACGGGACGGCCAGGGCACGCTGGTGCCGGACCGCCGGGCCCCGTCCTTCCAGGTGCCCGAGTGGGTGACGCTGCCCGCCTTCCTGGAGCCCCATCTGGAGGCGCGCAACACCACGACGGTCGGCGAGCTGCCGTACCGCATCGAGAAGGCGTTGCACTTCTCCAACGGCGGCGGGGTCTACACGGGCACCGACACCCGCAACGGGCGCAAGGTCGTCCTCAAGGAGGGCCGGCCGCACGCGGGCCTGGCGGCCGACGGGGCGGACGCGATCGCCCGGCTGGAGCGGGAGAAGGACGCCCTGGAGCAGGTCGCGGGGACCGGCGTGGTGCCCGAGGTGCGGGACTGGTTCACGCTCGGCGACCACCGCTTCCTCGTCATGGACTTCCTGGAGGGGCGCCCGCTGAACTCGTTCTTCGCCGAGCGGCATCCGCTGCTCACCCCGGACCCCGATCCCCGGGCCGTGGCCGACTACACGGCGTGGGCGGTGCGGATCCACGGGGCGGTGGAACGGGCGGTGGAGGCGGTGCACGCGCGCGGGATCGTCTTCAACGACCTGCACGTCTTCAACATCATGGTCGGCCCCGACGAGGAGTCGGTGTCCCTGCTCGACTTCGAGGCGGCGGCGCCGGTCGAGGAGAACGGCCGCCAGGTGGTCGCCCACCCCGGCTTCTTCGCCCCGCCGGACCGCAAGGGCATCGACGTCGACCGCTACGCCCTGGCCTGTCTCAGGCTCGCCCTGTTCATGCCGGTGACCACGCTGTTCGTGGTCGACCGGGGCAAGGCGGCCCATCTGGCCGAGGTGATCCTGCGTCAGTTCCCGGACGTACCGAAGGAGTTCCTCGACGAGGCGGTCGCGGAGATCACCCGGGACACCGCCACGCGGGGCCCGCGGGACACCGGCGGCGAGCGTCCGGCCGTCCGCGCCGGGGCCGCGCCGTCCTTCGTCGAGCCCGGTGACTGGCCCTACAGCCGTGACTCCATGGTGAAGGCGCTCCTCGCCTCGGCCACTCCGGAGCGCGAGGACCGGCTCTTCCCCGGCGACATCACGCAGTTCAACGACGGCGGCGGCCTCGGGCTCGCCCACGGCGCGGCCGGGGTGCTGCACGCCCTGGACGCGGTCGGCGCGCAGCGGTACGAGGAGGGCGAGCGCTGGCTCCTGGCCCGCACCGCGCCTCCGCCGACGGGCACACCGCTCGGGCTCTACGACGGTCTCGCGGGCATCGCCCACGTCCTGGACCGGCTCGGCCACCGGCAGCGTGCCCTCGACCTGGTCGAGCGCGTCCTCGCGGAGCGCTGGCAGAACCTGTCCTCCGACCTGCACGGCGGCCTCGCCGGTCTCGGTCTGGTGCTCGGTGAACTGGCCCGCACCACAGGCGAGCCGGAGCTGCGGGAGCGGGCCGCCGAGGCCGCCGACATCCTCGTACGACGACTCGCGCAGCCCCTCGCGGACACTCCCAAGCGGCGCCGGGCCGGGCTGCTGCGGGGGTGGACCGGGCCCGCGCTCTTCCTGCTGCGGCAGTACGAACGCACCGGTGAGCCCCTGCTGCTGCGGGCGGCGGAGGTGGCGCTGCGGCGCGACCTGGAGTGCTGCGTGACGCACCCGGGCGGCTCGCTGGAGGTCGACGAGGGCTGGCGGACCCTGCCCTACCTCGGTGAGGGAAGTGCCGGCATCGGGATGGTCCTGGACGACTACCTCGCCCTGGGCGCCGACACCGAGGGGGAGTTCGAGCGGGCGCGCGCCGGGGTCCTGACCGCCGCCACCAGCCGCTTCTACGTACAGCCCGGTCTCTTCCAGGGCCGCGCCGGGATGATCCTGCACCTGGCTCGCACGGACACCCCCGGCGCGACCCGCGAGCGGATCGCCGAACAGATCGACGGGCTCGGCTGGTTCTCGATGGACTACCAGGGCCAACTGGCCTTCCCCGGCCACCAGATGATGCGCCTGTCGATGGACCTGGGCACCGGAACGGCAGGGTGCCTGCTCGCGCTCGGCGCGGCCCACGCGGCCCCCGGCGATCCGGTCACCGCACACCTGCCGTTCCTGCCGCCGCTCGGGCGGCCCCCCATACGCGGTTCCGCGACCTGACGGAGCCGTGACCCAACCCCGTCCCCACGGGTGGACGACACCGAAGAAAGGAAACCGAGATGGCACTTCTCGACCTGCAGACGATGGAGTCCGACGAGCACACCGGCGGCGGCGGCAACAGCACGCTGAGCCTGCTGTCCTGCGTCAGCGCGGCGAGCGTCACGCTCTGTCTCTGACAGGCATCGTGCGCCCATGACTCCGGGCGGTCCGCTCCCGCGAGGGAGGGACCGCCCGGGGTTCTGCACATCTGCGGAAGGCCGCCGTATGACGACTCGCACCTCGACGCCCGCCAGGCGCCTCCTGGGTCCGGCCCCCGCGCGCTGTGCGGTCCTGTGCCTGGTGAGCACGGCCGCGACCGGCGCCGGACTGCTGCTGCCGGCCGCCCTCGGCCGCACCCTGGACCTGCTGCTGGCGCAGGCACCGACGAGCCGCTGGGTGCTGTACTGCGCCGCACTGGTCCTCCTCATCGCGCTGCTCGACGCGGCGGAGACCGTCCTCGGCGGCACCGTAGACGCCCGCACCACCGCCTGGCTGCGCCGCCGGCTCACCGGACACGTCCTGGCCGTCGGTCCGCGCGCCACCGCCCGCTTCGGGCCCGGTGACCTCGTCGCCCGCCTCGTCGGCAACGCCGCGCAGGCCGGCACCGCACCGACCGCCCGCGCGGCACTGCTCGCCGCGCTCGCCGGACCGGTCGGCGCGGTGGTGGCCCTCGGCCTCGTCTCCCCCTGGCTCGCGGCCGTGTACCTGGCCGGAGCGCCGGTGCTCGCCCTGCTGTTGCGCGCCTTCGCCCGTGACACCCGGGAATGCGTGACGCGCTACCAGGAGGTGCAGGGCCGGATCGCGCAGGCGCTCTCGGAGGCCGTCGGCGGACACCGCACCATCCGGGCCGCGGGCACGGAGGACCGGGAGACGGCCCGCATCCTGCGCCCGCTGCCCGAGCTGTCCGAGGCCGGGCACCGCATGTGGCAGGTGCAGGGCCGGGCGTCGGGCCAGTCCGTCGCCGTGGCCCCGCTGCTCCAGCTCGGTGTCGTCGCCGTGGCCGGAGTGCTGCTCGCCCGGCACCGGGTCACGGTGGGCGAGGTCCTCGCCGCCTCCCGGTACGCGGTGCTCGCCACCGGGGTCGGCGTCCTGGTGGGACAGCTCGCCGGCCTGGCCAGGGCCCGGGCAGCGGCGGGACGGCTGGAGGAGGTCCTCGCGGAGTCCCCGGTCGCACACGGCGAACGCCGACTGCCGTCCGGTCCGGGACGGCTGGAACTGCGCGGCGTCACCGCCGTGCGCGGCGCACGTGCGGTGCTCGACGGGGTCGACCTCGTCGTGCCGGGCGGGACGACGCTCGCGGTGGTGGGCCGGTCGGGGGCGGGCAAGTCACTGCTCGCCGCGCTCGCCGGGCGGCTCGCCGACCCGGACTCCGGAGAGGTCCTGCTCGACGGGGTGCCGCTGCGCGAGCTCACCCACGACGAACTGCGCCGTGCCATCGGGTACGCCTTCGAACGCCCCGCCCTGCTCGGCGGCACTGTCGAGGAGGAGATCGGCCTCGCCCTCGGCTCCCCCTCCCCCGCCCGTGTCCGGGAGGCCGCCCGCACGGCCCACGCGGACGACTTCGTGCGCCGGCTGCCCGACGGTTACGACACCCTCGTCGCCGACGCCCCACGCTCCGGCGGGGAGTCCCAACGGCTCGGTCTCGCCCGGGCGTTCGCGCACGGCGGCCGTCTGCTCATCCTCGACGACGCCCTCTCCAGCCTCGACACGGTGACGGAGGCCCGCATCGCCGAGGCCCTGGTGAACGGCGGGACCGGCGGCACCCGCCTGCTCGTCGCCCACCGCACCGCCACGGCGGCCCGGGCGGATGCGGTGGCCTGGCTGGACGGGGGGCGGGTGCGGGCGGTGGGGCCGCACGAGGAGCTGTGGCGGGCGGCGGAGTACCGGGCGGTGTTCGGGAGCGGCCCGGAAGGGGCGGACAGCGTGGACGGGGGGCTGTCATGAGCCACGGCTCGGCAGGGCGCCGCGCCCGGGGCAGGCGGGCCGAAGGAGGCAGGGCACCGTGACTGACGGGGTATACGCGCGCGGTCACCGGTTCCTGCGGGCCCGGTGGCGGGTTCTCGTCCGGCTCGGCGGGTGGTCCGTGCTGGAGACCGGGCAGACCTTCCTCACCGGGTACGCGCCCGCCCGTGCCCTGGACGAGGGGTTTCTGGCCGGGCGGCCCGGCGTCGGACTCGCGTGGCTCGGGGTGGCCGGGATCGGGGTGCTCGTGGGCGCCTGGGGGACGGTCCGGGTGTACGCCGCCGTCGCCGCGCTGGTCGAGCCGCTCCGGGACGTCCTGGTCGGGCGGGTGGTCGAGCGCGGGGTGCGGGAGGCGGACGCGGGGGCGCTGTCCGGACTGACCCAGCAGGTGGAGATCGCGCGGGACACGTTCGCCGGGCTGGTGATGGTGTCGCGTTCGTTCGTGTTCACGGCCGTCGGTGCCGTCGTCGGACTGGCCTCGCTCGACCCGCTGCTCCTGCTGGTCGTGGTGCCGCCGCTCGCCGCGGGACTTGGCCTGTTCGCGGCCACGCTGCGTCCGCTGGCCCGCCGCCAGGAGGAGTTCCTCGTCGCCGACGAGGCGCTGGCCGACGGTCTCGGCAGGGTCTGCCCGGGGCTGCGGGACATCACGGCGGCCGGTGCCGAGGACCGGGTCGCCGCCGGCACGGGCCGACTTGTCGACGCCGAGCAGCGGGCCGCGTACTCCCTCGCCCGCTGGTCCGTCCTGCGCGTGGTCTCCCTCGCCCTCGGCGGCCAGCTCCCGATCGTCCTCCTCCTGGCCTGCGCGCCCTGGCTCCTGGCCCGTGGCGTCACCACGGGCGCCCTGGTCGGCGCCCTCGCCTACGTCACCCAGTCCCTGCTCCCCGCCCTGCGCAACCTGGTCCACGGGCTGGGAACGAGCGGCTCCCGGCTGGTGGTGGTCCTGCGGCGACTGGTCCGCGAGCCCGCCGCCGAACCGGCCGCCGAGCGGTCGGTCGTACGGACGGAATCACACGGCGCGAATCCTCTGCCCGGGAGACACCCCGCGGCCCACGACCTCGCCGCGACCGCGGGCGCTCCCGCGCAGTCGGACGCGCCCGACGAGACCGGCCACGGCCTCACCGACGCGAGGCCCGCCGACCGGCAGGCCGTGCCGGGCCAACGACTCGCCCCGGACACCCGGACACATGCGGCGGACGCGGTCGTACGGACGGGATCACACGGCGCGAATCCTCCGCCCGGGAGACACCCCGTGGCCCACGACCTCGCCGCGACCGCAGGCACTCCCCCGCAGTCGGACCCGCCCGACGAGACCGGCCACGGGCACACCGAAGCGAGGCCCGCAGACCGGCAGGCCGAGCCGGGCCAACGCCTGGACTCCCACACCCGGGCACACGCGGCGGACGCGGTCGTACGGACGGAATCACACGGCGCGAATCCTCTGCCCGGGAGACACCCCGCGGCCCACGACCTCGCCGCGACCGCGGGCGCTCCCGCGCAGTCGGACGCGCCCGACGAGACCGGCCACGGCCTCACCGACGCGAGGCCCGCAGACCGGCAGGCCGAGCCGGGCCACCGACTCGCCCCGGACACCCGGGCACGGGCGGCGGACCCCGAGTGCGACACCCACGCCAACGCGGCCGCCACCGCACACACCCCCACACGCGAGGCAGCCCACGACCCCGGCACCGGGCCCAGGAAAGCCGACACCCCACACAGCACCGCACCGCACACGAAAGACCGCAGCTCCACCCCCCGCCCCGCCGGAACCACCGCCCCCGCCCTCTCCCTCACCTCCGTCTCCTTCGCCTACGGCCCCGCCGCCACCCCCGTCGTCGACCGACTCGATCTCGACCTCCCGCCCGGCGCCCATCTGGCCGTCGTGGGCCCCAGCGGGATCGGGAAGTCCACGCTCACGGCCCTGATCGCGGGGCTCCTGCACCCCACCGGCGGCAGGATCCGGCTCTGCGGGCACCCCGTCCCCTCCCCCGACGCGGCCGCGCTGCGCGTGCTCATCCCGCAGGAGGCGTACGTCCACACCGGCACCCTCGCCGAGAACCTCGGACATCTGCGGCCGGACCCGGTGCCCGAGCCGGAGCTGCTCGCGGCTGCCGAGGCGGTCGGGCTCGGCCCGCTGCTCGAAGCCCTCGGCGGATCTCGGGCGACCGTCGACCCGGCCGCCCTCTCCGCAGGTGAGCGGCAGCTGATCGCGCTGACCCGGGCCTATCTGTCGTACGCCCCCCTCGTCCTGCTCGACGAGGCCACCTGCCACCTCGACCCGCGGGCCGAGGAACGCGCCGAGCGGGCCTTCGCGAGCCGGCCGGGCACCACGCTGGTCGTCGTCGCCCACCGGATCAGCTCCGCCCGCCGCGCCGGGCGCGTGCTGCTGATGGACGGCCCGCGCACGGCGTACGGCACCCACGAGGAGCTGGTGCGCGACTCGCCGGCGTACCGCGAACTCGTGGGCGGCTGGACGGCCGTGGTTCCGAAGCGGTCAGAGCCAGCCCTGTCCCTGGGAGATCCTGATCGCGTCGATGCGGTTGCGGGCCCCGGTCTTGCGGGTGATCGCGGCCATGTAGTTGCGCACGGTCCCGTGGGACAGGCACAGGCTTCCCGCGATCTCCGCGATGGACGCCCCCTCGGCCGCGAGGGATAACACGCTCAGCTCCCGTCTGGTCAGCGGCATCTCGGCGGCCTGGAGGAAGCCGAAGCCCAGCGAGTCGTCGACGAAACGTTTCCCTTCGGCGACCCGCCGGATCCCGCGCGCGAGCCGCTCCGGTGCCGCCCCCTCCTTGTCGACGTACCCGAGTGCCCCCGCCTCGACGGCCCGCTTCAGCAGCCCCGGCCGGTTGGCGCTCGCCATCACGAGAAGCCGCGGCGGACTCCGGTCCGGCTCGCGCAGGGATAACTCCCCCAGCGGCGGGATGCCGTACGTGTCGGAGCAGTCGAGGTCGGCCGCGCAGACGTCGGGACGTACGGATCGCAGACGGCCGGGCGCGCTGTGCCACGGGGTGTCGAACACCCCGAGGTCCGGTTCCCGGCGGAGCCACTCCGCCAGGGCCGATCTCACCAGACACGCGTCGTGCACCAGAAGCACCCGGATCACTGCTCGTCCCCCTCGACTCGCTGTACTTGTTTCCGTGGCATGAACGCGTGCCCCATTGTTCGGGTCCTGGACCGCCCTCGGGCGCGAAGAACTGGCCATCAAGGTGCGCGGGGGCGCACACAGGGCGCCCGTGTGCCGTCGCGCGCTTCCACTGAGGGGGCATGGCCCGGGGCCGAGGGGGTACGCGGCCGCCCTCGCCGTCGCGCGGGCACCCGTGTGCCCGCGCAGGGGAACGCTCGCCGTGCGGGACCTGCCGTGAGGGAGGAGATTTGATCCTTGGGGGGCCCGGCACGCGACAGCGGTCCGCTCCCCTTCCGGGACGCGCCCGTGCGAGGAGGTGGTCGGCGTGTCCGACGGGCACAGGTCCGCCCAGGCTCCGGCGAGCGCACGGACCCGCGTGGGACGGCCGCTGCTCTCCCTCGCGCTGGCGTCGATGATGGACGAGGTGCACGCTCACTCCGGCGCGGTGTATCTCCTGGCCGCCGACGAACCCGTACTGGAGATGGCGGTGATGGCGGGCCTGCCACGGGCGTTCGCGGCGCCCTGGGAGCGGGTGGGGCTCAGCGCGCCGATCCCGGTCGCGGAGGCGGCGCGGGAGCGGCGGCTGGTGTGGGTGGGCGGCGAGCACGAGATGGCGCGCCGCTATCCGCGGATCGCCGTGGTGCTGCCGTATCCCTTCGCGCTGGCCGCAGTGCCGGTGGCGACCTCGTCCAAGGTGTACGGCGCCGTCTTCGTGACCTGGCCCGGTTCGCACCCGCCGGACCTGTCCGACCGGGAGCGGGAGCACCTGGTCGCGGCCTGCGGGCGGCTCGCGATGCGGTTGGAGCGGGCGGTGGAGGACAACCTGTCGCCGCACGCCGAACCGGATCTGCTGGCCGCGGCCCACGTCGGAAGCCCGGCCGGGACGCTGGGCACGGTGGAGGCGGCACGGATGGTGGCGAGACTGCCGTACGGCCTGTGTTCGCTCGATCTGCACGGGCGGATCTCCTTCGCCAACGACGCGGCGGCCGAGCTGATCGGTGTCCCGGTCTCCCAGTTGCTGGGCTCGCAGCTGTGGGCGGCGGTGCCCTGGCTCAACGATCCGGTCTACGAGGACCGTTACCGGGCCGCGCTGCTCAGCCAGCACAGCACGTCGTTCGTGGCGCTGCGGCCGCCCGGGGACTGGCTGTCGTTCCGGCTGTACCCGAGCACGACCGGGCTGAGCGTCCGGGTCAGCCGGGCCCGGGCGGTGACGGAGATGAACCGGTCCGGTCCGCAGCCCGGCGACTCGCCGCCCCGGCTGGTCACGATCTCGCAGCTGCTGAGCCTGGCCGGGGCGCTGACCGAGGCGGTGGGTGTGCAGGACGTGGTGCAGCTGGTGGCGGACGAGATCGCCCCGGCGGTGGGGAGCCAGGCACTGGTCGTGCTCGGCTCACGGGCGGGGCGGCTGCGCGTGCTCGGGCATCGCGGGTATGCGGACGCGCGGGTCGTGGAGCGGTTCGACGGGCTGCCACTGACGGAACCGACGCCGGGTACGCACGCCCTGACCACCGGGGTGCCGGCGTTCTTCGACTCCCGGGAGCAGTTGGAGCGCCTGTACCCGAGGCGGCACGCCACCCCCGACGGGTTCGAGGCCTGGGCCTATCTGCCGCTGATCGCCTCCGGGCGCCCGGTGGGCACCTGTGTACTGGCCTACACCGAACGGCACCCCTTCCCCGCGGACGAGCGGGCGGTGCTGACGAGTCTCGGCGGGCTGATCGCGCAGGCCCTGGAGCGGGCCGTCCTGTACGACGCGAAGCACCAGTTGGCGCACGGCCTGCAGGCGGCCCTGCTGCCGCACGGCCTGCCTTCGCTGCCCGGCATCGACGCGGCGGCCCGCTATCTGCCGGCCACGCAGGGCATGGACATCGGCGGCGACTTCTACGACCTGGTGCCGGTGGACGGGGTGGCCGCGGCGGTGATCGGGGACGTGCAGGGACACAACGTGACGGCGGCCGGGCTGATGGGGCAGATCCGGACGGCGGTACGGGCGTACACGACCGTCGGCCACACACCGGCGGAGGTCATGCGCTCGACGAACCGGCTGCTGATCGACCTCGGCGCCGAGCTGTTCGCGAGCTGCCTGTATCTGCGGCTCGATCCGCGGCGGGGCCGGGCCGTCATGGCCCGGGCCGGGCATCCGCCGCCGCTGCTCAGGCGGCCGGACGGCCGGGTGCGGGTGCTGGACCTGGCCGGGGGCCCGCTGCTGGGCATCGACGGCTCGGCCGTCTACCCGACGACGGAGGTGGACCTCGCGCCCGGTTCCGTCCTCGCCCTCTACACCGACGGCCTGATCGAGTCCCCCGGTGTCGACATCGAGGACGCGCTCGCCGATCTGGGACGGCAACTCGCCGAGGCCGGTGACCGTCCGCTCGAGGAGCTGGCCGACGAACTCGTCCGGCGCAGCGCGGCCGCGCGGGAGCGGATCGACGACGTGGCGTTGCTGTTGCTGCGGGCCGGCGACTGACCCGGGCGGAGAGCCGACGGCCCGATCCCGTGGAAACACGCCGGTCCGGCCCTCCCGCCGGAGGGCCGGACCGTTGCACCTCCCGGGCCGGAACCGCGGTGTGGCCGGGAGGTGGTCGTGCGGGCCGGCGTCGGCAGCGGAGGGTGGGGGG
This sequence comes from Streptomyces sp. SAI-127, assembly GCF_029894425.1. Taxonomy (NCBI): domain Bacteria; kingdom Bacillati; phylum Actinomycetota; class Actinomycetes; order Kitasatosporales; family Streptomycetaceae; genus Streptomyces; species Streptomyces sp. SAI-127. The sequence continues at coordinate 1,338,520 of NZ_JARXYJ010000001.1, forward strand.
GTCCGCTGCCGACGCGGCCGGTTCACGGTGTGGTGTCGGACGGGGTCAGTTGTGCGCCTGGCCCGCGGCATCGCCGGCGGCATCGCCCGCCGCATCGCCCGCGCCGTTGCCGGCCTCCTCGCCGCCGATCACGTCACCGCCGGCCTCCTCGCCGCCGACTTCCTGACCGGCGCCGACCTCCTCACCGGGGCTCGCGCTTGCGTCGCCACCGGCACCGGCCTCCTCGCCCGCACCGGCCCCGGCGTCGCCACCGGCGCCCGCCTCGCCACCGGCACCAGCCTCGTCACCGGCACCAGCGCCGGCCTCCTCGCCGCCGGCCTGCTCGTCGCCCGCACCCGCGCCGCCGGCCGCGTCACCCGCGCCGAGCGTGGCGCCGACCGCCGTCAGGGCGGTGGTCACCGGCTGGAAGAAGGTCTCGCCGCCGGCGGTGCAGTCGCCGCTGCCGCCGGAGGTCAGACCGATCGCCGAGCCGTCCTGGGTGAACAGCGAACCGCCGCTGTCGCCGGGTTCGGCGCAGACGTCGGTCTGGATGAGCCCCGTGACGGTGCCCTCCGGGTAGTTGACCGTGGCGTCGAGTCCGAGGACCTGGCCGTCGGCGAGGCCCGTGGTGCTGCCCATCCGGAAGACCTGGAGGCCCACCTCGGCGTCCGCGGCCTGGCTGATCGCGACGGTCTGACCGCCGCCGACGTTGACCTCGCTGGGTGCCTCGGTCGCCGGGTCGTCGTACTTGACCAGGGCGAAGTCGCCGTCGCCGGGGAAGGTGGCCTGGTCGACGGTGGCGATGGGCTGACCGTCCTCGGCGTCCGCCCACTGCTCGGCCGCGACCCCGCAGTGACCTGCGGTCAGGAAGGCGGGGCTGCCGTCGCCCGCGGTGACGTTGAAGCCGAGCGAGCAGCGGGCGCCGCCGCCGAAGATCGCGTCACCGCCGGACACGAAGGTCTTGAAGGTGCCGGCCGACTTCTTGATGGTCGCCATGTCGGAGCCGAGGCTCTTCACGGTCGACTCGATGGTGTTCCACTTGTCGCCGGTGACCGTGCTGTCGGCGGTCACGAGGATCTTGTTGGTGCGCGGGTCGACCGCCCAGGACGTGCCCGGGATGGTCGCCTCCTCCTTCAGGGTCTTCGCGCCGACCGCCAGTTCGGTGAGGCTGTTGTCGACCTCGCGGACCTTCGCACCGGCCTTCTTCGCCTGCACGACGACGTTGTTGTTGTCACCGGATATGACGTTCACGACGAGCTGCTGGCTGTCGGAGTCGTAGTAGGAACCGGCGAAGGCGTCGCCGAGCAACTCCTCGAGCTGCGAGGCGAGGTCCGAGGCGTCCGTCGCCTTCAGAGTCTTCGGCGCGATGGCCGCCGCGTCATTCGACGAACCGTCCTGGGACGCGTTGGCGTTGGGCAGCAGAATCGCGGCAGCTCCGAGCGCCACTACGGTGCCTGCCGCGAACGCGGCCTTGCGCTTCGGAATTCGCTTGTGACTCAAACTTCTCGACCTCCTGGGGGACCGGAGTCTGTAACCGCCCTATGGCAGTTGGTTGTTCGGGGCGCCTGGATGGCCATGGGTACGCACGGTGCACGCGGTGCGTTCAATGCCGTTTCTTTACGCCCCGATTGCCACGCCGATCCGGCCACGGGACGTGCCGGGCGGCCCGCGGGCGGGAACAATCCCCCATATGACGATGACGCCCGCCGAAGCCGACAAGCTCCTCGCCGACAACTTCGCCCCTTGGGTCCTCGACCTCGGCCTGTCGGTCGAGACGCTCGGCGACGACCATGCGGTCCTGCGACTCCCCTGGTCACAGCGGTTGGCGAGGGAGGGTGGCGCCTTGTCGGGCCAGGCCCTGATGGCCGCAGCCGACACCGCCACCGTGATCGCCGTCTCGGCGGCCAGAGGCGCCTACGGACCGATGACGACGGTGCAGCAGTCCACCAGCTTCCAGCGGGCGGTGTCCGGTTCGGATGTCCTGATCAAGGCGGTCGTCACCAAGCTGGGCCGCCGCATGGCGTTCGCCGACATCACGATGACCGAATCCGCGACGGGTGACCTCGCGGCCCGCGCGAGCACGGTCTACGCCCTTCTGGGCTGACACGCTCAGCAAACGGTCAGCGACGGTCCGTTGTGAACAGCGCCCCGAATCCTCTCTTCCAGGAATCTGCACATCGAATGCGCAACCAAGTCACTCGGAGCGTGAGTTCTGCACAAGCGCGGTCCGGCGCCCATGTCATTGGCGAGGAGTGTCGCATTCGCCACGACGACGACAAGGGCCCCTTCACGCCGCCGCAACATCACCTGTGAAGAAGTCGGCACCAAGGCGTGCGCAAGCCTGCACGGATGGAGGCTTCTGTGACTCAAGTGCCCTGGTGAGACGGGTGGTTAATTGGAAGGGCGGAGCTGCCGCGTGCTTTGATCCATCGCACTGCAAGGCCGCCGGGGTTCCCGGAAACGGGATCCGGCGCCATGCGATTGCGGCCGTCATCTGTCCCCAGAGGGGGCCGCTCCCCCCTTGTGAAATACCCATACGAAGGGAAGTTCCATCATGAACTCCACCCCCCAGGTTGAGACCGTCGAGATCTCGGACGCCGACCTCGACAACGTCTCCGGCGGCCTGCAGCTCAACGCCCTCGGCACCGTCACCGGCCTGGTGGACGGCGTTGCCCCGGTTTCCGGCCTGGTCAACACGGTCGTCGGCACGGTCGAGGGTGCGACCGGCCTGAACACCGGCGCGGTCACCGGCCTGGTCGCCGGTCTCTGATCACCTTTTTGTGATCTGATCACTATCTTGTGGTCGACCCGTCCCGGAGCCGCAAACCGGCGGTTCCGGGACTCTTGGGTGCCGTAATCCGGCCGGCTCGCGCGAGTCGGTCCTTTCTCATTGGCAGCAGTCTCAGCTTTCGCAGGTGAGGGAAGACCCGTGCAGTTCCGCCAACAGGCCCTCGCCAAGCTTCAGTCACCGGAGGAGCTCGACCTTCCGGTGCGCTTCGCCCGTCCGCAGGGCTGGCTGGTGATGTCCGTGACGGTGGTCGTGATGGCCGCCGCCGCCGTGTGGGCGGTGACCGGCTCGGTGGCCTCCACGGTGAGCGCGCCCGCCATCCTCACGCACGGGCAGGGCAGTTACATCCTGCAGAGCCCGGTCGCGGGCCAGGTCACGCAGGTGATCGCCAAGGAGGGCACCCAGCTGCCCGCCAACTCCCCCGTACTGAAGGTCCGTACGACCGAGGGCGACTCCGTCGTCCGCACGGTCGCCGCGGGCCGGCTCACCGCTCTGGCGGCCACCATCGGGCAGATCATCTCGACCGGCGCGAACGTCGCCGCCGTGGAGAAGGTCGCCCACGCCTCCGATCCGATGTACGCCACGGTCTATGTGCCCGCCGAGAACGCGGCCTCCATCCCCGGGAACGCCGCCGTGGACCTCACCGTCTCCTCGGTGCCCACCCAGGAGTACGGCGTGCTGCGCGGCCATGTGAAGTCGGTGGACCGCTCGGCCCAGTCGGCGCAGCAGATCGCCGCGTTCCTCGGGGACAGCCAGCTCGGCGAGCAGTTCACCAAGGACGGCCGGCCGGTCGCCGTACTCGTGAGGCTGGACAAGTCCAAGGGCACGAAGAGCGGTTACCGGTGGTCCTCCGCCGAGGGCCCGCCGTTCACCCTCACCTCCATGACCGTGGCCTCGGGTTCGATCCGGCTGGCCGATCAGCGTCCCGTCGATTGGCTGCTGCCGTGAGCACCGCACAGGACACCCGGAGCAGGCGCCGTTCCGCCCCGCCCAAGCGCCCGGTCCCCAAGGGGAAGTCGAAGACGGTCCGTACGCCCACCGTCCTCCAGATGGAGGCCGTGGAATGTGGCGCGGCCTCCCTCGCGATGGTGCTCGGCCACTACGGCAAGCACGTGCCGCTGGAGGAGCTGCGCATCGCCTGCGGTGTCTCCCGGGACGGCTCGCGCGCCAGCAATCTCCTCAAGGCGGCCCGCAGTTACGGCCTGACCGCCAAGGGCATGCAGATGGACACGGCCGCACTCGCCGAGGTGAAGACGCCGGCGGTGCTGTTCTGGGAGTTCAACCACTACGTCGTCTACGACGGCATGGGCCGCCGCTTCGGCCGCCGCGGTGTCTACATCAACGACCCCGGCAAGGGCCGCCGTTTCGTCCCGATGGAGGACTTCGACGGCAGCTTCACCGGCGTCGTGCTGGTGATGGAGCCCGGCGAGGGCTTCACCAGGGGCGGCCGCAAGCCGGGTGTTCTCGGCGCGATGCCGGCCCGGCTGCGCGGCACCGCGGGCACCATGCCGACGGCGGTGCTGGCGAGCCTGCTGCTGGTGCTGGTCGGCGCGGCCACTCCCGCGCTGAGCCGCACCTACATCGACATGTTCCTGATCGGGGGGCAGACCTCGCTGCTCGGCGTGCTGTTCGCGTCGATGGGGGCCTGCGTGGCCCTCACCCTCGCCCTGACCTGGCTCCAGCAGGCGAATCTGCTGCACGGCCGCATCATCTCCTCGACGCTGTCCAGCGCCCGCTTCCTGCGCCATCTGCTGCGCCTTCCGGTGACGTTCTTCTCCCAGCGCAGCCCGGCCGACCTGGTGCAGCGCCTGCAGTCCAACGACCAGGTGGCCGAGACCCTGGCCCGTGACCTCGCGGCGGCGGGCGTCGACGCCGTGGTCGTCGTCCTCTACGCGATCCTGCTCTACACCTACGATCCCCAGCTCACCTATGTCGGTATCGGTGTGGCCCTGCTGAACGTGGTGGCCATGCGGGTCGTCATCCGACTGCGCGCGACGCGTACGGCGAAGCTGCGCGCCGACAGCGCCCGGCTCACCAACACCGCCTACACCGGTCTGCAGTTGATCGAGACGATGAAGGCGACCGGCGGCGAGGACGGCTACTTCCGCAAGTGGGCCGGGCAGCACGCCACCACGTTGGAGGAGCAGCAGCGGCTGGGGGTGCCGAGCGCCTGGCTGGGCGTGGTCGCCCCGATGCTGGCCACCTTCAACAGCGCCCTCATCCTCTGGATCGGCGGCATGCGGGCGATCGAGGGCGGTATCTCCGTCGGTCTGCTGGTCGCCTTCCAGGCACTGGTCACCCGCTTCACCGCGCCGATCACCCGCCTGAACGGCGTGGCCGGCCGCATCCAGGACTTCGCGGCGGACGTGGCCCGGCTGAAGGACGTGGAGAACTTCAAGGCCGACCCGCTCTACGGGCGCCCCGGCGCCGGCGACTCCACCCGCAGGCTGCACGGCCATGTCGAGCTGCAGAACATCACCTTCGGCTACAACCCGCTCGACAAGCCCCTGCTGACCGGCTTCGACCTGACCGTCGGACCCGGCCAGCAGGTGGCGCTGGTCGGCGGCTCCGGCAGCGGCAAGTCGACCGTCTCCCGGCTGATCTCGGGGCTGTACACGCCGTGGGAGGGCGTGATCCGCATCGACGGACAGCGCCTGGACGACATTCCGCGCGGCGCGCTCGCGTCCTCGGTGTCCTTCGTCGACCAGGACGTCTTCCTCTTCGAGGGCTCGGTCCGCGACAACGTGGCGCTGTGGGACCCGTCGATCCCGGACGACGCCGTGGTGGACGCGCTGCGGGACGCGGCCCTGTACGACGTGGTGATGCGCCGCCCGGGCGGCATCCACAGCAGGGTCGAGCAGGACGGCCGCAACTTCTCCGGTGGGCAGCGCCAACGCCTGGAGATCGCACGGGCGTTGGTGCGCCGACCCAGCATCCTGGTCCTCGACGAGGTGACCAGCGCGCTGGACGCGGAGACCGAGCTGGTCGTCATGGACAACCTGCGCAAGCGCGGCTGCGCCTGTGTGGTGATCGCGCACCGGCTCAGCACCGTGCGCGACAGCGACGAGATCGTCGTACTGCAACACGGCACGATCGTGGAACGCGGGCGGCACGAGGAGCTGGTGGCGCGCGGTGGCGCGTACGCGGCGCTGGTCAAGGAGCGGTGACATGACCTCCCCAGACATCACCTCCCCCCAAGACGGTGACCTCGTCCTCAACGCGCTCGGGCAGATGGGCACGCGGGTCGACTGTGCCGGTTTCAGCCGTATCGATCTCGAAGGGCCGCAGGTGTTGTGGCTGGTCGTGTCGGGCGCGGTGGACCTGTTCGCGGTCGACGCCGGACAGCAGGGCCACTGGCACCACCTGGGCCGTCTGGAGCCGGGCGCGCTGCTGCTCGGGCCGGTGGCGGGGCCGCAGCACACCCTGGTGGCGCGGCCCCTCAGGGACTGCGTGGTGCACCGCATCGGCCTGCGCGAGCTGTACGAGCCCGCCAACACCCAGACGTGGTCGTACGACGAGTACGGCAACCCCCAGTACGTGCCGCCGACGACGAGCCCGCTGGAGTACGCCCTCGCGCTCGGGGTGGGCCGGAGCCTGTCCATCCTCTTCCAGGCGCCGATGGCCGACGAGCGGGCCGCCGCCCCGACCGACGACGACGTGTTCTGGATGCAGGTGCCGCCGGGCAGCGTGCAGTACGGCTCGCTCTACGGCGCCGAGGCGGCCGCCGACCTGCTGATGGACCCGGCGGTCTGGCAGTCCATGGTCGACCAGCAGTACCGGCTGCTGAGCACGCTGGACCGCTGGATCGAGCAGCTGGAGCGCACCCACGAGACCCGGACGGCCGCCGGTATCAAGGCGGGTGAGGCCGTGCGCGCCCAGGCCGACCGGACCTTGCTGGCGTCCATCGGCAAGTCGAAGCAGCGCGCGACGACGGCCGACGCGGACGCGAGTTACGCGGCCTGCAAGCTGGCCGCCGACGCGGCCGGGATCCCGCTCGCCGAGAACGCGCACAGCGGCACCGAGAGCGACCGTCTCGATCCGGTCGAACGGATCGCCCTCGCCTCCCGCGTCCGGATCAGGTCGGTGCGCCTGGACGGCAGCTGGTGGCGTGACAACGTAGGCCCGCTGGTGGGCCATCGGGCGCTGTCGGGTGCGCCGGTCGCGCTGCTGTGGCGGCGCGGCGGCTATGTGGCCGTGCATCCGGCGACGGGACGCGAGACGCCGATCGAGAAGGACAACGCGGAGGAGTTCGAGCCGCGCGCGGTGATGTTCTACCGCCCGCTGCCCGACCGGAAGCTCAGCCCGCTCGGGCTGCTGCGGTTCAGCATGCGCGGCACGGGCGGCGATGTCACGAACCTGCTGCTCAGCGGTCTGGTGACGGTGGCGATCGGCGCGTTGGTCCCCATCGCGACCGGCAAGGTGCTCGGCGAGTTCGTGCCGAAGGCCCAGACCGATCTGATCGTGCAGGTGTGTCTGGCCGTGATGGTCAGCGGGGTGGTGACGGCGGCCTTCATGCTGCTGCAGAACCTCACCATGCTCCGTCTGGAGGGCCGTATCGAGGCGACCCTCCAACCGGCCGTCTGGGACCGGCTGCTGAGGCTGCCGACGAAGTTCTTCGCCGAGCGCTCGACCGGCGAACTGGCCAGCCAGGCCATGGGCATCAGCTCGATCCGCCGGATGATGGCGGGCATCGGCCCCACCGTCGCCCAGTCGGTGACCGTCGGCGCGATGAACCTGGGCCTGCTGTTCTGGTACAGCGTCCCGATGGCGATGGCGGCGATCGGCATGCTGGTCGTCATCGCCGCCGGCTTCCTCGGCCTCGGGCTCTGGCAGGTGCGCTGGCAGCGGCGGCTGGTCGTCCTCAGCAACAAGCTGAACAACCAGGCCTTCCAGACCCTGCGCGGTCTGCCCAAGCTGAGGGTCGCGGCCGCGGAGAACTACGCGTACGCGGCCTGGGCCTCGGAGTTCGCCCGCAGCCGCGAGCTCCAGCAGAAGGTCGGCCGGATCAAGAACCTCACGTCGGTGATGGGCTCGGTCTATCTGCCGCTGTGCACCCTGCTGATGTTCATGCTGCTAGCGGGCCCGGCGCGCGGGTCGATGTCGGCGGCCGAGTTCCTCACCTTCAACACCTCGGTGACGATGCTGCTGACCGCGGTGACCCAGCTGACCGGCGCCTTCGTCTCGGCGGTGGCCGCGCTGCCGTTGTTCGAGGAGATCAGGCCGGTGCTGGAGGCGCAGCCGGAGGTGCGCACCGCGAGCACCCGGCCGGGGCCGCTGACCGGCGCGATGGAGGCCCGCAGGCTCTCCTTCCGCTACTCCGAGGACGGTCCGCTGATCCTGGACGACGTGTCCTTCGAGATCCGGCCGGGTGAGTTCGTGGCGATCGTCGGCCCGAGCGGCTGCGGCAAGTCGACCCTGCTCCGGCTGCTGATCGGCTTCGACCGGCCGGTCTCCGGGAGTGTCCTCTACGACGGCCAGGACCTGGCCGCCCTCGACCAGTCGGCGGTGCGCCGGCAGTGCGGTGTCGTCCTCCAGCACGCCCAGCCGTTCACCGGTTCCATCCTGGACGTCATCTGCGGCACCGAGCCCTACACGCCCGAGGAGGCGATGGCGGCGGCCGCGATGGCGGGGCTGGCGGAGGACATCCAGCGGATGCCGATGGGGCTGCACACCATCGTCTCGGGCAGCGGGGCGATCTCCGGAGGCCAGCGCCAACGGCTCATGATCGCCCAGGCGTTGATCCGGCGGCCGCGGATCCTCTTCTTCGACGAGGCGACCAGCGCCCTGGACAACGACACCCAGCGCACGGTCATCGAGTCCACCAAGGCCCTCAACGCCACTCGGATCGTCATCGCGCACCGGCTGTCGACGGTGCTGGACGCCGACCGGGTGATCGTGATGGAGAACGGCAAGGTCGCCCAGCAGGGGCCGCCCGCGCAGCTCCTCGCGGACACGGGCGGCCGGCTGCACGAGCTGGTGCGGCGGCAGATGGCGTGAGGGGTCGGTCCGTCCCCGGTCAGTCCATGCCGGGGACCGGTGCGCCGGAGGGGACGCCGGCGTCGACGTACGCCTGGTAGAGCTCCTTCCACTGCGGCTCTTCGACGCGCCGGCCGTGGGCCCGCGCGTCGAGGGCGGCGAGGCACACGTCCCAGCCGGCGCCGTTGCGGGCGGCGGTGTCGGCGGCGCTCAGCACGTTGGTGAGCGTGAGGCGCGTCCGCTTCCCGTCGAGCGGCTCCAGGTCGAAGTGCAGCTCGTCGCCGCCCCACTCGAAGGAGAGGTGCCGTGGCTCGTCGAGAGCGATGACCCGGCCCGTGGAGTCCTCCATGTGCGGGTCGCCGCTGAACTTGATCGTGCCGCCGGGCCGCAGCTCGATCTCGGCGCGGGACGGGAACCAGTGGGCGAGCTCGTCGGCATCGGTCACGAACTGCCACACGCGCGCGACGGGGTGGTCGTAGGTACGGCTGAAGCGGACGGCCGGGCGGCCGTCATCCAGGGTCAGATAGGTGCCGGTGAGGTCTGCGGCCATGGGGGATCAGTCCTTCGGGGCGGGTTCCTCGGGGAGGTCCGACGCCGTTTCGTCCAGGCGGTCGCCGAGCGCGTCGAGGCTGGTGTTCCAGAGTTTGCGGTACGGCGCCAGCCAGGCGTCCAGCTCGGCGATGGGGTCCGGGTCCAGGGCGTAGACGCGGCGCTGCGCGTCCTGCCGTACCCGGACCAGACCCGCTTCCCTGAGCACCTTCAGATGCTTGGACGTGCTCGGCTGGCTCAGTCCGCACGCCTCCACGATCTCCCCGACGGGCCGCGGCCGCTCCAGGAGCAGCGCGACGATGGCCCGGCGGTGGGGGTCGGCGAGGGCGGTCCAGAGCAGGGCGTCGGACATGACTCCAATATGCCTCGACAGTTATATTCCAGTCAAGGAATAAAAGGCGGTCGCAGTGAAGGCGCGCGCCAGCCCTCCTTCCCCAGCGAAACGTTGCCGTTTCGCTCGAAGTGGTTTAACCTCCAGGTGTACGAAACGGTTTCGTTTATGAGCCGGAAGAGTCCGGCCGACTTTCCCTGGAGTTGTCCATGTCCCAGAAGACTCTGACCGAGGGCGGGCAGGAGGGCGCCGTCGAGGCGCCGGCCGCCGCTTCGGCCAAGCGATGGTGGATTCTCGCCGTCGTCGCGCTCGCCCAGCTGATGGTGGTCCTGGACGCCACCATCGTGAACATCGCCCTGCCCTCGGCCCAGGCCGACCTCGGTTTCTCCGACGGCAACCGGCAGTGGATCGTCACGGCCTACGCGCTGGCCTTCGCCTCCCTGCTCCTGCTCGGCGGGCGGATAGCCGACCTCTTCGGCCGCAAGACGGCCTTCCTCGTCGGTGTCGCCGGCTTCGCGGCCGTCTCCGCGCTCGGCGGTGCCGCCACCAACTTCGAGATGCTGGTCACCGCCCGCGCCCTGCAGGGAGCCTTCGGCGCGCTCCTCGCGCCGGCCGCGCTGTCCCTGCTCAACACGACCTTCACCGACGCCCGCGAGCGGGCCCGGGCGTTCAGCGTGTACGGCGCCATCGCCGGTGCCGGAGGTGCGGTGGGTCTGCTGCTCGGCGGCGTCCTCACCGACGCGCTCGACTGGCGCTGGACGCTGTACGTCAACGTCGTCATCGCCGTCGTCGCCTTCGCGGGCGGCTGGCTGCTGCTGCACAACCACCGTGACGCCGCGAACTCCAAGCTGGACGTGCCCGGCACGCTGCTGGTCGCCGCCGGTCTCTTCTCCCTGGTGTACGGCTTCTCCAACGCCGAGACGCACGACTGGAGTTCTCCCGAGACCTGGGGCTTCCTGGTCGCGGGCGGCGCGCTGCTGGCCGCCTTCACCTGGTGGCAGACCCGTGCCGCGCACCCGCTGCTGCCCCTGCGCATCCTGCTGGACCGCAACCGGGCGGCCTCGTTCCTGGCCGTGCTGATCTCCGGCGGCGGCATGTTCGGTGTCTTCCTCTTCCTCACCTACTACCTCCAGCTGAACCTGGGCTTCAGCCCGACCAGGACGGGCGTGGCGTTCCTGCCGATGGTCGCCGCCCTGATGGTGGCGGCCCAGGTCAGCACCACGAAGCTGGTCCCCCGGATCGGACCGAAGCTGGTCATCCCGCTGGGCTTCGCGGTCGCCGCGGTCGGCATGGCCTGGCTGACCGGGATCGGCGTCGGCTCCAGCTACCTGTCCGCCGTACTGCCGCAGCTGATCGTGACCGGCTTCGGTCTGGGTCTGGTCATGCCGCCGGCCATGCAGCTGGCCACCGGCGGGGTCGCGGCCGAGGACGCCGGAGTGGCCTCGGCCACCGTCAACGCCATGCAGCAGGTGGGCGGTTCGATCGGCACCGCGCTGCTGAACACGCTGGCCGCGAGCGCCGCCACCGACTACCTGGTCGGCAAGGACCCGACGAACAAGCTGGTCCAGGCCGGGGCGACGATCGAGAGCTACACCACCGCCTTCTGGTGGTCGGCCGGCCTCTTCGCCGTCGGCGCGCTGATCACCTTCCTGCTCTTCCGGCGCGGAGTGCCGGAGCAGGACCCGGACGCCGCACCCGTCGTCCACATGTAGCAACCGCAGCAGGAGCCGCTTGGTCCGAGGGGCCGCCGTCAGCAGGGAGACGGCGGCCCCTCTCGCGGTGTGCGCGCGTACGGGCGGCATCGACACGGTGTGCCGGGCCGGTGGCCGAGAGCGACGCCCCGACCGGACGTCTGGCGTTGGAGGCGGTCGTCCGTGGGTACCCCCAGGGCCATGCGGATAAGCGTGGTGGATGTGGGATCGAACACCGTCCGGCTCGTGGTGGCGGACGCCGAGGGCGGGGTGCCACTGCCGGTGCACACGGCGAAGTGGCGACTGAGACTCTCCGATCATGTACGGCCGGGGGGCCCGGTGCCCGAGGAGGCCGTGGAGCGGCTGGTGGAGGCGGTGGAAGGGGCGAGCCGTACCGCCGCCAAGTGGGGTGCGGCCGGTCCCCTCGCCTTCGCGACCGCCGTCGTACGGTCCGCGCCGAACCGCCAGGAGGTGCTGCGCACCGTCCGTACGCGGACCGGCATCGGGCTGTACACCCTGCCGGGCGAGGTGGAGGCGGAGCTCACCTTCCTCGGGGCGCGGCGCTGGATGGGCTGGCGCTCGGGGCCGCTCGCACTGTTCGACATCGGCGGCGGGTCGCTCGAAGTCGCCTTCGGACGCGGCCGGTTGCCGGACTACGTGGCCTCGCTGCCGCTGGGCGCGGGCCGGCTGACCCATGAGTTCTTCGAGGGACAGGACCCGCCGCCCCTGGAGGCGGTGCGGGCACTGCGCCGCAAGGTGCGCCACCAACTGCGGGACGTGGCGTCGCGGATCCGCTGGGAGGGACCGCGCACCGCGGTGGCCACCTCGCGCACCTTCGAGCAGCTGGGGCGGCTGTGCGGAACCCCGCCCGGCCGGCGCGGGCCGTTCGTGGAGCGGCGGATGCACCGCGCCGATCTGCGGGAGGCCATCGAGGCTCTGGCCGCCCTCCCGGCCGCGCGGCGGTCCGAACTGCCCGGCATCTCCGCGCCGCGCGCCGCGCAGAGCCTGGCCGGTGCGGTGGTCGGGCACACGGCGATGAAACTCACCGGCGTCAGGACCGTCACCATCTGCCCCTGGGCGATCCGCGAGGGGGTACTGCTGCGGCACATCGAGGACGGCGCCTCCTGGTGGGCCGAGATCGCCCGCCGCAACGAGGAGCACACCTCTCCCCCGGAGCCGGTCCCCCTGCGCATCGCGACCGCCACGACCTGAACGAAGAGAAGGAAGGAAGAGGAGACAGCCGTGCCGGAGAAGAAGCAGAAGCCGGACACCGCCCTGGACGAGGTCCTGCACGAGTTCGAGGACGCCGAGAAGCGCGTCCAGGACCCCGACGGAAAGCGCGGGCACAGGGGTGAGGCAGCAGACGCCACCACCCCCAGCACCCGGGCCCAGGAGGAGTCCGAGGGCGAGTGACCCGGGCAGGCGGGTGACCTCCCGCTTCACGGGTACCCGGGGCGAATGGATCACGATCGCCAAGAACCTCCGCTGCCGCCGGCCCGGGGCCCGGTCTCCGCCGCCGTGCAGGAGTATCTCCTCGGCGCCGGACCGCTGCCGCGTCACGAGACCGTCGCGGGCGCGGACGTGTACGGCGACGACCTCCAGCTCGCCCTCTACATCTGCTACGAACTGCACTACCGCGGCTTCTCGGGCGTCTCCTCGCACCACGAGTGGGACCCCGGGCTGCTGCGCACCAGGGCGGTCCTGGAGCACCGCTTCCTTTCCGCCCTGCGCACGGACACCCCGGTCCACGACAGCGTCGAGGACGCGCTCGCCGGGCTTCTCGTGGAGCCGGTCGACGGCACCGGAGTCAGCCATTTCCTGAGCAAGGAAGGCGAACTGTGGCACGTACGCGAGTACGCGGCCCAGCGCTCGCTCTACCACCTCAAGGAGGCCGACCCGCACGCGTGGGTGCTGCCGCGGCTGTGGGGCCGGGCCAAGGCGGGCATGGCGGCGGTGGAGTTCGACGAGTTCGGCGGTGGCCGCCCCGACCGCGTCCACGCCCGCCTGTTCGCCGAGCTGATGACGGACCTGGGCCTTGACACCACCTACGGGTATTACCTGGAGGCGGCCTGTGCGGAGATGCTCGCGACGGTGAACCTCATGTCCCTGCTGGGCCTGCACCGCAGCCTGCGCGGAGCTCTCGTGGGCCACTTCGCAGCGGTCGAGATCACCTCCTCGCCCGGCTCCCGGCGCCTCGCCGAGGCGATGCGCCGCACCGGCGCGGGACCGGCCGCCGAGCACTTCTACGACGAGCACGTCGAGGCCGACGCCGTCCACGAACAGGTCGTACGCCACGAGGTCATCGGTGGTCTGCTGGCCGAGGAACCGCACCTCGCCCCCGACGTCGCCTTCGGTATCGACGTCACCGGACATGTCGAGGACCGTCTCGGCGAGCGCCTGCTGCGCGACTGGACGGCCGGACGCTCGTCACTGCGCACACCCACGCTTTCCGAAATTCACCATATTTCCTGAATGTCGGGGTACTGGGGCAGCGTGAGATCACTGATTCCCCCTCTGACCCTTCCCGGTGTCTACGTCCCTCAGGAGGACACCGAGCTGCTGGCCGGGGCTCTGTCCGAAGAACCGCTGCCACCGGGGGCGCATGTACTGGACGTGGGCACCGGGACCGGTGCCCTCGCTCTCGAAGCGGCGCGCCGGGGCAGCCGGGTCACCGCGGTCGACGTGTCATGGCGGGCGGTGTGCACGGCCCGGGCGAACGCCTGGCTGACCGGCGCAGCGGTCCGGGTCCGGCGCGGGAACCTCTTCCACCCTGTGCGGGACCAGTCGTTCGACCTCATCCTGACCAATCCGCCGTACGTGCCGGCGCCGACGGGCGTCCGGCCGCCGCGCGGAAGGGCGCGGGCCTGGGACGCGGGCCACGACGGGCGGTTCGTGCTGGACCGCGTCTGCCGTGAGGCACCCGCCCTGCTGCGCCCCGGAGGGGTGCTGCTGATCGTGCACTCCGAACTGAGCGACTCCGGACGGACGGTGGGGCATCTGCGCGCGGCAGGCCTCAAGGCCGCCGTGACCCGCCGTCGCCGCATCGCGTTCGGACCGGTGCTGCGTACCCGGGAGGAATGGCTCCGCGAGCACGGTCTGCTGCCCGCCGACGCCGCCCACGACGAAAAGGAAGAGCTGGTGGTCGTCCGTGCCGAACTCCCCCTCTGACTCCGACCGACCGCGTCGCATCCGGGTCCAGCACCGGGGGCCGCTGCTCGTGGAGGGCCCCGTGGAAGTGGAACTGGAGGACGGCAGCACCGTCGTCTCCGACCGCTTCCGGGTGGCCCTGTGCACCTGCCGGCGCAGTCGTCGCTACCCGTGGTGCGACACCAGCCATCGGGAGCGGACCCGCTCTTAGACAAGAAGTCAATGCAATTGAGAAAAATTCACCGGGCCGAGTGAACCAGATCTTGCGGACCGCACTGGATGGATGCTCCACGCCGCTGCGGGGTAACTACCGAGATCGAATGCGTCCCTCGCCGAGGTGGAGCGGCCATGACGCCGGAGTCCGACGACCGCGCTCCCGAAACGCCCGCGGCGAACCCGTATGCCCGCACCCGGTTGGACGGCGGCTGCACGGTGGTGGAGGCCGCCGGCGAGATCGACCTCGCGACGGCGGGCTTCCTCTCGGAGCACCTGGACGCGGCGACCGCGACCGGTCGGCCCGATGTGCTGGTCGATCTGCGGCAGGTGGAGTTCTTCGACTGCTCGGGCCTGCGGGTGCTGTGCCGCGCCGAGTCCCGGGCGCGAGAGCGAGGCGGGCGGCTGCGCGTGGTCACCGACTGTCCGCGACTGCACCGGCTGCTGCGCGCCTCCGGCCTGTGGCGCCGCTTCCCACCACTCCTCGAGTTCCCGGAGTTCCCGGAGAAGGCGTGACCCGAGGGTCCGGCGGACGGCCCCACTCCGTCCGCCGGCCCTCGGTGCGGGATCACGGGGTTCCGTGAGAGGGGCGGCACTCCCCAACTGCGGGCCCCTCGGGCAGGTCACGGGCACCACGCGACCCCGGTCTCTCAGAACGCGAAGACGCTCGTCCCGTAGGAGCTCTTCACGCACTCGTTGGCGAAGGTGCGTTCGTAGGAGACGCGCTTGCCCCGCCATACGCCGTCGACCGTGACCACCACGGGGTCGTACTCCCTGGTGCACAGAGCGTCGGATCTGGCCCCCAGTGCGTCGAAGTCCCCTCCCACGGTCCGCAGTTCGGCGCAGGCCAGGGGCGCTGCCGGATGGGTGCCCGAGGAGGTCGGGGCGCAGGTCAGGGTCACGGCACGTTCCGGGGTGACAGTGGCGGCACTGTCACCGTGGCCGAGGGTGAGCACGAGGGCCGAGGGAGCGTAGAGGCCCGAGGCGGCGGCCGGTTCGGCGAGGGCGGCCCCGGTCAGGGGTCCGCAGACGGCGGTGGCCGTGAGGCCGAGGGTCGCTGCCCAGCGCGCGGTGTTCCGCATTGTGTGCATCCTTCCGCTGGATTCGAGGGTGTGCCCTCCGACTCGGTCGGTGCCGGAGCGGCGAGCGTGAGTCTGCCGAGTCCTGGCCCGAACTTCACATCGACCCCACAGCTTTCAGTAACCTTGCGTGTTGAATCAGTGGCGTGAAGTCACATCATCCGAACAGCTGAGCCCCTCAACCGGGCGGTTCTTGATCGCCCGATCCGGCCGGATGGCCTGAAAACCCCGCCTGGGCAATAGGCCTGAAACATTCCGCTTCAGCCGTCAGCGCACACCGTCACCACCTCTTGCATTCCCGGAGCAACGGAGTAATCGTCATTACATGATTACTGACGAGCAACGAGAGAAGCTGCGCGGCTGGTTCACCGGCCGGTTGCCCGACGGCCTCTTCGAGGCCCTGGTCGAGGTGGTCGTCGACCGCGAGGAGATCACCGTGATCGGCCGCATCCCCGGCCCCCGGCTCGCCGAGGACGTCTCGGCCGCCGAGCGGGAGGCGGCGGTACAGGGCAGGATCCAGGAGTTCCGGGAGCGCACCCGGGAGGAGCGCATCGAGGTCGCCGGCGAGGCCGAGCACAAGTTCCGGCGGAAGGTGTCCTGGGGCGTGGAGTGCGACGGCGAGCGTGCTCTGTTCACGCATGTGGCGGCGCCCGTCATGACCCGGCTGCGCCAGCCCGAGCGCCAGGTCCTGGACACCCTGATCGCCGGCGGGGTCGCCCGCAGCCGCAGCGATGCCCTCGCCTGGTGCGTCCGGCTGGTCCAGCGGCACACCGACGACTGGCTCGCCGAGCTGCGGGACTCCCTGGAACACGTCCAGCGGGTGCGGGAGCGGGGGCCGGACACCGAGGGGGTGGCAGATCCCTCCACCGGGGACCCGGAGGACGGATGACCGCACGGCTGGAACCGGCGGGGCATGACCGCGTGGTGGGTGTCCGCGGTGCTGTTCCTGACGCTGCCGCGGGCCTTTCGGTGCCCTCGGCTACATTGCGGGCATGACCAACTTCGTACTGGTGGCGGGCGCGAGGCTCGGAGCGTCGGCGTGGGACGAGGTCGCGGCCGAGCTGAGCGCGGCCGGGCACGAACCCCGTCCGCTGACGTTGTCGGGCCTCGCCGAGAAGCGGGGCGTGCCCGCGGGACAGCAGACACATGTGCGGGACATCGTCGACGAGGTGGAGCGGCTGGACCTGCGCGAGGTCGTGCTGGTCGGGCACAGCTACGCCGGCATACCTGTGGGACAGGCCGCCGAGAGGATCGGCGACCGGCTCGCGCGGGTGGTGTTCGTGGACTCCAGTGTGCCCGTCGACGGGGAGTCGTTCCTGTCGGGATGGCCGAGCGACCACGTCCGCAAGGCGATCGAGGAGAACGACGGCTTCTGGCTGCCGGTGGGCCCGGAGCACTTCGCCGGCCAGGGCCTGACGGACGAGCAGATCGCCCGGATCATCGACCGCTCGTCCCCGCACCCGGGCGCGACGCTCACCGAGCCCGCCGTCCTCACGCGTCCCCTGGGCGAGCTTCCGGCGACCTACATCAAGTGCCTCCTCGACGACGAGGAGCCGATGCCCGTCGTGGCCGAGCTGCTCAAGAGCCAGCGCTGGGAACTGGTCGAGATGGACACCGGCCACTGGCCGATGTTCTCCCGGCCCCGGGAACTGGCCCGGATCCTCGCCGAGTCCGTCTCGGCCTCGCCCCTCCCCTCCTGACCAGCGCCCGCCCGCGGATATCGTCGGCGCACCCGACGACGAGAGGCGGTTCGGACGGATGGCCAAGCACTGGGCGGACTTCCAGTACGAGATCTACCTGAGCGGGATGTCGGGCGCTGTGCCCCGGCTGCCCACCGACCTGACCCGCCTGGAGGAGCTCACCGAGCAGCGCCTCGGCCCCGGGCCCGTGGGCTATGTGGCGGGCGGTGCGGGTGACGGCAGTACGGCGCGGGCGAACCGGGTGGCTCTGGAGCGGCGCCGGATCGTCCCGCGCATGCTCCGGGACGTCCACGAACGCGACCTGTCCGTCGAGGTGTTGGGGCGTGCCCTGCCCGCCCCGCTGGCGCTGGCGCCGGTCGGCGTCCTGTCGATCATGCACCCGGACGCGGAGTCGGCGGCGGCCCGGGCAGCGGCGGCACAGGGCGTGCCGTACATCCTGTCGTCCGCCTCCAGCACGCCGATGGAGCAGGTCGCCGAGGCGATGGGGGACGCCGAGCGCTGGTTCCAGCTGTACTGGCCGAAGGACCCGCAGGTGGCGCTGAGCTTCCTGAGCCGGGCCAAGGCCGCCGGGTTCACGGCCCTGGTCGTCACCCTGGACACTCCGCTGCTGTCCTGGCGGCCCCGCGATCTCGACCAGGCGTATCTGCCGTTCCTGCACGGCGTGGGCACCGCCAACTACTTCTCCGACCCGGCCTTCCTGGCGGGTCTGGCCAAGCCGGTGCACGAGGATCCCAACGCGGCCGTGCTGCACTTCGTCGGCATGTTCGCGGACCCCGGCAAGACCTGGCCCGACCTCGCGCTCCTGCGGGAGAACTGGGAGGGACCGATCGTCCTCAAGGGCGTCCTGCACCCGGACGACGCCCGCCTCGCCGCCGACGCCGGGATGGACGGGGTCGTGGTGTCCAACCACGGCGGCCGCCAGGTGGCCGGGTCGGTGGCGGCGGCCGACGCGCTGCCGCGGGTGGTGGAGGCGGTCGGTGACCGGCTCACGGTCCTCTTCGACAGCGGCATCCGCACCGGGGACGACGTCTTCAAGGCCCTCGCGCTCGGCGCCCGCGCGGTGCTCCTCGGGCGGCCCTACGTCTACGGCCTCGGCCTGGACGGACAGCCGGGCGTCGAGCACGTGATCCGCTGTCTGCTCGCGGAGCTGGACCTCACGCTCGCACTCTGCGGACACGCGACTCCGGCGACGGTCGGCCCCGACGACCTCGTGGAGGGCCCCGCCTGAGGGAGGCAGGGAGGCCTCCGTGAGCGGAGGCCCCCCTGGTTCCTAGATCCGCTCCGTGAGCTCCGCGGGCCGGGCCTGCGGGCCCTCGCTCCCGGTGACGGACAGCGACCCGGGGCCGGCGCTGGAGACCGGGTCGGTCAGCCAGCGCTGCTGGTCGGAGTGGTCGCGGACCTTCACGACGACGTCGGCGCCCGGGTCCTCCGTGGTGGAGGCGAGGGCGAGCTGCTCGTCCCAGCGGGGCAGTAACTCCCCCTGCACGGTGAGGTCGTAGCGCACGTCGTCGGCCCGCTTCGTCTTCTCCCTCGCGCAGGTGCCGAGGATGACCACGCCCGCGTCCCCGCGCGAGTCCAGGCACAGCTGCGGATCCGCCTCGCTGCGCAGCAGACCGTCCTTCTCGTACGACCACTGCTGGGTCCGCTCCGTCGAGCAGGCCGCCAGTTCGGTCCCTGCGCCCTCCTTCGCCGTGCCCCGGACGTCCAGGCAGAGGTCGGCGGCGGCGTTGCGCAGCCGGGTCACGGCCGGTGCGGTGGGCAGCTGGGCGGTGCCGGGCGTCTGCGTGTCTGCGCCCGGGGCCGTGTTGCCGCCGGTGGCGCTGGTGGAGGCGGCCGGGTCGGCGCCGCCGTCGTGCGACCACAACCCGGCGGCGAGCATGGCCGCGAGGAGGCCGGCGGAGGTGAGGCCCACTCCGGTGAGCAGCGTCCGTGAGGACCGCAGGCCCCCGCCCTCGCCGGGAGCGCGGCGGCCGGGGGTGGGTAGGCGCGCGAGGAGGCGGCGGCGTTCCGCGCCGTGCCGGCCGGTGCCCCGGCTGCGGGCCTCCGTCCGGGGCGTACGCCCGGCGCGCAGTTCGAGATAGCGACGGGCACCCCAGCCGAGCACCGCCTCGGCGATCAGCACGCCCAGGCCGCCCTCGAAATGGCTCAGTTGTTCCGCGGCGGAACGGCAGTAGCGGCACTCCGCGAGATGCTGCTGGACATCCGGGAGCAGGGCGCCGCCGCGGCGAATCGGAACGTCGAGGAGCCGGTTGTAGAAGCGGCAATCCTTGGTCGGCGCGAGTTCCCGATGGGCATGTACACATCCTTCACGGAATTTTTCACGCGCCTGTTCGAGGGCCGCCGACGCGGTGTCGGTCGCCATGCCGAGGAGTGCGGCGGGCACGACAATCGACTCCGCCTCCACCTCGGTGTGCCACAGCAGGCAACGGGCGAGTCCGGGAAGGGACTGGAATGACCGCTCGGCGAGCTTGCGATTTTCGGGCGTCATGGACTTCGCGGCCCGCATACCGCGGCCGCCGTTCGGTTTCACCAGGTCCGGCAGAACATCGGTGATCCGGTCCTCGGCCGTCCACTCCCTGACCGTGTCCCGCACGGCCACGAGGGTTCTGGGACGCAGCGCGAGAGCCGGTTCGCCGAGCGCCAGCCGGTCCAGGACCTGGTGGAAGGCGGCCGCGGCCACCATGGAGGCGGTCTCGGACGAGGAGGCGAGGCAGATGACCGCGTACTCGTGCGCCGGTTTCCAGTGGCGCGCCATGAGGAGCGCCACGGACTTGGCGGCCTCGCCGTCGGGACGGCCTCTGAGCCGGGCGGCGAGATCCTCGTCGGATTCTCCGGAGGCACCGCCGGGCGGCGGGTAAGGAGGGAGCGGCGGGTGGGGGGTTGGCACTGAGCGGATTCCTTCCCACAGGCATGGGACTCACAGAAGTTCTCGTTGCCGAAAAGAAGTGCCGAACGGGGCATCCCTTTTGGGCGCGGGCGTGGGAAGCACGAATTCGCCGACGCCCCTCCGCCCCGGTTCCCCACGGGACGAATGCGACCCGGCCCTTGCCCCCCACATAGGTGGTTCACCCTTGCACAAGTCACTCACGGCCAACAAGGGCACCTGAGCAACATCCGCGCCAATTGAAAGACAGTCAGAGGGAGTCGCAACTGCGTGCGCTCGCACCGGCTTTCGACATTCCATGCGCCCCGTGTGAAACCCGCGCACGCGCCGGAGCGCCACGCACGCTCCCCCCGGGCGGCGGCCGGTAGTCCACTGGAGGCGGCCCTTCTCGGAGGCCCCGCGCGGGACGGCGGCTCTCCCGCGCGAAACCCCGGCCGCCGACCCCTTCCTCCCGCCCTCGGTCGGCGGCCCCGGGGGCGGGACGGCCGTGCGGCCTCAGATCTGCCAGGAGCGCAGCCGGTCCGCCGCCCCGTACACATCGGTCTTGCCGGAGATCAGATCGCGGGCGAGGTCGACGAGGACACCGTAGGGCGGGTCGATGCCGACGCCGCTGACGAACATGTAGGCCACAGCAGTGGCGCAGGCGAAACGGGCGTTGGCCGCCGGTAAGGGCTTGAGCAGGGCCAGGGTGTGCAGAAGGGCGGCGGCGCGCCAGGCGGGGTCGGAGTCGACGCCCAGGCGGGGCGGGTCGACGCGATGCCGGGCGACGGCGGCGACGAGGGCCGAGAAGTCGTTGATCGTGGGCTGGTCGGGCAGGACCTCTTCATGCCGCTGAAGCAGCCAGGGCACGTCGATGTGGACGACGGAAGCCATCGGTCAGCCGACCCGCCCCGCGCCCCTGGCGGCCGGTTCGTCCTCCGGGAAGGCGGCGGCGAACTCGTCGGCGTGGGCGGAGAAGAACCGCCGGAACGCTTCCGCGCCTTCCTGCAGGGCCCGGTGCCGGGCGATGTCGGCCGCGGCGGCCTCCCGCACGAGGGCCTTCATCGACGTACCGCGCTCCTTGGCGATCTGCCGCAGGTCCTCTAGCTCGCGATCGCTGAACTCCACGTTGAGAGCTGGCATGCCTTCACGGTACCGCGCGGGTACTCAACCGTAAATATCCGCAGGTCAAGCCACCCATCGAGCGGTACCGAAGGGGTGGGAGCACGGTGTCCGATTCCCGCCGGACGCGCGACGACGGACATCGCACACTCGAAGGTGAGGAGGAAACGACATGACCGTCACCCCCGACCTGGCCGCCGCCCGGGTCGCCAAGACCGACTGGGCCGCCCTCGCCGCCGAGTTGGACGCGCACGGCTGCGCCCCGACGGCACCGCTGCTGACGCCCGCCGAGTGCCGGGACCTGACAGCGCTCTACGAGAAGCCGGAGCTCTTCCGGACCACCGTGGACATGGCACGCCACCGCTTCGGATCGGGTGAGTACCGCTACTTCACCCATGACCTGCCCGCCCCGGTGTCCGCCCTGCGCGCCGCGCTCTACCCCCGCCTGCTGCCCGTCGCCCGTGACTGGGCGGCCCGGCTCGGACGCCCGGCACCGTGGCCGGACTCCCTGGAGGAGTGGGTGGAGCGCTGCCACGCGGCCGGGCAGGACCGTTCGGCGCAGATCCTGCTGCGCTACGCGCAGGGCGACTGGAACGCGTTGCACCGGGACGTCTTCGGCGACCTGGTCTTCCCGCTGCAGGTGGTGGTCGGGCTCGACGAGTACGGCACCGACTACACCGGCGGCGAGTTCCTGATGGTCGAGCAGCGTCCCCGGGCCCAGTCCCGGGGCACGGCGACCGTCCTCCCCCAGGGCCACGGCGTGGTCTTCACGACCCGGGACCGGCCGGTGCGCAGCAAGCGCGGCTGGTCGGCCGGGGCGATGCGGCACGGCGTGAGCGTCGTGCGCTCCGGCCGGCGGCACGCGCTCGGGATCGTCTTCCACGACGCTTCCTAGCCGCCCCGCCCGGCCCGATGAGGCGTGGGTCACATTCCGGCCGTCGGATGTCACATTCCGGCGCCCTGCAGGCCTCGCAGTAGTGAGCGCGCTACTGGGAGGCCACACGACATGTCCGAGATCCCCGTTCCCGACACCGAAGAGGCGACCGGTGTCTTCGTCGAGCACCGGGAGCTGTTGTTCGGCGTCGTCTACAACATGCTGGGCAGCGTCACCGACACCGAGGACGTGCTCCAGGACACCTGGCTGTCGTGGTCGCGCCGGGGTGCCGGCGGGATCGACAACCCACGTGCCTATCTGGTCCGGATCGCCGTCAACCACGCGCTCCAGCGGCGGGCCGTGGTCAACCGCCGCCGCGAGACGTATGTCGGCCCGTGGCTGCCCGAGCCCCTGGTGACCGACGAGGCCGGCGCCGACGACCCCGCGCTGCGCACCGAGTCCGTGTCGCTGGCGATGCTGGTGGTTCTGGAGTCGCTGTCCCCGCTGGAGCGCGCGGTGTTCGTGCTGCACGAGGTGTTCGGTTACGCCCACACCGAGATCGCCGAGATCATCGACCGCACCCCGGCCGCCGTACGGCAGTTGGCACACCGCGCGCGGGCCCATGTGCACGCCCGACGCCCCCTGTACGAGGCCCGTCCCCGGGTCCGCCGGGAGGCGACCGAGCGGTTCGTGCGGGCCGCCGTAGGCGGGGACATAGCGGAGCTGATGGAGATCCTCGCGCCGGACGTGACGGTGTGGACGGACGGCGGCGGCATGCGCAAGCAGGCCCTGCGTCCGGTGCACGGCCGGGAGAAGGCGGCCCGGCTGCTCAACGGGTACGCGAAGCGGGGCGGGGCCGGGGGCCTGGGCCTGGAGTTGCGCTACCGGCGCGTCAACGGCGACGACGCGGCTGTGCTGTTCGACCACGACTCGCCGTACGCGGTGATCGTCCTGGACCTCACACCGGAGGGCGACCGGGTCTCGAACCTCTTCGTCGTGACCAATCCCGACAAGCTCACGCATGTGCACAAGGAGGAGGCGTGACTGCCGTGGAACGCCCGGCGGAGCCGGGGAAGGGCGAGCGGCTGTCCGGCTGGCTCGACGGACGGCTCGGCACCCGCACACTCGGCGCCAAGTACCTGCGCAAGGTCTTCCCGGACCACTGGTCCTTCCTGCTCGGCGAGATCTGTCTGTACAGCTTCGTCGTGCTGATCCTGACCGGGGTGTGGCTGACCCTGTTCTTCCATCCGTCGATGAACGAGGTGACGTACCACGGCAGTTACACGCCGCTGAACGGCGTGCGGATGTCGGAGGCGTACGCCTCGACGCTGGACATCAGCTTCGACGTACGCGGCGGGCTGCTGATCCGGCAGCTGCACCACTGGTCGGCCCTGATCTTCGTCGCCGCGATGCTCACGCACATGATGCGGCACTTCTTCACGGGCTCGTTCCGCAAGCCGCGCGAGGTCAACTGGCTGTTCGGCTGGTCACTGCTGTTCCTGGGCCTGTTCGAGGGCCTCTTCGGCTACTCGCTGCCGGACGACCTGCTGTCGGGCACGGGCCTCAGGTTCGTCTACGGCGCCACCCTGTCGGTGCCGATCGTCGGGACGTATCTGGCGATGTTCCTGTTCGGCGGGGAGTTCCCCGGCCATGACATCGTGGCCCGCTTCTACTCGCTGCACATCCTGGTGATCCCCGGCATCATGGCGGCGCTCGTGGTGGCCCACCTGATCCTGGTCGTGTATCACAAGCACACTCAGTTCGCGGGTCCCGGAAAGACCGAACGCAACGTGGTCGGGACACCGTTCTTCCCGGTGTACCTGGCGAAGGCCGGCGGGTTCTTCTTCCTGGTGTTCGGGGCGCTCACGCTCATCGCGGCGGTGGCGAGCATCAACCCGGTCTGGTCGTACGGCCCTTACCGCGCCGACCAGGTCTCCACGGGCGCCCAGCCCGACTGGTACCTGGGGTTCGCGGAAGGCCTGGTGCGGGTGATGCCCGGCTGGGAGGTCACCCTGTGGGGGCACACGCTGATCCTCGGAGTCCTGATACCGGTCGTGATCTTCCCGCTGCTGCTGGTCTTCATCGGCGTCTACCCGTTCCTGGAGGCCCGGTTCACCAAGGACAAGCGGGAGCACCACCTCCTTGACCGCCCGCGCAACCGTCCCGTCCGCACGGCGATCGGCGCGTCGTGGATCAGCCTGTACCTGATCCTGCTGGCGGGCGGCGGCAACGACATCGTGGCGACCCGGCTCCATCTGTCGATCAACGCGGTGACGTGGGCCGTGCGGATCGGGATGTTCGTCGTCCCGGCGGTCGTCTTCGTCGCCACCCGGCGGATCTGCCTGGGTCTGCAACTCCGGGACCGGGAGCTGGTGTTGCACGGCCGGGAGACCGGTGTGATCAAGCGGCTGCCGCACGGTGAGTACGTCGAGGTGCACCAGCCGCTCGATCAGGCCCGGCTCCACACGCTCACCGCGCACGAGCGGCCCGGTGAGCTGGTGGAGCACGCGAACGTCAGCCTTGATCCGCCACGAAGGACGCCATCCGGGTCAGAGCGGAGTTCCAGTTGATGGTGTGCTCGTTGGTCGACCAGGACTGGATGTCGTCGATGTAGCAGAACTGGCCCGTGCAGCCCTGGAGTTTGCTCTGTGCGTAGGGGTCCTGGATGCCCGAGTTCGGCCCGCCGGCGAGGGTGCCCCTCGGCGGGTTCGGCATGCTCGGGTCGAGCTGGTGGGCGTACCAACGGGCGTGCTGGTTCTGGGAGTTGACCTCGCCGTAGCCGGTCACGTACGAGATGTTCAACGCGTTGCGCCCGAAGATGTAGTCGATGCCCTGGAGGGCGCCGTCACGGTACTTCGTGGCGCCCGTGATGTCGTAGGCGGTGGCGATGACGATCCCGTTGTGCAGGATCTGGTGGTTGGAGCCCCAGTCGTAGAGGTTGCCTTCCGGGGCGTACGGCATGCCGTACGGGTGGGCCTTCAGCGTGGCCAGGTAGCGGTCGGCGCCCTTGGCGACCGACTGGCGCACCTTGTCCCGGCCGGGCAGTCTGCTCGGCACGGTCGCCAGGTCCAGACGGGCGGCCGCGGCCGTGCGGGCCCAGTCGTAGCCGACGGGGCTGAAGATGTCGGCGGTGTGGACCGGCGAGGCGAGCACGTGGTCCTGGAACGCCTTCTCGCCCGTGGTGAGATACAGCTCGGCCGCCGCCCAGTAGAACTCGTCGGTGACGTTGTTGTCGGCGTAGGTGCCGCCGCCGATGCCGTCGCTCTCCGAGGCGTACAGGTCGGGGTGGGCCAGCGCCGCGGTCCAGGCCTTGCGGGCGGCCGCCAGGGCCTTCGCCGCGAACGCCTTGTCGTACGGCTTGTACAGGCGGGCGGCCTGTGCGGCGGTCGCGGCCAGGTTCAGGGTCGCGGCGGTGGACGCCGGGTGCAGTTCACGCTTCTGCGGGTCGTCGCTCGGCATGAGCGGCAGGCCGGTCCACTGCTCGTCGTGGATCTTGTGGTGGGCCATTCCGGCCAGCGGCTGCCCGTCCGGTACCTGCATCTTGAGGAGGAAGTCCAGCTCCCAGCGGGCCTCGTCGAGGATGTCGGGCACCTTGTTGCCGCTCTCGGGGATGGCGAGGGTGCCGTCGCCGAGTTTCGCGGGCTCTCCGGTGCGGGCCAGCAGCTCGCGCTCGTACGTGCTCAGCACCTCCCAGGTGGAGATGCCGCCGTTCACGACGTACTTGCCGTGGTCGCCGGCGTCGTACCAGCCGCCGGTGACGTCGAGGGTGTAGTCGCACACCCCCGGCTGGCAGGGCACGTCCTTGTCGCCCTGGTTGGGGGCCGTGTTCACGTGCCCGGCGGCGCGTCCGTAGCCCGGGCGCAGGTCGTCGCGGATCGCGATGCCGCTGCGCTGGGTGTAGTAGTACTTCGCCGCGTCGAGCCGGAGCTGTTCGTAGGCGCCCGTGCCGATGTCGAAGGGCCGGCTGGCCTCGCCGTCCGCGACCAGGGTGAGGCCCGCGCCGCGCTTGTTGTAGGCGCCGAAGTCGATGGAGTGGACGTTCTGCCCGGAGGAGACGTCGGTACCGCGCGGCACGGTCCAGCCGTGGGCGACGACGGTGCCGGAGGCGCTCTTCAGCTGCCAGGGCAGCTTCGCCGTGGCGTCGGTGACCAGGGTGGCGTTCTTCGGCCCGGCGGGCAGATAGGCGACCTGGTTGACGCGCACGCGCGGTCCGGTGTCGGGCTCGTACACCTCGGGCGGGACCCCGCCCAGCAGGGACACATCGTCCATGCAGAAGCGGAACGGGTCGGCGCTGCCGCCGAGTTGGAAGCCGACCTGGCCCTGGGCGGTGTCGACGGGCGAGGTGAACGTGTAGGAGTAGGAGTTCCCGGAGACGCTCAGCTGGGGGCTCACCTCGAAGTAGGTGTCGTAGGGCGCCACTTGCAGCCCCACGATCGCCCGCAGGACGTGCCCTTCGGGGGAACCGTTCGCGGTGAAGGAGAACTTGTACGACTGCCCCTTCACCAGGGCGACGTCGTTCTGGCCGACGGCGGCGTCCCAGCGGTTGGCGGTGCCTCCCGGCACGTCCGCGCACAGCTGCCCACCGGACAGGCCCGCGGTGACGTTGCTGGTCGTCCACCAGGGCTCGGTGGTGGTGTCGAACGTGCCGTTCTTGAGCTGCTCGACCTCGTCGGCGGCTGCCGGGGACACGGGCGAGGCCACAAGTGCCGCTCCCAGCAGGGCGGTCAGGGACAACAGGGCGGTCTTGCGTCTGTTCACGTCCGGTCTCCTCGGGGGAGGTACGGGCGGCGCCCACGATGGGAGCGCTCCCAACTGACGGTCGCAGGCCATGTTTGTTGCAGGCATGACACTCCGTCAACGGTCCGGACGGGACTGGTTTCCCGTCCGGACCGCCGCCGGTGGGGGTCAGCTCCCCGGCACCTCCAGCTTGCTGATGCGAACCGCGCCCCTGGTCTCGCCCGGATAGGCGCTGGTCAGCGTGAGCCGGAGCCGGGAGCCGCGAGCGGCGTCGAAGCTGACCACCGTGGGCTCGCCGGAGGCGGTGGCCCAGACGACCGAGACGCCCTCGGCCGGCACATACCGCTTCCCGTCCCACACCGCGGCCTCCACGGCGGCAGGCAGGCTGTGGGTCGCGCTCAGCGTGAAGGAGACCTCCGCCCGGTCGAAGGTCCTGGTCCGTCCGAAGTCCACGCAGACCCAGTCCTCGGCCCTGGCGCCGCTGAAGGCGGGCAGCAGGGCGGTGGCGGCCTTGTTGAAGGCGTTGGACCAACCGGTGGCCGGGTCGCCGTCGAGCATCGCGGCCGGGAGGGTGTCCGGTCGGCCGGAGTAACTCGCGTCCGCGTGCGGGTAGTTCGGGGGTGACGGATGGTCGGGGTTGAAAGCGGCCGGCTCGGTGACGGCGACCGACCGGGACGGGGTGGTACGCACCTTCGCGCTGCCCGCCCGAAGACCCTCCGCGCTCGCCGTGACCTTGAGGACCCCCGGCTCGGTGCCGGAGCGCACGATCGCGAGGGCCTTTCCGTGGAAGGCGGTCCGGGTGGTGGCCTGGTAGCGCTCGGCGCTCTCCTCGCGGCCGTTGTCGAGACCGGCGAGGGAGCCGCCTCTCACCGCGAAGGAGATCAGGTGCTCGGCGTCCGGCACCACCACACCCCGTGAGTCGACGACGTCCGCCGTGACGAAGACCAGCGAACGGCCGTCCGCGGCGAGCGCGGTGCGGTCGGCGGTGAGGCGTACGGCATGGGGCTTGCCGGCCGTGCGCAGCACGTCGGTGGCGACCACCTTGCCGTTCCTGCGGGCCACCGCCTTCAACTCGCCGGGCGCGTAGGGCACTTTCCAGGTCAGATGGAGCTTGCCCGCGCTGCCGTTCGGGCTGGTGTAGCTGCCGGGGTAGGGGCCGTCGGTGAAGGTCTTGTCGTCGCCGGTGGCTTCCGTGGTCTCCAGGTACACCCGGCCGTCGGTGGTCTTCTTGGTGTCGAAGGTCCGGGTGCCGAGGGACGTGCCGTTGAGGAACAGCTCGACGGTGGGGACGTTGGCGTACGCCCACACCTCGACCGTGTCGCCCTCCGCGTGGTTCCAGGTCATCGGAACGAGATGGACCATCGGTTCGTCGACCCACTGGCTGCGGAAGAGGTGGTACATGTCCTTCGGGAATCCTGCGGTGTCGACCGCGCCGAAGAAGGACGCCTTCACCGGGAAGACGTCGTACGGCGTGGGCTCTCCGATGTAGTCGATGCCCGACCAGAGGAACTGCCCGGCGAACCATTTGCGGTCCCGGTCCTTCTTGTGCCCGTACTCGCCGCTCATGGTCCAGGAGGCGAGGTTGTTGTCATACGACGAGGTGTCCCGCCGGCCCGGCGTGTGGTTCTCGCCCGTGTTGAGGTGCTCGGGCTCCTGGTAGGTGCCGCGGGTCGAGGTCTCGGAGGACGACTCGGACTCGAAGAGGAAGAGGTGCGGGTAGGCGGCGTGCAGCTGGTCCACCGACTTGGCCGTGTTGTAGTTGAGACCGAGCCCGTCCAGCTTGGCGAGCATCAGGTCGGCCGCCGAGCCCTTGGCGGGCAGCCGGCGGTACTTGTCGGAGCCGATGATCAGCGGGCGGGTGTCGTCGACGGCCCTGATCGCGGCGATGATCCGGTCGGCCATGGCGAGTCCGGCAGTGGACGTCGAGTCGGGGATCTCGTTGCCGATCGACCACAGCAGCACCGCGGGCGAGTTACGGGCCGCGAGGACCATCTCGGTCGCGTCCCTCTCGCACCACTCGTCGAAGAACCGGCCGTAGTCGTAGCGCGTCTTGCCGGTGCGCCAGCAGTCGAACGCCTCCACCAGCATCACGATGCCCAGTTCCTCACAGACCTGGATCATCTCCGGGGAGGGCGGGTTGTGGGAGGTGCGGAAGGCGTTGACGCCCATCGACTTCATGATGGTCATCTGTCTGCGGATCGCGTCGATGCTGACGGCCGCGCCGAGGGCGCCCAGGTCGTGGTGGAGGTCGACGCCCCTGATCTTGTGGTGGGTGCCGTTGAGATGGAAGCCCTCGTCCGGGTCGAAGCGGAAGGTGCGCAGGCCGAACGGGGTGCGGTAGGTGTCGACGAGTTTGCCGTCGCGGCGGAGTTCGGTCTCCAGGGTGTAGCGGTGGGGCGCCGAGATGTCCCACAACCGGGGTTCGGGGACGGTGAGTTCATGGGTCTCCGTCGCCTTCGTCCCGACCGTGATCGTGGTGGCCGTGCGGGCCACGGTCCGGCCCCGGGGGTCCTTGATCCGCGAGCGGATCTCGACCGGCCCCGCCGTGCCGGACGCGTCGACCACCGAGGTCCGCACCCTGACACGGGCACGCTCGGCGGTGATCTCCGGTGTGGTGACCTGGGTGCCCCAGCGCTCCACGTGCACCGGATCGGTGACGACCAGGCGGGCCTCGCGGTAGATTCCGCTGCCCGAGTACCAGCGGCTGCTGGGGAGCCGGTTCTGCACCTTGACCGCGATCACGTTCTCGGTGGTGCCGTCGGTGTGGAGCAGGTCGGTGAGGTCGAGGGCGAAGCCGGTGTAGCCGTAGGGGTGACGGCCGGCCTCGGTGCCGTTGCAGTAGACGTACGAGTCCATGTAGACGCCGTCGAACTCCACCGAGATCCGCTTCCCGGCGAAGGCGGGCGGCAGGGTGAAGGCGAGGCGGTACCAGCCCAGGCCGCCGGGGAAGAAGCCGGTGCCGCTGGTGGTGCCGTTCTCGGTGGTCGGGGCGAGCTCGATGCTCCAGTCGTGCGGCGCCGCGATCTCGCGCCACCCCGAGTCGTCGTACCCCGGGGCCGCGGCGTCCGTGTACTCACCCGTCGGATCGGTGATCCCGCCCGGGTCGACCAGCGCGAAGCGCCAGCCGTCGCGCAGCGCGACGGTACGGCGGCCGGACGGGTCCCCGGCCCAGTCGGCGGCCTGGGCCACCGGCGTGGCCAGAAGCACGCCCGCGGCCGGTGCGGCCGTGGAAGCGAGCAGAACCGATCTGCGCGTGACGGTCATGGCGGCTCTCCCTCATCAGGGCCCAGAAGTACTCACAACTGATCGTGAACAAACACAATCTGACGGTGAGCCACATGCGGCCGTCAAGGGCGCGGAAAGCGCCTTCTGCCCCGGCCGTCCCCTCGGACGGCCCCTTCCACTCCGCGCGCCGCCGCCTCGTACAGGTGGGATCGGCGTTCACTCGCGGGCGGGACGCACTAGGCTGGAACTCAAGTTACACACCCGTTCACTGTGCGTAGGCACGATGGAGTGGCGACGATGAGGCCGGTGGATCCGTTCGACGATGCCTCGACCGCCCGGGCCGTCATCGACGACCGGGGCGCCGTGGCCAGATGGAGCGCCGGTGCCCGGCGGCTGCTGGGGTACGAGGCCCACGAGGTGCTGGGCCGCCCCGCCGCGCTTCTGCTCGCCGATCCGGATGCCCTGGCCGCCCCCGCCGGCCCGCGCTGGAGCGGCGACCTCGCTCTGCGGCACCGGGACGGTCGCACGGTCTCCGTCCACCTGCTCGCCCTCCGCAGGCCATCGCGGGACGACCGGGCCGACTGGCGGGCCGTCGTCCGGCCCGACCACGCGGAACTCGACCCGCCGGACGACGTGGTGACCGCTGCCGCGCTGGCCCAGTCCCCCTGTCCCATGCTGGTCTGCGACGAGCGGCTGCGCCTGCGGTGGATCAACGACCGGATGTCCGAACTGATCGACCTGCCCGACCACGAGGTCAGGGGACTGAGGATCACGGACATCGGCCTCCGCCGGGAGAACGCGGAGGTCGAGGAACTCCTCGCCGATGTGCTCGCCACCGGGCGGGCACGCGACATCGAGGGGTACGTCCGTCCCAGCGGCCTCGACCGAGCGGCCGGGATGCTGACCCGGGTCGCCCCGCTCACCGACGCCTCGGGACGGGTGCGGGGAGCCTGTCTGACCGGACACGACTTCACTGAGCACTACCTCGCCAGGGAGCGGCTCCAGCTGGTCAACGAGGCGAGCGTGCGCATCGGCACCACCCTCGACGTCACCCTTACGGCCCAGGAGCTGGCGGACGTCTGCATCCCGGCACTCGCCGACTTCGTGAGCGTCGACCTGCTGGACCCGCCGGAGAGCGGCGAGGCCCCGGCCGCGCCCGCCGCGCCGGTCGAGCTGCGGCGCGCCGCCCACCAGTCGGTGGACCCCGGCAATCCGATGGCCGTGGTGAAGCCCGGGCACACCGAGCTGTATCCGGCCACCTCACCGCAGGCCGACTCCCTGGTCGCGGGCCGCACCATCGTCGCCACGGTGGCGTCCGGGCGCCTGGACCAGTGGCTCAACTGGAACAGAACCCGCGGCGAGCGGGTCAGGGAGTTCGGCGTCCACTCCACGATGTCCGTACCGATCCAGGCCCGCGGCCAGACCCTCGGCGTCGCGGTCCTCACTCGCTACCGGCGGCCCGACCCGTTCACCCCGGACGACGTGCTGCTGGCCGAGGAGATCACCGCGCGGGCCGGGATCTGCATCGACAACGCCCGCCGGTTCTCCCGCGAGCGCGAGACCGCCCTGACCCTGCAGCGCAGTCTGCTGCCCCGCTCCCTGCCGCGCACGGCCGCCGTGGAGGCGGCGTCGCGTTATCTTCCGGCGGCGCGGGCCGGGGTGGGCGGCGACTGGTTCGACGTGATCCCGCTGTCGGGGATGCGGGTCGCGATGGTCGTCGGGGACGTGGTCGGGCACGGCATTCAGGCCTCGGCGACGATGGGCCGGCTGCGCACCGCCGTGCGTACCCTCGCCGACATCGACCTGGCCCCGGACGAACTGCTCACCCACCTCGACGACCTCGTCGTACGGCTGTCCGCGGAGGCCGGCAACGAAGGCAGACCCGGCGAGGTCGGGGCCACTTGTCTCTACGCGGTCTACGACCCGGTGTCGCGGCGCTGCACGCTGGCCCGGGCCGGGCATCCGGCGCCCGTGATGCTGACGCCGGGAGGGACGGCACGCGAGGTGGACCTGCCCGCGGGGCCGCCGCTGGGCCTGGGCGGGCTGCCGTTCGAGTCCGCCGAGCTGGCCCTGCCCGAGGGGAGCGTGCTGTCGCTGTTCACGGACGGCCTGCTCGAGTCCCGGGAGCGGGACGTGGACGCCGGTCACGCGCTGCTGTGCGAGGCCCTGGCCGTTCCCTCCGACTCCCTGGAGGAGATCTGCGACCGGCTGCTGCACGCGCTGCTCCCGCCCGGCGGTTCCTCGGACGACGTGGCCCTCCTGCTGGCCCGCACCCTGGGCCTGCCCTCGTCCCAGGTGGCGACGTGGGACATCCCGGCCGACCCGGCGCTGGTGGCGCCCGTCCGCAAGCAGGTCGTCCAGCAGCTGGGTCGCTGGGACCTGAGCGCGGCGTCGTTCACGGCGGAGCTGGTGGTGAGCGAGCTGGTGACGAACGCGATCCGGTACGGCGCCCGTCCCATCCGGCTGCGGCTCATCCATGACGAGACCACGCTGATCTGCGAGGTCTCCGACACCAACCACACCGCCCCGCACCTGCGGCGCGCCAAGACCTGGGACGAGGGCGGCCGGGGTCTGCTCCTGGTCGCGCAGCTCACCCAGCGCTGGGGCAGCCGGCACACGGCCGAGGGCAAGACGATCTGGGCGGAGATCGGACTCCTCGACGAGGAGTGAGCGAACTTCTTCTTCTCCGGGAGTGTGGAGACATGACGATCAGGTCCCTGGGTGTGCGGCGGGCGGCCCTGCTCGCGAGTTCGGTCGCGATGGTCGGTCTGCTGGCGGGCTGCGGCAGCGGCGACGACACGGCTGACGCCCCGCGCACGGAGTCCGGCACCACGACACCGTCCGACGGCACCAGCAGCGCGCCGAGCGGCGTGCCGACCGACGCGGTGAGCAACTCCCTCACCCCGTCCGCACCGCAGTCCCCGGCCGGCGGAACCCGCTGCCACTCCTCGGAACTGAGCGCCTCCGTCGGCCGCAACAACCCGGGCGCCGGGCAGGAGAACTTCCCGGTCGTGCTGACGAACGAGTCGAACCGCACCTGCACCCTGTACGGCTATCCCGGCACCGCCTTCGTCGACGCGTCCGGCAAGCAGCTGGGACCGGACCCGAAGCGCTCCTCCGCCGAGCCCGAGACCGTGAAGCTGACGCCGGGCCAGAGCGCCTGGGCCGGATTGTCCTTCGCCAACCCCGAGGTCAGCGGGGCGGGAACGGCCACCCCTGCCGCCCTCGTGGTGACCCCGCCGGACGAGGAGGACCCGCTGAAGGTGGTGTGGAAGTCCGGAGAGGTCCCGGTGTCCGGCAACGAGTCGTCGGTGCGGCTGATCCCCTTCAGTCCCGGCACCGGAGCCTGACCGGGCGCGGGTCACGGTCGGGGGCACTGACCGGGTTCTTACCCCGGCCTGGTTTCATGACCGGGCACGATCTGCTCGCGTCCCGAAGGATTTGCCCTGAACACCCCGCTCGCCGAAGTCCTGTCCGTCGCGCTGCTCGTCGCCGTACTCGTGTGGGCGGTCCTGCGCCCTTTCGGCCGGCCGGAGGCCGTGGTCGCGGTCCCGGCGGCGGGGCTCGTGGTCGTCACCGGGGCGATCTCGCCGGACCATGCCTGGGCGGAGGCCGAGCGGTTGGGACCGGTGGTCGGGTTCCTGGCCGCGGTGCTGGTGCTCGCGCACTTCTGTGACGTGGAGGGGCTGTTCCAGGCCTGCGGGGCATGGCTGGCCCGGCGGGCGGCGGGCTCGCCCGGGCGGCTGCTGACCGGTGTGTTCGGGCTGGCGTCGGCGATCACGGCGGTGCTCAGCCTGGACGCCACGGTGGTGCTGTTGACGCCGGTGGTGCTGGTGACCGCCTCCCGGATGGGGGCCCGCGCGAAGCCGCACGTCTACGCGTGCGCGCATCTGTCGAACACGGCCTCGCTGCTGCTGCCGGTGTCGAACCTCACCAACCTGCTGGCCTTCGAGGCGAGCGGGGTGAGCTTCACCCGGTTCGCGCTGCTGATGGCGCTGCCCTGGCTGGCGGCGATCGCCGTCGAGTACGCGGTCTTCCGGCGTTTCTTCGAAACCGACCTCACCGTCGTCGACCACTCCCCCGAGCCGTCCGAGGAGCCCGCGCTGCCGCTGTTCGCACTGGTCACGGTCGGCTGCACGCTGGCCGGGTTCGTGGTGGCCTCCGGGTTCGCCGTCGATCCCGCCTGGGTCGCCTGCGCGGGCGCGCTCGTCCTGGCGGGCCGCGCTCTCGTCCGAAGGAAGGCCACCCCGGTCACGGTGGTGCGGGCGGCGGCACCGGCCTTCCTGGCGTTCGTGCTCGCGCTCGGCGTCGTGGTGCGCGCGGTCGTCGACAACGGGCTCGCCGACGCCCTGCACCGCGTCCTGCCCGACGGGACGGGAATCGTCGCGCTGCTCGGGATCGCCGCGCTGGCCGCCGTACTGGCGAACCTGATCAACAATCTGCCCGCGGTCCTGGTCCTGCTGCCGCTCACCGCCGCGGCCGGGCCCGGCGCGGTCCTCGCGGTGCTGCTCGGGGTGAACATCGGCCCGAACCTCACCTACGCCGGGTCCCTGGCCACGCTGCTGTGGCGGCGCATCCTGCACCGGGACGACCACGAGGTGGAGCTCGGGGAGTTCACCCGGCTCGGCCTGCTGACCGTGCCGACCGCGCTCGCCGCCGCGGTGGTGGCCCTGTGGGGCTCGCTGCAGCTCGTCGGAGCCTGAGCGGGGTCAGCGCCCGCCTCCGTAGCCGCCGCCTCCGTACCCGTAGCCGCCGCCATACCCGTAGCCACCGCCGTAGTAGCCGCCGCCGGGCTGGCCGCCCCCGTAGCAGGAGTACGGGTTGGTGGAGCAGTTGTCACCGGGGTACGGGTTGCTCGGCGGTGTCGGCGTGGCCGTCGGTGTGGCGGACGCCGTCGGGGTCGGTGTGGGCGTCCTGGAAGGCGCGGGGGCGGACTTCGGGGTGGGCGCGGGGCTGCTGTCCGCGTCCCAGTTGACCGCCTCCATCTGAGGGTCGGTCTTCGAGGTGTCGAAGACCCAGCGCTGGGCGGGGCCGTCGTCGCGGTTCTTCAGGACCAGCGCGCCGGACCCGTCGGTGGCGGCCGGGGTCAGCGCGAGGTCCTGGTCCCAGCGCGGTACGAGGGTGCCCTGGAGGGTGAAGTCGTAGCGGACGTTCTTGGCGTCGGGCGAGGTGGCGCCCGCGCAGGGCGCGAGCCGCACCGAGAAGCCGAGGTGGGAGTCCAGGCACAGGTCGGGGTGGGCGGCGCTGCGCAGCAGTCCGTCCGTTTCGTACGTCCACTGCTGGCCCTCGGCCCCGGAGCACTCGGCGAGCCCGGTCTCGGCGCCCTGGGCGATCTTCTTGCCGACGACGCCGACGCACTGCCCGGACTCCACGTTGTGCAGGCGTCCGCGCAGGTCGCCCTGGCGCGCCTCGCCCGCTCCGGCCCGGGAGGGGTCGGTGGTCGAGGAGGCCGTGTCGGAGCCGGGTGCCTCGGAGGGGGCGGCTTCGACGGGGCCGCTGCCGTCCGAGTGGAACGAGGACCACATGACCAGGGGGAGAACGACGAGCCCGCTCACCGTCAGGACCGCTGCGGTGAGGTTGCGGCGGGAGGTACGGCGGGCGGCCTTGTGGGCGGAGTGGCGGGAGGCGGAGCGCGCACGGCCGCGGGGGCCGGGGGCGGCGGGCGCCGGACCGGAGGGGGCGGGGCCCTGGGGCGGGGCGGCGGGCGGCATCGGAACGCCGAAGGCCTCACCCGCGAACGGTCCGCTCGGCGCGTGCCGTTGCGCTTCCTGTGCGGCTCCCGCGTCGTCGACGCTCATCCGTGATTCCACGTAGGCGGCGGCGCCCCAGCCGAGCACGGCCTCGGCGAGGGCGAGGCCCAGCTGCCCGTTGAACTGGTGCAGTTGGTCGGCGGTGTGCATGCAGTGCCTGCACCGCTGCAGGTGCTCGCGCAGATCGGGGTCGAGTTCGGCACCACCGCGCCGGTACGTCACGTCGAGCAGCCGCAGATAGTGCCGGCACTCCTGCTCGGGGGCGAGTTCGCGGTGGACCTGGAGGCACTCCTCGCGCAGCCGGTCGCGGGCCCGGCGGAGTTCGACGCCGGCGTCCTCCTCGTCCAGGCCGAGCAGGGCTGCGGGCACGCCGAGCGGCTCGGCCTCGACCTCGGTGTGCCACAGCAGGCAGCGGGCCGACTGCTGCAGCCGCTGGAAGGCACCGGACAGCAGACGCCGTTCGGCGGGGGGCAACAGGCGGGCCGCGGCCCTGTCGCCGCCCGCCTCGGTTCTCAGCGCGGGGTGGAGCATCTCCCGTCGGCCGTCGGCGTCCCACTCGGCCGCGATCCGGCGGACGGTGACGAGCAGATGGGGCCGCCAGGCGGCGGTCGGACCCGTGTGACGCAGAGATTCGCCGAACAGGCGCGTGAACGCGGCCGTGGTGAGCATGCCCGCGGGGCGGGGACCGTCGGTGCACAGCCGCGCGTAGGCGAAGGCCGCTTCCCAGTGCCGGTCGAGAAGTTCACCGACGGGCTGCAGGGCCGGTGTCGTGCCGCTCCACTTCTTGAGCTCGGCGCTCAGCTGCTCGTCCGTGACGTCGTACGGGCGAACCGGAGACGGGGAATGCGACAGGCCAGCGTCATTCACGGCGGCATTTCCTCCCGAGGGCATGCTGCGTTGCATAAAGTCCATACCAATGGGTACGTCCGCCTGGGACAGCTCTTTTGAAGCGTGAAGGGCGTACGGAGGGGTCGAGAGCACACAGGGGGAAAATGTATTGTCCGTGCGCCGACAACGCACACCTTTGCACAGGTCAGCGAGGCGTAACAAGAGATCCCGCGGTTTTGTGCATAGCGTTCGGGCTGTGAAGGTTTGACGATTCGTCAAGGCCGGCGGCCCGGGATTGCGGCACTATTTGGCCACCGTAATTGGAAATGGGATTCACTTGGCGCGGCACCTCGTCCGCACCAACCATTGAACCGCCACTACACAACGCGTCCGGGTCGCCCCGCGAGGTCACGTCCCAACCATTGGCACGGTGGTCCGGTAGGCCCCGGGCGGAGTCCCGTAGCGGGCACGGAAGACCCGGTTGAAGTGGAAAGGGCTGGCGAAACCGGAAGCGGCGGCGACGCGTTCCACGGACAGGTCGGTGCTCTCCAGCAGCCGGGCGGCATGGTTCAGGCGCGCCTCGCGCAGCTCCCGCATCGGCGACCGGCCCAGCTGCCGGGTGAAGAGGTGGGCGAACCGGGAGGGCGACAGCGACACTTCGGCGGCGAGCGACCGCACGGTGTGCGGGGCGCCGGGATCGGCCGCGATCAGCTGCTGGGCGCGCCGCACCCGGGGGTCGACGCCGGTCCCGGTCCGGGTCCCGCGCGCCGCGCCGGCGGTGAGCAGGACGACCTCCTCCAGCGCGCACAGGGCGAGTTCGCGGGCGGTGGCGCCGTGGGCGACGGCGACGGCGACCCGGTCGTCGGCCGGTGAGGACGCGGGCGGGGCGCTCTCGGGCGGGGCGCCGGTGCCGGTCCAGCGGGCGTCGGCGAGCATCCGGTGGAAGGCCGCCTCGATGCGGGCGCGCGAGCCGTCGGTCCCGGTGCCCGCGGGGTCCGCGGGGTCCGCGGTGACGACGTACAGACCGTCGCCCCTGCCGTACGGCCCGAGCCAGGCGGCCCAGGACGGTCTGGCTCCACAGTGCGCCCACCAGAACTCCCAGTGGTCGGCGCCCTGTTGGACGCCGTAGCGGTGCGGGGTGCCGGGGGCGAGCACCACCAGGTCCCCGGCGCCCGCCCCGGTCTCGCTCCGTCCCTGGCGCAGGGTGCCCCGCCCGCCCACCGTCCAGGTGAGCAGCCAGCTGTCGGCGCCCCGCGGTCGCTGGACGGCATAGCCCGGACGTTCGTCGTAGCGGCCGACGACCACGAGGCCCGGTGGCGGACCGGGGTCGCCGGGCGCGGCAGTCTCGGGCAATCCGTCGGCGGTCACGGGCATCCTCCTCGGGCGGGCTGCGGCCTAGCGTGACGAGTGGAACACATCGCACGAAGGAGGGGACGGATGACAGTCACAGGCATCGAGACGGGGCTCCGGCAGTTCCAGGAGGACGGCTTCATGGTCGTTCGCGGGCTGTTCGCACCCGACGAGATCGACCGGCTGTGCGGCGAGTTCGCGGCACTGCGCACCGGCGGGCCGGTGCCGGGGCATTTCGAGCCGAGTGCGCCGGGCGAGTCGACGGATCCGCTGCGGAGGTATCCGCGGGTGATGCAGCCGCACGAGATCAACGACCTCGCGCTGCACGTCCTGCTGGACGCCCGGCTGCGGGAGGTGCTGGAGACGCTGCTCGGGGAGGAGGTGCTGGCCGCGCAGAGCATGTTCTACTTCAAGCCACCGGGGGCGCGGGGCCAGGCGCTGCACCAGGACAACTTCTATCTGCGGGTCGAACCGGGCACCTGTGTCGCGGCCTGGGTGGCCTGCGATGTGATCGGCCGGGACAACGGCGGCCTCGAGGTCGTCCCGGGTACGCACCGGATGGACCTGTTCTGCCCGGAACTCGCGGACTCCGAGGTGTCGTTCGCGCGGGAGTACGTCGCACCGCCACCGGGGCTCGCCGCGGTTCCCGTCGACATGGCGCCGGGGGATGTTCTGTTCTTCAACGGGAGCCTGGTGCACGGGTCGCAGCCGAACCGCACCGCCGACCGGTTCCGTCGGTCCTTCATCGGGCACTACGTGGGGGCTTCCACCGAGCGGATCGGGCACTACTACCGGACGTTGTCGATGAGCGGTGCGCGGGTGCCGTTGCCGGAGAGCGAGGGGGCGGGGCCGTGCGGCACGGAGTTCGCACCGCACGGGCCGCACTAGTCAGCTGTGGCCGACGATCGGACGGGTCGTGTACGGCCCCTCCAACTCCTCGATCTCCTTCTCGCTGAGCTCCAGTTCGACGGCCGCCACCGCGTCCTCGATGTGGTGCGGCTTGCCCGCTCCCACGATCGGGGCGGCCACCGTGTCCTGGGCCAGGAGCCAGGCCAGGGCCACCTGGGCGCGCGGGACGCCCCGGTCGCCGGCGATGCGGGTGACGGCCTCGACGATGGTGCGGTCGCCCTCCTGGTAGAGGCGGCTGCCGAAGTTGTCGGTGGAGCTGCGGTCGGTGACCGTGCCCCAGTCCCGGGTCAGGCGGCCGCGGGCCAGCGGGCTCCACGGCAGGGCGCTGACGCCCTGGTCGGCGCAGAGCGGCAGCATCTCGCGCTCCTCCTCGCGGTAGAGGAGGTTGTAGTGGTTCTGCATGGACACGAACTTCGTCCAGCCGTGCCGCTCGGCCGTGTACTGCATCTTGGAGAACTGCCAGGCGTACATCGAACTGGCCCCGAGGTAGCGCACCTTGCCCGCCTTCACCAGGTCGTGCAGCGCCTCCATCGTCTCCTCGACCGGGGTGCGCGGGTCGAAGCGGTGGATCTGGTAGAGGTCGACGTAGTCGGTGCCGAGGCGCCGCAGGCTGTGGTCGATCTCCGTCATGATCGCCTTGCGGGACAGTCCCGCGGCGTTCTGCCCCGACCGCATCGGGCCGTTCACCTTGGTCGCGAGCACGATCTCGTCGCGGTTCGCGAAGTCGCTGAGCGCCTTGCCGACGATCTCCTCACTGGTGCCGTCGGAGTAGACGTTCGCGGTGTCGAAGAAGTTGATGCCCGCGTCCAGGGCCTGCCGGATCAGTGGCCGCGACGCCTCCTCGTCGAGGGTCCACTCGTGCACGCCGCGGTCCGGCAGGCCGTAGGACATGCAGCCCAGACAGATCCGCGAGACGTCCAGGCCCGTCGAACCGAGCTTCACGTACTGCATCGTTGCTGCTCCTGACGTCGAGAGAGGTCCGAAGGGGAGCGTACGACTTCGCGCTTCACCATCTTCCGGGCTCGACAAGATCCAGCGCCCGTTCCCACCCGAACTCCTCGCCCTCGGCGCCCTGGTAGGGGTATCCGAAGCGCACGCCCATCCCCCGCAGCCGGATCAGGCTGTCCTGGTAGGCGGGGTGACCGGCGAGGTCGTCGGAGACACAGGTCAGGACGCCGGTCGGGACGCCCCGGCCGACCACCTCGCACAGCGTGCCCACCGCGAGGGTGTCGGCGATACCGGCCGCCCACTTGTTGATCGTGTTGAAGGTGGCCGGGGCCACCACGACCGCGTCCGGGTCCGGGAAGGGCCTCGGGTCCCCCGGCCGACGCCACGCGGAGCGGATCGGGTGGCCGGTGGCCGCCTCGACGGCCGCCGTGTCGAAGAAGCCGTTCATGGCGGTGGGCGTGGCGATGACGCCGACCTGCCACTCCCGCTCCTGTGCGGCGGTGATCAGCTTGCCGACGTCCGCCGCGATACCGGCGGCGCACACCACGACGTACAAGAAGGGCGGTATCTCGTCCTGTTCGGTCACGCCGGAACCCTACTGAAGCGGGAAGGACAGCCCCCGCTCGGTCTCGGGGCGCGATCCGTGGATCCGGCGCTCCTTCTCCTCGATCGGCACGTCGTTGATGCTCGCCTCGCGCCGGGTCATCAGCCCGTGCTCGTCAAATTCCCACAGTTCGTTGCCGTACGACCGCCACCACTGCCCTTCGGTGTCCTGGCACTCGTACTGGAAGCGGACCGCGATGCGGTTGCCGTCGTAGGCCCACAGGTCCTTGCGCAGCGCGTACTCCCGCTCGCGCGCCCACTTCGCGGTGAGGAACTCGACGATCTCGGCGCGCCCGGTGACGAAGGTCCCGCGGTTGCGCCACACGGAGTCCTCGGAGTACGCGAGTGCCACCCGCTGCGGATCGCGGGTGTTCCAGGCGTCCTCGGCGGCCTGCACCTTCTGGGCGGCGCTCTCGCGGCTGAAGGGCGGCAGGGGTGGGCGGTCGGTCATGTCATCCTCCGTGGCCGAAGCGGCCGGAACAGGGGAGAACGTGCGTTCTCCGGGCTGCCTGCTACCGTAGGAGAACGCTCGTTCTCACGTCAAGGAGTGGTCGTCCATGGACAGCGCAGTGGCCCGCGAGCGGGTGCTGGACGCCGCCGAGGAGCTGTTCTACGGGCGGGGCATCCAGTCCGTCGGCATGGACGACATACGGGGCGCGTCCGGCGTCTCCCTCAAGCGGCTCTACCAGCTGTTCCCGGCGAAGGAGCAGCTGGTGGAGGCCTATCTGGAGCGGCGGGACGGACGGTGGCGGGGGCGGCTGGCCGAGTTCGTGGAACTCCGGTCGGCCCCTGAGGAACGGATCCTGGCGGTCTTCGACTGGCTGGAGGAGTGGTTCGGCGAGGAGGGCTTCCGCGGGTGCGCGTGGATCAACTCGTACGGCGAGCTGGGCGCGACCTCGGACCGGGTGGCGGCCCAGGTCCGGGCGCACAAGAGCGCGTTCGGGGACTACCTCGCCTCACTCGTGGCCGCCGCGGGGCGGCCCGCGGCGCTGGCCGGGCCGCTCTTCCTGCTCGCCGAGGGAGCCATGGTGACCGCGGGCATCACGCGGAGCACGCGGCCCGCGGCACAGGCGCGGGAGGCGGCCCGGACGCTGCTGGAGCCGCGCTGAGGTCGGGCGGCGGCCAGGGTGAGCTCGGCCGCCACGACATGCAGATGCCGTACGCCGATCTCGCCGAAGGGGGCCTTGAGGTGGGGGGCGCCCGCGCGGCGGCCGAGGGGACCGTGGTGCTGGGCGAGCGGTCCCGGTTCGCGCTCACCGTGACGGTCGAGGGCGGGCGGATCG
Source organism: Streptomyces sp. SAI-127 (assembly GCF_029894425.1). Classification (NCBI taxonomy): domain Bacteria; kingdom Bacillati; phylum Actinomycetota; class Actinomycetes; order Kitasatosporales; family Streptomycetaceae; genus Streptomyces; species Streptomyces sp. SAI-127. Next base: position 1,380,465 of record NZ_JARXYJ010000001.1, read on the forward strand.
CTTCGTACGACGTGGTCGCCGAGCCGGTCCGGCCGCGGCGGGTCGAGCCGTGGGGTACTCGACCCGCCGGCCGGATCAGCTCACCGTCTCCGACACGGTGATGGCGGCGACGGGGCACGCCCGGGCTGCTTCCCGGACCATGGGGTCGCCACCACCGTCCTCCCGGCCGGGCAGGAGCGCGCTGAAGCCGTCGTCGTCCTGGGTGAAGACGCCCGGTGCGGCCAGCGCGCACTGGCCCGCCCCGATACAGGCGTCCTTGTCGATGTCGATGTGCATGGGCGAGCCTCTTACCAGGTCACGGGGAGTTCCAGCATCCCCTGGATCGTGTCGCCGGGCTTGAAGGGGATCTCGTCGGCGGGGGCGGCGAGGCGGAGGGTGGGCAACCGGTCGAAGAGGGTGCGCAGGGCGATCTCCAGTTCGGCGCGGGCGAGGTTCTGGCCGAGGCACTGGTGGATGCCGAAGCCGAACGCGATGTGGTGGCGGGCGGGGCGGTGCCAGTCCAGGGTGTCCGGGTCGGCGTAGACGTCCTCGTCGCGGTTGACGACCGAGGTCGAGAAGACGACTCCCTCGCCGGCCCGGATCGTCGTCCCGGCCACGTCGACGTCCTCCAGGGCCATCCGCAGCAGTCCGTCGGCGATCGACAGCATGCGCATCAGTTCCTCGACCGCGTTCGGGATCAGCGCGGGATCGGTGCGCAACTCGGCCAGCCGGTCGGGGTGCTGGAGAAGGGTGTAGGTGCCGAGCGAGATCATGTTGGCGGTCGTCTCGTGGCCGGCGACCAGCAGGATGATCGCCAGCGCGATCAGTTCCTCGCGGGTCAGCTCCCCGTCCCGCAGCTGCCGGTGGACGAGTTCGTCGAGTACGCCGTCGCCCGGCTCCGGCAGTTTCTGTTTGCGGTCGATCAACTCGTCGAAGTACTCCTCCAGTTGATCACAGGCGTCCATGACGTCCTCGGCCGCGGGACCGCGCAGCAGCCGTCGGGACTGCCCTTCGAAGAAGTCGTGGTCGGTGTAGGGCACGCCGAGCAGGGCGCAGATCACGGTCGACGGGACGGGCAGTGCGAAGGCGTTCACCAGCTCGGCGGGCGGTCCCTGGGTGATCATCGCGTCGATGCGTTCGTCGACGATCCGCTGGATGCGGGGACGCAGTTCGGTGGCCCGCCGGAGCGTGAAACCGGGGACCATCATGCGTCGCTGGACCCGGTGCTCCGGGTCGTCGACGCCCAGCAGCGCGGTCCTCCGGTTCTTGATCGCCGCGAAGCGTGCCGTGGGCGCGGGGAAGCCGTCGCGGGTGCGGTCGGTGGACAACCGGGGGTCGGCGAGCAGGGCGCGGGCGGTGTCGTGTCCGGTGACCAGCCAGGCCGAACGGCCGTCGAAGAGGGTGATCCGGGACAGCGGGCGGGTTACGCGAAGGGGTTCGTAGCCGGTGGGCGGGTGGTACGGGCAGGTCCGGTCCTGGGGGAAGGCGACGGGTTCCGTTTCCGTCATGGAAGACCTCGCAGACGAAGGGTGCGTCGTGCAGATCTTCATTAGATGCTCGGGGCACCTATAGGGCGACGAGAAGTTCGGCCAGATCGGTGGCGGGGGCGATCTGGCCGGAGATCGACGCCGCCGGGCGGTGCCGGGTGTACAACCACGTGCGGGGGGATGATTACCGTTCAGGATGGTGTTCCAGTCCGTGCGAGAACGCCGAAGCCGACCACGAGGAGACGGAAACCATGCCTCTTGAGGGCGAGTACGAGCCCAGCCCGACCCAGTGGGTGCGTGAGCAGGTGGAGCTGTACGAGAGCTCCGGCGGCACCAAGGGGAACACGCTCATGGACACGGGGATGCCGGTCATCGTGCTGACCACGCGGGGCGCGAAGAGCGGCAGCATCCGCAAGACCCCGCTGATGCGTGTGGAACACGACGGGCGTTACGCGGTGGTCGCCTCGCTGGGCGGCGCGCCCAAGCACCCGGTCTGGTACCACAACGTCAAGGCCGATCCGCATGTCGAGCTCCAGGACGGCTCGGTCAAGCGGGACTTCACGGCCCGCGAGATCACCGGCGCGGAGAAGGACGAGTGGTGGGAGCGGGCCGTCGCGGCGTACCCGCCGTACGCCGACTACCAGAAGAAGACGGACCGGGTGATCCCGGTCTTCGTCCTGGAGCCCGCCGAAGAGGCCTGAGCGACTTCGAGAAAATCTTTTCTCGAGGACGCATGAACCGATTTCGGCCGGGCACCCGTGCCTCAGGCCCCGCCGCGTTCCCCCGTCGCGGCGGGGCTTTCTCGTGCCTCCGCGGCCGGCCGGTCGGTCACGTCGAGGAAGATCTGGTCCGCCTCGGACACGGTCCGGGCGACGGACCGCTTGATGCGTACGGCGACCTCCTCGACCCGTTCGCTGTCCAGGCCCGGCACCAGGTCCACACGGGCGGCCACCAGGACCGAGTCCAGCCCCATCTTCATGGTGAACAGCGCCTCCACGCTGTCGATCTCGGGCTGAGCGTCCAGCAGGGCCCGGATCCGGCCGCTGGCCTCCGGGTCGGCGGCCTCGCCGATCAGCTGTCCCTTGGCCTCGCGTCCGAGCCGGTAGGCCACGTAGACGAGCAGCGCACCGATGGCCAGTGAGGCGGACGCCTCCCACACGACCTGCCCGGTGACCATGTGCAGCGCCATGCCGGCCATGGCGAGGGTCACACCGAGCACCGCCGTGCCGTCCTCGGCGACGACCGTGCGCAGGGCGGGGTCGCGCATGCCCTGGGCGGCCCCGCCCTGCCTGTGCACCTGGTGCAGCGCCCGCACGAGCGAGATCCCCTCGGCGACGAAGGCCACGCCCAGCACGATCAGGCCGGCCACATAGCCGCTGAGCTTCTCCTCGGCGCCGTTGTGAAGCGCCTCGATGCCCTGGAAGAAGGAGAAGCAGCCGCCCATCACGAAGATCCCGACGGCCGCGATCAGCGACCAGAAGAACCGCTCCTTGCCGTAGCCGAAGGGATGTCGCCGGTCTGCGGGTCGGCGGCTGCGGCGCAGCGCGGCCAGCAGGAAGACCTCGTTGAGGCTGTCCGCGACGGAGTGCGCCGCCTCCGACAGCAGCGCGGGAGAGCCCGCGAGGAGGCCTCCGACGGCCTTGGCGACCGCGATCACCAGGTTCGCCGCGAGCGCCACCAGCACGGTGACGCGTGTTTTCCGGTCCGCTGTGTTGTTCGTCGATGTCCCGCTCACCTTCGCCGACTGCCCGGCTCCCCGGCACTCATACCGTGCCGACTCCCGAAAACGGGGAACGCGTCCACCAGGACAGGCGTACTACGGGAGGAACCATGGGCAGCGCCGACGACGGCAACAGCTCGTACGGCCAGAAGGCGTTCAAGCGGTCCAAGAGCCATTTCGCGGACCGGGTCACCGCCGACGGCCGGGACGGCTGGCCGGTGGAGGCCGGCCGCTACCGGCTGGTGGTCAGCCGTGCGTGTCCCTGGGCGAGCCGGGCGGTGATCTCGCGACGGCTGCTCGGGCTGGAGGACGCGCTGTCGATGGCGATCGCCGATCCGATCCAGGACGACCGCAGCTGGCGTTTCACCCTGGACCCGGACGACCGCGACCCGGTGCTCGGCATCCGCTACCTCAGCGAGGCCTACGACCGGCGGGAGAGCGACTATCCGGGCGGGGTGAGCGTGCCCGCGCTCGTGGACGTGCCCAGCGGGAAGCTCGTCACGAACGACTATCAGCAGCTCACCCTGGACCTGGCCACCGAGTGGACGGCCCTGCACCGTCAGGGCGCGCCCGATCTGTATCCGCGGGCGCTGCGCGACGAGATCGACTCGGTGATGGCGGAGGTGTACGAGGACGTCAACAACGGTGTGTACCGGGCGGGTTTCGCCACCGGCCAGGAGGAGTACGAGGAGGCGTGCGCGGGCGTGTTCCGCCGGCTCGACCTGCTGACCTCGCGCCTGGCCCGGCAGCGGTATCTCGTCGGGGACACCCTCACCGAGGCGGACATCCGGCTGTTCACCACACTGGTGCGTTTCGACGCCGTCTACCACGGTCACTTCAAGTGCAACCGCTGGAAGCTGGCGGAGAACGAGGTGCTGTGGGCGTACGTCCGCGACCTCTACCAGACGCCGGGCTTCGGCGACACCGTCGACTTCGACCACATCAAACGGCACTACTACCAGGTCCACACCGGCATCAATCCGACCGGCATCGTGCCGCTCGGGCCAGACTTGGCGGGCTGGCTGACGCCGCATCACCGTGAGGAGCTCGGCGGCCGTCCGTTCGGCGACGGGACCCCGCCGGGGCCGCCTGCCCCGCAGGAGCGGGTTCCGGCACAGGGACGTCCCTGATCGCGCCCCGATCAACGACTCACTCGACCTAGGAGACGACCATGGCCAAGAAGAAGAAGCTTCCCCTCGCCTACCAGCCCCTCGGATTCGTGCTGGGCTGGTCGAGCGGTTGGCTCGCGGGACTCGCCTTCCGCAAGACGTGGATGGCGATCCGGCACGAGGAGGACGCGCCCGACGCCCTGGACCGCGACCGCGGCTGGGGGGAGATCCTCCTGGCGGCCGCGATCCAGGGCGCCATCTTCGCCGCGGTGCGCAGTGCCGTGGACCGCACCGGCGCGAAGGCCATCGAGCGGTCCACGGGCACCTGGCCGGCCTCCGAGAAGGGCGGCCGGGACTGACTCAGCCCTGTTTGGGCGCGGTCGGTGTGACCAGGCGCAGGGTGAAGGAGTGGCCGGCGGGGTCGGCGTAGCCGCGTTCCTCGTACGGCCCCGAGACGTCCTTCGTCTCCAGTGGGCGCCCGCCGAGCTCCACCACCTTGCGCTCCGTCGCGTCCAGGTCGTCCACCACGAAGTCGATGTGGGCCTGGAGGGAGTTCTCGGGACGGGGCCAGCTCGGCGGTGTCGCGTTCACGTCGCGGCGGAATCCGAGCCGGAATCCGTCCGCGCCCCTGATCTCCACGCGGTTGGCGGTCGCGTCCGTCTCCTCGGCGTCCAGCAGCTCCTTGTAGAACACGGCGAGCTTCTCGGGCTCGGCACAGTCGAGCACGACGACCCCCGCTTTCACCAGTGCCATGTCTCCTCCGAAGGGTATGGCCACGGGGTGTTGGCGCCCCGCGGCCTTGTACCTTGCGGATATCCCGGCACGGCCTATTCAGTCGGCGACCAGCCACTGTCCGTCCCGCATCAGTTCACGCCCGGTGAGCTCATTGGCCTCCCGCCAGGCCTGCACACGCTGTGGGTGGACCCTGAAGTAGAGGTAGGGCGTGGTGAGTTGGCGGGGGTCGAACCCGGTCACCGCGGCGAAGCGGTCCCCTTCCTCGCCGGTCAGCCCGTCCTGGGTGAGGGTGTCGACGGTGCCCTCGATCATCACGACGTCCCGGGTGGGCCCCAGGCCGAGGCGCACTCTGCCGGTCGCCTTGAGGTTCCGCCCGGTGGGGCTGTTGGCCGGGGTGGCCAGGAGGATGGTGGAGCCGTCCCAGACGAACGAGAGCGGGACGAGATACGGCACACCCGAGCCGTCGTCCGGGGCCGTGGCGACCCAGACGTCCTCGTCGTGCTCCAGGCGGTTCAGGGTGTCCTGCTTACGCTGCTTCGCGAGGCGTGGCGGCTGCGGGGCCATCGGCGTGCGTCCTCCTGCTGGATCATCAAGTGACGGCATCAGTCTCGCCGTTCGAACCGGCTTCCACCTCCGTCTTTCGGCCTAGGACGTGTCGCAGCGTCACGGCGTGGGCCCCGAATCCCTGGCGCTCGTAGAAGCGGATCGCCTCCGGGTTGGCCGCGTAGGCGGCGACCTCCGCCTGCACGGCCCCCTGCGCTCCGGCCCAGGCCAGGAACTCCTCCACCAAGCGGGCGCCGACCCGCGCGCGCCGATGGTCCGGGCGGACGTACAGGCCATTCAGCGTGGCCGACCTCACGGGTCGCACGGCCGAGGGTTCGGTCAGGGATCCGGTCAGGTGCCCGACAACCTCACCGTCGTACGCCACCACCAGGACGAGTCGTGCCGGGTCCGCGAGGGCCGCCGTGAACGAGGCGGCTCCGTGCTCGCGCGGCCAGCCGACGTCGACGCTCGGATCCCTGGTTCCGGCGTCCTCGGCGAACAGGCCCGCGCTGGAGGCGACCAGTCCCGGGATGTCGTCGGGGCGGGCGTGGCGGACGGTCAGATCTTGATCGGTCATGGCGCGCACGCTAGCGGGCGGCACTGACAGGTGGACTTCCTGGACGACTGTCCAGCTATAGTGGACACACGTCCAAGAAGTAGAGGAAACTGATGGAGATCCTGGCTAATGTGCTGGTCGCCCTGGTGGCCGCGCTGCACGTGTACATCCTGGTGATGGAGATGTTCCTGTGGCAGAAGAAGCCGGGGATGTCCTTTCACGGGTTCGACGGGGAGATGGCGCGGGCCACCGCCGCCATGGCCGGCAACCAGGGGCTGTACAACGGCTTCCTCGCGGCGGGGCTGGTGTGGGGGCTCGTGGCCGGGGATCCGACCGGGTTCCGGGCGCAGGTGTTCTTCCTGGTGTGCGTGATCGTCGCGGGTGTGTACGGCGCTGTCACCGCCAACGTGCGGATCCTCGCCGCTCAGGCGCTGCCCGGCGCGCTCGCCCTGGCCGCCGTGCTCGCAGCGCGGTGACCCGCGCCGCACCCGAGGACCCGCGGGCGGCCCGCACCCGGGCGCGGCTGCGGGAGGCACTGCTCGCGGAGTGCGCCGAACGGCCGCTGGAGGAGGTCGGCGTGGCCGCGCTGGTGCGGCGGGCCGGGGTCGGCCGGGCGACCTTCTACGTGCACTACGACGGCCTGGAGGCGCTCGCCGTCGACGCCTGTGCGGACGTCGTACGGGAGGCCGTGGAGGCGCTGCACGCATGGCGCGGACGGCCCGACCCGGTGCACGCGCCGCCCGCGCTCGCGGAGTTCTTCGGCTCGCTCACCCCGCACACCGCCCTGTACCGGTCCCTGCTCGCCCCGGGCGGCGGCGGTCCCCTCGGCAGGGTCCTGCACCGGGACCTGAGGGCCTACAGCCTGCGGGAGCGTGAGCTCGCGGGCGCGGCGGACGCCCCCCTGGTCGCCTCCGCGGTCGCCGCCACCTTCGCCGGCGTACTGGCCGACTGGCTGCACGGCCTGCTGGACGCCACCGCGGCCGACATCGCCGACCAGGTCTGGCAGTTGCTGGTCGCGCTGCACGCGAGCCGGTGAGGCCGGATCACTTGCAGGCCAGGTGTTCCTCGAGCAGGGGCCAGGCCTCCACGCCGTCGGCGGTGCGGACGTACGCCGTGCGTCGGTCGCCGGTCAGCCACAACTGCCGGTCCCCGTACCGGTATCCGGTGTCGCGGGCGTCCGCCGGCAGGTCGGCCGAGCCATCGTAGGGCGCGGTGAGCGTGCCGGGTTCGAGCAGGCCCTCGGGGTCCCGGGCGTACCTCCGTTCTCCGAGGTCCAGGAAGTGCACCTCACGCCAGTCGCAGTGGTCGTCTCCGGGACCGCTGCTCACCTCGGTGGTGGGCACGCGCTCGCCCGCGCTGTCGGTCCAGATCTCGTAGCCGTGGGAGTCGGTCCAGTCGGCCGGGAGTTCGGACGGGTCGCAGGACGCGCTGGTCTCCGGGCCCCAACCGGGCCTGCCCTGCTGGTCCTTGGCGACCACGACCGCCACCTTGGTCCGCCCGTCGACGTCGTACGAGTACAGCACGCGGTCCTTCTCGCGGCGCTCGACCCGGTAGCCGGATCGGGGGTCGCCCGGGTCGAACAGGTGGAAGTACAGCTTCAGCCCTTCCTCCGGGCTGTCCCCGCCGTCGTCCCTGCTCCAGCCGTCGGGGCCGTTGCCGTTGTGGATCTCCCCGGCGCACTCCAGGGCCCGGCCCGCGGCCCCGGAGGCCAGCCGCAGCGCCTGCGGGGTGTACTCGTCCAGTTCCTTCGTGGGGACGTTCAGCGTTCCGCCGTAGGGCAAGCTCGGCACCGTACCGTCGACGACCAGGTCGTCCCCGGAATCGCACCCCACGACCGCCATGACCAGCGCCGCCCCCAGCACCGCCGTCAGCCTTCTGCGCATCCCGGCCCCCACCTCTTTGCCCGCTCTCATGATCCTTCGACGCCGCGGGGCCCCGGAACGTTCAGCGCGCCGCCGTCTGGAACGTCCGCCGGTACACCTGCGGTGACACCCCGATCGCCGCGTGCAGGTGCTGTCGCAGGGACGCGCCCGTGGCGAACCCGACGCGGCCGGCGATCTGGTCGACCGCCAGGTCGCTGGACTCCAGGAGGTGCCGGGCCCGGGCGACGCGCTGCTGGATGAGCCAGCGGCCGGGGCTCATGCCCACCTCGTCGTGGAAGCGGCGGGCGAAGGTGCGCAGGCTCATCCGGGCGTGGGCGGCGAGGTCGGCCAGGGTCAGGGACTGATCGAGGCGCTCCAGCGCCCAGGCGCGGGTCCCGGCGGTACTCGCGGCGCCCTGTTCCGGGACCGGCTGCTCGATGTACTGGGCCTGGCCGCCGTCCCGGAAGGGCGGGACCACACAGCGGCGGGCGACGGCGTTGGCGAGTTCGCTGCCGTGGTCCTTGCGGACGAGGTGCAAACAGACGTCCACGCCGGAGGCGGCCCCGGCCGAGGTGAGGATGCGGTCGTCGTCGACGAAGAGCACGTCGGGGTCGAGGTCGATGTGCGGGAACATGCTCCGGAAGCGGTCGGCGAGCTGCCAGTGGGTGGTCGCCCGGCGGCCGTCCAGAAGACCGGCCGCGGCGAGGACGAAGGCGCCGGTGCAGATGGAGACGATCCGGGTGTCGGGGCGGACGTACGCGAGGGCCTCGCGCACCTCCTCCGGGAGCTCGGCGGGCATCCGCTCCGGCGAGACGGGGGTGATCACCACGGTGTCGGCGGTGGCCAGGATCTCCGGACCGTGCTCGACGCCGATGGTGAAGTCGGCGTTGCTGCGCACCGGTCGGCCGTCGACCGAACAGGTCAGCACCTCGTACCGGCCGTCGGCGGCGCCGAGGATCCGGCTGGGGATGCCCAGCTCGAAGGGGTACACGCCGTCCAGGGCCAGCACCACGACCCGCTCGGTCCGCTCCACATGTCGCATGGCACGATCCTATCGAAGCTTGGCAATCATGCCATTTCCCGGACGGGCGGGGCCGGGCAGGCTGGACGACCATGAGCACTGTGAACACCATGCGAGCCATCAGCCAGACCACCCTCGGCGGTCCCGAGGTCCTCGAGGAGATCGAGGTCGAGCGCCCCGCGCCGCGGCCCAACCAGGTACTGGTCCGGGTGCGGGCGGCCGGCCTGAACCCGACCGACTGGAAGCACCGGGCCACCGGCGGCTTCCTCGGCGGGCCGCCGTTCGTCCTCGGCTGGGACGTCTCCGGCGTGGTCGAGGCGGTCGGCATCGGGGTCGCCACCTTCAAGCCCGGTGACGAGGTGTTCGGCATGCTGCCGTACCCGTGGGGCCATGGTTCGCACGCCGAGTACGTCGTCGCGCCGGTGCGGGCCCTCACGCACAAGCCGTCGTCGATCGACCACACGCAGGCCGGCGCGCTGCCGCTGGTGTCGCTGACCGCGTGGCAGGCGCTGGTCGAGAACGCGGATCTCCGGCCGGGGCAGCGGGTGCTGATCCACGCGGCGGCCGGTGGGGTGGGCCATGTGGCCGTGCAGATCGCCAAGGCGCGGGGCGCGTACGTGATCGGTACCGCGAGCGCGGGCAAGCACGACTTCCTGCGCGAGCTGGGCGCGGACGAGGTGATCGACTACCGGACCACCGACTTCACCGAGGCGGTGAAGGACGTCGACGTGGTGCTGGACACGCTGGGCGGCGACACCTCGGTGCGCTCGCTGCGGGTGCTGCGACCGGGCGGGATCGTGGTGTCGATCCTGCCGGTCGGCTCGGACGAGTTCGGCGAGGAGGCCGAGCGGCTGGGCGTCAGGGCCGTGCGCATGCTCGTGGACGCCGACCGCGCCGGGATGAACGCGGTCGTCGAGCTGGTGGAGAAGGGCGAGCTGCGGGCCACGATCGCGGGGACCTTCCCGCTGGCCGATGCCGCAAAGGCACATGCGCTGGGCGACACCGGCCGTACGAAGGGGAAGCTGGTTCTGGTGGTCGACTGACCCGTCAGAACGTCAGCACGGGCTTGATCGCCTTGCCCGCGCCCATGTCCCGCACCGCCTGGTCGATGTCCGCGAACGGATAGGTGCTGATCAGGCGGTGCAGCGGGAGGCGACCCTCCTTCACCAGTCGGACCAGGGCGGGGATGAAGCTCTGGGTCTCGGCGTCGCCGAGGGTGAGGCCGACGACCCGCTTGCCGCCGAGGAGCCCGTTGACGTCGAGGGAGACCTCGGTGCCGAACGGCGGGGCGCCCACGACGACCACCGTGCCGCGCGCGCCGAGCGCGTCGACGCCCTGGCGCAGGACGTTGACGTTGCCCGTGGTCTCCACGATGCCGTCCGCGCCCTGACCGCCGGTGATGGCGGCGAGCGCCTCGCCGAGGTCCTCCTCGGCCGCGTTGACGGTGTGGGTGGCGCCCAACTCCCGTGCCAGGGTGAGGCGTTCGCCGACCCGGTCGACAGCGACGATCGTCGTGGCGGGGGTGAGGGCGGCGGCCATGACGGCGGAAAGGCCGACCGCCCCGGCGCCGAGCACGACGATCGTGGAACCGGTGACCGGCTTCAGGACGTTCCACACGGCGCCGACGCCGGTCTGTACTCCGCAGCCGAGCGGGGCGATGGACTCCAGCGGCACGTCCTGGTCGACCTTGACGAGGCTGCGCTCGTCGACCAGGGCGCGCTCGGCGAACGAGGACTGGCCGAAGAAGTGCCCGCCGAGCGGCTCGCCGTCCCGGCTGATGGTGCTGGTGCCGTCGGCCCGGCGGCCGCCGAGGAGGTTCAGCGGCAGCCAGGTGGCGCAGTAGGCGGGGTGGCCGCCGTCGCAGTTGCGGCAGTCGCCGCAGGAGGTGAAGGACAGCACGACGTGGTCGCCGGGGGCGACTCCGGTGACGGCCGGTCCGACGGCCTCGACGACTCCCGCGCCCTCGTGTCCGAGGACTCCGGGCAGCGGGAAGGGCAGTCCGCCGCTCGCCACCCCGAGGTCGGTGTGACACAGACCGGTGGCGACCATGCGGACGAGCGCCTCGTGCGGCCCGGGCTCGTCGAGCTCGATGTCGGAGAGGGTGAAGGGTGCTCCGCCGGACTCGACGACGGCGGCGCGGGTGGTGGTGGGCATCGTACGAACTCCCTTTGTGTTCAAGCGTGTTGGGGCGCGCGCTCAGTCGAGCGAGACGACGACGGACTTGACCCTGGTGTAGGCGTCGAGCGCCTCGGGGCCGTACTCGCGGCCGTATCCGGAGTCCTTGACGCCGCCGAAGGGCACCGCGGGGTCGAGCATCGCCCAGTCGTTGACCCAGACGATGCCCGCCTGGAGCCGGTCCGCGACCCGGTGCGCACGGGCGAGGTTCGTGGTCTGGACGCCCGAGGCCAGGCCGTACGGCGTGGAGTTGGCGAGGGCGACGGCCTCGTCCTCGGTGTCGAAGGGCTGCACGGTCAGCACCGGTCCGAAGATCTCCTCCTGCACGACCCGGGAGTCGTTGGAGAGGTCGGCGATCACCGTGGGCTTGTAGTAGAAGCCGCCGTCCAGGTCGAGCCGCTCACCGCCGCAGACGATCCGGCCGCCCTCCTTGCGGGCCAGGTCGACGTACTCCTCGACCTTCTTCAGGTGCTTCTCGCCCGCCATCGGACCGACGACGGTCCCGGGGTCGCGCGGGTCGCCGACCGGCACGCCGGGCACGGCGTCGGCGAGGATGCTCAGCAGGGTGCTGTGGACCGAGCGGGCCACGAGCAGGCGCGGGCCGCCCATGCAGAACTGGCCGGTGTTGAAGACGAACGCCTTGATGATCGCGCCGACCGCCTTCTCCAGGTCGGCGTCCTCGAAGACGATGTTGGCCGCGTTGCCGCCGAGCTCCATGGTGACGGGCTTGAGCGCCTCGCCCGCGGTGGCCGCCACGTGCCGGCCGATCGCGGTGGAGCCGGTGAAGGCGACCTTGTCGACCCCGCGGTGGCGCAGCAGGGCCTCGCCGGCCACCGGCCCGGTGCCGGTGACCACGTTGACGACCCCGTCCGGGACGCCGGCCCGCTGGAGCAGTCCGGCCATGTAGAGGGCGCTGAGCGGGGTCTCGTCGGCCGGCTTGTGCACGACCGTGTTGCCGGCGGCGAGCGCGGGCCCGATCTTGGAACCGGCGAGGATCAGCGGGAAGTTGAACGGGGTGATCGCGGCGACCACGCCGAGCGGCTCGCGCTTGGTGTAGGCGAGGGCGTTCATGGGCGTGTTCCGGACGGAGCCGTCCAGGGAGTGGGCGAGGGCCGCGAAGTGCTCGTAGTCGTTGGCCGCGTTGGTCACGTCCACGGCGTGGCACAGCGAGATCGGCTTGCCGACGTCCAGGCTCTCCAGTTGGGCGAGTTCGTCGGCGTTCTCGCGGATCAGCTCGGCGGCCCGGTGCAGGATCCGGCCACGCTCGCGACCGCTGAGACCGGACCAGGCGCCGCCGTCGAAGGCCTCCCGGGCGGCGCGGACGGCCGCGTCCACGTCGGCGGCGCCGGCCTCCGCGACGGTGGTGACGACCGCACCCCGGGACGGGTCGACCACCTCGGTGCGTGCGCCGTCGGCGGCTTCACGCCACTGGCCGCCCACAAACAGCCGTCCGGGTTCGATCTCGATGGGGGACATCGCCGCTCCTCAGCATCGTCGCCAAGATTTCAACCAACAGGATTCCTGTTGGTTCGCAGTCTCTTTACAGACAGGTTTCCTGTCAATGGTCTAGCCTGAACCCATGCTCGACACACAGGTGACCAAGGCGCCCCCGTCGCTCCTCTACATGGTGAAACAGGTGGAGCTCGTCGTCCGTTCCCATCTGGACGAGCTGGTCAAGCCGTCCGGGATCACCGCTCTGCAGTACACGGCCCTCACGGTCCTCGAGCGACACGACGGGCTGTCGGCGGCTCAGCTGGCCCGGGACTCGTTCGTCACCGCCCAGTCGATCGCCGATCTCGTGCGGTCCCTGGAGACCCGCGGACTGGTGCGCCGGGAGCGCAATCCGAAGAACCGCCGTGAGCTGCTGATCCTGCTGACCGAGGAGGGGCGCGCGCTGCTCGCACAACACGAGGGCCCCGTGCGGGAGCTGGAGGAGCGCATGGTGCAGGACCTCACCGCGCACCAGACCGAGCAGTTCCGTCAAGCGCTGACCAGGGCCTGGCACGCCCTGTCGTGAGCCGGGCGCGAGCCCCGCGCGAACCCGTTGCCAACTGGCGGCGGCAATTCGAAGACATATGTCAATCGAACATGCTCAAATTCACTCCATCGAGGGTAACTTGCAGGGCGGGGGACGGATGTGCACGCACCCCATGCCGCCTGTGCAGCCGGTTGGAGGCGATGTCGTCGTGCAGCAGGAATCCGCACCGCTGTCCCGGCATCTGCGCATCCACCAGGACCGCGGTCATACGGTGCTGGAGTTCCGCGGGGAGATCGACATCGCCGCGGCCGTGGAGCTCCTGCCCCACCTGGACCGCGTCACGGGGCAGCCCGACGCACGGCTGGTCCTCGACCTCAGCGGAGTGGAGTTCTTCGACTGCTCCGGGCTGCGGCTGCTGTACCGGGCCCGCTCGCGCGTGCTCGACAACAACGGCAGGCTGCTCCTGGTCTGCACCCATCCGCTCACCCTGCGGATCATCCGGGTGACCGGCCTGGCCCGGCTGCTGCCCCCGCTGCCGTCGCTGGAGGCGGCCCTGGGCCAGCCCGAGGCCACGTCCGAGACGTTATGACCGTGCGCTATTCGCTCCGCGCGTCGAACAGGGCGCTGACGGACTCACCGTTGTGAATGCGCCGTACGGCCTCGGCGAGCGCCGGGGCGATGGACAGGATCCGCAGCTTGTCGGTGCGCTCCTCGTCCGGGACCGGCACCGTGTTGGTGCACACGATCTCCAGTACGTCGGGCTGCTCCCCGATCCTCTTGAGGGCACCGTCCGCGAACAGGCCGTGCGTGCACGCGACCCGGATGGAGCGCGGGCCCAACTCCCTTAGCCTGTCGAGCAGTTCCAGGACCGTGCTGCCCTTGGCGATCTCGTCGTCCAGCACGATGACGTCCCGGCCTGCGACCTCGCCGATGACGTCGCTGATGCTGACCCGGTCGTCGGCGAACCGCTGCTTGGCGCCCGCGGCCACCTGGGCGCCGATCAGCCGGGCGAACGCGGCCGCCTCCTTGGCGTTGCCGAGGTCCGGGGAGACGACGGTGGTGCGGGAGAGGTCGTACTGCCGGAAGTGCGCGGCCAGCTCGCGCAGGGCGTGCAGGTGGTCGACGGGTACCGAGAAGAAGCCGTGCACCTGCGGGGAGTGCAGGGTCATGGCGAGGACACGGCTCGCCCCGGCCGACACCATCAGGTCGGCGACGAGCCGCCCGCCGAGGGAGATGCGGGGCTCGTCCTTCTTGTCGGAGCGGGCGTAGGAGTAGTGCGGCATGACGACGGTGATCCGGCGCGCCGAGGCACCGCGGGCCGCGTCGCACATCAGCAACAGCTCCACCAGGTGCTCCTGGACGGGCCTGACCAGCGGCTGGATGAGGAAGACGTCCCGCTCCCGGCAGTTCGCCTGGAGCTGCACCTCCAGGCAGTCGTTGGCGAACCGGCTGACCCGGGTGGGGCTGAGCGGCACGCCGAGATGCGCGCAGACCTCCGCCGCCAGCTCGGGGTGGGCGCTACCGCTGAACACGGCGATGTCTCGCACGGACCTGCTCCTAGGATGATCATCTCGGGCTGCCCGGCTCATGCTACTGGGCTCGCCCATGGGCCGCCCGACCGGCGATATTCGGTTGCGGTCCCCCTGCGCAGGGGCGCCATCATGGCGATGTCCGAGCCCTCTCACGTCAGGATGCCCCGCATGCGCCGACTCCTCGAAGTCACCCAGTGCCCCCTTCGGCCCACGGCTTCCGAGGACTCCACCCCGTATGCACACCCTCAACATCGGCATTCTGGCCCACGTCGACGCCGGTAAGACCAGCCTCACCGAGCGTCTGCTGTTCGACCACGGCGCCATCGACCGGCTCGGCAGCGTCGACACCGGTGACACCCGCACGGACGACGGCGCGATCGAGCGGCAGCGCGGCATCACCATCCGCTCCGCGGTCGCCTCCTTCACCGTCGGTGACACCCGGATCAACCTCATCGACACCCCGGGCCACTCCGACTTCATCGCCGAGGTCGAGCGGGCCCTGGAGGTACTCGACGGCGCGGTGCTGCTGCTGTCCGCCGTGGAGGGCGTGCAGGCGCAGACCCGGGTCCTGATGCGGACCCTGCGCAGGTTGCGGCTGCCCACCCTGGTCTTCGTCAACAAGATCGACCGTCCGGGCGCCCGCGCCGAAGGCCTGCTCACCGACATCCGGCGCCGGCTCACGCCGTACGTCGCCCCGCTGACGCAGGTGGCGGGCATCGGCACGTCCGACGCCCGTGTGACGGTCCTCGCCAAGGACGACCGGCGGCCGGCCGAGGCCCTCGCCGACGTGGACCCGGACATCCTCACGGCGGTCGTGGACGGTCCCGAGCCCACCCCGGACGACCTCGACAAAGCCCTTGCCGCCCGCACCGCCGACGGCTCCTTCCACCCGGTGTTCTTCGGCTCCGCCCTCGGCGGCCAGGGCGTCCCCGAACTGGTCGAGGGGATGATCCGGCTGATCCCCCGCCCTCCCGTGACACCCGCGGGTGATCCGCGCGGGACGGTGTTCGCGGTGCGGCCCGGACCCGGCGGTGAGCGCACCGCGTATCTGCGGCTCTACGGCGGTGAGGTGACCGAACGGCAGCGCCTCACCCTCCTCAGGCGCGAGGCCGACGGGACGACCAGCCGGGTGTCCGGGCGGGTCACCCACCTCGCCGGGCCGCTGACCGCGGGGAACATCGCGGCGCTGACCTTCTCCTCCGGCCTGCGCGTGGGCGACCGGCTCGGCGAACTGACCGAGCGCGCACCGCAGTTCGCGCCCCCGACCCTGGAAACCCTGGTCACCGCCCGCCACTCCGGACAGGCGGCGCGGCTGCGCTCGGCGCTGCTGACCCTCGCCGACCAGGACCCGCTGATCCACGCCCGTCCCACGACCGGGGGCGCCACCACACTGCTCCTGTACGGCGAGGTCCAGATGGAGGTGCTCGCGGCGACCCTCGCCCAGGACTTCGGAGTCGAGGCGGACTTCGAGCCGGCCCGCGTCCGGTATCTGGAGCGCCCGCGCGGCACCGGTGAGGCCTGCGACGAACTGCCCTGGCACGATCGCGTGCGCTACTGGGCGACGATCGGACTGCGGGTCGAGCCGGGCGAGCGCGGCTCCGGCGGGGTGTTCGCGTACGAGACGGAACTCGGCGCTCTCCCCCGGGCGTTCCACCAGTCCATCGAGGAGACGGTCCACGCGAGCATGCGGACCGGGCTGACGGGTGCGACCGTGACGGACTACCGGGTCGTCCTCGTCCGCTCCGGTTTCGTGGCGCCCCTCAGTACCGCCGCCGACTTCCGGGGGCTCACGCCGATCGTGCTGCGCCGGGCCCTGGAGCAGGCCGGGACGCGGCTGTTCGAGCCGTTCCACGCGTTCGAGGCGGAGGTCCCCCTCGATGCGCTGGCCCCGGTGACCGCGCAACTCGCCTCAGCGGGGGCCGAGTTCTCGGGCACGACCGGCGGCACCACGGCATGGGTGATCACCGGCGAGCTCCCGGCCCGGAGGGTGCGCGAGACCGAACTCCGGCTGCCCGGTCTCACGCACGGCGAAGGGGTGTGGTGGTCCAGGCCCTCGGGCGACCGGGAACTCAAGCCTCACTAGGAGTACTCACCAGGACACCGGCAGCCGGCGTGGGCCGCGCGTCATCTGTCCCTCCCGCCACTCGATGGTCTCGGGGCTGAACTCGGCCCGCAGCCCCGGGAACCGGACCGCCAGCCGATGCAGGGCCAACCCCAGCTCCAGGCGGGCCAGCCACGCTCCCAGGCAGTGGTGGGGACCGGCGCCGAAGACCACGCTCGGTGTGGTGAGAGGGGCGAACAGATCGGTCTCGTGGGG
Source organism: Streptomyces sp. SAI-127 (assembly GCF_029894425.1). Classification (NCBI taxonomy): domain Bacteria; kingdom Bacillati; phylum Actinomycetota; class Actinomycetes; order Kitasatosporales; family Streptomycetaceae; genus Streptomyces; species Streptomyces sp. SAI-127. The sequence goes on from NZ_JARXYJ010000001.1 coordinate 1,397,479, forward strand.
CTGGGGGAAGACGTCGGGGTCCCGGTTCGCCGCGTTGGTCTGGACGGCGACCACCGCACCGGCGGGAATCGTCACCCCGCCGACCTCGACCTCCTCCACGGCCCGGCGGATCAGCCCGGGCAGCACCCTGCCCTCGCTCAACGGGATCGTGCGCAGGAGCTGTTCGACCGCGGTCTCGGCCGCCTCCTGGCTCTCGGCGAGCCCCGGCCAGGCCTGCCGCCCGTCGGTGAGGAGGTGGACGACGATGTTGCCGAGGGCCGTCATGGTCGTCTCGTGTCCGGCGACGACCAGGCCCAGGACCAGGACGACCAGTCGGGGCTCTTCGATCCCGAGGCCGTCACCGGCGACGACCAGGGCGCTCACCAGGTCCTCGCCCGGCTCCTTGCGCCGCTCGGCGATCAGCTCCGCGCAGAAGAGACCGAACTCCCGCATGGCCGCGCCGACTTCCTCGGCACGGTGCGCACCGCCGGACAGGGCGTGGTCGGCCCAGTCCCGGATGCGCTCCCAGTCGGCGTGTTCCAGGCCCATCAGCCGGGAGATCACCGACACCGGCAGCCGGCGGGTGAATCCCTCGACGATGTCGGCGGATTGCGGCTGTCCCGCGAGGTCGTCGAGGAGGGTCTCCACCACGGAGGCGGTCCAGGGCCGCCAGCGGGCGACCGCGCGGGGGGTGAAGGCCCGCTGGACCGTGCCCCGCAGCAACTGGTGGGCCGGACCGTCCTGGTTGAGGAGGCCGTCCGGGGAGTCCAGCAGGTTCGGTACGACGAGCAGGGGCGGGGCGTCCGCGTCCCTGAGGGACTTCCTGTCGAAGCGGGGGTCCATGAGCACCTGGCGCACATCGGCGTAGCGGGTCACGAGCCACACCGGGGTGCCGGTGGCCAGGGCGGTGAGCCGGGGCGGGCCGTTCTCGGGCAGGGGTATGCGGTGCATGGGACGAAGGGTGCGGGACGTGCTGTCTGTACTCATCCGGGTCTCCAGACACGCCGGTACGCAGAGTTCCCCACGCTAGTGCGCCCCCGCTCTGTCCCGGCAGTGTCCCAATCGGCCAACAAGACGGTCCGGCAGGGCTTTTGGGGGTCATCCCTGGGCATCCGTGCTTGTAGGAAGGAGGGCCGTCGCATGACGACTCCCATCAGGCGCGTGTCCAGGCGCATGCCCGGCTGGGCGAAGATACTGACCGCCGTCGTGGTGGTGCTCGTGGTGTTCTTCGCCGGGATCCGGTTCAGCGTGCTCCCTGGCCTCAAGGACCTGTTCGGCACGGAGACCCACGACCGCTCGGGTCCCGCACTTCTGGAGTCCATCCAGGACATCAGCCGTTACGACGCCGCCTCCGGCAATTTCCAGGTCGTCGTGGACCTGGAGAAGGACACCAAGTACCTGCCCGACGCGATCCGCGGCTCCCGCACCCTCTATGTCGGGGCGGGCGCCGTCGACGCCTACGTCGACCTCGGCAAGGTCGCCAAGAACGACGTGACGGTCAACGAGGACCGCACGGCCGCCACCCTCCATCTGCCGCACGCGCAGCTCGGCAAGGCCACGCTGGACGCCGACCGCTCCTACGCGGTCTCCAAGCAGCGCGGTCTGCTCGACCGGCTCGGCGACTTCTTCTCCGACAACCCCAACGGCGAACAGGCCGTGCAGAAGCTCGCGGTGAAGCACATCACCGAGGCGGCGAAGGAGAGCGAGTTGACCAAGCGGGCCGAGACCAACACCACCAACATGCTCAAGGGCCTGCTGAGTTCGCTCGGCTTCAAGAAGGTCGAGGTCACCTACGGCAGCTGATCAGCCGCCGAGCATGCCCGGCAGGGTGAGGGCGCCGAGCACGGTGGTGCCCACCAGCACCCATGCCACGTAGTCGCCGACGTGCCCGGACTGCAGGCGCCGCAGCGGCAGCGCCCGGTCCGGTGCGGCGAACGGCTTCGGGCGGACGACGGCGAGGACCGCGAGGACCCCGGCCAGCAGGGTCGAGACCAGGCCCAGCAGGACCCCGGCCGGGGTCCAGTGGACGGAGGTGAACACCCCCGCGGACCCGGTCTCGTTCACGGAGTGCGCGACCACCTTCGCGAAACCGGGGGCCACGCCGACCGCCACGGCTCCGGCGAGCAGTACGGCGGGCACCGCCGTCATGGTGTCCGGGATCCGGCTGAGCCGGTGCCGGGTCTCGGGCCGCTCGCCTGAGCCGGTGGTCTCGTACCCCGAACCGGCCTCGGGCCTCGGGCCCAGGCCGAGGAACACCCGGGCGGCGACCCGCAGAACGGCCGCGGCGGTCACCGCGCTCGCCGCCACGTACAGCACCGTGAGCGGCCCTCCCACGGCCTCCTCCGTGACCGACTTGCCGAGGGCCGTGCCGAACGGCGGAAGGCCCGCGAGACCGAGGGCTCCCAGGACGAACAGCACGGCGACGCCCTTGAGTTCGCGGGCCCTGCCGTGCAGGGCGTGCTCGTCGACGCTGCCGTATCGGTCCAGGAGGATGCCGGTGCACGCGAACAGGGCCGCCTTCACTCCGGCGTGGCCGAGGACGTACAGGGCGATCCCGTCGTCGGCCTCGGGCTTCAGAACGCCGATGCCGATGAGGAAGAGCCCGGTGTGGGCGATCGTCGAGTAGGCCAGCAGCCGTTTGATATGCCGCTGGTACCAGCACATCACCGCGCCGATCACGGCCGTCAGCGCGCCCAGCACCACGAGGGCCCGCTCGAACTCGGGGGCCGGGACACCGCCGGGTCCGGAGAAGACCGTGCCGTAGACGCGCCAGACACCGAAGACGCCGAGTTCGACCATGACACCCGACAGCAGCATGCACACCGGGGTGGGGGCGACGGCGTGCGCGTCGGGCAGCCAGAAGTGGAAGGGGACGGCGGCCGCCTTGACCAGCAGCCCGGTCATGACCAGGACGAACGCGGCGAGGACCAGGGCGTCGGGGCGGCCGTGCGCGTCCAGTCCCCGGCCGATCTGATGCATGCCCAGCTCGCCGGTGCGCGCGTACAGCAGCCCGATGCCCATGAGCATGGCGTAGGCGCCGAGCGAGGTGACGACCGCGAAGGTGAGCGCGCCCTGCACGGCCCTGGCCTCCTCGACCCGGTGCCCGGTGAGGGCGTACGCCACGACGCTCATCAGCTCGAACCACACGAACGCGTTGAACAGGTCGCCCGCGATCGCGAACCCGCACATGCCGCCCTGGAAGAGCAGCAGGAGCGCGGGGAAGGAACCGGCGTGGCCGTGCGGCGGTTCGTCGAAGTAGTGCCAGGAGTACGCCAGCGCCGCCAGGGTGAGCAGGGAGGCCAGCGCGGCCATGCCGAGGCCGGGGCCGTCCCCGGTCAGGACGATGCCGACGCTCCGTCCGTCCACGGGTGTCCAGTCGCCGGCCCATTCAAGGAAGGGCGGGGAGCAGTTCAGCAGGAGGACGAGGGCGAGGGCGGCCGTGCCCGCGGAGACCGCGCAGCCGATGGTCTCGGCGACGGGCCGGGACACCAGGCGGCCGCCGGCGACCAGCAGGGCGGCGCCGAGCAGCGGTACGGCCACCAGCAGGGGCAGCAGCTCGTCCATCAGCCGCGCAGCTCGGAGAGTTCGTCGGGGTCGACGGTGCCGTGCCGTTTGGAGATCTGCACGACGAGGGCGAGCAGCAGGGCGGTGACGGTGGCGCCGACGACGACATCGGTCAGCGTCAGGGCCTGCACGACCGGGTCGACGACCGGGCGCGAGCCGGGTTTCAGGTCGGAGAAGACGGGGGCGGTGGCGTCGTCGCGGTAGCCGACCGTCAGCAGCAGGACGTAGGTGCCGGCCTGGCACACGGACAGGCAGCCGACGGCGTGGATCAGGTTGCGGCTGGTGGCGAGGCCGTAGCAGCCGGCCAGGAAGACCCATCCGGCCACCAGATAGGGAAAGACATCCATCACTTCCCGTTCCCCTCCTCGATCTCGACGGCCTGGTCCAGGAAGCGGGCGAGCAGGACGACGACCGCGCAGGCGACCTCCATGCCGACGGCCGCGTTCAGCAGGGGGACGGTGCCGCCGGAGGACAGCGTGTTGAAGGTGCCGTACGGCAGCACGGTGTTGGCGAGGAAGGCCGTACCGCCGATCAGTCCGGCGAGGCCGGTGACGACGTAGGCGGAGGTCGCGATCGCGTCGCCGGTCTCGTACAGGCCGACCGGCCGGACCCGTTCCAGGGCCCGGTAGTCGGCGCCCAGGTAGAGCAGGTGCAGTGAGGTCGCGGCGACGACCCCGCCCTGGAAGCCGCCGCCGGGGCTGAGCTGGCCGTGGGCGATCACGTAGAGGCCGGTGAGCAGGGCGACGGGGAGGACGAGGAGGGCGTGGCGGCGGACCGGGCGGGCCACCTTCTCCGGGGCGGGGCGGTCGCGGTGTTCGTCGCGGGTCTGCCGCAGCAGGATCACGCAGCCGATGACGGCCGCGAAGAGGATGGTCATCTCGCCGAGGGTGTCGAAGGCGCGCTGGTCGAAGTTGACGGAGGCGATGACGTTGGCGGTGTGCCGGGCCAGGGAGGCGTGGACGGCACGGTCGCCGTAGGGATGGCGGTCGCCGCCGAAGGCGGGCAGGTCGAGGGCGGCGGCCACGAAGAGGGTCGCCAGGCCCGTGCCGCCCACCGCCAGGAGCCACAGTCGGACGCGTCGGCTCACCGGTGGCGTCCTTCCTTCCGCCCGCGCCGCTTCACCTTGTGGACGGCGAGCAGGAGCAGCAGCGGGGTGAGGGCGGAGCCGACCGCGAGCTGCGACAGGGCCACGTCGGGTGCCTGGAGCACGGTGAACAGGACCGCGAGGACCACGCCGAGCACGGACAGTACGAGGGCCTGGCGCACGGGGTCACGGACGGCCACCGCCGCCGTCGCGGAGACGGCGACCAGAAGCAGTGCGACGACGATCACCGCGTCAGCCACGGCGGACCTCCGGGAAGCCGCCGGACAGGGCACGTGAGGCGACGACGTTCCCGCCGATCAGCAGGACACCGACGACCAGGAGCTTGGCCATGGCCCGGCTCGGTCCGACGGCCACGCACAACGCGGGTACGACCACCGCGCCGACCGCGGCGGCAGCGTAGGTCAGGCCCCAGGCGCTCGGCGGGTCCTCGGCCAGTTCGTCGGCGAGCAGCCTGGCGAAGACGAGGGTGCCGACCGGGCCCAGCAGGGCGAGGACGAGGGCGAGATCGACGTAGGAGGGACGGTCGTAGCCCTGGGAGAGCAGCAGGAGGGCGGGGCAGGCGAACGCGGTGCACAGGTTCTGTGCCACGGCCCGGCGCCTGAGCGGCCCGGTGGCGACGCCCCACACGGTGGCGCCCACTCCCCCGCCGAGGGTGACGGCCGCCGCGAGGATCCAGCCGTTCACCGTCCGGTCACCGCCCTCCGGGCGGCCCGGGCGGCGAGTGCGCCGAGGCCGGCGGCGCCCGCGCCGACCACGAGTTCCAGGGTGTCCACGGTGCTGATGAACACGAGCCAGAGAACGGCGAGCGCGGCCCACCAGCCGAGGAGTTCGGCCGTGGCGAGGAGTGTCGTACGCCCGTTCATGCGCCACCTCCTCGCCGCCGCGGCCTGGGAAAGGTCCGTCGCGCGCCATCCAAACACCGGCCCGGGGGCGTGCGGTGGCGACGCGCGCGGTACTCAGCCCGGAGTGCCCCGACCGTACGAAGGGAAACCGGCGACCCGTCGGGGCGCGGCGGCATTCTCGGGCCGTTCAGGGGTAATCGCCCTACGACACGGGGAAGTTGAGAGTGGAGGACTTAATGGCCTGGGCGCCCTCACGTTCGCGAGCGGGGTCAAAACCCGGCACCGCCAAGACCGAGCGCGCGGCGAAACCCGCCCGCCCACGGCGCGATCCGCTCTCCCTCGTCGTGCGTTTCGTGGCGATGGTGTTCGCCTTCGCGTTCATGGTGGCGTTCGCCGTCGTCCTGGCCCGGCTGACCCTGGAGCCCTCGCCCGCCTCGGTGGACCTGACCCACACCAACCTGCATCCCGGCGCCTCCCTCAAGGCGTATCTGGACCAGCCCGAGATGCGGGACGCTTTCAAGCAGATCGGCGGGAACATCCTGCTGGGCATCCCGTTCGGCATCCTGGTTCCGATCATCGCCCCGAAGACCCGTGGGCTGCTGCGGATCCTGCTGCTGACGGCCGTGGTGATGCTGCTGGTCGAGTTCGCGCAGGGCGCGCTCGTGGAGGGGCGGGCGTTCGACATCGACGACGTCATCCTCAACACGACCGGCGCTCTGATCGGCTATCTGCTGCTGGGGCGGCGGCTGAGCCGGGCGGTGCACAAGAAGCCGACCGCCAAGTCGGCGAAGAAGGCGTAAGGAATCCCGCCTGGCTCAACTCCTGGTCCGTACCAAAGTATTGACGGCTCCTTAACTCACTCCTTAAATCAAGAGGCGACACCTTCACCCCCCACCTCGAAGGAAGAGCCGTGGCCGCCTCACGCCTGCTGCGCAGATGTCTCCTCGCCGCCCTGTCCGCCGTCCTCATCTCGTCGGGTACCGCCCAGGCGGACCCACCCGCCGCGGCCTCCGCCGCCGCGGTGACCTTCTCCGACACCTTCGACGGGCCCGCCGGAGCCGCCGTCGACTCCTCGAAGTGGCAGATCGAGACCGGCGACAACGTCAACAACCATGAGCGGCAGTACTACACGTCGGGCAACAAGAACGCCGCTCTCGACGGCCAGGGCCATCTCGTGATCACGGCCCGGCGCGAGAACCCGGCCAACTACCAGTGCTGGTACGGCACCTGCCAGTACACCTCGGCCCGGCTGAACACCTCAGGGAAGTTCACGGCGCAGTACGGGCACGTCGAGGCGCGGATGAAGATCCCGCGCGGGCAGGGCATGTGGCCCGCGTTCTGGATGCTCGGCACCCCGGTCAACTGGCCGGACTCGGGCGAGATCGACGTCATGGAGAACGTCGGCTTCGAGCCCTCGACCGTCCACGGCACGATCCACGGCCCCGGTTACTCCGGCTCGGGCGGCATAGGCGCCGGCTACTCCCTGCCGAACGGCCAGGCCTTCGCGGACGCCTTCCACACCTTCGCCGTCGACTGGGCACCCGACTCGATCACCTGGTCCGTGGACGGGAACGTCTACCAGCGCCGCACGCCCGCCGACCTGGGCGGCCGCGCCTGGGTGTTCAACAAGCCGTTCTTCCTGATCCTGAACCTCGCGGTCGGCGGTTACTGGCCCGGCGACCCGGACGGCTCCACGGCCTTTCCCCAGCAGCTCGTGGTGGACCACGTGTCGGTGACCACCGGCGACACGGCGACCGGGGCGGCGATCCGGGGCCTGGCCGGTAAGTGCGTGGACGTCGCCGGGGCGAATCCCGCGAACGGGACGGCCGTTCAGCTCTACGACTGCAACGGTACCGCCGCCCAGCAGTGGACCGTCGGCTCGGACGGCACGATCCGCGCGCTCGGGAAGTGTCTGGACGTGACGGGCGGCGGCACCGCGGACGGGACGGCGGTCCAGCTCTACGACTGCAACGGCTCCGGGGCCCAGCGGTGGACCGTCACGGGCGCACGCGACATCGTCAACCCGCAGGCCGACAAGTGCCTCGACGTGACCGGCAACAGCTCGGCCAACGGCACCCGGTTGCAGCTGTGGACCTGCACGGGCGGCGTCAACCAGAAGTGGACCGTCGGCTGAACCGGGGTCAGTGCCGGGTCCAGGTGAACTTGTCGCCGCCCACCCAGCGGACCACGTCCGGGTCGTCCAGGTCGTGGACCGTGATGCCGAAGGCGGCGGCCGCCTCCAGGACGTCGGTGACGGCCCTCGCCTCGCCGACCACCTCCCCGTCGATCTCCACGATCCGGAAGGGAGGCGTGGTCGGCTGGACCCCGAGCACGATGATCCGCGGGGTGGCGATGTGCGGGCTCGCGATTTCGGTCATGCATAGAGCGTAGAACGCAATGGCCGGGAGCGAGGGGCGGGCGTCAACCGCCCAGCAGCGCGAGGACCGCCGCCTCGACCGCGCCCTGGGTGGCCGGCCGCCCGAAGTCCCCGTGTTCGTCCAGCCGGGTGAGCGCGGGTGTGTTGCCCAGGTAGTGGCTGACCTCGCGCACGGCCCGGGTCATCTGCCGGGCTGTCGGGGTGGCCCGGGCGTCCTCGGCGGTGACGGCGAGGGCGACGGCGGCGAGCACCGTGGCGTGCCAGGTCCGGGTCGGTGATCGGCCGCCCCTCGGAGTCCCGGTAGCGGAAGCCCCGGCCACAGCGGACCCGGGTGAAGCCCGGGCGGTCACACGTACTGGTGCGCAGTCTCAAGGGCGCCGCCACTCGTCGTCCTCGAGGTGCGAACCGGCCTGCGGGCCCATCCGGAGCATGCCGCCGTCGACACTCCAGGACGCGCCGGTGACATACGTGGCCTCGGGCCCGGCGAGGAAGGCGATCACGGCGGCGACCTCGCGGGCGTCCCCCGGGCGGCCGAGCGGGACGCCGGGGCGGTCCTCGGTGTGCACGTCGCTGTCGTCCTGGCCGGTCATCGGGGTGGCGATCTCTCCGGGTGCGACCGCGTTGACGGTGATGCCGTGCTCGGCGAGTTCCAGGGCCATGACCTGGGTGAGCAGCCCGAGGCCACCCTTGGCCGCGCAGTAGGGGGCGGCGCCGACCCGCGGCTGGTGCTCGTGGACGGAGGTCACGTTGACGATCCGGCCGCCCGAGCCCTGCCGGATCATGTGCCGGGCGGCCCGCTGGCCGCACAGGAAGGGGCCGACGAGGTCGACGTCGAGGACCTCGCGGACGGTGTCGAGCTCCAGGTCGAGGAAAGGCGTCATGGTGCCCGTGCCCGCGTTGTTGACCAGGACGTCGAGGCGGCCGAGCCGGTCGCACAGTTCGTCGACCGTGCCGGCGGCGACGGGCAGCCGCGTGAGGTCCATCTGGGCCACGACGGCCCGCTGCCCCTGGGCGCGGACCTCCTCGGCGGTCTCCTCGGCACCCTTGAGATCGCTGTGCCAGGTGATACCGATGTCCATCCCCGCCCGGGCCAGCCGGACGGCGGTGGCCCGGCCGATGCCGGAGTCGGCTCCGGTGATCACGGCAACCTTGCTGCGGGGTGCGGTGGGGGCGGACATCTGGGCCTCCTCGGGAACGGGGGCGTCGTCAGGGGTGACGAGGCGGTTGCCGGACGTCCGGGGTCCGAGGTCCGAGTGACATCCGACGAGGCATCGCAGTACCCGGCGGCGTACCGGACAAACCGCTCGCCCGTCGTGCGGGCCCCGTGAGCGTGGGGAACCCTGGAGGACGGAGGAGGTGGCGATGGATCCCGTCGAAGCCCTGGACCGGATCGCCTTCCTGCTGGAGCGGTCCCTGGCACCGACGTACCGCGTCCGTGCCTTCCGTACGGCGGCCCGGGTGCTGACCGACCTGCCCGCCGACGAGGTGCGCGAGCGCGCCCAGACCGCCGGGTCGCTGGAGTCGCTCAAGGGCGTCGGCCCGAAGACGGCGCAGGTGGTGCGTGAGGCGCTGGCCGGAGGGGTGCCCGGCTACCTGGAGAAGCTGGAGGGTGAGTCCGACGCGCCACGGGCCCAGGGCGGCGAGAAGCTGCGGGCGCTGCTGCGGGGCGACTGCCATCTGCACTCCGACTGGTCGGACGGCGGCAGCCCGATCGAGGAGATGGGCCGGACCGCGGCGGAGCTCGGCCATGAGTGGGCGGTGCTGACCGACCACTCGCCGCGGCTGACCGTGGCCCGCGGGCTGTCCCCGGAGCGGCTTCGGCACCAGCTGGACGTGGTGGCGGCGCTGAACGAGACATGGGCGCCGTTCCGGCTGCTCACCGGCATCGAGTGCGACATCCTCGACGACGGCTCGCTAGACCAGGAACCGGAACTCCTGGAGCGGCTGGACGTGGTGGTGGTGTCCGTGCACTCCAAGCTGCGCATGGACGCCCGGGCGATGACCCGGCGCATGGTGGCCGCCGTACGCGATCCGCACGCGAACGTCCTCGGGCACTGCACGGGGCGGCTGGTGACCGGGCGGGGGCGGCCCGAGTCGGAGTTCGACGCGGACGAGGTGTTCGCCGCGTGCGCCGAGTCCGGCACGGCGGTGGAGATCAACAGCCGTCCGGAGCGCCTCGATCCGCCGCGCCGGCTGCTGCGCCGGGCGGTCGACGCGGGCGTGCTGTTCTCCGTCGACACCGACGCGCACGCGCCCGGCCAGCTCGACTGGCAGATCCTCGGGTGCGCGCGGGCGGAGGAGTGCGGGGTGCCTGCCGAGCGGATCGTGACCACCTGGGATCTGGAACAGCTGCTGGCCTGGTCCCGGGAGGGCCGGGTGCCGTCCCGAGTGGCGAACGCCTGACGTGGTACCAGGAACGGCACGACAGGAAAGGGGCGGTTCATGCAACGCGCGGCAGTGTTCGACGTCGACGGCACTCTGGTGGACACCAACCATCTGCATGTGACGACGTGGTGGGAGGCGCTCCGGCAGGCGGGCCACCGGGTGCCGATGCATGCCGTCCACCGGGCCATCGGACTCGGCTCCGACGACCTCGTCGCCCATCTCCTCGGCGACGACCGCGACAAGGAGCAGGACGACGAGCTCAGCGCCGCCCACAAGGCCCTGTACGGGCAGTACTTCGACCGGCTGCCGGCGCTCCAGGACGCCGGGCGGCTGCTGCGCCGCCTCGACCAGGACGGCTGGCGGGTGGTGCTCGCCACGTCGGCGGGCGGGGCGGAGCTGTCCGCGCTGCGCCGGGCGATCTCCGCGGACGACGCGATCACGGCCACCGCGAGCGCCGACGACGTGGCGGAGGGCAAGCCCGCCCCCGAGCCCGTCGAACACGCGTTGGAGCTGGTCGGGGTGCCCGCGGAGCGCGCGGTCTTCGTCGGCGACACCGTCTGGGACATGCGGGCCGGCTCCCGGGCGGGCGTGCGCTGCGTCGGCGTCCTGTGCGGCGGCATCCCTCGCACCGACCTGGTGGAGGCGGGCGCGCAGGCCATCTACGACGATCCGGCCCACCTGCTGGCATCCCTTGCGGACAGTCCTTTGGCATGACATGCCGGACGGCACGGAACCCACTGCAGATGACTGGTGTGACGGAAGCTCTACGTCGACAGCCCCGCCCGACACACGCGGTACGGGAGGAGGCACATGCCGTCGGCCGGGCGGCCCGTGCCGCCTGCCGTGGCCCCGGGCGGGAGCGCGATCTGCTCGTGCAGTCGCTCAAGGCCTCGGCCGCCGCGATCCTCGCCTGGCTCGTGGCGGGCGTGTGGATGGGCGATCCGATGGCCCTGATGGCGCCCTGGGTGGCGGTGGTGCTCGTGCAGGCCACCGTGTACAGCTCGCTGATGCAGGCCGCCCGGCAGTTCACGGCGATCTGCGCCGGAGCACTGCTGGCGTCGCTGGCCCTGGCCGTCACCGGGAACACGCTGGGTGCCGTGGCGCTGTCCGTACCGCTGCTGATGCTGCTGGCGAACTGGCCGCGTTTCGGCGACCAGGGGATCTACGGCGCCACCACCGCGCTGTTCACCCTCGCCACCGGCGCCGCCGACGTCCTCGCCGTCGGCCACCGGGTGGGTCAGGCCGCGCTCGGCGCGGTCATCGGTATCGCCGTGAACGCGTTCGTGCTTCCGCCGATCCATCTGCGGGACGTACGGGAGAACCTCGCGGCGCTGGCCCGGGAGGCGGGCGATGTGCTGCACACCGTGGCCGGTGACCTGCGGGACGACGAGTGGGACGCGCAGGGCTGGTCGCATGCCTCGTCCCGGCTGGAGCGCCGGCTGGACGCGCTGCGGTCCGCCCGTGGCTGGAGCCGGGAGAGCCTGCGTCTGACCGCCGCCCCGCGGCGTGCCGTACGGCGGCTCCCCGCGTCGGTCCCGCCGGAACAGGACGACGAGCGCTGGAGCCGTGTCACCGGGCACATCCGCGCGCTCACCCGGACCCTGGCCGTGGCCGCCGACGACGGCCGCGCCCCCGCGCCACCCGCCGGGCCGGTGCTGGACTCGTACGCCGACCTCCTGCAGCTGATCGGCGACGCCTGTCACGCGGAGAGCGACCGGCTGCTGGCGGCCGACGGCGCGGCCCGTCCGGACGACCATGCCGAGTCGGCGATGCGGGAGCTGCGCGGACAGCTGCAGGACGGTCTGCGGGAGCACGCCGGGCAGGGGGGCGACGGCACGACCGTGCTGGGGAGCCTGCTGCTGCAGGCCGAGAACCTGTGGAGCGAGACCGTTCCGACCGGTCGGCACGGGTGACACAGCTCACCCTTGAATGCGCTCAACACCGGAACACCACAGGGTCGTTGCCCGTTGAACAGACCGTGGGTACGGACGGGACAGTGTCCCCGGGCCTCACCTTTTGCCCACAGGGACGATCGTTCGGCTGAAGCCCTGTGGAGCGTTTCGCCGAGAGGCGACCGCCGTCCGTGCTCACCGCTTGACCGCCCCGACCGTGATTCCCCCGTCCGGTCGGGGCTTCCTCTTGTCCGGGCCCGGTGCCCGGAGTGGTGTGGGCTTGACTTCGAGAGCACTCCAATTCGTAGCGTTCCCGTCATGAGCACTGCACAGCACAAGATCGGTTCGGGGTTCGGCGCCCACAGCACCGCCGACGACGTTCTCGCGGGCATCGACCTGTCCGGCAAGCTCGCCATCGTCACCGGCGGCTACTCGGGGCTCGGTCTGGAGACCACCCGGGCGCTCACGAAGGCGGGCGCCCGGGTCGTCGTGCCGGCCCGGCGTCCCGACACCGCCTGGAAGGCCCTGGCCGGCCTCGACGGTGTCGAACTGGACGAACTGGATCTGGGCGACCTGGAGAGCGTACGCGCCTTCGCCGACCGGTTCCTCGACTCGGGCCGCACGGTCGACCTCGTCATCGACAACGCCGGGATCATGGCCTGCCCGGAGACGCGGCTCGGGTCCGGCTGGGAGGCGCAGTTCGCGACCAACCACCTCGGTCACTTCGCGCTGGTCAACCGGCTGTGGCCGGCGATCGAGCCCGGCGGCGCCCGCGTGGTCTCGGTGTCCTCGCGCGCCCACCACTTCTCCGGGATGCGCTGGGACGACGTCCACTGGCGGACCGGCTACGACAAGTGGCAGGCCTACGGCCAGGCCAAGACGGCGAACGTCCTGTTCGCCGTCCACCTCGACAAGCTCGGCGCCGACCGCGGTGTGCGGGCCTTCTCGCTCCACCCCGGCGGCATCCTCACCCCCTTGCAGCGCCACCTGCCCAAGGCGGAGATGGTGGAGCGCGGCTGGATCGACGAGCAGGGCAACGTGCTCAACCCCTCGGGCTTCAAGAGCCCGGAGCAGGGCGCGGCCACGCAGGTGTGGGCGGCGACCTCGCCCCAGCTGGCCGGAATGGGCGGGGTCTACCTGGAGGACTGCGACATCGCCGAGCCCGCCGTCGACGGCGACGAGAGCAGCGGCGTCAGGGCGTGGGCGACCGACCCGGAGGAGGCGGAGCGCCTGTGGACGCTGTCGGCGGAGCTCACGGGCGTGAACGCGTTCGCCTGAGCCTGGGGATTGCCGGCGTCGAGGTCGCCGGGGCCCTTTGACACGGCCGACGCCGAGGCGCAGGGACTCGGCCTCCGCCAATCGCTACGCCGCCTCGAGTTCCTGCACCCCGTACAGCGCGGCGGGCGCCCCCGTCTGCAGAGCCCAGTAGCGGTCGCCGTAGGACCAGTGCCACCACTCGGTCGGATAGTTGACCAGGCCCGCCGCGCTCAGCGCCTCGCCCAGCACGGCCCGGTTGGCCTTGGCCTTCTCGGTGATGTTGCCGGCGCCCGTGTAGCAGGCGCCGTCGCTCTCCTCCGGGTTGGCGTTCATGGCGGTGCCCAGGTCGAGTTCGCGGCCGTCGGCGTCGGTGAGGGTGAGGTCGACGGCCGCGCCGGCGCTGTGCGGGGCTATCTCGGGCGGGGAGACATAGCGGCTGGCCGCGCTGCGGATCCGGTCGGCGGACCAGTCCGGGTGGGCGGCGCGCAGTGCGTCGGCGTACGTCTCGAAGTAGTGCCGCTGGAGGGCGGGCGGCCGGTACCCCTCGACGTAGAGCAGCCGCAGGCCGTCGGGCAGCAGGGCCTGCGCCCGGAGCAGCCGGTCGAGGACACCCTGGCGCAGATGGACCTCGGCGCCCCGGGAGTCCTCGTGCTTGCGGTCGTCGACGCGGAGGTGGGCGCGGACGTCCACGAGGGGTTCGCCGTTCTCCTCGACGGGGACTGCGGCGACGCGCGCGTCGGACATCAGGATGATCTCACTCATGGGGTGATCATCTCGTGGCCGCGGACCGTGCCGAGCACCGCGTGCATCGCCGGTGGCCGGGTACTCGGGCGGTCCCCCGCCCCAGCGGCCCGAAGGAGCCGAACGTGAGCACTTCAACCGGCAGCAGGATCGTGGTCACGGGCGCCACCGGCAACGTGGGAACCAGCGTGGTGCGCCTTCTCTCCGAGGATCCGGAGGTCAGCTCCGTACGGGGCCTGGCCCGGCGGATCCCGGACTGGTCGCCCGCGCGGACCGAGTGGTCCGCGGTCGACCTGGCATCGGAACAGACCGATCTGACCGAGGAGTTCGCGGGCGCCGACGCGGTGGTCCATCTGGCGTGGGCGTTCCAGCCGACGCACGACCCGGCGATGACCTGGCGCACCAACGTCCTCGGCTCGATCCGGGTGTTCGAGGCGGTCGCGGCGGCCAAGGTGCCGGCACTGGTGCACGCGTCGTCCGTGGGCGCCTACTCCCCGGGTCCGAAGGAGCACGCGGTGGACGAGTCGTGGCCGACGCACGGCTGGCCGGACGCCGCGTACTGCCGGGAGAAGGCGTATCTGGAGCGCGCCCTGGACACCTTCGAGCGCGACCACCCCGCCGTGCGGGTCGTACGGATGCGCCCGGCGTTCCTCTTCAAGCGGGAGTCGGCGAGCGAGCAGCGCCGCATCTTCGGCGGCCGTTTCCTGCCGGGCCAGCTGGCCCGGCCCGATCTGCTGCCCTTCCTCCCCGACATTCCCGGTCTGCGGGTGCAGGCACTGCACACCGACGACGCCGCTCAGGCCTACGCACTGGCGGTGCGCTCGGACGTGCGGGGCGCCTTCAACCTGGCGGGTGAGCCGCCGGTCGACGCCGAGTTGCTGGGCGAGATGCTCGGCGCCCGCCGCGTACGGCTGCCGCGCCCCGCGGCCCGCTCGGCGATCGCGGCCGCGTGGGGTCTGCATCTGCTGCCCGCGTCCCCGCATCTGTTCGACGCGGTCCTGCGGCTGCCCCTGATGGACTGCACGCGTGCGCGTACCGAACTCGGCTGGCACCCGGAGCACACGGCGACCGAGGTGCTGGAGGAGTTCCTGCACGGGATGCAGCAGGGCGCCGGGGCGCGGACGGAGCCGATGAAGGGCCGCAAGGTCGGCTGAGCGGCCCTTGCGGCCCAGGCGTCAGCCGGTGGACTCCTCGGCTCCCGGGTGCTCGGGGTGCACGGTGTCCGACCGCGGCGCCCCCTGCCGGCCGGTGCCCGCCTCGTCGGTGTCGGGGACGGCCTCGGGCTCGTCTCCGGTACCGGTCTTCTCGTCGGGGACGTCGGCGACCTCCCAGGGGTCCTCGCCCTCGCCCGCCTGCTGGTCCGGCAGATCCCGCGGGACGGGGTCACCGTTCTCGCCGGGTGCTTCCTGACGGTGGTCCACGGCGTCCTCCCTTCGCGTTCATGGCGGGAGCGCGAGTACCTCCGCGCAGGTCGGCGAAACGTCAGTGCGGGGCCCGCTCCTCCAGGGCCGTCCGCCAGGCCGGTGCCGGCCCCTCGGGCGCGGGTTCGGGCCGCCGGCCGCCGCGGGCGAAGAAGTCGGCGAGCGGGAGGATGGCCGCGCCGACGGTGACCGCGTCGGGCCCGAGACGGCCGAGGTCGACGGTGACCTTCTCGGCCGGGTACCGCAGCGCGTACGCCGTCGCGTGGCGCCGTACGGCGGGCAGGAACCGGGCGCCGAGCTGAAGCCCGGCCCAGCCGCCCACGATGATCCGCTCGGGCTGGAAGAGGTTGATCAGGTCGGACAGGCCTGCGCCCAGGTACTCGGCGGTCTCCTCCAGGACGGCGAGGGCCACCGGGTCGGCCTCGGCGTCCTCGGCCGGGTGGGCGGCGGCGAGCATCGCGGTCAGCGCCGTCTCCTCGTCGGCGCCCTCGGGCGGGCGGCCGCCCGCTTCCCGCCAGCGCTCGAGCAGCGACTCGGCGCCCGCGTAGGCCTCCAGGCAGCCGAGGGCACCGCAGCGGCAGCGGCGCCCCCTGACCCGTACGGTCAGATGCCCCCATTCGACCGCCCGGCCGTGCTCCACCTCTGGCGTCACCAGACAGGCGCCGACGCCGGAGCCAAAGAGGACCACGACGGCGCTGCCGGCACCGCGGCCGCCGCCGAACCACATCTCGGCCTGGCCGAGGGTCTTGGCGCCGTTGTCGATGAAGTACCGGACGCTGCCGGGCAGCGGGGAGCCGGTGCGCAGCAGTGCCTCCAGCGGGACGGCGTCCCAGCCGATCGTCTGGCCGTGCACGACGGCCCCGCTCCCAGGAGTGTGCGCGACGATGCCGGGCACGCCGATGCCGACGCCGAGCAGCGCCTCGGGCTCGGTCCCGGTACCGGCGAGCACCTCGGCGATGCCGTCGCGGATGTGCCCGACGATGGCCTCGACGTCGTAGCTCCGCTGGGTCAACGGCCGTTCGGCGCGGGCGAGTTCGGTGAGGGTCAGGTCGAACAGCTCGACGCGCACCCGGGTCTCGCCGACGTCGACGCCGATCATGTGGCCGCTGCCGGGCGACACCCGCAGCAGGGTGCGGGGGCGTCCGCCGTCGGAGTCGACGCTGCCGGCCTCCTCCAGCAGGCCGTCGGCCACCAGGTCGGCGACGACGTTGCTGACCGAGCCGGAGCTGAGCCCGGTGACCGGCCCGAGTTCGAAGCGGCTGAGGGGGCCGTCGAAGTAGAGGCGCTGCAGCACGGCAGTGCGGT
Organism: Streptomyces sp. SAI-127; assembly: GCF_029894425.1. NCBI lineage: Bacteria > Bacillati > Actinomycetota > Actinomycetes > Kitasatosporales > Streptomycetaceae > Streptomyces > Streptomyces sp. SAI-127. The sequence goes on from NZ_JARXYJ010000001.1 coordinate 1,414,347, forward strand.
TGGCGCGTCTGAGATCGCGTACGGTGCGTCCGTTCAAGGGTGTTCAGACTCCTGCGACCCGGGAGAGGGCCTCGATCTCGTCAAGGGCGGCGACGAGTTCCGGTGCCACCGCCGACTGGACCCAGCGTTCCTTCTCGTCGTCGACCGCCCGTGGGACGGTCTCGGTGAGCATGATCAGATAGAGGTAGGCGCGGTAGAGGGCCAGGCGCACCCGGGCCGGCACGTCGAACTCGGCCCGGCCGCCCTCCTCCCGGTAGCCCGCGAGGAACGCCTCGTCCTTCTTGATGTCCCCGAGCAGCGCCAGGGAGACGAAGTCGGCGAGGGGGTCGCCCCAGAGCATCCGCTCCCCGTCGATGAGCCCGCCGATGCGGAGCTCCCCGTCGGCCCGGCGGTCCAGCAGGATGTTGCCGTCCCACAGGTCGAAGTGGACCAGGGCCGGGACCGTGACCTCGTCGAGGGCGGGGAAGCCGGCCTTCAACGTGCTCGCCACCTGGTCGACGGAGCGGGGCAGCCGTGCTCCGTAGTCCCGGGCGTCGTCCAGGATCGCCTCGATCATGACCGTGAACGCGGTCCGCCAGTCGGGGGCGAGTGGACCGAGGGCACCGGAGGGGTAGCCGAAGCCCGGCCCGGTCACCGTGTGCAGCCGGGCCACCTGGCGGCCCAACTCCCTTCGCAAGGGTGCCCGTTCGGCTTCGGTCACCGAGCCGTCCCAGGGCTCGCCGGGACACGCGGTCATCAGCAGATGGGGTACGGCGGTGTCCTCACCGAGGGCCACGACGTGCGGCGCGGCGACCTCGGCCACGGCGGCGGCACGGTAGAACTCCGCCTCGGAGACCAGGAGTTCACGCTCGTAGCGCAGGCCGGGAACGGTGGACGCGGGCGGTACCTTGAGGACGTAACGGGTGCCGTCGGTCAGGAGAAGCTCCTCAACGGTGTTGTACGTGCCGCCACTCAGGGGCCCTAGCCCGGCGAGGCGGCCGGGGTCGAGACCCGCCCCCTCCAGCACCCGCCGGGCCCACTCCCAGGAGTCCACCAACGTCCCGCCCCCTTCTCCCCGCTCGGCGGCCGTACGGTCGGCGTCGAGCATGTGTTCCCGGAACAGGGTACGGAACGCGTCCGACGCATCGGGGGCAATGTGATCAGTTTGGTCATGGCTACCGTGCCGGATCCGGGCCGCCCCGAGGCGTGCCGACACCCTCGTCCGGAACATCCGCGTGCTCTTTGAGCCCGGGATGGATCGCGAGAGTTCTGGCGTACCAGGCGCCGTAACGGCCGCCCAGCAGCGGAGCGGTGGCTCCGTGCAGGCAGACGCTCAAGGCGACCGTCAATGCCACTGCGCCGCCGAGGACGTGTGTGCCCGGCAGGTGCTCTTCGACAGCCAGCAGGCCGAACACCAAGGAGGCCAGTCCGCGCGGACCGAACCATCCGATGTAGGCGAGGGTCGGCGGCCGCAGTCCGGTTCCGAGCAGGGCCACGGCGACCGGGAGCATCCGGATCACGGTCAGGCTCAGCACGGCGTACACCAGCATCCGCCAGGTCAAGTGCTCCAGCACCGGGCCCAGAATGGTCGCACCGAACGCCAGGAAGCTCATTGAGGTGAGCAGCAGGCCGAGCCGTTCCGTGAAGGCGGTGGCGTCGCCGGACTCGCCCGCGCCGGCACCACCCACAGGGGCAGCGGACTTTCGAAGGACGTTCCCGAACGCCAGCCCGGCGACCCAGACAGCGATGAATCCGCTGCCCTCGGCCTCGACGGCCACGGGGTAGGCGACGACCGGGACAGCCAGCGACGCCAGCTGGCGCCACCCGTGAGCAGCCCATCCGCGGGCGGCCGACCAGCGCAGGAGCCGGGCAACGACCCAGCCCACGACGGAACCGATCGCCGAGCTCAGCAGCAGGGCGCGCAGGAACGTCTCACCGACACCCTGATCGCCATGGCCGCCGCCGGCCGCGGCCAGCGCCAGAACGAAGAACGGCAGCGCCAGACCGTCGTTCACCCCGGACTCGACGTCCAGGCCATGGCGCACCAACGCGGGCACCCTGCGGTCCGAGACGGCCTGCTGGCCCAGCGCCGCGTCCGTGGGACCCAGAATGACCGCGACCAGAGCCAGTTCCCACATGCCAAGACCCGGCAACAACGGCCATGCCACCAGCCACCCCAACACCATCGTCAACGGCAGCCCCACAGCCAGCAGCCGCAACGGCAGAAACCGCTCCCGCCGCAGCTCGCGCCCCCGGATCGCCGACGCGTCGGTGAACAGCACCACCGCCAGCGCGCCCTCCAGCAGAGCCCGGACCGGCTCCGGACCCTCCTCCTGGAGGAGCCCCAGACCGAGGGGGCCGATGGCCAGCCCCGCGGCCACGAACACCAACGGTCCGGACACCACCGTGGTGGACAGCCGTCGTGACAGCACTCCATAGAGGGCAACCGCCGTACCCGCCACCACCAGTGCCCACGGATTCACGGACCATCTCCTGACGCGCCTGCGACGACGAAGCAGATGACGGGTGCAGTCACCTACCGAGGCCGTGCGGGCACATAAGCATCAAACAAGGATGAATCAGTCACCCCCTATCCTCCGCCGACGGAGTCGGCAGTGGCGCGAAGGATCCGCGCGCGTCGCCCCGCATGTGCCGTCGCCTCCGGCGCCCCGAAGCGGGCCAGTGTGTGCCAGACCATCTTCAGGTGCTGGAGTTCGTAGCGGCCGGTCCGGGCGGCGTCGCCGATGATGCGCGGGTCGACGACTCCGTCCTCGGCGATGCTCGCGCCCAGGTCGGCGTACTCCTGTCCGCGGTAGTGGGCGTGGCGGAGCAGTTCCGCGACGGTGATCCGGTAGCCGGGGTGCCACTCGAGGGGGACGGGCAGCAGGTGTGCCGCCGCCTCGACGGGGGTGTTCCGGTAGCTCGCGTCCAGGACGAGGGCCTCCACGTCGCGGGCCAGGTCCACGCCGCCGTGCACCTGGGCCTCGATGTAGTCGTTGAGGGCGTCCTGCTCGTCCGCCTCCGCGAGGGCGATCAGGGACATGCCTGCGGCGACCCCGAAGTGGACCGGCTCGGCGGCGCTGTCGGGGTAGCAGAAGGTGGCGCGGGCCAGCGGCTCGCCGGTCAGCCGGAAGTGCGAGGAGCCGAACCGCGGGGCCGCGCCCACCACCTGACGGCGGAAGTTCAGCGCGCCGTACACGGGCCGGTCATGGGCGTCCGCGTCGTCGTAGGCGCCGCCGAAGATCCGGCTCTCCCAGCGCCAGCGGTCGCCGCCGGGGTGCGCGGTCAGCCCGCCGTTGCTCGTGCCGGTGACGAACTGCGAGTGGTAGGCACCGTCCTGGGCCAGGGCCTCCAGGAGGGGCAGGCCGCGCGCCACGCGGTCCGGATGGAAGTTCAGCGTGATGCGCATGTCCGGGGCGACGGCCGGCCCCTCCGAGACGGCCGCCACATGGTTCAGCGCTGCCCGCGCTCGCGCCGACCCGACTGGATCCACCGGCGTCTCCTCACCCACGACTGACCCACGACTCACCCACGACTCTCCGGATGATCACCTGGCGAGGAGGACGCCCGCATCTCATTTGCCGAATACGGGTCCGACCGAGAGCACGATCTTGCCGCGGTTGTCACGCCGCTCCAGCCGCTCGTGGGCGGCCCGCGCCTCTTCCAGGGGTACGACGGTCTCGATCGGCACGCGATAGCCGCCGGCGGCGACCCGGTCGGCCAGTTCGCGCAGGTCGGGGCGCGGGTCGTAGCCGTGGATCTGGAGGTTGGTGAGCTGGAAGCCGAGGATCGAGGCGTTCTTGGGATAGAAGTCGCGGGTGTCGACGGTGCTCGGCTCCAGGGCGACGTTGGCGAGGGCCACGACCCGGCCCCCGTGGCCCACTTCACGCAGACTGCGGCCGAAGGCCCGGCCGCCGACGGTGTCCAGGACGACGTCGGCACCACGGCCGTCGGTGAGCCGGAGCACCTCCTCGACCTCGGCGTCCTCGGGGAAGGCGGAGGTGTCGACGGTGACGTCGGCGCCGAACTCCCCCGCCCAGGCGGCCTTCTCGGCCGAGCCGGCGAGGGCGAGGACCCGCGCCCCCGCCTCGGCGGCGAGCTGCACGGCCGCGGTACCCACACCGCTCGCCGCCGCCTTCACCACCACGGTGTCGTCCTTGGAGACACGGGCGAGGTGCCGCACGCAGTACCAGGCGCTGAGCCATGCGATCGGCAGAGTTGCCGCCCGCACCAGGTCCACGGCGTCCGGGAGCACGACCACGTGGGTGGCGGGCACTGTCGCCAACTCTGCGTAGAAACCTGACGACTTGCCGCCGTCCAGGGCCATGACCCGCTGTCCCGGCGCGAAGTCGGTCACCCCCTCCCCCACCTCCACGACGACCCCCGCCGCCTCGGCACCGGGGATGAGCGGCGGGCGTCCGGCGCGGTGGTAGAGGCCGGCGCGGAGCAGGGCGTCCGCCCGGTTCACCCCGGCCGCGGCGATCCGCACCAGCACCTCTCCGGGGCCCGGTACCGGGTCGGGGACGTCGACCGGCACCAGTACCTCCGGTCCGCCGAAACTGTCGATCCGCACCGCACGCATACCGCACCTGCTCCCTGCCCGGCCACCCGAGCGACTGACACCGGTTGAACTGGTGTCACCATCCGACACCTCCTCAACCGGTGTCAAGAGGGCCGGTGCACAAATCCGACACCCCATGAACCGGTGTACGCTCATCGCATGACCGGCAGCCCCGCCCCCGCCGACCCGGCACTCGCGTTCCCCTTCATCGGCGGCCGCCCCTGTCTGGACTTCGCGGCCACCCTCGGCAAACGGCACGCCACGCCGCTGGAGCGGCTCCCCGACACCGCGGCCCTCGCACGCTGGATCACGCAGGCGGAGCTGGCCACCGACGAGGCAGCGGTGCGGGTCACCGCTCGGGATCTAGCGGACGCCCGCCTCCTGCGCGAGGCCCTGTACGGCCTGGTCCGCGCCGCGATGGCCGGCCGGGAGCCCGACCCGGCCGACGTGGAGCGGGTCAACGCGGTCGCCGCCCAGCCGGATCTCGCGCCCCAACTGGGTCCGGTCCGCTGGACGGCGCGCAGTCCGGCCCGCGCGGCCCTGGCGACGGTGGCGCGGGACGCCGTACTCCTGGTGCGGGGCCCGCTCCTGGAGCGGGTCAAGGAGTGTGAGAACCCGGCCTGTTCACTGCTGTTCCTGGACGACTCGCAGGCCCGCCGGCGCCGTTGGTGCTCGATGGACCGCTGCGGCAACCTCGCGAAGATCGCGGGTTACCGGTCCCGCAGCCGGGCCGCCTCCACCCGGTGAAGGTGGATCAGGATGTCGTGGGTGCGGGCCAGGGCGACGTCGTGCGGGCCGTCGGGGTAGGCGGTGCCGATCCGGTAGGTCGGGCGGGCCTGGCGGAGCCAGGCGCGCGCGGGTGAGCCGACGGTTCGCAGGTCGACCGCGTAGTCGCGGTACCTCACCCGGTCGAGGGTCCGCTCGTTGCTGCCGGGGGCGGCCGGGCCCACGGTCCAGCGCCGGACGGCGGTCTCGTCCTGGTCGGTGGCGTTGAACGAGCCCCGGTCGAAGGTCAGGCCGATGTTCACGTACGCCGCTCCCAGGCCGTCGCGCAGGAAGGCGCCCTGCATCTTCGGGTAGGCGGGGTCGTAGCTCTCGTAGCCGACATGCGCGTCGTGCGCGGACAGCAGGACCTTGGTCCCGGTGTGCCGCTGCCACCAGAGCACGTTGGCGGCCATCGCCCGGTCGCGGTAGCGCATGGCGTCGGGGATCTGTCCGGGCTCCTCGAAATCGAAGGCGTACTGGCGGGCGGTGCGGTCGATCGCGGTGGCGTCCTGGACGGTCCGGTCGCCGGCCCCCGTCCGCCTCACCAGCTCCAGCGCCTCGCCGGTGCGTTCGGCCATCTCCCTGCGTTCGGCGTACGGCTTGCCGAGGTAGCCCTCGATGTACGTTCCCGTCGGCTCGGTGGGCCGCAGCCCGCGGTACAGCCCGTTCAGGCGCTCGCCGGAGACGGGGTCGGCGGCGGCCACGCGGGCCACGACCTCGTCGTACACCTCGGGTCCGGTCCAGGCGGTGTCGTCGCCGATGAAGCGGACGGGGTCGGCGGGGTGGCGGACGTTGTACGCCCGCATCCACTCGACGAGCCGCAGATAGTCGGTGTTGTTCCACCACAGGTAGTCGCGCTGGAACTCCTCGCGCATGATGCGCCGCGGGTCTCCCTTGCCGTGCACCACGTAGTCGTCGAGTCGCAGGCCGGTGCTCCAGGGGGCTTCCAGGGCGAAGGTGCGGAAGCCCTTGTTCTCGACGAGGTGGCGGAAGATGCGGTCCTTGAGGGCGAAGAAGTCGTGCGAGCCGTGCGTGGCCTCGCCGATGCCGACGACCTCGGCGTCGGCGATCATCCGGTCGAGGGGGCGCAGATCGCGGGTGTCGCCGCCGGGTTCGACGGTCCGCAGGGGGTGCGCGGTCCGGTCGAGGGCCTCGACGACGGTCGGGGCCGGTGCCCGGGTCGTCGCCGCCGCCGGCACGACCGTGCCGAGAGTGATGATCAGGGTCAGGATGGTAGAGGTCCGTGTCCAGGTCATCGCTCCACGCTTTCGCCCCCGACCTGCCGTGGGCCATCCGGCGGTCCACCGTCGACGCCGGGGGTTTTCCCCAGGGATCGCCCGAGCTCGTGCCGGGTGTCCGCGATCACTGCCCTGGCCCCTTGCCGTCAACCGGCCGCACCCCACAATGTGGGCACGCTTGAGGACGGTTACGGTCCGCAAGGAGTGCACCGGACGCCTATGTGGAAGAGGAACACACTGAGGATGCGAGATGTACGTGAGTGGACGGCGTCCCTGGTGCGGTTTGTGAAGCGGCGCCGGGACCCTGTCGTCGTGCAGACGCTGCGGTCGGCGGGCGCGGCGACGATCGCGTACGTCATCGCGCTGCGGCTCAGCCCCGAATCGGCGCCGCTCACGGCTCCCCTGACCGCGCTGCTGGTCGTGCAGGTCACCCTCTACTCCACGCTCACCACCGGCATCCGCCGGGTGAACTCCGTGGTGACCGGAGTCCTCGTCGCCATCGCCTTCAGTCTGCTGGTGGGTCTGACCTGGTGGAGTCTGGCCCTGCTGATCGTGGCGTCGCTGGTGGTCGGACGGCTGGTGCGGGTCGAGGAGTTCGTGCCCGAGGTGGCGATCAGCGCGATGCTGGTGCTCGGGGTGACGACCGTCGGGGACACCGCCTGGGCGCGCGTGCTGGAGACGCTGATCGGCGCGGTCGTCGGCCTCGCCTTCAATCTGCTGCTCGCTCCCCCGGTGTGGGTGGGCGAGGCGGGCGAGTCGATCGAGGGGCTGGCCCGCCGGCTGCGGAAGCTGATGCTGCGGATCGGCGAGGAGGCCGCGGGCCGTACGCCCGTGGAGCTGGCGACGGCCCGGCTGTACGAGGCGCGCGAGCTCGACCACGACATCGTCGAGGTGGACGCGGCCCTTAGGCAGGCCGAGGACAGTCTCAAACTGAACCCCCGGGTGAAGGAGGGCCTGCTGCACCGGGTGGTGCTGCGCACCGGCCTGGACACCCTGGAGATCTGCACGGTCGTGCTGCGGGTCCTCGCCCGCACCCTCACCGACCTCGCCAAGGAGCGTGACCCCTTCGCCGACGAGCCCTACGCGGTCGACGAGGGACAGGCTCCCGATCCGCTGTTCGGGCCCGAGACCGGCCGCACGGTGGAGCAGTTGCTGTCGGAGATCGGCGACGCCGTGGTCAGCTTCGCGGTCCTGGTCACCACCCATGTCAGCGTGAGCGCCGAGTCCGCGGAGGCCAGGCTCACCGCCGAGCTGCGCCAGGCCACGGCGACCCGCGACAAACTGGCCCAGCTGCTGCTGGAGGAGATCCAGCGCGACCCCCGCCACTGGCAGCTGCACGGCGCCGTCCTCACCGAGGTCAACCGCATCCTCGACGAGCTCGACACCGAGCACCGCTCCCGCCGCCTGCTGGAGGAACTGGACCGGGCCGCCCGCGAGCAGCGCGAGCGGATGCCGCATCTGACCCGGCTCCAGGAGCGGTGGCGCGGGAACCGCCCGGTGCTCTCCCGTCGTTCCAGGTGAGGTAGGCACATCGAGCAGACACAGGGGGCAGGCCGATGACCGGCACGAGCGTGCGGATCGACGGGAACACACTGCGGCTGCCGGGCGGTGCGGCGGTGCGGTTCGTCCGCACCCTGCGGCTGCCCGAGACGGGCACGCATCCGCTGCCGCCGGGGCTCGGCGAGTTCCCGGTGCGCCGCGTCTCCGACTACCCCGACACCGTGCCGGAGCAGTGGCGGGCCCGCGGCGGAGTGATGCTGCCGGTGTATCTGCGCGAGGCGATGTGGCTGAGCTTCGGCAGCACCACCGAGCCCGCCGCCCTCCAGGTCGGGGTGGGCAAGGTGTGCGCGGTCTCCGGGAAGCCCTGGAGCGACCGGCTGACCCGTGACCCGCAGAACTACGTGGTCCTGCCCCGCCAGCCGTGGCTGGACGGCATCAACTCCGGCAAGGGGACGGTCCGCCAGTTCGTGGCCGTGCCGCTCGGGCTGGGCGCGACCGTCGAGGGGCAGGTCACGGGCGAGGAGGTCTGGGGCGGTGTCCAGCTGCAGTCCTTCCCGCTGGTCGAGGAGCGACTGGCCGAGTGGCGGGAGGCGCAGCGGCGGCTGCGGTCGGTGAGCAGGTCCGCCATGGGCTACGGGGCTGCCGTACCGATGGCGATGGCCGCGCCTGCCGCTCCGGCGGGGGCGCCCCGCAGCGCTCCGGCCATGGGACTCGGCGTCGGCGGATCCATGCGCCAGGAGGTCTACCGGGACGACCGGCCCCTGTCGGACTGGGCGGACACACCGGCCGGCCGGGTGTTCGTGCATCTGGTGACACCACCCGAGTGGCGCCGCATCACCGGCGAGGCTCCCCCGCCGTCGCCCGTGGACCGCGCCGCTTACACCAACGCGGGTCTGCCCTGGTTCGACTACTACGACCAGGACGCGGAGGACCTCGCCCCGTCGGACCCGCTGGAGGGCGTGAAGCCGGTCGGCGACTGGCTCGGGGACGATCACGAGCCCTGGCAGCCGCCGGGATCGCACCAGGTCAAGAAGCTGGGCGACGCACCGGGCAAGCCGGTCCAGGACGGCGACTGGTAGCGGACCGCGCGGGCTCGGGTTGCACGGGGCGCGTGATCCGGGCGAAGGTGGCTGTCACGACCGCGACGATCGATCACCCGGGGTGCGCAGGGATGGGCAGTGCGAACGGCTGCTGGAGCAGGCGCGGCTTCGTCGGCGTTCTCGCGGGAGCGGCCTCGGGACTCGTCGGCTGCTCGACGTCGTCCGGATCGTCGTCGGCGTCGGTGCCCTCGCGGACTCCCGGCTCCCCCGCTGGAACCTCACCGAGTCCGGCGAAAACTCCGTCCGCTCCGGCGCCGACCGGCCCCCGCCCCCTCTACCTCGGCACCTACACCTCCGCCGAGGGCGGCGGCAACGGCATCGGCGTCGCCGCGTACGACCCCGGCAGCGGGCGTATCACCGGCACGAGCACGATCACCGGCGTCACCAACCCCTCGTATCTCGCGCTGCACCCCGACGGCCGCACGCTGTACGCGGTCGCCGAGCAGGACGCCGGTGCCGTGACCGCCGTACGCCTGTCCGACCGCAAGGTCCTGGGGAGCCGCGGCACCGGCGGGGCGGGGCCGTGTCATCTCTCGGTGCATCCGGGCGGCCGCTGGCTGCTCAGCGCGAACTACGGCTCCGGCAGTGTGACCGTGCATCCGATCGACTCCTCGGGAGCGCTTGGCGAGCGCAGGGAAACGGTCACGCACTCCAGTCCGGCGCCGGGGCCCGGCCAGGAGGGTCCGCACGCCCACCAGTTCCTCACCAGTCCCGACGGCGGCCATGTGCTCGCCGTCGACCTGGGCACGGACACCGTCTACAGCTATCGCCTGAACGAACGGACCGGCGCTCTCACGGAGGTCTCGCAGGCGCACACCCGGGCCGGTGCCGGACCGCGCCACCTCACCTTCCATCCCGGGGGCCGGTACGCCTACCTGGCCAACGAGGCCGACAACACGGTGGCGGTCTGCGCCTACGACCGCAAGACCGGCCGCCTCTCCGTCGGGGCGGCGCAGTCCACGGGAACGGGCTCGGGCACGAACTACCCGGCGCAGCTGCTGGTCACGGCGAACGGCTCGTACGCCTATCTCGCCAACCGGGGCCACAACAGCCTCACGCGCTACGCGGTGGAGGCGGACGGCGCCCGGCTCCGGCTGCTCGACACGGTTCCTGTGAACGGTGACTTCCCGCGGCAGATCGCCTTCTCGCCGGACGGGACACTGCTGTTCGCGGCGAACCAGAGGTCCAGCAGCGTCAGCGTGTTCCACGTGGACACGGCGAGCGGTGGCCTGCGGGCCGCCGGCCGGCCGTTCGCCTCACCCGTCGCGGTCTGTGCGCTGCCGCTGTAGGGCACGCGGGCAGGACGCGGCGCTCGCCTGGGTCAGCAGGACGTGCATGCGCTCCGTCAGCCGCGACACGTCGTCGGCGGGCGCGTGGAAGGGCAGGCGTACGTCGCCGTGGGCGCGGGCGCGCTCGATGCGCAGCGTCAGTCCGTGCCGGTCCACGGCGAGGGGCTGGACTCGGACCGCGCCGTGCAGGCTGTCGGCGTCGACGAGCCGGGTGAGCCGCTCGACCGCGTCGGGGTGGCAGTCGGCGAGGTGGGTGAGCAGCCGGGCCTCGGCCGTGGCGAGCGGGTCGGGCTCGGCGGCGGCGAACTCGTCGAGGTCGACGACCACCGCGCCGGACGGCCGGCGCAGCACCACGCGCGTGGCCTTGAACTCCAGCCGGCCGTCCCCGGGGACGAACCAGCCGGCGATCCAGAGCCGGGCGCGGATACGGCTGCGCACGGGGACGGGTGCCACGTCGGCGAACTCCAGGACGGCGGACGGCTCGCCGCGGGGCGCGCAGATCGCGGCCGCGACCAGGGCGCTGTCCTCGGGCACCTGCAGTGTCACCCGCCCGTCCTCGGCGACGGTGTGCGCGCCGACGAACTCCTCGCGGCCGCCCTCTGCGGTCACCGCGCAGGACCACGAGGCGGCGAGCACCGACCGGGCGTGCTCCGCCGCGGAAGGCGCGGCCGTCCAGGTTTGGCTGTCACCCATCCATTGCCTCCTAAGGTAAGCCTTGCCTAACCTATCGAAGATCGGCGACGAAGCCAACCGTGGGACGCATGACGGACGTGCGAATCCCGGTCAGGGCCTGAGAACGCCGAGCAGGGCCCGTGCGCACAGATCGCGCACCTGTTCCCGGGAGAGGTCCGAGCCCCTCAGCCACTCCAGACAGACGGCCGTGGTGAAGGCCAGCCAGCCACGGACGGCCAGCTGGAGGTCGGGGCGCTCTTCGGCCTGGGCCCCGAACTCCGGATCCGCGGCCAGTGCCGCCAGGATCTGCCGCTCCTGCGCGGCCAGTGCCCGCTGGTAGACCTTGCGGACGGACTGGTCGCCGGCGGCGTCGGCGCGGTGAAAGGCGCGGTAGCCGTGCGCGTGCGCCGACACGTACTCCAGATAGGTGTCCAGCCCCGCGGTGAGCTGCTCGCGCACCGGGACGCCGGGCACGGCCGCGGTCATGGCCAGCATCCGCCCGCTCTCACGCTCGACGACCGCCGCGAAGAAGTCCCGCTTCGTCGGGAAGTAGTGGTAGAGCAGCCCGCGCGAGACACCGGCGATCTCCGCGACCTGCTCGATCCACACCTCGTCGTAGGGGCTCTCCGAGAACAGCCTCGCCCCCACCGACAGGAGCTGCTCCCGGCGCTCCCCGGTGCTGAGCCTGCGGCGCGTGCGCTCGCCCTGCTTCCCGGCCATGCCCGCACTTTACTTGACGCCGGTTCAACAACGGGATCAGACTGAGGCGCGTTATTGAACCCACGTACAACGCGCTCAACTGCCGCTGGATCAAGGGAGATCTCGTCATGGCGGAGACGACGACAAGGGCCGCGCAGCCGAGGGGTTTCCGCAGTGCCGAGCTGGGCTGGCCGGAGCTGCACCGCATTCCGCGCCCGCCGCGCCGGCTCCCCCTGCTCGGTGACGTCCTCGGCGTCAACCGGGCGACCCCGCTCCAGGACTCCCTGCGCTTCGCCCGCCAATTGGGACCGATCTACCGGCGCAAGGCGTTCAACAGGGAGTTCGTGTTCGTCTGGGGTGCCGACCTGGTGGCGGACCTGGCGGACGAGTCGCGGTTCGCGAAGCATGTCGGTCTGGGGGTCGCCAATCTGCGGCCGGTCGCCGGCGACGGGCTGTTCACCGCGTACAACCACGAGCCGAACTGGCAGCTGGCACACGACGTGCTGGCACCGGGCTTCAGCCGCGAGGCGATGGAGGCCTACCACCCGATGATGCTGGCCGTCGCCGGGCGGCTGACGGACCACTGGGACCGCGAGCAGACGGCGGGCCGGTCGGTGGACGTCCCCGGTGACATGACCAAGCTGACCCTGGAGACCATCGCGCGGACCGGGTTCGGCCATGACTTCGGCTCCTTCGAGCGGGACCGGCCGCATCCCTTCGTGACGGCCATGGTGGGCACCCTGACCTACGCGCAGCGCCTCAACTCCGTGCCCTTCCCGGCTCTTCTACGGCGTGCCGCGCAGCGCAACGCGGACGACATCGCCTACCTCAACCGCATGGTCGACGAACTGGTACAGGCCCGGCGCGCGGCGGGCGGGGACGGCGATCTCCTGGACCGGATGCTGGAGACGGCCCACCCGGAGACCGGTGAGCGGCTGTCGCCGGAGAACGTCCGCCGGCAGGTCATCACCTTCCTGGTGGCCGGTCACGAGACGACGTCGGGCGCGCTCTCCTTCGCCCTGCACTACCTCTCCCGGCACCCCGAGGTCGCGGCACGCGCACGTGCCGAGGTGGACCGGGTCTGGGGCTCGGCCGCCGTGCCGGGCTACGACCAGGTGGCGAAGCTGCGGTACGTGCGCCGGGTGCTGGACGAGTCGCTGCGGCTGTGGCCCACGGCACCCGCGTTCGCCCGCGAGGCCGTCCAGGACACCGTGCTGGCCGGGCGGCACCCGATGCGCCGCGGGGCCTGGACGCTGGTGCTCACGCCGATGCTGCAGCGCGATCCCGAGGTGTGGGGCGCCGACGCCGAGCGGTTCGACCCGGACCGCTTCGACCCCAAGGCCGTACGCTCGCGTCCCCCGCATGTCTTCAAGCCGTTCGGCACCGGGGCCCGGGCCTGCATCGGGCGGCAGTTCGCGCTCCACGAGGCCACGCTGGTGCTCGGTCTGCTGCTGCGCCGCTACGAGCTGCGGGCCGACCCCGGCTACCGGCTCAGCGTCACCGAGCGGCTGACGCTGATGCCGGAGGGGCTGCGGCTGCACTTGGAACAGCGGGCGGGCGGTGGCGCTACGGCCGCCCCCGTGGGGGATTCAGACGAGGCCCCGGCCGCCTCGGAGTCACGCTGTCCAGTGTCCAGGGCGGGTGAGTGAGTCCGGCAGCCGGGTGCCGGCGCTGCCCCGGGCCGCGTTCAGCTGGGGCTGGGTGAGGAAGAACGCGCCCGTCAGGTCCGCGTCCGTCAGGTCGGCGTCGCGCAGATCGGCGCCGATCAGATCCGCGCCGCGCAGGTCGGCGCCGGTGAGGTCGGCCGCTATGAGGTAGGCGCCGCGAAGGGTGGCTCCGCGCAGGTCGGCGCCCTTGAGACGGGCGCCCATCAGGTCCGCGCCCCGGCGGTTCTTCTTCTTGCCGCCGATGCCTGCTCGCACCAGTTCGCTGGTCCGCAGCAGGAGGACGTTGACCTCCTGCCGGTGCGCGTCGACGTCCAGCGCTGCGATTTCCTCGGCGGTCCCCCGGGTGAGCGCGTCGGTCCGCTCCAGCATGCCGCGCAGATCGGCGTGGACCGGACGGGCGGCGGGCAGGGTGAGTGCCTCGGTGAGGTACCGGAGCAACTCGTGGAGCCGGCGCACGACCGGGAAGACGTCGAACATGCGGCGGGCGTCCTCGGGCGGGCCGGTACGCCAGTCCCGGCCGCCGAAGGTGACCTGCGAGACCTTCTGCCCGGCGCCGAAGCAGTCGTAGACCGTGCATCCGGTGTAGCCCTCGCCGCGCAGCTTCGCGTGAATGCCGCACCGGTGGTCGTCCCGGAGATTCGGGCAGGGCGTCCCGGCCGGCTTGTCGCGGGCGAAGTCCGCGGAGGCGGTGAAGGGCAGGGCGACACAGCACAGGCCGAAGCACCGCGCGCAGTCGCCACTGAGATCGATCAACTGTTCTTGCATCGCCACCAGCCTAACCGCCCCGCCGACCGGCCCACCTGACGAGAACTCACCGATGAGATTCCGGCGATGTGGGGGTCTCCTCATCCAACGGAAAACAAGCTCGGCTACCACAGAGACAGCGGCCGAACCGAGGCAGGAGCCGAACGCATCGAGGAGACGTCATGTGCAGCCACCAGCCCCCGTGCCCCACCGCCGACAGCCCCTGTCACCACACCGCGGTGATCGTCTCGGCCCATCCCGAACAGGGCTGGAGCCTGCTGTGCAACGGCACCATCGTCTTCGACGACACCGGTGAACTCCTCCCGGACGGACGGGTCGTGAGCCCGCACCGCACGCCCGGCGCGCTGGCCACGGCCGTCTGAGTCAATACCGTTGCGCCTTCGCCAGCTTGGGCGTCAGCACCGGCTCGGCGGGCTTGCGGCTGACGGCCACCGGCTGTGCCTTCTGCCCCGGCTCGAGGTCCTCGGCGCCGACGTACCGGGTCTCCACCGCCTTGCCGGACGAGTCCAGGAAGTCGACCTGGACGGCGTACGAGGCCGTCTTGTCGGTCTTGTTGGTGATGGTGACGACGACGGCGAGCAGACCGCCGGTCTCGGAGCGCGGCTTGCCGGTCATGGTGACGTCGGACATCGCGTTGCCCTGTCCGTCGACCTTGGCGAGCTCGATCCGCGCGGCCGTGTTGGCACGCTCCACCTCCGCGGAGACGGAGGCCTCGAAGGAGGAGGCGGCGGCCGAGGCGGACGCGGCCCGTTTCGAAGCCTCGGCCCGCACCGAGGCCTTGGCGGACGCGAGCGCGGAGGCCGCGTTGCCGGAGAAGGAGGCCGTGTCCGGGGCCGTCGGGGTGTCGCTGGACGTCGACGAGCCGCCGGAGTCGTCGTCGCAGGCCGTCAGGGTGAGCGCGCTCGCGGCGGCCAGGGCCACGGCGAGGGCGGCGATCCGGGACCGTCCGTGGGGTGACGGTGTGCTCATCGACTGACGTCCTCTCGACTCCGGCATCGACACATGGCCGAAATGAACCCTATGCCGGAATCGAGAGGGCGGCATGTCGCCGCCCGCGGGCCGCCCGGATGTCCGGCGTCAGACCTCCTCGCGGGCGAGGGCGAGCAGCCGGTCCAGGACGCGGGGGCCACCCGCGCGGACTCCGTCGTGCTCGAACTCGTCCGTCACCCAGGTGCGCAGACCGCGGATCGCGCGGGCGGTCGCGAGGGAGTGGGCCGTGTCGACGTACATGTCGTCGTGGTAGACGGCGGCGGCGACCGGGACCTCGTTGACGGCGAGGCGGGCCGGGTCGTACAAGGGCTGCCAGTCGGTGCGGGCGGCCAGGAGCTCGGCGGTCTCGCGCAGCGGGCGCAGGGCCGGGTCGCAGTCGAACAGCCAGGGGTGGATGGACTCGCCGGTGAACAGCAACGGCTCGTCGCCTGCGAGGGTCTTGGCCGCGTCGAACTGCGGGAACTCGGAGCGTACCCGTTCGGCCGACCAGGCGGTGGGGCGCTCGTCCTGACCGTAGGTGGCCTCGTGGACGAGGGCGTAGAGCGGGTGGGACGCGTAGGAGAGGAGTCCCTGGACCTCTTCCTGGAACGCGTCGGAGAGCTCCGGGCCCTGCGGGGTGCGGACGAAGGCGTGCTCCAGCAGGTAGTGCAGCCGGTGGCTGCCCTCGCCGCCGCCGAGGAGGATGCCGAGGGACTGGAAGGCCTCGACCGTCAGGCGGTAGCCGTTCGGCAGGGTGACGTCGCGGGTGAGGAGATGGTCGGCGATACGGCGGGCCCGTTCGACGTCCTGCGGATAGCGGGCGTAGTGCGCGGCGACCTTGCGCTCCACGCGCGGGTAGGCGGCCCGGTAGACGTCGTCGGCGTGGGCGTCGAGGGAGGGCAGACCGCCGGTGATCAGAGCGCCGGCGAGGCCCTCGGGGGCGAGGGACAGATAGGTCGTGGCGCAGAAACCGCCGAAGCTCTGGCCGAGGACGGTCCAGGGGGCGCCGCCGGTCACCTGGGCGCGGATCGCCTCGCAGTCGCGGACGATGGAGTCGGCGCGGAAGCGGGCCAGGTAGTCGGCCTGTTCGGCGGGGCCGCCGCGCAGCGGGAGCGTCTGACGGTTGGCCGGTGTGGAGTGGCCGGTGCCGCGCTGGTCGAGCAGGAGGACGCGGAACTCCTTCAGGGCCCGGCCGAACCAGGCCCCCTTGCCGACGAAACGGTTCGCCCCGAAGCCAGGGCCGCCCTGGAGATAGACCAGCCACGGCAGGTTCTGGCCCGCCTTGTCGCTCGCGACGGCCTCGCGGGCGTAGAGCTCGATCGTCTCCCCGGCCGGGTCGTCGTGGTCGAGGGGGACGGTGAAGCGGCGGTCGGTGAGGACGAGGCCGGGCTGGCGGTAGGTCGCGGTCAACAGGGCTCCCGGGACGGACGGACATTCTGTGGACGCGTCCCAGTTCAGCACATGTTCGTCCGCCGTCCGACCCCTTCGATCATGAAATCTTACTGACTCCCGGGTCAGCGGGCGGCCAGGCTGGAGCGCCGCACCACCAGTTCGGGCTGGAGCACCACCCGGCGGTGGTCGTGCCGCTTGCCGGTGGTCTCCGCCTCCGTCTCCTCCAGAAGCAGTTCGGCGGCCAGGGCACCCATGGTGACGGCGGGCTGCCGGACCGAGGTGAGGGGGACGGCCGCGGCGGCGGCGAACTCGATGTCGTCGTAACCGACGATGGCGAGGTCGTCGGGGACCGTGATCCCCGCCGCGTACATGGCCTGCAGGACACCGAGGGCGAGCAGGTCGTTGGCGCAGAACACGGCGGTCGGGCGGTCGGCGAGGCCCAGGAGACGGGCGCCGGCGTCCCGGCCCGCGGCCACGTCGAGCCGTTCGGTGGGAAGCTCGCGCAGGTTCTCGGGGCCCAGGCCCGCCTCGGCCAGCGCGTTGAGGGCGCCGGTGCGGCGGTCGCGGACCTGGTTGAGGCCGGGCGGGCCGCTGACGTACGCGATGGAGCGGTGCCCGGCGTCCACGAGGTGGCGGACGGCCAGGGCGCCGCCGGCGACGTCGTCGACGGAGACCGAGCACTCGGTGGTGCCCTCGGCGACCCGGTCGACGAGGACGAAGGGGATGCCGTGGCGGCGGAAGGAGTCGATGTTGCGGCCGGAGGCGTCGGTCGGGGTGAGCAGTACGCCCCGGACCCGCTGCTCCGCGAAGAGGGACAGGTACTCCGCCTCCTCGCTCGCGCTCTGGGCGCTGTTGCAGACCATCACACCGAGGCCGTCCTCGCGGGCGGCCCGTTCGGCGCCGCGCGCGACGTCGACGAAGAAGGGGTTGCCCATGTCGAGCACGAGCAGACCCATGATCCGGCTGCGGCCCGCGCGCAGCTGACGCGCGGACTCGCTGCGGACGTAGCCGAGCCGGTCTATCGCGGACAGGACGCGCGCCCGGGTCTCGGTGGCGACGGAGTCCGGACGATTGATGACGTTCGAGACCGTGCCGACGGAGACTCCGGCGGCGCGGGCGACGTCCTTGATACCCACCGACTGGGCCATCGGGCAGGGACCTCCAGGAAGACGGGGGGCGACAGGACGACCTTCACATTATCGTCGAGTCGCCCCCACACCGGTCACGATCAGGCAGGCAGTGCGAAGTCGACGACGTGGAGCGCCGAGGGCGTCGTACCGCTCGACTTCTCCTGGTACATGAACGACAGCACGTTGCTCTGTGCGACCCGCATCTCGTCGATCACGACCTCGCCGAAGGCGTTGAGGCCGCTGCCGTCGAACAGGACCGTCCAGTCGGTGTACCCGGACGCCTTGGAGGCGCCGGCGATCCGGCCGAACGGGAAGATCGCGTAGGCGTTGTCGTACTTGTCCAGGATCAGTTTGGTGCGCTGGCTGGAGCCGAGCACGACCGGTATCTCGGTCTTCTGCCAGGTGCCCGAGGAGTTCTTGCGGACGTGGAAGGCGCGGCCGTTGGCGGTGCGGTCGGAGACGTAGTTCGTGGTGCACTGACCGAAGCGGCCGGGGACGTACGAGATGATCGCGTGCGGCAGGCCAGAGGAGTCCGTGGACTGGCTCTCCTGGTTCATCAGGGAGTGGTCCGGGTTCAGCGCGTCGATGACCAGGCCGCTGTCGGTGACGGCGACCTTGTCGGAGCCGCCGGTGGTGCCGACGACGGTGCCGGCGTTGTTGCGCCAGGTGCGGCCGCGGTCGTCGGAGTAGACGTAACCGGTGTCGTGGTTGGTGATGCCGCCGCTGGAGCACATCACGGCGCCGTTCTGCTCGCGCCAGGTGAAGAAGGAGTGCAGCCGGCCATTCTTGTCGTAGTCGATGCCGTGCAGGTACATGTTGCGGGCCGTCGAGGAGCCGTGCTCGCTGGTGTAGGTGCCGGTGGAGGCGGACCACTCGCCGATGTTGGTCCAGCTCGAACCGTCGTACTCCGCGAGGGCGTTGCGGCCGTTGCCGGATATCCCGACCCGGTAGCTGAGCTGGAGCTTGCCGTCGGGGGTGGAGAGGAACTGCGGGTAGGTGAACTGCGACGTGAGGGCCAGGCCGTCCAGGGTGGACTGGGGTGCGCCGAACCGGGCCGCGGTCCAGCTCAGACCTGACGGGTTGTCCATGAGGCCGGCGACCGACTTGACGTAGGTGAAGCCGTCGCTGTGCGAGTCCATGTTGAGGTGGAGGCGGCCGTCCACCTTGGAGACGCCCATGGAGATGACGTTGTGGGAGTCACTGGTCTTGAGGGTGTGTCCGACCTGGACGGTGGACCAGGTGCTTCCCCCGAGGACGCGGCGGCCGACGACGGCGTTCTTGTCGGCGGTGTACCAGACGGCGTACTGATAGCCCTTGTAGGTCAGCAGGCCGTTCTTCTGGAACGAGTTGTTGTTGACGAGGCCGTCGTAGGAGACGAAGAAGACCGCCTGGCTGTCGAGCGTGGTGGTGCCGGTCCGGGTGACGGAGGGACCGGGGTCGGCGGCGCGGGCGGTGCCGCCGGTGAGCGCGGTGGTGGACATGGCGGACACGATGGCACCTGCCAGCAGTGTGCGTCTTCTCATGGGTGCGGCTCCTGATGTCCTGATGGGGAAGGTCAGGCGAGGTGGAACACCTCGGTGAGCGGTTTCATCGCCTCGTCCGGGCGGGCTCCGTCGAGGGACTCGAAGAACTCGCCCATCTCGGCCTGCCAGCGGGCGTTGACCGCGGTGGCCTCCATACCGGCCTTGGCGGCCTCGAAGTCCTCGGTCTCCAGGTAGCCGACGAGCAGGCCGTCGTCACGTAGGAAGAGCGAGTAGTTGTGCCAGCCGGTGGCCGAGAGTGCTTCGAGCATCTCCGGCCACACGGCGGCGTGTCGTTCGCGGTACTCGGCGAGCTTGTCCTGACGGACCTTGAGGAGGAAACAGACGCGCTGCATGAAGTACCGCTCCGCAATCAGAAGTTGAACTGGTCGATGTTCTTGGCGGTGAACACGGTCGGCTTGCCGAGGTTGATCACGCCGTCCTTGCCGATGGTGTAGGTGGTGCCGCCGGCCTTGAAGGTCTCGCCCTCCTTGCCGGTGATCTGGCCGGAGACCAGGGCGACGGCGGTCTGGGCGGCCAGCGCGCCGAGCTTCGACGGGTCCCACAGCTCGAAGCCCTCGACGGTGCCGTTCTTGACGTACTTGCGCATGTCGTTGGGGGTGCCGAGGCCGGTCAGCTTGACCTTGCCCTTGTACTTGGAGCCGGAGAGGTACTGGGCGGCGGCCTTGATGCCCACAGTGGTCGGGGAGATGATCCCCTTCAGGTTCGGGTACTCCTGGAGCAGGCCCTGGGTCTGCTGGAAGGACTGCTGGGCGTCGTCGTTGCCGTACGCGACCTTGACGAGCTTGATGTTCTTGTACTTCGGGTCGCTCAGCTCGTCCTTCATGAAGTCGATCCAGGTGTTCTGGTTCGTCGCCGTCTGCGCGGCGGACAGGATCGCGATCTCGCCCTTGTAGCCGATCTGCTCGGCGAGCAGCTGCACCTCCGTGCGGCCCAGGTCCTCGGCGGAGGCCTGCGACACGAAGGCGTTGCGGCACTCCGGCTTGGTGTCGGAGTCGTAGGTGACGACCTTGATGTCGTTCGACATGGCCTGCTTGAGGGCGGTGCACAGGGCGCCCGGGTCCTGCGCGGACACGGCCATCGCGTTCACCTGCTGCTGGGTGAGCGTGTTGACGTAGGAGACCTGCCCGGCGGTGTCGGTGGCGCTGGACGGACCTACCTCCTTGTACTTCGAGCCCAGTTCCGTCAGGGCCGCCTCGCCGCCCTTGTCGGCCGAGGTGAAGTAGGGGTTGTTGACCTGCTTGGGCAGGAAGCCGACGGTCAGGCCCTTCTTGGTGGCCGCGTTCGGGTCGGCCTTGGCGGTCGAGGCGGCCGAGGCGCCCTCGTCCTGCACGTCCTTCTTGGTGGTGCCGCCGCACGCGGTGAGCGCGAGGGCGAGGGAGGTGCCGGCGGCGAGGGCCGCGCAGGAACGGCGGAGGGATGACTTACGCATGACGGATCTTCCTTACGAAGGTGAGCGGATACGAGGTTTCCTTGAGCGCCCGGACCTACGCGGCCGGTGTGGGCGCCTTGGACGCCGGTGTCGAGGCGGCTCGGCGGCCGGCCCTCGCAACCGAGATCTGCCGTGCGACCCGCGGGCCGAGCACGGAGAGGACGAGCAGAACGCCGGTGACGACGATCTGGGACTGGGCGGAGACGTCCTGGAGGCTCATCACGTTCTGCAGTGCGCCGAGCAGGAAGACTCCCGCGATCGCACCGCCGAGCGTGCCCTTGCCTCCGTCGAAGTCGATACCGCCGAGCAACACGGCTGCCACGACGGAGAGTTCGAGCCCCGTGGCGTTGTCGTAGCGGGCGCTGGCGTAGTGCAGTGCCCAGAAGATGCCGGTGAGCGAGGCCATCAGGCCGGTCACCGTGAACAGGATCAGCTTCTGGCGCTTGACCCGGATGCCCGCGAAACGCGCCGCCTCCTCGCTCGCACCGGTCGCGAACACCGACCGCCCGAACGGTGTGGCGTGCAGGACGACCACGGCGATCGCGAGCAGGACGAGGAAGGGCAGGAAGGCCTGCGGGATGAACGTGTCCCCGATGCGACCGGCGGCGAAGTCCAGGTACTGCGTCGGGAAGTCGGTCACCGCGTCGGAGCCCAGCACGATCTGCGCGATGCCCCGGTAGGCGGCGAGGGTGCCGATGGTGACGGCGAGGGAGGGCAGGCCCAGCCGGGTCACGAGCAGGCCGTTGACCAGGCCGCACACCACTCCGAGGACGAGGCAGATCGGGATGATCACCTCGATCGTCAGGCCCTGGTTCCACAGGGCGCCCATGACCGCGCCGGACAGACCGGCGGTGGAGGCGACGGAGAGGTCGATCTCGCCGGAGACCACGAGCATGGTCATCGGCAGGGCGATCAGGGCGATCGGCAGGGTGTTGCCGATCAGGAAGGACAGGTTGAGGGCGTTGCCGAACCCGTCGACCGTTCCGAAGGACAGCAGCAGCACGACGATGAGCAGCGCGCCGACGACTGCATCCCACCTCAACGAGGCGGACCAGCGGCTCGCACGCGTCAGGGAGTCAGGCATGGCGGGCGTTCCTCTTCTTCAGGGCGGAGGCCACGCGCAGCGCGACGATCCGGTCGACCGCGATGGCGAGAATGAGCAGGATGCCGTTGATGGCGAGCACCCAGACCGAGCTGACGCCGAGGGCGGGCAGCACACTGTTGATGGAGGTCAGCAGCAGGGCGCCGAGAGCCGCACCGTAGACGCTGCCGGAGCCGCCGGTGAAGACGACACCGCCGACCACGACCGCGCTGACGACGGTCAGTTCGTAGCCGTTGCCGGTGCCCGAGTCGACGTTGCCGAACCGGGCCAGGTACATCGCGCCGGCGAGACCGGCGAGGCCGCCGCAGAAGGTGTACGCGGCCAGGATCCGCTTGCGCACCGGGATGCCGGCGAGCCGGGCGGCCTCGGGGTTGGAGCCGAGCGCGTACAGCTCGCGTCCGCTGCCGAAGTGCTTGAGGTAGTAGGCGGTGGCGATGAGCACGGCCAGCGCGATCAGGGCCAGGTAGGGCACTGCGGAGATCCCGCCGGAGCCGAAGTTCACGAAGCCGTCCGGGAGGTCGGCCGCCGTGATCTGGCGGGAGCCGACCCAGATGGAGTCGATGCCCCGGATGATGTAGAGCGTGCCGAGGGTTACCACGAGCGCGGGCACCTGGCCGAGGCTGACGAGGAGGCCGTTGAGCAGGCCGAAGCCGATGCCGAACAGGACCGCGAGCCCGATCGCCACGACCGGGTTCCCGCCGCCCTGGAGATAGGTACCGGCGGCGAAGGCGCTGATCCCGAGGATGGAGCCGACCGAGAGGTCGACGTTCCTCGTGATGACCACCAGCGACTGTCCGGTGGCGACCAGGACCAGGATGGTGGCGTTCAGCAGCAGGTCCTTGATGCCCTGCTCGGTGAGGAAGTCGCTGTTCCCGATCTGGGTGACGACGATCATCACCAGGAAGACGAGCAGGATGGCGAGCTCGCGCATCTTGAAGACGCGGTCGACGAGCCGGGTGGCACCGGCCTTCGGCACCTCAGCGGGAGGGGACTGCTGGGGGGTGGTGACCGTCATGCGGCGGCCCTCCCGGTGGCTGCGGCCATCACGGTTTCCTCGGTGGCGTCGGAGCGCGGGATCTCGGCGGTGAGGCGGCCCTCGTGCATCACGAGCACGCGGTCGGCCATGCCGAGGATCTCGGGCAGGTCGGAGGAGATCATCAGGATGGCCACCCCGTCGGCGGCCAGCTCGCTGAGCAGCCGGTGCACCTCGGCCTTGGTGCCGACGTCGATGCCGCGGGTGGGCTCGTCGACGATGAGCACCTTGGGGCCGGTGGCCAGCCACTTGGCGAGGACGACCTTCTGCTGGTTGCCGCCCGACAGGGTGTTGACGGTGTCGGCGATCCGGGCGTACTTCACCTGGAGCTTGACGGCCCAGTCGAGCGAACGGCTGCGTTCGGCACCGCGGTCCATGAGGCCCGCCTTGACGGTCGTACGGAGTCCGGTGAGGCCGATGTTGCGCTCGATGGACATGTCCATCACGAGGCCCTGGGCGCGCCGGTCCTCGGGGACCAGGGCGAGGCCGGCGGCCATCGCGGTGGACGGAGCGCCGTTGACCAGGGCCCTGCCGTCCACGGAGACCTCGCCGGCGTCCCAGCGGTCGATGCCGAACACGGCTCGGGCGACTTCGGTACGGCCCGCTCCGACGAGCCCCGCGAGGCCGACGATCTCGCCTTTCCTGACCTCGAAGGAGACGTCGGTGAAGACGCCCTCCCGGGTCAGCCGGCTCACCGTGAGCGCGACCTCGCCGGGGCGTACGTCCTGCTTGGGGTACAGGTCGTCGAGGTCGCGGCCGACCATCCGGCGGACGAGGTCGTCCTCGGTCATGCCCTCGATCGGCTCGCTGGCGATCCAGGCGCCGTCGCGCAGGGTGGTGACCCGCTGGCAGATCCGGAAGATCTCCTCCAGGCGGTGCGAGATGAACAGGACGGCGGCGCCCTGCTCGCGCAGCGCCTTGACGACACCGAAGAGGCGGGCCACCTCGCTGCCGGTGAGGGCGGCGGTCGGCTCGTCCATGATCAGGACCCGGGCCTCGAAGGACAGCGCCTTGGCGATCTCGACGATCTGCTGGTCGGCGATGGACAGGCCGCGCGCCGGGCGGTCGGGGTCGAGCTCGACGCCGAGGCGCTGCATCAGCGCCAGGGTCGCGGCGTGCGTGGACTTGTGGTCGATCCGGCCCAGGGCGCGCCGGGGCTGGCGGCCCATGAAGATGTTCTCGGCGATCGACAGGTCTGGGAAGAGCGTGGGCTCCTGGTAGATCACGGCGATACCGGCGTCGCGGGCGTCACCGGGACCGTGGAAGAGGACCGGCTCGCCGTCGAGCACTACCTGGCCGGAGTCCGGCCGGTGCACTCCCGCGAGGGTCTTGATGAGGGTCGACTTGCCCGCGCCGTTCTCGCCGGCGAGGGCGTGTACCTCCCCGGGAAACAGCTCCAGGGAGACGTCCCGCAGGGCGCGAACCGCGCCGAAGGACTTCGAAATGTCCCTGAGCGCGAGAACCGGGGCCGGACCCGTGGTGGACGGGTGGGTCATTGGGGGCTCCTCGACGACGCCGGCGGGACGGCCCTCTCGGCGTCGTGAAAGGTTTCAACTTGGTTGCCGGGACGTTAGGCATGGAGCGCATGTCACGTCAATGGGTTCGTGTCGAAAATGTTTCGATGGACTCAGGTCACGGCATGGTCACGGGCAACAGCCTTGGCCGCAGGGGTTGACACCCCTTCGAGGTCGCCATACTTTCGCGTCTTGAATCGTTTCACAGTGAAGCTGTTCGCAAGCCCTTCGGACCCGACGTCACAGGAGCCCTCAAGTGACCGAGCTCGCCGCGGTGAAGGCCGCTCTCAAGACCCAGGCAGTCGAGACGCCGTCGTGGGCGTACGGGAACTCCGGAACCCGCTTCAAGGTCTTCGCCCAGCAGGGCGTACCGCGTACTCCGCAGGAGAAGCTGGAGGACGCGGCGCAGGTGCACGCCTTCACCGGGGTGGCCCCGACCGTCGCCCTGCACATCCCCTGGGACAAGGTCGAGGACTACGCCGCGCTGGCGAAGTTCGCCGAGGAGCGGGGCGTGAAGCTGGGCGCCATCAACTCCAACACGTTCCAGGACGACGACTACAAGCTGGGCAGCATCTGCCATCCGGACGCCTCCGTGCGGCGGAAGGCTCTCGGTCATCTGCTGGAGTGCGTCGACATCATGGACGCGACCGGGTCCCAGGACCTGAAGCTGTGGTTCGCCGACGGCACGAACTATCCCGGTCAGGATGATCTGCGGGCTCGGCAGGACCGGCTGGCCGAAGGTCTGTCCGAGGTGTACGACCGTCTGGGTGACGGGCAGCGGATGCTGCTCGAGTACAAGTTCTTCGAGCCGGCCTTCTACTCGACGGACGTACCGGACTGGGGGACGGCGTACGCGCACTGTCTGAAGCTCGGGCACAAGGCGCAGGTCGTCGTCGACACCGGGCACCACGCTCCCGGCACCAACATCGAGTTCATCGTCGCCACGCTGCTGCGGGAGGGGAAGCTCGGCGGGTTCGACTTCAACTCGCGGTTCTACGCCGACGACGACCTCATGGTGGGGGCGGCCGACCCGTTCCAGCTGTTCCGGATCATGTACGAGGTCATCCGTGGCGGCGGGTACACGCCCGACGTCGCCTTCATGCTCGACCAGTGCCACAACATCGAGGCGAAGATTCCGGCGATCATCCGGTCCGTCATGAACGTCCAGGAAGCGACCGCCAAGGCGCTGCTGGTCGACCGGGACGCTCTTGCCGTGGCTCAGCGCGAGGGTGATGTGCTGGAGGCCAACGCTGTGCTGATGGATGCGTACAACACGGATGTGCGGCCGCTTCTGGCCGAGCTGCGGGAAGAGACGGGGTTGGACGCCAATCCGATTGCTGCGTACAAGCGGTCCGGGTGGGCCGAGAAGATCGTGGCCGAGCGGGTTGGTGGGGAACAGGCTGGTTGGGGAGCGTAAGCGTCTGCCGATTTCCGTCGTATGCGGGGTGCGGGTCCGTTGTGGCTGGTCGCGCCCACGCGGCGGAGCCGCACATTGATGCAGCCCCGCGCCCCTAGGTAGGAAAACTTCCCCTCTCTCCAGAAGGAATCGAACGTCATGGCAACCCACCCCGAAGCCGCCGCCCTCCTCGCCCGGTCTCACCGGCTCGGCTCAGACGCCCGCAACACCAACTACGCCGGCGGCAACGCGTCCGCCAAGGGCACCGACACCGACCCCGTCACCGGGGGTGACGTCGAGCTGATGTGGGTCAAGGGGTCCGGGGGTGACCTCGGGACGCTCACCGAGGGTGGGCTCGCCGTGCTGCGGCTCGATCGGATGCGGGCGCTCGTCGATGTGTACCCGGGTGTCGAGCGCGAGGACGAGATGGTCGCCGCGTTCGACTACTGCCTGCATGGGAAGGGTGGGGCGGCTCCGTCCATCGACACCGCCATGCACGGGCTGGTCGAGGCCGCCCATGTCGATCACCTGCACCCGGACTCCGGTATCGCGCTGGCCTGTGCCGCCGACGGGGAGAAGCTGACCGCCGAGTGTTTCGGCGACACCGTCGCCTGGGTGCCGTGGCGGCGGCCCGGGTTCCAGCTGGGGCTGGACATCGCCGCCATCAAGGCCGCCAACCCGCAGGCGATCGGTGTCGTCCTCGGCGGGCACGGGATCACCGCCTGGGGTGACACGGCCGAGGAGTGCGAGCGGAACTCGCTGCACATCATCCGGACCGCCGAGAAGTTCCTGGAGGAGCACGGCAAGGCCGAGCCCTTCGGGCCCGTCATCGAGGGATACGGCGCCCTTCCCGAGGCCGACCGGCGGGAGCGGGCGGCTGCCCTCGCACCGTATGTCCGCGCCGTCGCCTCCCAGGACAAGCCGCAGGTCGGGCACTTCAACGACTCCGAGGCCGTCCTGGAGTTCCTGGCCCGCGCCGAGCACCCCCGGCTCGCCGCGCTCGGAACCTCCTGCCCCGATCACTTTCTGCGGACCAAGGTGCGGCCGCTCGTCCTGGACCTGCCGCCGACGGCTCCGCTGGAGGAGGCCATCGCGCGGCTCGACGTCCTGCACGCCGAGTACCGCGAGGAGTACGCCGCCTACTACCAGCGGCACGCGCTGCCCGACTCCCCCGCCATGCGCGGCGCCGACCCGGCGATCGTGCTCGTCCCCGGTGTCGGCATGTTCTCCTTCGGCAAGGACAAGCAGACCGCCCGGGTCGCGGGTGAGTTCTACGTCAACGCGATCAACGTGATGCGGGGCGCCGAGGCCGTCTCGGCGTACGCGCCCATCGAGGAGTCCGAGAAGTTCCGCATCGAGTACTGGGCCCTCGAGGAGGCCAAGCTCCAGCGGATGCCGAAGCCCAAGCCGCTCGCGACCCGCGTGGCGCTGGTGACCGGCGCGGGCAGCGGTATCGGCAAGGCCATCGCGCAGCGCCTGGTCGCAGAGGGGGCGTGTGTCGTCGTCGCGGACCTCAACGCCGAGAACGCCTCCGCGGTCGCCGAGGAGCTCGGCGGGCCCGACAAGGCCGTCGCCGTGACCGTCGACGTCACGTCCGAGGAGCAGATCGCCGAGTCGTTCCGCGCCGCGGTGCTGGCCTTCGGTGGGGTGGACCTGGTCGTGAACAACGCGGGCATCTCCATCTCCAAGCCGCTCCTGGAGACCTCCGCCAAGGACTGGGACCTCCAGCACGACATCATGGCGCGCGGTTCCTTCCTGGTGTCGCGGGAGGCGGCCCGGGTGATGATCGCGCAGAAGCTCGGCGGCGACATCGTCTACATCGCCTCCAAGAACGCCGTCTTCGCCGGGCCCAACAACATCGCCTACTCCGCCACCAAGGCCGACCAGGCCCACCAGGTGCGGCTGCTGGCCGCCGAGCTGGGCGAGCACGGCATCCGCGTCAACGGTGTCAACCCGGACGGGGTGGTGCGCGGGTCCGGGATCTTCGCCGGCGGCTGGGGTGCCAAGCGCGCGGCCGTGTACGGCGTGGAGGAGGAGAAGCTGGGCGAGTTCTACGCGCAGCGGACCATCCTCAAGCGCGAGGTGCTCCCCGAGCACGTGGCGAACGCCGTGTTCGCGCTGACCGGCGGGGAGCTGACGCACACCACCGGGCTGCACGTCCCGGTCGACGCCGGCGTCGCGGCCGCCTTCCTGCGATGAGCGCGTCCGTGAAGTCGTACGCCGCGGTCGACCTCGGCGCGTCCAGCGGACGTGTCATGGTCGGCCGCGTCGGCCCCGACAGCCTGGAGCTGTCCGAGGCACACCGGTTCGTGAACCGTCCGGTCCGGGTCCCCGAGGGCCTGCGCTGGGACATCCTCTCGCTGTACGGGGGTGTCCTGGACGGGCTGCGGGCCGCCGGGCAGGTCGACTCCGTCGGTATCGACAGCTGGGCCGTGGACTACGGGCTGCTGGACGCCGACGGGGCGCTGCTCGGCAACCCGGTGCACTACCGGGACTCCCGTACCGAAGGGGTCGCGCAGAAGGTGTGGGCGACCGTGCCCGCGCCGGAGCTCTATGCGGCGACCGGACTCCAGTACGCGCCGTTCAACACGCTGTACCAGCTCGTGGCGGACCGACTCGTGGGCGCACAGCGCCTGTTGCTCATTCCCGACCTGCTCACCTACTGGCTGACCGGCGAGCAGGGCACCGAGCTGACCAACGCCTCGACGACCCAGCTGATCGATCCCCGGACGCGGGCGTGGTCGTACGACATCGCCGAGCGGGTCGGGATCGACCTCGAACTGTTCGCGCCGCTGCGGCAGCCGGGGGATCCGGCGGGACTGCTGCGGCCCGAGGTGCTGGAGGAGACCGGACTGCGCGGGCCCGTGCCGGTGACGGCCGTCGGGTCGCACGACACCGCCTCCGCGGTGGCCGCCGTGCCCGCGTCCGGCGAGCGGTTCGCCTACATCTGCACCGGCACCTGGTCCCTCGCGGGCCTGGAGCTCGACGCTCCGGTGCTGACCGAGGAGAGCCGGGCCGCCAACTTCACCAACGAGCTGGGGCTCGACGGCACGGTCCGCTATCTGCGGAACATCATGGGACTGTGGCTGCTCCAGGAGTGCGTACGGGCCTGGGGCGACCCGGACCTGGGCGAACTGCTCCTCGACGCCGCCAAGGTGCCGGCGCTGCGGTCGGTGGTGGACGCCGGGGACGCGAAGTTCCTCGCGCCGGGCCGGATGCCGGAGCGGATCGCCGAGGCGTGCCGTGCTTCGGGGCAGCCGGTGCCCGTCTCCCCCGCCGAGGTCACGCGGTGCATCCTCGACTCGCTCGCGCTGGCCCACCGCAAGGCCGTCGACGAGGCGCAGCGGCTGGCCGGCCATCCCGTCGACGTCGTGCACGTCGTCGGGGGCGGGACGCGCAACGCCCTGCTGTGCCAGCTGACCGCCGACGCCTGCGGGCTGCCGGTGGTGGCCGGGCCGACCGAGGCGGCAGCGCTCGGCAACGTCCTGGTCCAGGCGCGGGCCCACGGGCTCGTGCGTGACCTCGCGGGCGGGCGCGAACTGCTCACCCGGACCCAGCCGCTCACGCGGTACGAGCCGCGGGGCGACTCCGCGCGCTGGCGCGAGGCGCAGGCCCGGCTCGCCGGGGACTGACCGGGGTCTCCCCCGGACTCCCACCCCGGACTACGCTTCACTCATCCGATGATCGACCACAAGGAGCCGCGATGCGTGTCGCCCTGTTCCTGACCTGTGTCAATGACACGCTCTATCCGGACACCGGGCGCGCCGTGGTGAAACTGCTGACCAGGCTGGGCGTCGACGTCGACTTCCCGATGTCCCAGACCTGCTGCGGGCAGGCGCACTACAACACCGGCTATCGACATGAGGCGGAACCGCTGGCCCGGCATTTCTCCGATGTCTTCCGGGACTACGAGGCGATCGTGACGCCGTCCGGATCGTGCGGGGCGATGGTGCGGGAGCTGTATCCGCGGATGGGTGAGCGGGCCCGGGCCGAGGGGCGCGGGGAGAGCCTCGCGACCACTCTCGCTCCGGTGGTGCCGAAGACGTACGAGCTGACGGAGTTCCTGGTGGACGTGCTGGGGGTGACGGACGTCGGGGCGTACTACCCGCACACGGTGACCTACCACCCGACCTGTCACGGACTGCGAAGCCTCGGTCTCGGTGACCGGCCCCGGCGGCTGCTCCAGGCGGTCAAGGGACTCGAGCTCAAGGAGCTTCCGGGCGCCGACGAGTGCTGCGGCTTCGGTGGCACCTTCGCGCTGAAGAACGCCGATGTCTCGGCGGCGATGGGCGCGGACAAGGTGCGCAACGCCGAGTCGACGGGCGCGGAGGTGCTGTGCGCCGCCGACAACTCGTGCCTCATGCACATCGGGGGCACGATGGGCCGGCTGGAGTCGGGCATGCGGCCGGTGCACATCGCGGAGATCCTGGCGAGCACGGAGGAGGAACCGGCCGTATGAGCGGAACGTTCGTAGGGATGCCGGCCTTCCCGAAGGCCGCGCACGAGGCGGTCAACAACCCGACGCTGCGCGGCAATCTGCGCCACGCCACGCACACGATCCGCGCCAAGCGGGAGAAGGCCGTCAGTGAGGTCTCCGACTGGGCGGAGCTGCGCGAGGCGGGCAAGCAGATCAAGGACCACACGCTGCGTCATCTCGACCGCTACCTCGTGCAGTTGGAGGAGTCGGTCGTGGCGGCGGGCGGCACCGTCCACTGGGCCGCCGACGCCGACGAGGCCAACGAGATCGTGACCAAACTCGTCAAGATGACCGGCGAGTCGGAGGTCGTCAAGGTCAAGTCGATGGCCACGCAGGAGATCGGGCTCAACGAGGCTCTGGAGGCCGAGGGCATCCGGGCCTACGAGACCGATCTCGCCGAGCTGATCGTGCAGTTGGGCAAGGACCGGCCCTCGCACATCCTCGTCCCGGCGATCCACCGCAACCGGGGCGAGATCCGGGACATCTTCGCGCGCGAGATGAGCGAGTGGGGTCGCCCGGCCCCCGAGGGCCTCACCGACACGCCCGCCGAACTCGCCGAGGCCGCCCGCCTGCACCTGCGGGAGAAGTTCCTGCGCGCCAAGGTCGGCATCTCCGGCGCCAACTTCATGGTCGCCGACACCGGCACCCTGGTGGTCGTGGAGTCCGAGGGCAACGGCCGGATGTGTCTGACCCTGCCCGAGACGCTGATCTCGGTCGTCGGCATCGAGAAGATCGTGCCGACCTGGCAGGACCTGGAGGTCTTCCTCCAGACGCTCCCCCGCTCCTCGACCGCCGAGCGCATGAACCCGTACACGTCCACCTGGACAGGTACCAGGGACGAGGACGGCCCGCAGAACTTCCATCTGGTGCTGCTCGACAACGGGCGCTCCGACACGCTCGCCGACGAGGTCGGCCGCCAGGCCCTGCGCTGCATCCGCTGTTCGGCGTGCCTGAACGTGTGCCCGGTGTACGAGCGGGCCGGCGGCCACGCCTACGGCTCGGTCTACCCGGGCCCGATCGGCGCGATCCTCAGCCCCCAGCTCCGGGGCACGGCAAGCGAGATCGACGCCTCGCTGCCGTATGCGTCGAGTCTCTGCGGGGCCTGCTACGAGGTCTGCCCGGTCGCCATCGACATCCCCGAGGTGCTGGTGCATCTGCGGGAGCGGATCGTGGAGGGCGGGCCGGTGGTCCGCGAAGGCAACAAGGTGGTGCTGAAGCCCGCCAAGGGACACGCGGCCGAGCGGGCGGCGATGCGGGCGGCCCGCTGGGCGTTCGCCCATCCGGGCGCACTGCGCACCGGCCAGCGGCTGGCCTCGCGTACCCGACGCCTGCATCCGCGCAGTCTGCCCGGTCCCGGCAAGGCGTGGAGCGGCACCCGTGATCTGCCCGCCGTGCCCGCGGAACCCTTCCGCGACTGGTGGCAGCGCACCAACGGTGGCAAGGAGGGCGGCAAGTGAGCAGCAGGGAACGGATCCTGGGCCGGGTGCGGCGCGCGCTGGCCGACGCCCCGAGCGAGGACACCCCGATCGAGCGCGGGTATCTGCGCGAGCACGGCGACCGGAGCGTCGAGGAGACGGTGGAACTGCTGGCCGAGAACCTCGCGGACTACCGGGCGATCGTGCACCGCTCTACGGCGGCCGACCTGCCGGCGACGCTCGCCGGGATGCTCGCGGCACGGGGTGCGAAGACGGTGCTCGTACCGCCGGGGCTGGACGGTTCATGGCTGGCGCAGGCCGATACCGAGCAGGTCCCGGACCGGGTCGAGAGCACCCCGCACGAACTGGACCGGGTCGACAGCGTGGTCACGGCGTGCGCGGTGGCGGTCGCCGAGACCGGCACCATCGTGCTGGACGGGGGCCCGGACCAGGGCCGCCGCCGCATCACCCTCGTCCCGGACCATCACATCTGTGTCGTACGGGTCCCGGACCAGGTCGTCTCCTCCGTGCCGCAGGCCCTCGAACGCCTCGACCCGGTACGCCCGTTGACATGGATCTCGGGCCCCTCGGCGACCAGCGACATCGAACTGGACCGGGTCGAGGGGGTGCACGGTCCGCGCACCCTCGAGGTGGTGCTGGTGGACCCTCAGGCGAGCGCGGAGGTCAACTCGTAGCGCCCTGAGGGGAGTTCGAAGGACGCGGTGCCGTCCTCGAAGCCCAGGTACGTCACCCCCTTGACGCGTGACAGGGGGGTGCGGCTCTCGCGCACGGAGACGGGGTCGCTCGTGGGGATGCGCAGGGTCGCGGTGCTGTTGGCGGGGACCGCGACCCGGTGCCTGAACTCGCTCTCCCGCACCGCCCATTCGCTGACGATCTCGCCGTACGGCGACCGGTGCGAGCAGGAGACCTGGGTGATCCTGCCGGTCGGGTCGAGGTGGGGCCGCAGGTGGAAGTGCTTGAAGCCCGGGTGGGCCGGGTCCTTCGCGATACCGGCCATGCTCTCGTACATCCACTCCATGATCGCGCCGTAGGAGTAGTGGTTGAACGAGTTCATCTCGACCGGCCCGAAGCCCTCCTCCTTCGCGTACGAGTTCCAGCGCTCCCAGACCGTCGTCGCGCCGTTCCTCACGGAGTACAGCCAGGACGGCATCGCGTCCTGGTGCAGCAGCTTGTACGCCAGCTCCACCTGGCCCTCCTCGGTGAGGACGGGGGCCAGGACGTTCACGCCGAGGAAGCCGACGGAGAGGGTGTTCTCGGCGTGTCCGACACGGGTGCTGTCGGGGTGGGCGGCCTTGTAGGCGGCGTCGTTGCGGATGTTCTGGACGAGGAGCTCGAGGAGTGCGCGCCGCTGGACCTCGGTGTCGTACAGGCCGAGTTTGAGCACCCAGAGCAGCGCGGTCTGGCTGTCGTCCTCGGTCCGGGTGGGACTGCCTCCCGGGGTCCACGGCGGCGGGGAGCCGAGGCTGGAACGCACGGTGAGGCGGCCTCCCTCGGTGCTCACGTACTTGGTGATGAACGCCCGCTTGATGTGGGAGAAGAGCTCCTCGTAGGCGTGGGCCTCGCCGGTGCGGCCGGTGGCGCGGGCCATGTCCGCCATGAGCCGGGCGCTGTAGCCGTAGTAGACGTCGCTGATGAGCTGGGTGCTGGTCACCTGGAAGGCCAGCCAGTCGCCGAAGATCGCGCCCTGTCCGGCGTAGGTGTCTCCGGTGCGCGCGCGGATCCAGTCCATGTAGGCCGTCATCGCCTCCCAGCTGCGGTCGACGAGGGTGGTGTCGCCAGTCATCTGCCACACGGTCCAGGGGACGACGACTCCGCAGTCCGCCCAACCGCTCGCCGGGACCGGCTCGTTGTAGCGGGCCCCGGGCGCGATCCAGGTGAACTGGGCGCCGTCCGCGCCATAGGTGCGCTGGGAGTCGATCAGGATGTCCTGGAAGTGGCTCAGGAAGGCGACCGAATCGGCGTTGTAGAGACCGGTGTGGGCGAAGAGCTGGGTGTCGCCGGTCCAGCCGCAGCGTTCGTCGCGTTGCGGGCAGTCGGTGGGTACCCACAGGTAGTTGCCGCGCTGGCCCCAACGGACGTTGCTGATCAGCTGGTTGACGTCGGCGTCGTCCGTTTCGACGGTGCCGATGTCGCGGAGGGCGGAGGTGGCGACCCTGCCGGTCAGTTCGGTGAGGGTGACGGTGGCGGTCGTGGTGACGGAGACGTAGCGGAAGCCGTAGAAGGTCAGGGAGTCCTGGTGGGTCTCGCCCTTCGGGTCGCCCTTGAGGATGTACGTGC
Organism: Streptomyces sp. SAI-127; assembly: GCF_029894425.1. NCBI lineage: Bacteria > Bacillati > Actinomycetota > Actinomycetes > Kitasatosporales > Streptomycetaceae > Streptomyces > Streptomyces sp. SAI-127. The sequence continues at coordinate 1,448,281 of NZ_JARXYJ010000001.1, forward strand.
TGGTGGCTTCGGCGGTGCGGAGGTTGGCCCGGTAGACGGAACCCTCCGGGCCGTCCGCGCCCGCGCCGGCGTCGTTGAGCATCTCCCCCGGTGCGAAGGCCACTTCGGCGCCCGCGGGTCCGCGGAGGGTGTAGCGGGGGACGCCGACCAGGTTCTGGCCGAGGTCGATCACGGCGGTGTCGCCGGGGTGCAGGGTGGTGTGGGTGGTGGCGGCCCGGGAGGGATCGGTGACCGTGCGGGCGGGGTCGGGGACGAAGTCGCCGCCGCCGGTGTAGACGGTGATCGACCGCGGCCTGCGGTCCCATTCGGGCATGAGCCGGGCCGACTCGCCGGGGTAGGCGACCAGCCGGGACTCGGGGAACCGGGTGGTGAAGTCGTGCTCCTCGACGCCGGACCAGGCAGAGGTGTCGAAGCCGTTCTCGGTCCAGCCGGGCAGTTCCCTGCGGGCGTCGTAGGTCTGGCCGTCGTAGATGTCGTCGGCGCGGTAGGGGCCGGTGTCCGTGGCCCTCCAGTCGTCGCCGGGCGCGGTGACGACGGTCTGGGTCGAGCCGTCCTCGTAGCGGATCAGGAGTTTGGCCTTGAGGGCGAGGCGGTTGCCGTCCTCGGAGTAGTAGACGCTGTTGTCGGAGACGCGGCCGTTGAACCAGCCGTTGCCCAGCACCGCCGCGAGGGTGACCTGCGGCTTCCCCACCACCGGGCCCGTCACGTCGTAGGTGAAGTAGCTGACGGTGGTGTCGTAGTTGGTCCAGCCCGGGGTGAGGAGTTCGTGGGTGGTGGAGCCGTCCTGGGGCACGGTGACCCGGTGGCCGTTGACGTAGGCGTCGTACACGCCGAGCGCGGAGACGTAGAGCCGGGCCTCGCGCACGCGGCCGGCTTTCAGGTCCGCCTGCCTCCTCAGGAGCGGCGAGCCCGCGCTGTTCGGCGCCTTGCCCGCCATGCTGATCCACTTCGCGCCGTCCCAGCCGGTCACGCCGTCGGTGCTGAGCAGGCCGGTCTCGAAGCGGGCGGTCGGGGCCTCGGGGAGCCTGCGGTCGTTCTCGTCCCAGACCTGGACCGTCCAGTGGTAGCGGGTCGAGGCGCGCAGCCCGGGGCCCGCGTAGCGCACGGCCACCGAGTCCGCCGAGTCGACCCGGCCGCTGTCCCAGACGTCCGTGCGGCCGTCGGCCAGGCGGTCGGGGGTGGACGCGACCAGGAGGCGGTACGCCGTCTGACGCCGGCCACGGACCCGGGACGCGGTGCGCCAGCCGAATCTCGGGCGGTCCGCGTCCACGCCGAGCGGATTGGTGCGGTGCTCCACCGTGAGGCCCTCTACGGCGGTACGGTCGGCGGCCGTGTGCGCGCTGTCGACTCCATCGGTCATGCCGTTGTCCCTTCGGCTGCTCGGAGGTGAATCTACTTCTGCTGCACAGCCGGGGTGACGTCAGCAGTAGACGATCGGACACCCCCGCCGCAGCGAGTGCTGGGCGGCGCGCAGATACAGCGCCACGTAGAACGCCGCGTCCAGGTCCTCGCCCCACGGCCCGGGCCGGGCGTCCGCCACCCGTTTCGCCTCGCCGTCGAGGAACCACATGGTGAGGTCGAGGTTGTCGCAGGCTTCGGGTATCTCGTCGAGGGGCAGGCGCACGGCCTCGGCCAGCCGGCGCGCGAGGTCGAGGATCCGCGGGGCTCCGGCGATCACCGTGGTGTCCGAGTAGGCGGACTCGACGGGCAGTTCGACCTCCACGTCGAGCGACACCGGCACCAGTACCGACCAGTCGAGGAGGGCCTCCGGCTCGGAGGGCGCCAGATGCTCACGCGCCAGCCGCAGGAAACCGTCCATGGACGGCACCAATTTCTCCTCGAACTGCAGCCCCGACCCACGGACGAACTCCGTGTCCTCGGGCACGGACTCGTACGGCGGCAGCCCCCGGCGGCGCAGTTCCTCGTTCAGCCCCGCGGCGACGGCCCCCCGGCCCTCCTCCTCGTCCGCGTCGAACCACTCCCGCGCGCCCACGCTCACCAGATAGATCCCCATGTCCGGAAACGTACAGCGCCGCACTGACAACGCCGACCGCCGTCGGCGTCCGTGGGTCACGGTGCGGTCAGCAGAAGCGTCGGCAGGGTGTCCTCCAGGATCCGCTCGCGGGGCAGAGTGAGGCCGAAGTGCCCTTGGATGACCTCAAGGCAGGCCCGGTGCACGGCCCGGCGGTCCAGCTCGTCGTCGGGCAGTCCGGCAGCAGTGAGCCGTTCCTGGACGACGGCGGCCACCTCGGAGTCACCCTCGGGACTGCCCTGGGCCCAGCTGCCGTCGAGGTACAGGTTGAACGCGCACATCAGGTTCTCGTCGTGGCGGTAGGTGAAGCGCGGGGGCACCGGCCTGCCGTTCTCCTCCTCGTACTCCAGGTGGAAGACGTGCAGCCCGCCCCGGTCGACCGGTCGGCCGGCGGAGCCGAACTCGCCCTGCCAGCCGCCGTACTTGATGACGTAGGACCACTCGTCGAGCTCGCCGTGGCGCAGGGCGATGCCCTCGGAAACTCCTCCGTAGAGGCCTTCCAGCAGGTCCTGCACCTGACGGCCGGTCAACTCCCCTATGGGGCGGGGCCGGTACGGACCCCGGGCGGTCTCGGCGATCCTTCTCGCCAGCGATTCCGACTCGAGGTCGGGGGCGATCACCACGCTGTAGCCGCCGTAGGCGATGGACTGGGCCTCGGCGAGCCAGGCTGTTCCGTCGGTCATGGCGATCAACCCTGCCGTATCCGTGCGGGGGTGTCACTGAATACACCCCGGAAGACGGGTTCTGCGCCCCATGTGCCCCGGCCCGCGGCTCCGTAGCTTCTTGAGCAGGGCACACGGCGTGCCGGACAAAGGGGGACGACGATGTTTCGCACAGGCTCACGACGCAGGCAGGACACGGGACCCGCCGACGAGGCGCTGCGGCTGGTGAAGGTCAGCAGGACCTACGGCACCGACGACAGTGCCGTGACCGCCCTGGACGGGATCACGCTGAGCCTCGGCCGGGGCACCTTCACCGCGGTGATGGGGCCGTCCGGGTCCGGCAAGTCCACGCTGCTGCAGTGCGCGGCCGGTCTCGACCGGCCGGACAGCGGGATCGTGCGGGTGGACGGCACGGAGCTGACGGGCGGGGGCGAGGCGGAGCTGACGAGGTTCCGGCGTGGGCGGGTCGGATTCGTGTTCCAGCAGTACAACCTGCTGGAGACGCTGACGGTCGCGCAGAACACGGTGCTGCCGCTGAAGCTCGCGGGCCGGAAGGTCGACCGGAGGAGGGCGGAGGAGGTCCTCACCTCCGTCGGGCTCGGCGACCGCCTCGGCCATCGTCCCGACCAGCTCTCCGGCGGTCAGAAGCAGCGGGTCGCCATCGCCCGCGCTCTGGTCACGGACCCTCGGGTGATCTTCGCGGACGAGCCGACGGGCGCCCTGGACACCCGTAGTGCGCGGGACGTGCTGCGGCTGCTCCGGGAGGCGGTGCGGGTGCACGGCCGGACCGTGGTGATGGTGACCCACGACCCGGTCGCCGCCTCCTACGCCGACTCCGTGGTGTTCCTGGCGGACGGCCGGCTCGTGGGCCGGATGGACGCACCGACACCGGACGCGGTGGCCGAGCGCCTCGCGCACCTGGGCGACGACGTGACAGCGGAGGTGTGAGCGATGTTCATGCTGGCGATGCGGTCGATAGGGCAACGGCCCGGACGGTTCCTCGCGACACTGCTGGCCGCCTTCCTGGGCGCGGGGATCATCATGACGTTCAACTCGCTGTACGACACGGCGGGCCGGCCGGGCGTGGACCCGGTGAGCTCGGACACGCTGACCATGTCGGCGAGTGTCGTCGGCGGCTACGGCACCCTCCTGGTGTTCTTCGCCGTGGCCTCGACGCTGACGGTCAACGTCCGCCAGCGCGCGGGTGAGCTGGAGCTGCTGCGCTGCTCGGGGGCGACTCCGGGGCAGATCAGGCGGATGGTGGTGGGTGAGGCCGTGGCCGTCGCCCTGATCGGTGCGGTGCTGGCGATCGGTCCGGCGATGCTCGGCGGACAGGCCCTGCTGGAAGCCTTCCAGGACAGCGGGCAGGTCGCCGGCTCGGTCGACCACTCCTTCGGCCCCGTCGCGCTGCTGTCGGGTGTCGACATCACGCTCATCGCCGCGGCGGGCGCCGCCTTCCTCGCCGTACGGCGGGCCACGCGCACACGCCCACCGCGCGGCCGGGCGCGGACGTTCCTCGCGTACGCGGCTCTCGGCACCGGTGCCGTGTCGGTGACCTCCACCTTCGCCTTCTCGGCGACGGACGAGGCGCTCATGGCGACACCGGCGTACGGGGCGATCCTGCTGTCCGTGGGGTTCGCGCTGCTCGCGCCGCGGCTGCTGAAGGGTGTCCTGGACCGGTTGCCGCTGACCGGTCCGAGCGGCTGGCTGGCCGTGCGGAACCTGCGCCGGCGGGCGGACCACCTGTCCGGGATCCTGATGTCGCTGATCCTGTTCACGGCGGTGTCCGTCGCCACGCTGTACATGCAGGGTGTGGAGAGCGACGCCATGAGGGCCTCGGGCGCGGTCCGGACCGTCGACGCGAAGAACCTTCAGACGCTGAACCTCACGGTCGTCGGCATCATCGTGGTGTTCGTCTGCGTGATGCTGGTCAACTCGCTGTACGCGGCGACGACTTACCGCGGCCGGGAGTTCGGGCAGCAGCGCCTCGCCGGGGCGACCCCGGGGCAGGTGCTGGGCACGGTGGGCGTGGAAGGTCTGGTCCTCACGGCCGTCGGTCTGTGCTTCGGCACGGTGGCGGCGCTGGCCGGAATCATTCCGTTCACGGTCGTGCGCACCGACTCGGTACTGCCCCACCAGGGCCTCGGCATCTGGCTGGCGGTGGCGTCGATCGCGGCGGCCGCGACGATCGGGACAGGCCTGGTCACGGCCCGCAGGGTGCTGCGCACTCCGGCGGTGGAGGCGGTGGGCTCGGCAGCGTGAGGAGCACCGGTCGGGGGGCGTCACTTCGGTGACGCCCCCCTTCCTGCTGCGGCCTCTCGCACCACGTGACAGAACGGGTGAACAAGCGCTTAGATAGTTGGCGGACATTTGTTCGCGCCGCGCAGGAGGCCCCGTTGCTGTTCACATCCGTCGACGACGTCTCCGCACGCCTCGCCGAGACCGGCTACCTCGCCTCGCCCGCGGTCGCGACCACCGTCTTTCTCGCTGACCGCCTCGGCAAGCCGCTCCTGGTCGAGGGCCCCGCCGGGGTGGGCAAGACGGAGCTGGCCAAGGCCGTGGCCGAGGTCGCGCGGGCCCGGCTGGTCCGGTTGCAGTGCTACGAGGGTGTGGACGAGTCCCGGGCGTTGTACGAGTGGAACCACGCCAAGCAGCTCCTGCGGATCAGCGCGGGGCGCGACGAGACGTGGGACGAGGCGCGCACGGACATCTTCAGCGAGGAGTTCCTGCTCTCCCGGCCCCTGCTCACGGCGATCCGCGGCGACGAGCCCAAGGTGCTGCTGATCGACGAGACCGACAAGGCGGACGTCGAGGTCGAGGGCCTGCTGCTCGAGGTGCTCAGCGACTTCCAGGTCACGGTCCCCGAGCTGGGCACGATCACCGCGTCCCGCCGTCCCTTCGTCGTCCTCACCTCCAACGCCAGCCGCGAACTGTCGGAGGCCCTGCGCCGCCGCTGCCTGTTCCTGCACATCGGGTTCCCCGAGGAGGAGCTGGAGCGGCGGATCGTACGGCTGCGGGTGCCGGGCCTGGACGAGGCGCTGGCGAAGTCCGTGGTCCGGGTCGTGGGGGCGCTCAGGGCCATGGACCTGCGCAAGGTGCCCTCGGTCGCGGAGACCATCGACTGGGCGCGGACGCTGCTCGCGCTCGGCGCGGACCATCTCGACGAGACGGTCGTACGGGACAGTCTGGGTGTGCTGCTCAAGCACCAGGACGACATCCTCAAGGCGGGGGCCAAGCTCGACCTGGACGCGGTGTGAGCACCGCCGAGCGGCTCACCTCCCTGGTCGGCGCTCTGCGCGCGCACGGTGTCCGGATCGGGACCGGTGAGACCGTGGACGCGGCCCAGGCGGTCGAGGCGCTGGGCCTCGCGGACCGGGAGCGGCTGCGGGAGGGCCTGGCGGCGACGCTGCTGCACGGCACGGCCCAACGGCAGGTGTTCGACCCGGTCTTCGACCTGTACTTCCCGCGGGGCGTCGGCGCCCCCGAAGAGACCTCCGGGGACCCGGACGACCTGCGCGAGCGCCTCGCCAAGGCCCTCGCCGCGAACGACGAGACCCTGATGGCCCGGCTGGCGGTGGAGGCCGTGGACGGGTTCGGCGGATACGGCAACTCGCCCGCGTCGGACGGCTGGTCGTCGTACCAGACCCTCGACCGGCTGCGCCCGCAGACGCTGCTCGCGCGCGTCCGCGACGACGTCCGGGGGCAACAGGGCATGTCCGGGTTCACGGACCGGCTCCTTGAGGACGAGCTCCGGCGGCGCATCGAGGCGTTCCGCGCGCTGGTGGCGGCGGAGGCCCGGCGGCGGGTCGCCGAACGGCGGGGCAGGGACGAGATCGCGCGGCGGGCGGTGGCCCCGACGACGGACCGGGTCGACTTCCTGTTCGCCGGGAAGGACCGGCTGGCCGAACTGCGGCGCACGGTGCAGCCGTTGGCCCGCAAGCTCGCCACCCGGCTCGCGGCCCGTCGCCGCCGTGCCGCGCGGGGCAGTATCGATCTACGGCGGACTCTGCGCGGTTCGTTGTCCACGGGCGGGGTGCCGATGAAACCGGTACTGCGGCGACGCAGGCCGGCCCGGCCCGAACTGGTGCTGCTGTGCGATGTGTCGGGCTCGGTGTCGGGGTTCTCGGACTTCACGATGCTGCTGGTGCAGGCGCTGCACGACCAGTTCAGCAAGGTGCGGGTGTTCGCCTTCGTCAACCGGCTCGACGAGATCACCCGGCTCCTCGAACACGGCGCGGCCGACCCGGAGGGGCTCGGCGCCCGCATCCGGGCCGAGGCCACGCTGACGGGGTGGCACGGCAGCAGCGACTACGGCGTGGCGCTCGGCGAGTTCGCGTCGCTGTACCGGGATGCGCTGAGCCCGCGCACGACGGTGTTCGTGCTCGGTGACGCCCGCACCAACATGAGCGACCCGAACCTGCCCGCCGTACGGGAGATCACCGAACGGGCACGCCGTGTCTACTGGTTGAACCCGGAGGCGCGTGCGCAGTGGGGCACGGGCGACTCGGCCGCGTACGAGTACGCCGAGTCGGTGGAGATGCACGAGTGCCGCAATGCCCGCCAGCTCAGCGCGCTGGTGGGACGACTGCTGCCGATCTGACCCGGGGCCGGCGCCGGGAAGCTCACGGCCATGGCCGCCACCCGCGAGGCCCGGCTCACGATCGCCGGGTACCACGCACCGGGCGCGGAGTAGGTCCCGACGCCACCGACCGGCAACCCTCACCGGAGGTCCCGATGACCGCCACCGGACTCCGCGCAGGTCGCCCACACCGACGCCCGTACGATCGCCGCCCTGACCACTCGCGCCGGGGACGCGACCGCGGGCACGGCTCCCAGGTCACCCACACCGACACCCATGCCATCACCACCCAGGGCCGGCCGAGCCAGGGACCCGAACCCGAACGCGGGCGCGCGGGCGACACCTGTGCGCCAGGCGCGGAACAAGTCCCGGACCCACCGACCCGCGACCCTCACCCGCGGCCCCGATGACCACCGCCGAACTCCACGCAGGCTCACCCACACCGACACCCATGCCATCACCGCCCAGGGCCGGCCGAGCCAGGGACCCGAACCCGAACGCGGGCGCGCGGGCGACACCTGTGCGCCAGGCGCGGAACAAGTCCCGGACCCACCGACCCGCGACCCTCACCCGCGGCCCCGATGACCACCGCCGAACTCCACGCAGGCTCACCCACACCGACACCCATGCCATCACCGCCCAGGGCCGGCCGAGCCAGGGACCCGAACCCGAACGCGGGCGCGCGGGCGACACCTGTGCGCCAGGCGCGGAACAAGTCCCGGACCCACCGACCCGCGACCCTCACCCGCGGCCCCGATGACCACCGCCGAACTCCACGCAGGCTCACCCACACCGACACCCATGCCATCACCGCCCAGGGCCGGCCGAGCCGGGGGCCCGAGCCAGGACGTCCGGAAGACGGCGGGCCGATACGCGGTCGGTTCAGGCCGCCAACTGCGGGTACAGCGTGGCGAGGTCGGCGGCTAGTCCTGCCTTCACCTGTCGGGACAGGTCGTCGGCGAGCACCTCGTGGGCGCCGGACTCGATGCCGTCGAGGGCCTGTGCGGCCACGCTCTCGGGGGTGACCTTCGGGGCGTCGATCTTCGCGGTCATGTCGGTGTCGACGTACCCGACGTGCAGGCCGGTGACCCCGATGCCGCGCGGCCTCAGGTCCAGGCGCAGGGAGTTGGTCTGCGACCACAGGGCGGCCTTGGACGCGCTGTAGGAGCCGGCGATGCCGAGCCACGACAGCACCGAGTGGACGTTCAGGATGTGGCCGCCGCCGTTGCGCTCGATGACCGGGACGAAGGCCCGGGTGACGAGGAGCGGGCCGTAGAAGTTGGTCTCGAACTCGCGGCGGACGTCCTCGACGGGGGAGTCCAGGAAGCCGGCCTTCACGGACGCGCCCGCGTTGTTGATCAGCAGGGTGACGTCCTGGGCCTGTGCGGCGGCGGCCGCGACGGAGGCCGCGTCGCTCACCTCGAGCGCCAGCGGGACGGCGTCGGGGTGCGTGACGGTCCGCGGGTCGCGGGCGGTGGCGTACACCTTCTTCGCGCCGCGCTCGTACAGGGTCGTCACCAGGGCCCGGCCGATGCCGCGGCTGCCGCCGGTGACCAGGGCGACGGAACCTTCGATGGTGGTCATGCGAGTCTCCAGGAGCATCGGGAAACTGATCGGTTTACCTACGTCAGCAGAGTAGACCGATCGGTTTCCGATGGCAAGGCGAGGCCTCTTCCCTACGCTCCGAAACGACGGAGGGGGTCCCATGAAGGCAGTCGTCCAGGACCGGTACGGCTCGGCGGACACACTGGAGCTGAGGGAGGTCGAGCAGCCGGTGCCGGCCGCCGACGAGGTGCTCGTCCGGGTGCACGCGGCCTCGGTGAACGCCTACGACTGGCACTACCTGCGCGGCGACCCGAAGATCGCCCGGCTGGCGTTCGGACCGCGCGCGCCGAAGGTGCGGATCAGGGGCCGGGACTTCGCCGGCCGCGTCGAGGCGGTCGGTGACCGGGTCAAGGGGCTGCATCCGGGCGACGAGGTGTACGGCGAGGCGGACGGGACGTTCGCCGAGTTCGTGTGTGCCAAGGACAGCGAGACGGACCTCAAGCCCGCCGGCCTCTCCTTCGAGCAGGCGGCCGCGATGCCGCTGGCCGCCAACACCGCGCTCATCGGGCTGCGGGACGTGGCCGGGCTCCGGGCCGGGCAGTCCGTCCTGGTGAACGGCGCGTCGGGCGGCGTGGGCACCTTCGCCATACAGATCGCGAAGGCGTACGGCGCCGAGGTGACCGCTGTGTGCAGCGCGCGCAATGTCGAACTCGTCGGGTCGCTCGGGGCGGACCAGGTCGTCGACTACACCAGGGAGGACTTCGCCCGCGCCGGACGCCGCTACGACGTCGTACTGGACCTGGTGGGCAATCGTTCACTGGGCGATCTGCGGCGCGCGACGACTCCCGCCGGAACGGTCGTCCTGTCCGGCGGGGGCGTGTACGAGGGCGGCAGCCTCCTCGGCCCCGTGCGGCTCACGCTGCGGGGACTGCTCCTCTCCCCCTTCGTCCGGCAACGGGTGCTCCAACTCCCGGCGAAGGCACGCAAGGAGAACCTCGCGGCCCTGCGGGAACTCGCCGAGGCAGGGAAGATCGCCCCGGCCGTCGAGCGGACGTATCCGCTCGGCGAGGCGGCCGAGGCCATCCGGCATCTGGAGGTGGAGCACGCACGCGCGAAGATCGTCGTCACCGTGTGAGGTGACGGTACGGAGCGGGTGTGGCTCACTTGCCCTTGGCGTAGTCCTTCGCCATGCCGCCCGCGAAGTCGTAGACCACGCACTGCTCGTCGCCGACGACCCAGGCGTCGTGTCCGGGTGCCACCACGAAGATGTCGCCGGGGCCCAGTTCGCCCTCGCCACCGTCGTCCATGGCTATGCGCATGCGGCCCTGGACCACATAGCCGTTGTGGTGGACCTCGCAGCTCTTGGTGCCCGCGATGGGTGCCACGGACTCGGACCAGCGCCAGCCCGGTTCGAAGGTGCCCACGGCGAAGTCCAGTCCGCTCATGTGGACCGCTTCGAGGTGGCCCCGCGGGAAATCGCGGCGCTCGTCCGGCTTGTCGAGCGTCTTCACCTCAAACATGACGGCTCTCCCTTCCGGCCGTGTTTCGGTACGGCCGGGGCCGGTCTCCGTCTCCCGCCCTGCCTGGACGGCACCGGCGGTGGCCTGGCCCCACCACTCCATCGTCCGCCTGTCCGGTCCGGCCTGCCATTCGAGTGAGGACGCCCGCCCAGACCTGCCCGCCCAGACCCCGCCCCCTCAGCCCCCGCCCGCACAGAGCCGCGCGAAGCGCTCCGCGTCGACATTGCCGCCGGAGACGATCACACCGACCCGGTCCGGCAGGCCGCCCACCCGGCCGCCGAGCAGGGCGGCCAGCGGGGTCGCGCCGCTCGGCTCGACGACGATCTTCAGCCGCTCGAAGGCGAACCGCATGGCGTCGCGGATCTCGTCGTCGGAGACCAGCACGATCTCGTCGACCAGCCGCCGGTTCACCGAGAAGGTCAGCTCGCCCGGTGTGTGCAGGGCCTGCCCGTCGGCGATGGTCTTCGGTACCGGGATGCTGACGCGCCGCCCCGCCTCCAGGGACCGCTTGGTGTCGTCGCCGGCCTCCGGCTCCACGCCGACCATGCGGATACCCGGGTGCAGGCCCTTGGCGGCGGTCGCGCTGCCCGCCATCAGTCCGCCGCCTCCGACCGGCGTGACCAGCGCTCCCAACTCGCCCGTCTCCTCCAGGAGTTCGAGAGCGGCTGTGCCCTGTCCCGCCATCACGTGCGGGTGTTCGTACGGAGGGATGAGTGCCAGGCCCCGCTCGGCGGCCAGGGCCTCGGCAATGGCCTCGCGGTCGCCGGTGTAGCGGTCGTACGTGACGATCTCGGCGCCGTAGCCCTCGGTGGCCGCCCGCTTGGAGCGTGGGGCGTCCTCGGGCATGACGATCACCGCGGTGGTGCCGAGCTCACGGGCGGCCAGGGCGACGGCCTGGGCGTGGTTACCGGAGGAGAAGGCGGCGATGCCCCGGGCGAGCTGGTCCGAGGTCAGCCGGGAGGCCGCGTTGTAGGCGCCGCGGAACTTGAAGGCTCCGACCCGCTGGAAGTTCTCGCACTTGAGGAAGACCTCGGCGCCGACCAGCGCGTCGAGGGTCCGTGAGCGCAGCACCGGTGTGCGGTGTGCGACGCCTTTGAGCCGGGTGGCCGCGTCCTGGACGTCGTCCAGGGTGACCGGCGGGGTGGTGGTCGTCACGAGTGCCCTCCAGTGTTCGCCTGTTTCCGGGACTGGGAGAGGTAGCTGTAGGCGGAGGCGCGCGAGATCCCGAGCCGTCCTGCCACCTGCTCGATCGCCCGCCGGACCGCGAACACGCCCCGGTCGTCCAGGCTGCGGAACAGGTCCAGGCGCCCGGCACGGTCGAGCAGCGCCCACGACTGATGCCGGTGCGCGTCGAGCATGACGTCGACGACGGAGTCGATGTCGTCACCGAAGGTGGTGACGGGCGGCTCCTCGGGGGCCGTGCCGCTCCCGGCCAGGGCTCCCAGCAGGGCGTGGACCTCGCTCGCCGCGGTGACGTCGACATTGACGCACAGCGCGCCGAAGACCGCGCCCGATGAGTCCCGCAGCAGCATCGTCGACGACTTGACCAGCTTGCCGGCGTCGGTCCGGGTGACGTAGTTCAGCTCGTCGGCCGCCTCGTCGCCACGGGCGACCATCCGCATGCCGATCTCGCTCATCGCCCCGCCGACCCTGCGCCCGGTCACCGAGCCGGCGATGGCCACGACCGAGGTCTCCGGCCTGCGGTAGTCGTGCAGCACGACCTCGCACACCGGCCCGAAGGTCGCCGCGATCCCGTCGACGACCGATGTGAGTGCGGTGATGATCGCGTCCCGCTCGGCCTCCATCGCGTCCTCCCACCTCCGACAGTCCACCTAGACTAGCAGTCCAATCGCTGGACCGCCAGTCCAGCATCACCCCTCCTTCTCCATTTGTCCGTGGATCTTGACCGTCGGGATGTTACCGGTAACATCAACGTCCATGTCCTCCACACTGGCGCCCCCGCGCACTCCGGTCTTCAGCCCGGCCGCCGTGGTCGCCTCCTGCGTCGGGTTCGTGCTCATCGGCGCGCTCCAGGCGCTGTACGGCCCGGCGATCCCCGCGTTCCGCGAGGAGTTCGGGTTGTCTCCCTCGGGAGCGGGACTCGGTCTCAGCGCCCATTTCGTGGGCGGGGTCGCCGGTGTCCTGCTGTTCGACCGGCTCTTCGGCCGGATCGGCGACCGGCGGATCCTGGGCGCCTCGTACCTGCTGATGGCGCTCGGCGCGGCAGGCTTCGCGCTCGCGCCGAACTGGCCCACCGCCCTGACCGCCGCGCTGCTCGCCGGGCTCGGCTTCGGCGGCATCGACTACGGCCTGAACCAGCTGTTCGCGGTCGGCTTCGGCCACCGTTCCACCGCGATGCTGAACATCCTCAACGCGCACTTCGGCGTGGGCGCGATCCTCGGTCCGGCGCTGATCGGTGTGGTGGGTGCCGGGCACTATGCGGCGGTCTTCCTCGGCTTCGCGCTCGTCAACCTGCCGTTGCTGCTGTGCCTGAAGGGCGTACGGGACCGGGCGCCACAGCCGTCCGGCACGGCTCCCGAGTCCCCCGGCGCTCTCGGCCGCAGCCTGGCCTCGGTGCTCTCCGTGTTCGTCGCCCTGTACGTCCTGCACGTGGGCATCGAAGCGGGCGTCGGCGGCTGGGAGCCCACCCATCTGCAGACCGTGGGATACGGCGCCGGGGTGGCCGCGACCGCCACCTCCGTCTACTGGCTGATGATGACGGTGGGCCGCTTCCTGGTCGCCCCGATCGCGCTGCGGTTCTCGGCACAGGCCATCATCACCGTGTCCTGCGCGGGTATGACGGTCTGTCTTCTGCTGGCGTCCGTAGGGGAGTTGGCGCCGTACGCGTATGCCGGTGTCGGTCTGTTCATCGCGCCGATCTTCCCCACCGGTCTGCCCTGGCTGCACCGGGCCGCCCCCGGCGCCCGTCGCGCCGGCGCGCTGGTCATAGCCGCCTCGATGATCGGCGGTGTGGCGGCCGGCCCGGCGCTGGGCAAGGCCATCGAATGGTCCGGGATCCGGGCCGTTCCGCTTCTGCTGAGCGGTGTCTCCGCGCTGTGTCTCGCCGCCACGCTCTGGCTCATCCGCAGTACCCGGACCCACCCGCTGAACTCCCGCTGACTCGAAGGGTGCCCCGCATGCCCGCTCTGACGACGTCCTCCGACGGTTTCCTCCTGCACGGCGAGCCGTTCCGGATCATCTCCGGGGCCATGCACTACTTCCGGACCCATCCCGACCAGTGGGCCGACCGGCTGCGCAAGGCCCGTCTGATGGGCCTCAACACGATCGAGACGTATCTGCCGTGGAACCTCCACGAGCCCGAACCCGGCACCCTGGTCCTGGACGGCTTCCTCGATCTGCCCCGCTGGCTGCGCCTCGCCCAGGAGGAGGGTCTGCAGGTCCTGCTGCGCCCGGGGCCGTTCATCTGCGCCGAGTGGGACGACGGCGGTCTGCCCGCCTGGCTGCTCGCGGACCCCGGCATCCGGCTGCGCAGCAGCGACCCCCGTTTCACGGCGGCGTTCGACGGCTACCTCGACCGACTCCTGCCCGCCCTACGGCCGTTCATGGCCGCGCACGGCGGCCCGGTGATCGCCGTCCAGGTGGAGAACGAGTACGGGGCGTACGGCGACGACACCGCCTATCTCAAGCACGTCCAGCAGGCGCTAAGGGACCGCGGCGTCGAGGAACTGCTGTACACCTGCGACCAGGCCAACGCCGAGCACCTGGCGGCCGGCACCCTCCCGGGCACGCTCGCCACGGTCACCTTCGGCAGCCGGGTCGAGGAGAACCTGGCCGCGCTCCGCGCCCACCAGCCCCAAGGCCCGCTGATGTGCTCGGAGTTCTGGATCGGCTGGTTCGACCACTGGGGGCGGCCCGCACCACGTACGGTCGGCCGCCGACGCCGCGGCCGACCTGGACCGGCTGCTGGCGGCGGGGGCCTCGGTGAACATCTACATGTTCCACGGCGGCACCAACTTCGGCTTCACCAACGGAGCCAACCACAAACACGCCTACGAGCCCACCGTCACGTCCTACGACTACGACGCCCCGCTCACCGAGAGCGGTGACCCCGGCCCCAAGTACCACGCGTTCCGCGAGGTGATCGCCCGCCACACGGCCACACCCGACGAACACGCGCCCTCACCCGCCCCCAAACTCCCGCTCACCGACGTGCACTTGGATCACCGGGCGCCGCTGCTACCGTACGTCCGCGGGCTGTCGTCGACGAGCACCGAGGCCCCGGTGACGATGAACGAACTGGGTGTGCACACCGGTTACGTGCTCTACCGCACCACGCTTCCGGGCTCGGGCGACGGTCTGTTGCACTTCCCGGGCGGGGTCGGCGACCGCGCGCAGGTCTTCGTGGACGGCGCCTCCGTCGGCGTACTGGAGCGGGAACGGCACGACGAGACCCTGTCCGTGCGGGTGCCGCACACCGGTGCCGTCCTCGAAGTCCTCGTGGAGAACATGGGCGGCGTCAACTACGGGCCGCGCATCGGGGCACCCAAGGGGCTGCTCGGTCCGGTGTCCTTCCAGGGCGCGGAACTGCGCGGCTGGGAGTGCCGGGCCGTGCCCCTGGACCACCTGGCCGCCGTGCCGTTCGGCCCTTCCGAGGCGACCACGGACGCCGTACCCGCCTTCCACCGGGGCACCTTCGAGGTGGACACCCCGGCCGACACCTTCCTCGCCCTGCCCGGCTGGACCAAGGGCCAGGCCTGGGTCAACGGGTTCCATCTCGGCCGTTACTGGAACCGGGGTCCCCAGCACACCCTGTACGTCCCCGCGCCCGTCCTCCGCCCCGGCACCAACGAACTGGTCCTGCTGGAGCTGCACGCCACCACCGGCACGCGCGCCCAGCTCACCGACACGCCCGACCTCGGACCGGAGATCGACTGATGTCCCACCCTCACCACCTGCGCCTCCCCTCCCCCGCCGGGCCTCCGCTGACCGGGCACCTGCCCTTCGCGGACGCCTCGGGGGTGCCCGACCCGATCGAAGTGACCAGCCGTTGGCTCACCCGTGGCGGCCGGCCCTGGTTCCCGGTCTCCGGTGAGTTCCACTACTCCCGCTACCCCGCCGACGAGTGGGAGGAGGAGCTGCTGAAGATGAAGGCGGGCGGTGTCACCGCCGTCGCCAGTTACCTCATCTGGATCCACCACGAGGAGATCGAGGGCCGCGTCCGCTTCGACGGCGACCGTGACCTGCGCCGCTTCGCCGAGCTGTGCGCCCGCCACGACCTGGACTTCATCCCCCGCGTCGGCCCCTGGTCGCACGCGGAGGTCCGGAACGGCGGCCTGCCCGACTGGGTCCTGGCCCGCGACTGCGCACCCCGCACCGACGACCCGGTGTACCTGGACGCCGTACGCCCCTGGTTCGCGGCGATCGCCGAGCAGTTGAGCGGCCTCGACCGGGCCCACGGCGGCCCGATCGTGGCGATCCAGATCGAGAACGAGCTCTACGACCAGCCCGGCCACCTGCTGACGCTGAAGCGGATGGCCCAGGAGGCCGGCCTGAGCGCGCCCCTGTGGACCTCGACCGCGTGGGGCGGTGTCCGACTCCCGCCGGACGATCTGCTTCCGCTCTACGGCGGCTACACCGAGGCCTTCTGGACCGAGGCCGACGGCGGCTGGCCCGACACCTGCCGCAAGCACTTCTTCTTCACCCACCAGCGCGACGACGAGGGCATCGGATCCGACCTGCGCCCGGTCAGCGTGCGGGGCAGCGAGCCCGATGCCTTCGCGGACCGGTTCCCCTGGGCCACCTGCGAGTTGGGCGGCGGCATGGCGGTGTCGTACCACCGTCGGCCGTACGTCGACCCCGACGACATCGGCGCACTCGGCCTCACCAAGATCGGCTGCGGCTCGGTCTGGCAGGGCTTCTACATGTTCCACGGCGGCACGAACCCGCCGGGTGAGCTCAGCACCCTGCAGGAGTCGCACGCCACCGGCTATCCGAACGACCTGCCCGTCCTGACGTACGACTTCCAGGCACCGCTCGGTGAGTACGGCCAGTATCGGCGGACTTACCACGAACTCCGGCTCCAGCAACTGCTGTTGGCCGACTTCGGGCACCTGATCGCCCCCATGGAGTCGGCGCTGCCCGAGCGGCGGCCGGACGGGCAGTTCGACCGGGACACCCTGCGCTGGGCGGTGCGCGGTGACGGCGCCTCGGGCTTCCTGTTCGTCAACAACCACCAGCCGCACGAACAGCTCCCGGCGCACCCGGAGACCTCGTTCACGGTGGAATTCCCGTCCACCGGTGGCGAGTTGACCCTGCCCAGCGTTCCTGTCACGGTTCCGAGCGGCGCGTACTTCTGCTGGCCGCTGCGTCTCGACGTGGCCGGTCTGCGGCTGGAGTGGGCCACCGCCCAGCCGGTGTGCACGGTCGACGTCGACGGCCGTACCGTCCTGGTGCTGGCCGCGACGGAGGGCATCGCGCCCGAACTCGCCCTGGACACGGCCACGGTGTCGGCTCTGCACACGCCCACCGGTGACGTCACCCCGGTCGGCGACCGGCTGCTGGTGACCGGGCTGCGTCCCGGCACCGACGCCCTGGTGGAGGTGGACACCGACGACGGCGGGCGGGTCGGGCTGCTGGTGCTGGACGCCGCGACGGCCCGTACCGCCTACCGGGGCGAGGCTTGGGGTGCCGAGCGGCTGGTGCTGTGCGGTGACGGTGTGGTCTTCGACCGGGACGAGGTACGGCTGCACGGTTCGGGGGCGGCGACGTCGTTCGCCGTGCTGCCCGCACCCGGGCGGGCGCCCGTGGTGGACGGGGTGACGGCGGAGGCGGTCACGGACGGGGCGTTCACCCGTTACGCGGTTCCGAAGGCGCCGGCCGGCGAGGGCTCCGCGGTGGAGGTCACTCTGGTCCGGGCCGCCGGGACCGCCCCCGAGGCCGTCACCGGCGTCCAGGGCCGGGCGAGCGCGCCGGCCGACAAGCACTTCGACACCGTGGCCGCCGAGTACCGCGTCGAGGTGCCGGACGCGCTGCCGCCCGGGACGCTGCTGCGGCTGCACTGGGGCGGGGACGTGGGGCGGGCGTATGTGGGAGACACGCTCGTCGCCGACCAGTTCTGCTCGGGACTGGTATGGGACATCGGCCTGGACCGGCTGCCCGCCGACACCCTGCGGGCCGAGGGTCTGCGGCTGCGGGTGCTGCCCCTGCACTCCGGGGCGCCGGTGCATCTGCCGGAGCAGGCGCGTGGTGATCGGGGGACGGCCGCCATCACCCACGCCGAGTGGATCACCAGGCACACCTGGTCGGTCCGGGCGGGCTGATCCGCCCCGGAGCCCGATGCCGCCGCCGGATCCTCGGGACCGGCCCGCCTAAGCTGTGCTGCCGGGGCGGGCCGGGACCGCCGTACCACCGCCACCACACGTCGAGGAAACCGCCACCATGACCCCAAGCGCCGCCGAGGGAGCCGTCCCCAAGGGGCGCAGCCGACGCAACTTCGCCGGCTCGCGCCCGGTGATGGACGACGTGGCCCGGCTGGCCGGTGTCTCCAAGCAGACCGTCTCCCGTGTGCTCAACGAGCATCCGTCGGTCCGCCCCGAGACCCGCGAGGCGGTACTGACGGCGATGCGGACCCTCGGCTACCGGCCCAGCCGCAGCGCCCGGTCGCTGGCCAGCGGGCGGACCCGGATGCTCGGGGTCATCACCTTCGACGCGGCGCGCTACGGACCGTCCGCGATCCTGACCGCGATCAACACCGCCGCCCAGGAGGCCGGTTATCTGCTCAGCTCCATCGCCCTGGACACGGCCGAGCACGACACGGTCGTCGAGGCAGTCGACCGGCTCTCGGCCGAGGGCGCGGACGGTGTGATCGCCATCGCCCCGCAGCTGTGGGTGGGCCACGCCCTGGCGGACACCCGGTTCGACACCCCGCTGGTGGTGCTGGAGAACGGCTTCGACCCGGAGACCGAGCGGCTCACCGGCGACTCGCGCAAGGGCGCCCGCAAGGCCACCGAGCATCTGCTGGGGCTCGGCCACCCGACCGTCTGGCACATCGCGGGGCCGAGCGGCTGGACCTCCGCCGACCACCGGCTGGCGAGCTGGCGCTCCACGCTGGAGGCGGCCGGTGCGCGCATCCCCGAGCCGTTGTTCGGCGACTGGAGCGCCGACTCCGGCTACCACCTGGGGCGCCGGCTGGCCCGGCGTACGGACGTCACCGCGGTGTTCGTGTCCAACGACCAGATGGCCCTCGGAGTCCTGCACGCCTTCCACGAGGCGGGACGCTCGGTGCCGGGCGAGATCAGCGTGGTGGGCTACGACGACATCCCCGAGGCCGCGCATCTGCTGCCGCCGCTGACCACCGTGCGCACGGACTTCGCGGAGATCGGCACCCGGTCCCTGCGGCTTCTGCTGAGCCGGATCGACGACTCGGCACAACCGCCGCACCCCGAGTCACTCGTCCCCGTCGACCTCGTGGTCCGCGCGAGCAGCGGGGCGGCGCCGGGGCGCTGAGAGCCGTGCCCTGTCGGTCCGGGTCGGCCCGTCCTATGGCCAATGGCGCAGGAACAGGGCGACGGCATGGCGCGTGAGCCAGGCGCCGGCCAGGCCGATGGCGGCACCTGCGGCGACATCGCTGGGGTAGTGGGCGCCCGACTGCACCCGTTCCACGGCCACCAGAGCGGTCGGCACCGCGCACAGCGCGCCCGCGGCCGGCCAGGTGGGGGCGACGGCGGCGGTGAAGGCGACCGCGGCCGCCGTGTGCCCGGAGGGGAACGAGGACGAGTCGGGGCGGTCGGCGACCTCATCGTGCGGGATCCACTCCGTGGGCGGTCTGGGGCGCTCGGCCAGTTGCTTGCACAGGCCGTTCGACGCCAGTTGGGCGACCCCCATGGCCACCACTCCGGCGGCCGCCGCCCTGCGGCCCCGCCACCCGCCCCGCCATGCCATCGCGGCAGCGGCACCGCACCACAGCTTGCTGCTCTCCGCGGACTCCTCCACCGCCGACAGCGCCTTGGCCACGACCGGCGGGATCCGGCCGGCCGCCCGCTGCGTCAGAGTCCGATCGACCTCATGCATGTCCGTCGGCAACCTCATGTCCTGCGGTTGTCCCCAAGCTCCCCGAGATAGGCGGTCCGAGTCCGGTTCAGTCCGTCACCCGCTGCGCGCCGGTCCCGAGTCGTCGAGCCGGCGCAGGTCCTGCTCGTCCCACTTCCTGGTGTCACGGGGCTCCGTGTAGGGCTCCTTGTCGGGCGGAAGGCCGCCGGCGATCGCCCGCTGCCGGACGGTCTCGGCGTCGAACTCCAGGCCCAGAAGAATCGCCAGGTTGCTGATCCACAGCCAGATCAGGAAGACGATGACACCGGCCATGGTGCCGTAGGTCTTGTTGTACGAGGCGAAGTTGGCGACGTAGAACGCGAAGCCCGCGGACGCGAGCAGCCAGATGACCAGGGCGAGGAAGCTGCCCGGGGTGATCCACCTGAACCCCTTCACCTTGGCGTTCGGGGTGGCCCAGTACAGGAGCGCGATCATGATCGTGACCAGGACCACCAGGACGGGCCACTTGGCGATCGACCACACCGTCAGGGCGGTGTCGCCGATGCCGAGCGCCCCTCCCGCCTTGCGGGCCAGAGTGCCGGTGAAGACCACGATCAGGGCGCTGACGACGGCGAGCACCATCAGGACGACCGTCAGGCCGACCCGCACCGGAAGGATCTTCCAGATCGGGCGGCCCTCCGGCATGTCGTAGACCCGGTTGGCCGCGCGGATGAACGCGGCCACGTATCCGGATGCCGACCACACCGCCAGGACGATGCCGACGATCGCCATGACCGATCCGACGCCCGCGTTGTTCTGCAGCTGCTCGACGGCGCCGGTGATGATGTCGCGGGCGGATCCCGGAGTGAACTGCTTGAGGTTGTTCAGCACCGTGTCCGTGGCGGACTTGCCGGTCAGGCCGAGCATCGACACCAGGACCAGCAGGGCCGGGAAGAGCGACAGCAGGCCGTAGTACGTCAGCGCGGCGGCCCGGTCGGTCAGCTCGTCGTCCTTGAACTCCCGCAGGCTGCCGCGCAGCACGGCCCCCCACGCCGGCTTCGGCAGCTGCGAGGGCGTATCCGGCGCACGCCGCTCCACGTCGGGCCCGGGGCCCATCTCCTCAGCGCGCGGAACCTCGCGTTCCGGAGCCTCGTCGCTGGCGTGGTGCTCTTTGTGTCCAGGAATATGCAGCTTCATGCGGGCCGGGTACCCCCGGACGGCCACCCAATCAGGGCGCCCATGACCTCTGAGCGCGGCGGGTGACCGATGAGGCCAACCTCCTTCCCTCAAACCTTACTTCATCTCTTGACGTAAGTGGTCCATACCTTTAGGTTCACGGGTCAGCCAGACACCTCGCGACACCCTCACCCCCCACGAAGGGCTCTGCGCATGCACACCCTCACGCGCCTCCGCAGATCCGGCGCCGTCACCCTCGTCACGGTGGCCGCCGCGTCTGTCCTGACCTCCCTCTCCACGCCTGCCGATGCCGCCACAGCGCTGCCCACCGGGTTTTCTACTGTCATGAACGCGGCAAGCGGACGCTGTCTGGACGCCAGGTCGGCCGGCACCTCCAACGGAACCGTCGTCCAGCAGTACGCGTGCAACAGCACCACGGCCCAGCAGTGGAGCTTCACCGCCACGAGCGACGGCTACGTCCGCATCGACAACCGCAACAGCACCGGCCAGGTCGTGGACGTGGCCGACGTCTCCACCGCCGACAACGCTCCTGTCCACCTCTGGACCTACGGCGGTGGCGCCAACCAGCAGTGGCTGCCCGTCCACGAGGGCGGCGGCGCCTACCACTTCGTCAACCGCAACAGCGGCAAGTGCCTGGACGATCCGGGTGCCTCCACCGCCGACAGCGTGCAGTTCGTGCAGTACACGTGCAACGGCAGCGCGGCCCAGCGCTTCCAGGTGGTCCCGGTGGCCCAGTCGGCCACCGACCCGGACCTGGGGCCCAACGTGGTCGTCTTCGACCCGTCGATGCCGTCCTCGACGATCCAGTCGCGGCTGAACTCGATCTTCCAGCAGCAGGAGACCAACCAGTTCGGCGCCCAGCGCTACGCCGTCCTGTTCAAGCCCGGCTCCTACAGCGCGGACGTCAACGTCGGCTTCTACACCCAGGTCGCGGGGCTCGGTCTGAGCCCGGACTCGGTCACGGTCAACGGCGCCGTGCACGCCGAGGCCGACTGGTTCCAGGGCAACGCGACGCAGAACTTCTGGCGCGGGGCCGAGAACCTGTCCGTCAACCCCACGAACGGCAGCGACCGTTGGGCGGTATCGCAGGCGGCGGCGTACCGCCGGATGCACCTGCGCGGCAACCTCGCCCTCGACGACAACGGCTGGTCCAGCGGCGGCCTGCTCGCGGACACGAAGATCGACGGACAGGTCGACTCCGGCAGCCAGCAACAGTGGCTGACCCGCAACTCCCAGCTCGGCAGCTGGACCGGCGCCAACTGGAACATGGTCTTCGTCGGCAGCCAGGGCGTCCCGGGCACCAGCTTCCCCAACCCGCCCCACACCACCGTCGCGCAGTCCCCGGTCAGCCGGGAGAAGCCCTTCCTCTACGTCGACGGCGACGGCGCCTACAAGGTGTTCGTGCCGTCCGTGCGGTCCAACTCCACCGGCACCAGCTGGGCGAACGGCTCCCCGTCCGGCAGCTCCCTGGCCCTGGACACCTTCTACGTCGTGAAGCCGGGCGCGAGTGCCGCGGACATCAACGCGGCGCTGGCAGCGGGCAAGAACCTCCTGGTCACCCCCGGCGTGTACCACCTGAACCAGACGCTCCAGGTGAACCGCGCCGACACCGTCGTACTCGGCCTCGGTCTCGCCACGTTCGTCCCGGACAACGGCGTCACCGCGATGAAGGTGGCCGACGTCGACGGCGTGAAGGTCGCGGGCGTCCTCTTCGACGCGGGCACCACCAACTCGCCCACCCTGATGGAGGTCGGGCCGACCGGCTCCGCCGCCTCCCACGCCGCGAACCCGACCTCCCTGCACGACGTGTACTTCCGCGTCGGCGGCGCGGGCGTCGGCAAGGCGACCACCAGCCTCGTGATCAACAGCGACAACGTCATCGGCGACCACATGTGGATCTGGCGCGCCGACCACGGCAGTGGCGTCGGCTGGACCAGCAACACCGCGGACACGGGCCTGATCGTCAACGGCGACAACGTCACGGCGTACGGCCTGTTCGTCGAGCACTACCAGAAGTACCAGACCGTCTGGAACGGCAACGGCGGCCGCACGTACTTCTACCAGAACGAGATGCCGTACGACCCGCCCAACCAGGCGGCCTGGACGAACGGCTCCACGCAGGGCTACGCCGCCTACAAGGTCGCCGACTCGGTCACCAGCCACCAGGCCTACGGCCTCGGCAGTTACTGCTACTTCAACGTGAACCCGGGCGTGGTCGCGGAACGGGCCATCGAGGCGCCCGACACCGCGGGCGTGCGCTTCCAGAGCATGGTGACGGTCTCCCTCGGCGGCACCGGCACCATCCGGCACGTCGTCAACGGCACCGGTGGCCCGTCCAACTCCTCGACCAACGTGGCCAATCTGACCAGCTACCCGTAGAGCTCCGTCCTTCTGCCGCCCCTCCGCCCGTCCCGGCCGGCGATCACGGAAACCGGCGCACAACCGCCCGCTTCCCCTCCGCCGTTGTGGGCGATCGCGGGCGAGGAGGTACTGACCCTGTAACGAGCGTCAACGCGCCCTCGCACAGCAGGCGTTCGGCCTGGCAGAGTGGGTGGGTACGCCGCGCGGCGGCGGGGGAGGCACGGGAGACATGACGGCGACGATCTCCGTGAAGGTCGAGGGACCGGTCGGGCTGGACGAGCCGGAGCAGCTCCTGGAGGAGCTGGGACGGGAGACAGGGCTGACCTGGCGGCTGGAGACGGCCGGGCAGGACGGCACCCTCGACGGCGGTCTCGCCGCCATCATGCTGGAGGCCGTGCTCGGCGGCGCCGTCGGCGCCGCGGTGCAGGTCGCCGTGCAGCGGGCGATCGAGAACTGGCGGGGCCGCAGGCTCGATCCACCACCCGTCACCATCATCGTCGTCCAGCCCCCGCAGGCCCCGCCGCCCGCCCAGGACCCGCAGCCCGCGCCGCGCACCGACGGCCTCACCACCCCCGAGGGGAGCTGACCGGCATGGCCTCCCGGGCGCTGGTGATCGGGGTCGGTGCATACGACGACGAATCCGGCATACAGGGCTATCCGACGATCGAGGCGAGCGCCCGTGCCTACGGGGAAGCGCTGGCCCGGGACCCGCGCTGGGGCGCCGCCGACCGGTCCCCGGTGCTGGAGCGGGACGAGGTGCGGACGGCCGACGGCGTGATGCGCGCCCTCCACGAGGCGGCCGCGGCCGGCGAGGGGCCGGAGGACACCCTGCTCGTGGTGTACGTCGGGCACGGCGCCTACTGGCAGGACGTCCCCGGCGGCCAGGTCCACTTCGCCGTCGGCTCCTCGCGCAGCAGCGAACCCTGGACATGGCTGTCCGCCTGGTACGTGTACCGGGCGATCAGGAAGAGCAAGGCCGGCCTCAAAGTGCTGATAGCGGACTGCTGTTACTCCAGCATGCTGCCCCACCTGGGACCCGAGTCCGCCCTGCCGGGCGCTCTCGGCACCCGCTTCAACGGCACCTGCGTCCTCACCGCGGTCGGCGGCAGCGTGCACAACGCGTGGGCCGGCGCCTGTCAGAACCTGCCGCACCCCCTCGACACCTGCACGCCCTTCAGTGGCCATCTGCTGAACGTGCTCGGGCAGGGCATGCCCGAGCACCCCGAGGACCTCACCCTCGGCGCGCTCCGCGCCGGTATCGACGAGGGGATGCAGGAGTGCGGCGTCCACCACGCGCCGCGGATGCTGCTGAACGACGCCTCGGAGGCGGCCCCGCTGTTCACCAACCACGCCAAGGGCCGCCGGCCCCGGACCCGCGCCCTGGGCACGGTGGACGAATGGGTGCGCGAGCTGCTCCTCAACGGCGAGCGCAACCTGCCCGATCTGATGCGCCGGCCCGACCTCGCGGGCCGCGTGGTGGTACGGCTGAAGGCCGGGGACGAGCAGAGCCGCGACCTGGCCCGCCGCGTGGACCGGAAAGCCGGCGAACTGCTGCCCGACCCCGCCGACTTCGTCAGGTACTGGGGTGAGGTCGAACCCGCGATGCTGGGCGGCGGATGACCGGCGCCGACAGCGCCGCGGGGGACCGCCGCACGGATCACCTCTTCCAGCCGGACCTGGCCGAGTCGCTCAACGAGGCGTACGCCTGGGTCGCGCGGGTCGAGGTCAGGCACTTCATGGAAATCCTGGACAGGATGCGCAAGGAGCATCGCGAGGCGATGGCCATGCGCGCCCTGTACGCCTTCGCGCTGCGCCGCCCGGTCGACGAACTGGTCAAGCTCGCGCACCACTTCGACGCACGGGACGGCGTCATGCTGATGGCGACGGCCGCCCTGTCACGGCCCGTCGGGGAGGCCGCCGAGCTGGCCGTGATGCA
This sequence comes from Streptomyces sp. SAI-127, assembly GCF_029894425.1. Lineage (NCBI taxonomy): Bacteria > Bacillati > Actinomycetota > Actinomycetes > Kitasatosporales > Streptomycetaceae > Streptomyces > Streptomyces sp. SAI-127. Next base: position 1,473,101 of record NZ_JARXYJ010000001.1, read on the forward strand.
GCAGGAGGCGGAGTCCGGCAGCGAGCGCGCCCCGATCACCGCGAGCATCGTGCACGACGTGGCCTGCCAGCGCACGGCCTTCGACGTTGCGGTGTTCGTGCGGGTCGTGGACGAGCGGCGGTCCGACCTCGCGGAGCGCACCGTGCAGGTGTTCGCGGGCCCCGGCTCCGGCCGCACCAACCTCGACAAGGCGTTGCTGTACACCGCGCTCCGCGACGAGGGCTGCGACCGTGAGGCCGACCGGCTGCTGGAACTGACCTTGCGGGCGATCGCCGACAGCGAGCCGGACGCCGGGCCGGGCGATGAGGGCGAGGAGATCGCCGACCTGTCGGGCGCGTTCCAGCACCTCAGCCCGGTCGGACGGGTCCTGGAGCGCTGGATCGAGGAGAGACTGAAGGCCTCGGACGCGACCCAGGTGGAGATGACGCGGCGACTGGTGGCGAAGCTGATCGCCCGGCGCGGGGCCGGTCACGACGCCCTCGCCGAGCACATCGGCCGCACCACGCGGCCCCGGCACGTGGTGAAGCTCTGCGCGCTGCTGGCGAAGGAGGAGGACTCACCCGGCAAGTGTGCCCTGGTACGGCACTACGCGGCCGGGCACACGAACGTCCAGGAACTCGCCGCGCTCGTGTCGTACTGGCACAAGGAGCCGGCCCTGACCCGCACCACCCGGGAGCTGCTGGCCGACATCGTGGCGGGCTCCGCCACCCCAAGCTCCGCGCCCCGCCCCCTCGACGACCTGAAACACCTGGACGAGTGGCTGCCGGAGAAGGACGCGGCTCCCGAGTGCTCCCGGCTGCTGCGCCATGTCGCCGCCGTGGGCGTCGAGGGGCGCTCCGGCACCGAACTGGTGGCCCTGCTGGACAACGTAGAGCGCAGCCGTGACCGGACCCGGGCCGCGGACGAGGCGGGACGCCGACTGGCCCTGGCCGTCATGGAACCGCACGCGAACCGGAACTGGTTCGTGGAGTGCCTGAGCGCACTGCGGACCCGGCACTCGGTCGCGGTGGACGCGGCCTGCCGCGAACTCTCGGACCCTTCCACCCGGTTGACGGTCGACGCCGCCCTGGTCGCCGATGTCGCGGCCCGTCTGCACCGCGCCGAGCTGCGCGACGAGGCCTGGACCTTGCTCGAACGGTTCCTGGAGAACGAGCAGTTGGTGACTCCGGCCGCCGTCGTCGAGGTCGTGGGCGGAGTGCTGGCACTGCCGCTGCCGGACGCCGAGCTGCTGCTGCGGGCCACGGTGGGCCGCTGGTCGGACGTGGGCCACCGCGATGACGCGGTGGCCGAACTGCGGGCGGCCGGGCAGCACGAGGCGGCGGAGTGGGTCATCAAGTCGCTGCGGTGACGGGCACTTCCTGAGGTTCACGGCGGGGCACGGGCAGCGTGGGCGGCACTCTGTCCATGTAGCGGCGGCAGGCCCGGACCAGCAGCGGGAAGACGACAGCCGCCGACAGGGCCACGATCAGCTGCGGCACCAGGGCCAGATCGTCGCTCAGGACGTGCCGCAGCAGTGTGCACGACACGATGACCGCCAGATGCGCGAGGAACAGCAGCACCGGTCGTACCGCAGGGTCCCCGGGGGTGGCGAAGCGAGAGACGTGGTCCCGGGCGTCGTAGCGCCTGAAGAGGCCCCCTATGAAGGGAAGATCGCGTCTCGCCAGCCAGGGGAGCCCGAGCAGCAGCGCCGAGCCGATCCCCACGGCGGCCATGCCCCGCCACACGTTGGGCCACCCCGCCTCCAGCATCACGACGGCGATCGCGACGAACGCGGTGGCGGAGAGCGCCAGGTGCACCATCCGGCGCGTCCTCCCGAACTCCGGCAGCTTCAGCGCCACCAGGACGACGCCCGGCGTGGCGTACACGACCAGCGTCGGTACGCTGTTGAGGGCGACCAGCTCCTCCCAGTTGCCCCGCACCACGACGAGCATCGCCAGCCCTATCGTGAAGTTGACCAGCAGGATCATCCAGTACGCGTCGATCTCGCCGCCCCGGAACCGGAACGACGCCCGGCGCGCCGTCTGCAGCCCGCGATGGGTGAGGTGGGCACGGCTGAGGGCCGCGACCTCGCGGGTCAGGGCGTGGGTGAAGACGATTCCGGACCCCATCGGGGACAGCACCGCGTTCACCCGGATCAGCCAGGCCAGCCAGGTCATCGTCGCCGCCGCGGCGAACTGGGAGTACGGCGATTCGAGCATGTTCCCGGTGAGCCCCTGGCAGTGTCTGCCGAACACGTACTGCAGCGCCGTGTACAGCAGGAACGCGCCGACGAGAGTGCCGTACACCGCCCAGCGCAGCCGCGCCGCCTCGCCCATGCCGCGCCGTTTGACGTTGCCGGCGAAGTCGAGCGGCGCCTGGAAGCCGATGTACGCGTAGATGACGGCGCCGCCCAGCACCACGTACAGCGGCGACAGGTGCCCGGCCTGGCTCTGCAGGTGCTCGGCGGTTCCCGAGCGCCCGCTGAGGTACCAGACCTGTTCCGGCTCGCAGCTCTTGGCGGCGTCGAACGCGGCGAACCCCAGACAGACGATGATCAGCACCGGGACCAGGACCTTCACCATGGTGATGAAGAGGTTCAGCCTGATCAGCCGGCGCGGCGGCAGCAGGTTGAGCCCGACGATCAGCGCCATGAACACCACGGCCCACAGGACGCCGGTCATCGAGAAGTCGTAGGCGTGTTCCATGCTCTGCGGGGTGGGCTCGGCGACGTTCCTCAGCACCTCGCCGTTCCGCAGCAACGACGGGAACCAGTACGCCAGTCCGTGGACCATGGCCACTGCCTCGCTCGCCGGATTCACCGCGTACACGATCCACAGCCCGGCGGCCACGACCGTGGCCACCAGTGGGCCCGCGGCCTGCAGGGGGAGGAAGATCAGGCCGCCCGTCTTGGGGACGGCGATGCCCAGTTCGACCATCACGGCGGCTATCAGCAGCATCAGCGCGCCGCCGGCCGCCCAGGCCCACACGGCGTTGTCACCTACCGCCCAGTGGGCTTTACCGGCTGCCAGAAGCCACCCGGACCCCACGACACCGCCGGCGGCGAGCCCCACCAGATCCAGTGTGGACAGCCGACGGCGTTCGTCGGCGTCCTCCAACGAGCCCGACCGTGCCGAGCCCCGGTCGCCCATCCACCCCAACTCGTCCCCCTCCCCCGGAGTTACCGCAGACCAGGTTATCTTCGGGAGCGACGCGGGAGGCTGTGGACGGCAGGTGAGGAACCGGTACTGAATCGATGCCGGGACGACGTCTTCGCGGGTTCCCGATCGCTGCCCTTGGCCGGCGGGTCCGCCCGAGGGGGCGGGCCCGCCGGCGGTGCCGGTCAGGGCTCCGTGCGGACCAGCCTGTCGTAGGCGTCGACGAGCCTGTTCGCGAGCTGGCCGACGCCGAGGGCGTCGAGGCCCTTCTGCCCGCGCACCGCTGCCCTGGCGGCCGTGCGTGCGGTGGCGAAGTCGGCCCAGGAGTCGGCCGTGTAGTCGCTCCGGTCCGGGGGGCCCACCGCGTCCAGGGCGGTCCTGAGCGGTGTCGTGTCGACCGGCCCGTCCACGTCGCCGGAGAGTGCGGTGAAGGCGTCGAGCACGATCTTCCCGGACTTGAGGGTGAACGTCGCCGTGTGTCTGCCGTCGGGCAGGCCGCGGAGTGAGTACGTCGCCTGACGCTTGTCGGTCGCGGTGGTCTTCGCGTTCCGGGCGACGGACCGGCCGTCCACGAGGACGTCGAGGACAGCGCTTCCGTCGTTGCCGCCGATGACGTCGATGCCCGTGCCGCGGAACGGGACGGTGACGGTCGCTCCCGCGGTGGCGCCGGTCGACGTCGAGCGGTACCAGTTCATCGCGTCGCCGAGGGAGGCGTTCCGGCTCCAGGTGCCGTCGTAGGAGACCGAGCTGTCCATGTTGTCGGTCAGCGTGGCGGCGTACGGGGTGTATCCGGCGACCTTCTCGACCTTCAGGTTGTCGAACGCGGTCGTGTGGAAGTCGGTGCCGAGCTTGACGCGGCCCTCGGCCACCGGCGTCGGGTCCTGGTAGGTGGCGACGGCCTGGCCGTCGACGTACGCGGTGACGGTCGCGCCCTTGGCCTCGACGGCGAGGCGGTAGTCGTCGGCCGCGGCGACCGTCCCGGTCCTGAGCGCCGTGCCGTACCTGGAGAAGGTCCAGCTCCCGTTCGGGCCGATCCCGACGCTGTACGCGGCGTCGGTCGCGGCCATGCCCTTCTGCTGGCGTACGCCCAGGGTGGCGAGGCCGCCGGCCGGGTCCGGGAAGGAGACGTCGACCGAGGCCCGGTAGTTCTCCCAACGGAAGTCGCCGACCGTGGTGTTGGGGGTGTTCCGGTTCCAGGCGCCGGTGTCCTTCATGGACTGGTCCAGGTACTGGTACAGCACGTTGTCGCCGCTCGGGTCCTTGCCGACCTCCCACGCGCCGGTCTGGTCGACCAGGTAACGGGGCTGGTTGCCACGGGAGGTGAGGTACGACTGGGAGACCTTGCGGGCCCCGTTGTCCGTGCCGACCCGGACCCGGCCCTCCTCCTGGTACCCGAAGTCGTCGGCGTACAGGACGGTGTCGTGGGTGTCGTGCTTCTTGCCGGTCGCGTCGGTGTCGAGGACCGTGCGGGCGGCGGTCCCGGGAAGCCGCTGCTTCGTCGCCTTGTCGGAGCTGCGGTCGAGGGTGGTGAACGTGACGATCGAGCGCGGCTGGACGGTGTAGGTGTAGTAGCCGTCGCTGTCGGGCCGGATCTGGGCGGCCAGATGCTTGAAGTTGGCGTCGTAGGCCTGGCCGGGGTCCGCCGCGCGGGTCTCCCAGACCTCCATGGTGGGATCGCCGCCCAGGGCCATGTTCTCGGCCTTGATGCGGTAACTCTTCGTCCGGTCGCTGTCGTTGACGGCGCTCGTCGAGAAGTCCTTCTTCGCCGGGTCGGCGAGCGTCATGTAACTGGGGGCGCCGTTCGAGCCGTCGACGTTCTCGGTGCCGCTGACGCCGCTGTAGCTGGCCTCGGGCACGGTGCGCCAGATGCCGGCCGTGTTGGTGTCGTTCTCCCAGCCGGTCTTCGCGAACTGGGTGAAGTGCTGCATCACATAGACGGCGGCATCGTAGTGGATGCTCCCCGACCACGGGTCACGGGCGCTGACCAGCTCCTTGTGGCTGTACTGCGCGCCCTCGTAGAAGGCCCCGATCGCCGGCTGGAAGATGTAGTGCGTCCGCTTGGAGTTGGCGTAGCTCTTCACGGAGCGGTTGGCGAGGTCCAGGGCGCTCTGCACACCGCCGATGCCCGTACTCGCGCCGCCCGGCCCCTCGGTGTTGGAGACCCGGTAGTCCGTCCAGCCGAAGGAGCCGACGCCCTCGCTGTACCAGACCTCCTTGTCCTGACCGTAGGTGTTGTCGCCGGTCGCCAGCTTCGTGTACGGCCGGTACGTGGCGCTGTCGGACGTGCCGTCGAGCCGGTCGTCGGTGGTGTAGTGGTAGCCCACCGCGTCGACCATGCCGAAGAGCTCGGTGTCCGTGAGCATCGCCGGGCCGATGTTCTTCGTGGTGTTCTCGTCCGAGGCGACGATCTTGATGTCGTGGTAGGCCTTCGCGGCCGACTTCTGCTGACGATCCGTCAGGCCATAGCGCGAATCGCTGAATTGGGTGTCGTTCGCCAGCGCGCTCTTGTACCACTTGATGAACGAGATGTCCGGCTTCTGGGTCTCGTTGGTGTCCGGATTCACGTAGTCGACCATGTACCCGTACTTCTGGTACGCGTCGAGGATCGTCTCCTTGTACCAGCGGTACATCTCGTCGGTGCCGGTGCCCTTGTTCCACTCGGTCTGCACCCACTGGGGCATGACCCAGCGCAGGATCGACACCTTGAGCTCCGGGTTGACCGTCTTCGCGTCGGCGGCGAGCTGGAAGCCCGGGGAGCGGGACGCGTCGGCGAGTTCGTCGCGGGTGCGCATGGTCGCGGGATCGGAGCCGGTGGAGGTGTTGGTGTCCGAACCCATCTCGATCTTGACGTGGTTGATCAAGGGGCTCTTCCCACCGAACAGGACCCTGACGAGCTGCCAGTACCGTTCGGGGTGCTCCGCCTTGTAGTCCATCAGCAGATTGCTCGTGCTGTTGCAGCTGAGCAGGCCGAGGCCCTTGTAGGTCAGGCCGTTCACGTTGTCCGCGCGTACGTCGTTCCCGTCGACCACGATCTGCACGGGATCGTCCGCCGAGTGGGCGGCGGGCGCCGCGGTCACCCCTGCCGCCAGTGCCATGGTGGTCGCCGCGGCGAGCGACGCCCAGCCGAATCTTCGCTGCATACCCATTCGGGGGACCGTAGGCGGCAAGCGCTTTCTACGTCAATCCCCTTGCGTCACTTGAGATTTGTCCGTCCCCGTGGGCGTGACCTGCCGAAAAACGCGTGGACCGCGCAGGTGCCGTCGCGGGACACTGCCGAACTCGGAACGCTACTCCCCATACACACAGGGTTAGGATGCAGACGCCTGAGCTAGAGAAAATCACGCCGCGCCGGGGCGCGGTACTCCTCGCACTCCGTTACTACGGACGGGAGTTGGCCCGGCTCCGCCGGCTGACGATTCCCGCCATGGTGCTGTTCGCGCTGGGCGGCATCGGCCTCAACTACATCGCCCCGCTGATCGTCGCCAGGCTCGCCGGCGACATCGCCGACGGCGCCGAACTGACCGCCGGGTCGGCACTGCCGTACGTCCTGGGTTTCGCCGGTGTCCTGCTGCTCGCGGAAGCGCTGTGGCGGGTCGCCCTGCACTGCATGAACCGTCTCGACGCCCTCGGCATCGAGCACCTGTACGTGATCGGAATGGACGAACTGTTCGCCAAGGACGCCACGTTCTTCCACGACAACTTCGCCGGTTCCCTCACCAAGCGCGTCCTGAGCTTCGCCACCCGTTTCGAGCCGTTCGTCGACACCCTGGCGTTCCAGGTCGTGGGCAACGTCGTACCGCTGCTGTTCGGCTCGGTGGTGCTGTGGCGCTACGAACCGCTGCTCGTCGTCGGCCTGTTGACGATGATCGCGGTGACCGCGCTGTGCGCTGCACCCCTCATCCGGCGCCGCCAGGCACTGGTCGCCGAGCGCGAGGCGGCGGTCGCGCGGGTCTCCGGACACGTCGCCGACAGCCTGATGAACATGGACACCGTCCGGGCGTTCGGCGCCGAGGCACGCGAGGCCGCCGAACACCGCTCCCGCGTCGCGACCTCACGCCGGCTCATGCTCCGGTCGTGGGACTACGGCAACCTGCGCATCGACACCTTCGTCGCGCCGATGTCCGTGCTGACCAACGCGCTGGGCCTGCTCCTCGCGGTCACCCTCGGCGGCGGCAGCCACGGTGTGGAGGCGGTCGTGGTCGCCTTCACCTACTACTCCAACGCGACCCGGATCATGTTCGAGTTCAACCAGATCTACCGTCGCCTGGAGAGCTCGATGACGGAGGCCGCGCAGTTCACCGAACTGCTGCTGACCCCGCCGACCGTGCTCGACCCGCCCTCGCCCGAGCCGTTGCTGCCCGGGGCCGCCGATGTCCGCTTCGAGCGGGTGAACTTCGCCCACGCGGGCGCCGAGCCGCTCTTCGAGGGGCTCGACCTGGTCGTGCCCGGCGGGACGAAGGTCGGGCTCGTCGGCCGGTCCGGCGGCGGCAAGACCACACTCGCCCGGCTGCTGCTGCGGATGCAGGACATCGACGGCGGTCGGATCCTGGTCGGCGGACAGGACATCAGCAGACTGCGCCAGACCGACCTGCGCGGTCTGATGGCCTATGTGCCGCAGGACCCGGCGATGTTCCACCGCACCCTGCGGGACAACATCGCCTTCGCCCGGCCCGACGCCACCGAGGCCGAGATCCGCCGCGCGGCCGAGGCGGCACACGTCACGGAGTTCGCCGACGCGCTGCCGGAGGGCTTCGACACCCTGGTGGGCGAGCGCGGCGTCAAACTGTCCGGCGGACAGCGCCAGCGTGTCGCCCTGGCGCGGGCGATCCTGCGGGACGCGCCGATCCTGCTGCTCGACGAGGCCACCAGCGCCCTGGACTCGGAGAGCGAGATCCTGGTCCAGGAGGCGCTGTGGCGGCTCATGGAGGGGCGGACGGCGCTCGTGGTGGCGCACCGGCTGAGCACGGTCGCGGGCATGGACCAGCTCGTCGTCCTCGACCGGGGACGGATCGTCGAACAGGGCAGTCACCAGGAACTGCTCGCGCTGGACGGCCCGTACGCCAAGCTGTGGCACCACCAGTCGGGCGGCTTCCTCGAGGACGACGACCCCGTGGAGGTCGAGTTGCGGTGAACGGGGTTCGTCACAGGGGTGCAGGGGAGGACGCACCCGGGATCAGCAGACGGGGGGTGCCCGTGCCGTTCGCGGGCACGCCCCACAGGTCGGTACGGGACAACACCCGCTTCGTTAAGGCCACTCGGGTTCCGTCGGGGGAGAGCGAAGGGCACTCCACGTTCTCGATCAGCGTGGTCACCCTCCGGCGGGAGAGTTTGCTCTGGCCGCGACAGCCGGCCGCACCCCGGCCATCGAACAGCCGCGGGGGTCAGCGCACCCTCCCCCGCGGCTTCAGCGGCAGCGGCGGCAGCTCCGGAGCGGGCAGCGGAGCTCCGTCGTAGCCCTTCACCTCACCGAAACGGGACCCTGTCATCCAGTCCTGCCGCGCCTGTTCGATCTCTTCCTGGGACCGCCCGATCCAGTTCCAGAACATGACGAGCTCCTCCTCGAACGGCTCGCCGCCCAGGAGCATCAGGCCCGCGTCCGACTCGGCGCGCAGCGGGAGTTCGGTGCGGCCGCAGCCGAGGTAGAGCATCGAACCGGGCAGGAGCGGCACCCCGTCCACATGGGCCTCGCCGGACATGGACAGAACGGCGTACTCGAAGTCCGGCACCAGTGGCAGGCGTACGTCCGCGCCACGGGCGAGGGCCAGGTCGGCGCCGACGATGGGGGTGTACGCCGTTCCGGGTGAGCGTGCGCCGTCGAGGTCGCCCAGGATGAGCGTGGCCGTCAGACCGGGTGCCGTGATCTGCGGCAGCTCGGCGTGGTGCTCGAAGCGCGGGTCGGTGTGGCGATGGCCGTCCGGCAGGGCGACCCAGAGCTGGGCGCCGTGCAGGAAGCGGGCGTGGGACTTCGGGCTCTCCTCGGAGTGGCTGATCGCGCGGCCGGAGGTCATCAGGCCCAGCTCACGGGGGCGGATGGTCTGGAGGCTGCCGGTGGAGTCGCGGTGCAGCACTTCGCCCTCGTGCAGCCAGCTCACCGTCTGCAGGCCCATGTGCGGGTGCGGGGGCACCTGCATGCCCGGCTCGTCGGCGATGTCGTCGGGGCCGTAGTGATCGACGAAACACCAGGCGCCGACCATGCGGCGGCCCAGGTTGGGAAGAAGCCGGCGTACCTCGCCGGCCTCGCCGAGCTTGACGCGCCGAGGGCTGAGGAGTTCGCGCACGGGTTCCGCCACCACGAAGCCGCGGCCGCCGCACAGGGCGGGAACCGCCTCGCGATCAAGATTGCTCATGACGCCCAACCTAGACCCGTGAGGCGATTCCCGTCAGGGACCTGTGGGGAAATAGTAGCCATGGACATAGTAGCCATGTACTGTATCGGGCATGAGTACGGCATCCGAAGGCGCGACGCCCGGTTTCCTGGTCTGGCGACTGTCGATGAAGTGGCGGGTCGCGGTCGACCGCGCGGTGGCGCCGCTCGGCCTGACCCACGCCCAGTACTCGCTGGTGGCGTCGCTGTACGGCATGCAGCGCGGCGGTGAACGCCCGAGCCAGCGACGCCTCGCCGACCGGACCGGCCTCGAACCGCTCTACGTCTCCAAGCTGGCGCGCTCCCTGGAGAGCGCCGGGCTCCTGGAACGCACCCGGGACCCCCGCGACCCGCGCGCGGTGCAACTGGCGCTGACCGAGGAGGGCCGCGAGCGGACCCTGCGGGCCATCAAGGTCGTCCAGGGGCTCCTGGAGCAACTGCTGGCACCGCTCGGAGGCCTGGACAGCGCGCGCACGCGGGGGTTCAAGCGCGAGCTGGCGGCCCTGCTCGACGCACCTCTCGACCCGACGAACGAGACCCTGGAGGAGCAGTCATGACCACCACCACTCCCGTCCTCAACCCCCGCGTGATAGCCCTGGCCCACTACGCCGCCCGTGCACTCCTCGAGAACGTCCTGGCCCGCCACGGCGCGACCTTCCAGCAGTCCGTCACCCTGCGGCTCGCCGCCGTCGCCGAGGGCCCGGTCGAGCGTGACCGCATCGTCGAGGACCTCGTCGGCGCGCTCAAGATCGACGCGGCGGAGGCGCACTCCGTGGTCGACGAGCTGATCTCCGCGGGACTGCTGGCTCCCCATGAGCGGTCCCAGGTGCGGATCACGGACACCGGACGGAAGCTGTTCGAGACCACCTCCGCCGAGACCGCCCCCATCACCGCCCGGGTCTACGCCGGCATCCCCGCGGACGACCTCGCGGTCGCCGGCCGCGTACTGAGCCTCATCACGGAGCGGGCCGACGAGGAGCTCGCCGCCCTGAGCAAGTAGCGGGACGGCGCGTACGTCTCAGGTCGCCGCCTCGCCCTTCTTGCCCCGCCGGTGGGCGACCTCGCCGAGGATCACGTCGGCGACGATGAAGCCGGCCAGCGGAATGCCGAGCAGCGGCACGAAGTAGCCGAGGACGGCGACGACCACCACAGCCGGCACCAGGAGCTGCGGCGGGACCTGCTGCCAGGCGCCGCGCGGGATCGGCCGGCCGAAGGCGGAGCCACGGCCGCGCTGCCACCACATGCGGTAGCCCCACACGATCAGCAGGACCAGCGACAGCGCCAGGAGCATCAGGGCGATCTGGTTGACCAGCCCGAACAGGACGCCGGTGTGCAGATCGATGCCCCAGCGGGTCAGCTTGGCGAGCAGCGGGTGGTCGGCGAACCGCAGCACGTCGGTGACCTCGCCGCTGGTCGGGTCGACGGCGACCGCGTCCTGCTTCTCGGGCCAGCTGCGCTGCACCTGCCGTACGACATAGGCCGACGACTCGTCGGCGGGCGGGACGATCTCGACGGGGTCGCCGAGCCCTTCGGCACGGGCGGCGGCCAGCACCTTGTCGAGGCCGACGCCGTGCTCGGCGGCACCCGCCGAGGCGGACGCGCCGTGGCCCGAGTGGTCGCCGCCCGCGGCCGCGGAGACCGAGGGCGTGGACTGGCCCAGTGAGGTGCGGAGTTCATCGATGTTGGCGCCGGCGTACGTCGACCAGGTCAGCCCGGTCGCCGACAGGAAGATGAAGCCGGCCGCGGCCCAGACGCCGACGCTGGCGTGCAGTCCGAGGGTGCGGCGCCGCCCGCTGGTACCGCGGACCTTGCGCAGGGCGCGGCGGCGGGAGAACCACAGCGCGATGCCGCCGCCCGCGATCACCCACAGCCAGCTGGCGGCGAACTCGCTGTACAGACGGCCGTTCTCGCCGAGGTGGAGGTCGCGGTGGAACTCGTCGATCCAGGTCCGCAGCGGCAGCGCGCCGGTGGAGCCGTACTGCTCGAGCGCGCCGCGGACCTTGCCGGTGTACGGGTCGACGAACACGGCGAGGGTGTGGTTCGGGTCGACTCCCTTCACCCCGGACAGCAGGACCCTGGTCGTCGCGTCGGCCTCGGGGGAAGGCCGTACGGCCGAGACGGTGCCCTCGGGGTGGGCCTCGCGGGCGGCGGCGACCTGAGTGGAGATGGGCAGCCTGGTGTCGCCGACGGCGGCGACGGTCATCTGGTCCCGGTAGACGATCTTCTCGGCCTGGAAGGCGCCGGCGTACAGGAAGCCGGTGACGGCGGCGACGAGGAGGAAGGGCGCGACGAACACGCCGGCGTAGAAGTGCAGACGCAGCACGAGCGGACGCAGCGGGGCCCATCTGCTGGGAACCGGCGCCGGGGCGGCCGGTTTCGGGGCCTCGGCGGTGGTCGTCGAGGGGGCGATGGACATCGGCGGCTTCTCCGAGGGCTGGGGACGGTGACGGTCCAGTAGTCGGAGGAAGGGGGCATCGAGTTCCCGGCACTTGAAGTGACCCGCATCACACGGGAAGCACCCGGCTCGCCCGGTGCCGTGGCATCCTGGCGCGATGGCAACTCCGAGTCATCGCGCGCCCCTTGCCGAGCTGGTCGGCGAACTCCTGGCCACGGACGGTCCGCTGCCGATCGTGGCGGCCGGCGAACCCGTCCTGCGCCGCGCCACCGAGCCGTACGACGGCCAGTTGGACGCCGCGCTCCTGTCCCGTTTCGTCGAGGCCCTGCGTGTCACCATGCACGCGGCGCCGGGCGTGGGCCTGGCCGCCCCGCAGGTGGGGGTGCCGCTGCGCATCGCGGTCGTCGAGGACCCGGCGCCCGTACCGGAGGAGGTGCGGGACGTGCGTGGGCGGGTGCCGCAGCCGTTCCGCGTGCTGGTCAACCCGTCGTACGAGCCGGTCGGCACGGAACGGGCCGCGTTCTTCGAGGGCTGTCTGAGCGTGCCGGGCTGGCAGGCCGTGGTGGCACGGCCCGCCCAGGTCCGGCTGACGTGCGAGGACGAGTACGGCCGCCCGGTCGACGAGGTGTTCAGCGGCTGGCCCGGGCGGATCGTCCAGCACGAGACGGACCATCTCGACGGCATGCTGTACCTCGACCGCGCCGAGTTGCGCTCGCTGTCCTCGAACCAGGCGATGGCCGAGCGGTGGACGCAGCCGACTCCGGAGCAGGCGGCCGCGTCCCTCGGCTTCGAGCTGCCCTAGTTGTCCCGGTAGGCCTCGAGGAGCCGCAGCCACACCTCGCTGATCGTCGGGTACGACGGGACCGCGTGCCACAGCCTGCCGATCGGGACCTGGCCCGCGACCGCGATGGTCGCGGAGTGGATCAGTTCGCCGACGCCGGGGCCGACGAAGGTGACGCCGAGGAGGATCTCGCGCTCCAGGTCGACGACCATGCGGGCGCGGCCGCGGTAGCCGTCGCCGTAGAGGCCGGCGCCCGCCACCGAGGCGAGGTCGTAGTCGACCGCGCGGACCCGGTGGCCCGCCTGTTCGGCCTCCGCCAGGGAGAGGCCCACCGCGGCGGCCTCAGGGTCTGTGAAGACGACCTGGGGTACGGCGTCGTGGTCGGCGGTCGCGGCGTGGGCGCCCCAGGGATCCGCCTGGACCGCGGCCCCGGAGGCGCGGGCGGAGATCGCCGCGCCCGCGATGCGCGCCTGGTACTTGCCCTGGTGGGTGAGGAGCGCGCGGTGATTGACGTCGCCGACGGCGTAGAGCCAGTCGCTGCCGGTCACACGGAGGCTGTCGTCGACCTCCAGCCAGGTGCCGGGCTCCCGGCCGATCGTGTCCAGGCCGATGTCGTCGGTGTGCGGGGCGCGTCCGGTGGCGAAGAGGATCTCGTCCGCCTCGATACGGTCGCCGGTGCCGGTGACGACCACGACCGTGCCGTTCTCGCGGGTGACCGACTCGACCGACGTGCCGGTGCGGACGTTCACGCCCGCTTCGGTGAGCGCCTCGGCGACGAGTTCGCCCGCGAAGGGCTCCATGCGGTTGAGCAGGCCCTTCCCGCGCACGAGCAGCGTGACCTGCGAGCCGAGCGCCTGCCAGGCCGTGGCCATCTCGGTGGCGACCACTCCCCCGCCGACCACGACGAGCCGTCCGGGTGCCGCCTGGGCGCTCGTGGCCTCGCGGCTGGTCCACGGCTTGACCTCGTCGAGGCCCGGCAGGTCCGGCAGGACGGCCCGGGTGCCGGTGCAGACGGCCACGGCGTGCCGGGCGGTCAGCACCTTCCGTACGCCGTCGGGGCCGGTGACCGTGACCGTGCGCTCTCCGGTGAGACGGCCGTGGCCGCGGTGGAGGTCGGCGCCGATGCTCTCCAGCCAGCCGATCTGGCCGTCGTCCTTCCAGTTCGAGGTGAAGTAGTCCCGGCGTGCGAGGACCGCGGCCGTGTCGAGGGATCCCTGCACCGAGGCGCTCAGGCCCGGCAGGCGGCGCGCGTCCGCCTGGGCGATCACCGGCCGCAGCAGGGCCTTGCTGGGCATACAGGCCCAGTAGGAACACTCTCCGCCGACCAGCTCGCTCTCCACGACCGCGGTGGAGAGACCGGCCGCGCGGGTGCGGTCGGCCACGTTCTCCCCCACGGGCCCGGCACCGAGCACCACTACATCGTAGGTACTGGAGGCGATGTTTTCCGTTTCCGTCATGGGCCCAGTCTGGTGGGTGGTGTGCGCTCGGGCCACCAGGGGTACGCGCGCCGCATACCGAGTGGTGACAGCTGTGGAATACCCGGCGCACAGGCCGTGTTGTGCCGACGGCTTCGCTCCGAGACCAGGAAGAGGGATCACGTCATGAGCAGCACCGTGGAGCTCACCAAGGAGAACTTCGACCAGACGGTCACGGACAACGAGTTCGTCCTGATCGACTTCTGGGCGTCGTGGTGCGGCCCGTGCCGCCAGTTCGCGCCGGTCTACGAGAAGGCCGCCGAGGACAACCCCGACCTGGTGTTCGGCAAGGTGGACACCGAGGCGCAGCCGGAGCTGGCCGCGGCCTTCGGTATCCAGTCGATCCCGACGCTGATGATCGTCCGCGACCAGGTCGCGGTGTTCGCCCAGCCGGGCGCGCTGCCCGAATCCGCCCTGACGGACGTCATCGGGCAGGCCCGCAAGCTGGACATGGACGAGGTCCGCAAGTCCGTGGCCGAGCAGCAGGCCCAGGCCGGGCAGAACGGCGAGTAACCCCTAGAAGGGGTAGGTCGCCACGTCCGCGCGTACCGTCGTCCAGCGCACGTCGGTGAAGGCCTCCACATTGGACTCACCGCCGAAGCGGGCGCCGGTGCCGGACGCGGCGATACCGCCGAAGGGCGCGACCGCCTCGTCGTTCACGGTCTGGTCGTTGATGTGCACGATGCCGGTGGGGATCCGCTCCGCCAGGTCGAGACCGCGGGCCGCGTCCCCGGTGACGATGCCGAGCGAGAGGCCGTACGGCCCCGCGGCGGCCAGGGCGGCGGCCTCGTCGACCGTGCTGAAGGACCGTACGGGTGCGACGGGGCCGAACACCTCCTCCGCGTAGGCGGGCGTGCTGTCGTCGAGGCCCGCGAGGACCGTCGGGCGGTAGAAGAGCTTCTCGTGCGTGCCGCCGGCGGCCAGCTTGGCGCCCTGGGCGGTGCTGGCCTCGACCAGGCCGCGCACCTTGGCGAGCTGGTTGTCGTCGATGATCGGGCCCAGGTGGACCTGCTCCCGGTTGGGGTCGCCGACGGCGAGGGAGTCGGCCTTGGCGGCCAGACGCTCGACGTACTCCTCGTACAGCGAGTCGTGGACGAGGTGGCGGCCGGTCGTCATGCAGATCTGGCCCTGGTGGAAGAAGGATCCCCAGGCCGCCGTGGAGATGACGGCCTCGATGTCGGCGTCCTCCAGGACGATCAGCGCGGAGTTGCCGCCGAGTTCCAGGTGGGCGCGCTTGAGGTGTCGTCCCGCCGCCTCGCCCACCGCGCGGCCCGCCGCGGTCGATCCGGTGAAGGAGATGACGGGGACACGCGGGTCGGCGACCAGGGCCTGGCCGACGTCGGGGCCGCCGGGCAGGACATGGAACAGCCCCTCGGGCAGCCCGGCCTCGGCGAAGACGGCGGCGAGCGAGAGGCCGCCGCAGACCGCGGTGCGCGGGTCCGGCTTCAGGATCACCGCGTTTCCCAGCGCCAGGGCCGGGGCGACGGAGCGGATCGAGAGGATCAGCGGGGCGTTGAAGGGCGCGATCACGCCCACGACACCGACCGGGACCCGGCGCGTGTAGGACAGGCGGGGCGCCTCACTGGGCAGGACCTGGCCCGCGGGGCGGGAGGCGAGCGCGGCGGCCTCGTAGCACTCCTGGGCGGCGACGTGCAGTTCGAAGTCGGCCTTGCCGGGGATGGACCCGGACTCGCGGACGAGCCACTCGCGCAGTTCGTCGGCGTGGGCGGAGAACAGGTCACCGGCCTTGCGCAGCACCCCGGCCCGCACGAAGTGCGGGAGCCGGGCCCATTCGGTCTGGGCGGCCCGGGCGGCCGCCGCGGAGCGCTCCACGTCCTCCGCGCCGGCGAGGGTGACGGTGGCGAGCGTGTCGCCGGTGGCGGGTTCGGTGACGGCGTACTCAGGTCCCGACAGGGGGTGGGGCTGCCAGCTCTTGGGGTCGAGCAATGACATGACGGCTCTCCGTTCGATCACCGGTGGGACTCACACGGGGAGCGGTAGTCCCGTGTAGTTCGCGGCCAGTTCGGCGGCCGCGTGGCGGGATGCGGTGATGCGGCGCAGCCGTGCGAGCTGCATCCGGCTCTCGAACGCATCCCCATTTGGTTGAGCGTGCAACATCCTAGTCATGTCGTACGAGAACCGCGTGGCCTGCCACACACGAGAAAGACACAACTTTGAATAACTGTCGATCAGTTGCGTCGATCCCGTGCGGTGCAGTTCGGTCAGGGCCCGGGCGAGTACGGACACGTCGGACACGGCGAGGTTGAGGCCCTTGGCCCCGGTCGGCGGCACGATGTGCGCGGCGTCGCCGGCCAGCAGGAGACGGCCGTGCCGCATCGGTTCGTGGACGTAACTGCGCATGGGCGTCACCGCCTTGGCGGTGATGGGGCCGCGTTCCAGTGTCCAGTCGGCGTCGATCGCGAAGCGGGCGGCGAGCTCGTCCCAGATCCGCTCGTGGGACCAGTCCTCGGGATCGGTACCGTTCGGGACCTGGAGGTAGAGCCGGGAGACGGTGGGCGAGCGCATGCTGTGCAGGGCGAAGCCGCGCCCGCCGCGGGCGTAGATCAACTCCTCGCAGGACGGCGGGACGTCGGCGAGGATCCCGAGCCAGGAGTACGGGTAGTCGTGCTCGTAGGTCCGGCTCGTCGCCGCCGGGAAGGCCTCCCGGGAGATGCCGTGGAAGCCGTCGCAGCCCGCGACCCAGTCGCAGGTCAGCGTCTGTTCGCGGCCCTCGTGCAGGAACCGCACGACAGGGGCGTCGCTCTCCGGCTTATCCACCGCCAGAGCCTCCGCCTCGAACAACAGCGGTGGCCCCTCGGCCAGTTGGAGCGCGACGAGATCCTTCACGATCTCGGTCTGGGCGTAGATCGTGACCGTGCGGCCACCGGTGAGGACGGGGAAGTCGATGTGATGCCGCTCCCCCGCGAACCGCAGCTCGATGCCCCGGTGGACCAGTCCCTCGGCCTCCAGGCGCTCGGCGGCGCCGCACGCGCGCAGGGCGTCGACCGTGCCCTGCTCCAGCATCCCGGCACGCTGACGGTGTTCGACGTACTCCCGCGTCCTGCTCTCCAGGACCACGCAGTCGATCCCCGCGCGGTGCAGCATCCGGGCGAGGAGCAGCCCGGCGGGGCCGCCGCCGATGATCCCGACCGTGGTGCGCATGGGCAGGCCTCCCTGCGTCAGCTGGAGTCGCGGTGCACCACCGTGGCACCCAGCACCGTGTGCGTCTCGGTCGCGGCGCCCGGTTCGCGCACCGCGCGGTCGACCAGTTCGGCGAGGTCGCGGCCGGACGGCAGCTCGAGGTGGACCGTGCTCAGCCTGGGCCGCAGCAGCCGGCCGAGGAGCAGATCGTCGGCGCCGATCACCGCGGTGTCCTCCGGGATGCGGATGCCCTCGTCCTGGAGGGCCCGCATTAACAGCATCGCGTACTCGTCGTTGTACGCAAACACGGAGTCGAGGCCGAGGTCCCGCCAGCGGACGGCGAGCTTGGCCGCGGCCTGCTCCTCGTAGGCGAGGGGCAGCTCGGTCAGCGTGGCGTCGGTGCCGTGCAGGGCCCTGCGCACACCCGCCAGGCGGGGCAGCGAGAAGGCCTCCAGGCCGGCCTCCTCGGGCACCACCACGCCGATGCGGCGCCGGCCGCGGGCGTACAGGTGGGTGGCGGCACTGTGGCCGACGCCCGCGTGGTCCATGAGCAGGGCGTGGGCCCCCTCGACCGCCTCGGGACCCAGGGTGACCACGGCCCGGGCACCGGAGCGCCGGAGCAGGGCCACGCCCTGCGGGCCGAGTCCCGCGCCGGGCACCAGGACCGCCACCGGGCGCAGCTCGGCCCAGGCGCGGGCGGCCTCGTCACCCTGCAGGCCGACGCTGCCGTACTGCACGACGGTGTAGTCCAACCGGCCCAGGGCCCACTGGAGTTCACTGATGAACTGGCTGTAGAGCGGGCCGACCGGGATGGACGGGGCGGGCATCAGGACCATCCGGCTGTGGCCGGCGCGCAGGCTGCGGGCGGCCGCGTGCGGCACGTACCCCAGTTCCTTCGCGGCCTCGTGGACGCGGCGGCGCGTGGGCTCGCTGATCCGGACGGCGCTGGTGTTGTTGAGGACGTAGGAGACGGTCGCTCGGGAGACGCCGGCCAGGCGGGCCACATCGGCGCTCGTGGGAACCGAGCGCGTCGCCGGGGAAACGGGCGCGGGCGTTTTCGGTATCTGCACCATGACGGTCGTCATCTTTGCAGAAGCTGTGACGGTGTACCGGACCGGGTCGCGGCCCGAACTCACCGTGGCGGATCGGTGCAGGTGAGCCGGTCGACGAGGTCGTCCCAGCCCTTCTCCAGTCGCTCCAGCGGCATTTGGCACCTCCGAGTGAGGTGATGAATGGTGGCGGGATCGAGGTAGCCCATCAGGGCCTGGGCGAGCAGTTCGCAGTCCGCTTCCGGGCGTGCCTGGCGCAGCAGCAGGGTCACATGGCTGTGGTGCACCCGGCGGGGCGCGGGGGTGAAGCGGCGCTCCGGGCTCGGCTCGGCGGCCAGCATCAGGTCCATCTCGTCGCCGGACCGGCGCAGGAGGGCGTGGCCGAAGGCGCGCAGCCGGTCGGCGGGTGGTGCGCCGGGGCCGAGCGGGGCGGGGCCGCTGAGGAAGGCCGCCTGGAAGTTGCGCTCGGAGTGGTCGAGCAGGGCCGTCAGCAGGCCGGTGCGGTCGCCGAACCGGCGGAAGACGGTGCCCTTGCCGACCGACGCGGCCGCGGCCACCGCCTCCATCGTGACCCCCGCGGCCCCGTGCTCCGCGACCAGGCGGGTGGCCGCCTCCAGGAGCCGGGCCCGGTTGCGCGCGGCGTCGGCGCGCAGGCACGGCTCGTCCTCGGGGAGACCGAGCTGGAGCAGCTCGGGTTCCCCACTGTGATCCGGGGGAGTCGGCAGCGGCGGCAGGGGTGGCAGGACGGCGGACATGAAATAAGCGTAAAGCAGCGGGAAGAAAACTGGACCGAGGTCCGGTTAAGGGGGTACAACTTTAAGCGGACCTCGGTCCGCATCATTACGGCAATGTTTCACCCTCCCTTGGAGTTCGCATGTCTGTTCGCATTCTCGCGCTCGTCGGAAGCCTTCGCGCCGGTTCGACCAACCGCCAGCTCGCCGAGGCGGCCGTCAAGCACGCCCCCGAGGGCGCGGAGGTCGTGCTCTTCGAGGGCCTCGGCGAGATCCCCTTCTACAACGAGGACATCGACGTGGAGGGCAGCGTCCCCGCGGCCGCCGCCAAGCTGCGTGAGGCCGCGCAGGCCTCCGACGCGTTCCTGTTCTTCTCCCCCGAGTACAACGGCACCATCCCGGCCGTGCTGAAGAACGCCATCGACTGGCTGTCGCGTCCCTTCGGCGCCGGCGCCTTCGGCGGCAAGCCGGTCGCCGTGGTCGGTACCGCGTACGGTCAGTTCGGCGGCGTGTGGGCGCAGGACGAGACCCGCAAGTCCGTGGGCATCGCCGGCGGCAAGGTGCTCGAGGACGTCAAGCTGTCCATCCCGGGTTCGCTGGTGCGCTTCGCCGAGACGCACCCGGCCGACGACGCCGAGGTCGCCGCGCAGCTGGCCGAGGTCGTCGCGCAGCTGCACAGCAACACGGGCGAGGTCGCCGCGGCCTGACCTGCGGCGCTGAACGGGGGTCGGGGTCTTGTACTCCGGCCCCGTTTCGTTTGTCTGCGGGTCCGTGGGGGCTGGTCGCGCCCACGCGGCGGAGCCGCATGTCGACACAGCCCCGCGCCCCTGCGGGGCGCGCCTCCTCACCCCACTGCCGTGGGAGCCAGTTCCCTGAGAACTCCCAGCGCCGCCGCGATCGCCGGGCGTTCGTGCGCTCCGCCGCGGGTGCAGGTGAGGAGCTTGCGATGGGGGTTGCCTTCGCAGCGCACCCTTGCGATCGGCAGGTGGGGGGTCAGGTGGGCCAGGCGGGGGATCAGGGCGACACCCAGGCGGTGGGCCACCAGGTGCGCCGTGACGTTCCAGTCCAGGGCGTGGTGGGCCACGCTCGGGGTGAAGCCGGCCGCGCCGCAGGCCGAGAGCACATGGGGGCGGCAGGGACTGTCGGGGACCGGGGCGATCCAGTCCTCGTGCGCCGCGTCCGCGAGGTCGGCGCGCTCGCGTCCGGCGAGGGGGTGACCCGCGGGGACGACCAGGTCGAACGGGTCGTCCAGCAAGGGCTGTTGGTCGTAGCGCACGTCACTCATGGGCGGGTTGTACGGGGTCGCCTCCACGACCGCCAGGTCGATCTCCCCCTCGAAGAGCAGGTCGAAGCTCTCCGTCACGCCCGACTCCTGGATGCCTACGGTCAGCCGGGGATGCCGCTCGCGCAGCCGGACCGCCATCGGGGCCAGCAGCACGGACACGGCCACCGGGAAACCGCTCACCCTGAGCGGTCCGGCGGGCTCGCTGTGGTCGGCGCGCAGATCGAGTTCGGCCCGGTCCCAGCGGGCCTGGATGGCGTCGGCGTGCGCGAGCAGGCTCTCGGCGGCCGGGGTGAGACGGATCCCGCGGCCCTGGGGCTCGAGGAGGTCGACGCCCAGGTCGCGGGCGAGTTGGCGGATCTGCTGGGAGGCGGCCGACGGGGTGAAGTGCAGGGCGCGGGCGGCCGCGGTGACCGTGCCGTAGTGGGCGACCGCCCTCAGGACGTGGAGCCGGCGCAGGTCAATCATGAAGCCCACGCTTCAAGGTCGGGTCCAGGAAGTCAACCTGGACGTGAACGAAGACTCCGCTGCACTCTGGGCTGTGTCGCGACGGCCGTAAACAGCCACGAGGTACGAGGAGTCACCATGACCAGCACTATCCGCGCCGTCTGCCCGCACTGCGGCTGGCCGGACGGCGCCGAGCCCTTCCAGGTGGTGTCCCGGCACGGCACGGCGACGGGCGGGACGGTGTGGACCCGCTGCGCGTGCGGTTCGCTGCAGGTCCGCGTGACCGACGGCTGCGGAACCCGCGTCGTCTCCCGCAGCCGGCCCTCCGCGGCGCGGGCGGGTTAGGGCCGGTCCGGCGGCCATGCCGGCATCGCGGGGTCTCGTGCGGCCGGCCTCGCTCGAGCGGGGAGGGACCTCATGCCCCGCTCACCTGCACTGATCAGACACCGTTTCCTGAAGTCGGCAGATCCGCCGGACAGGCCGCTAGTCCAGTTCCGCGAGCCGCTCCACGGCCGGTGCGACGAAGCGTTCGATCCACTCCGCGGGGGCGCCGATGCGCGGGGCGAGGATGACGGTGTCGATGCCGAGCTTGCCGTAGCCGGTGATGTCCCGGGTGAAGGCCTCCAGGTCACCCTCGGTGGCCGGGTCGCCCGTGTAGGCGACGGTCTTGCGGATCTCGTCGTAGTCCCGCCCCTCGGTGTCGCAGTGGCCGCGCAGCACGTCGAGCTTGTGCGTGACCTCCTCCGGCGAGGTGGCGAAGAGGTTGCACGCGTCGCCGTGGCGGGCGACCAGGCGGAGGGTCTTCTTCTCGCCGCTGCCGCCGATCATGATCTCGGGGTGCGGGCGGCTGACCGGAGCCGGCACGCACAGGGTCTCGGCGAGCCGGTAGTGGGTGCCCTCGAAGGGGCCGTTCGCCGCCGGGTCCCACATCTGCAGACAGATCCGCAGGGTCTCCTCCAGCCGTTCGAAGCGCTCCGCGAGAGGCGGGAACGGCACGCCGAGCCCTTCGTGCTCCCGGTCGTACCAGGCGGCTCCGATGCCGAGGGTGGCCCGGCCGCCGGAGAGCACGTCGAGCGTGGTCGCGATCTTGGCGAGCAGTCCGGGGTGGCGGTACGTCACTCCGGTCACGAGCGCGCCGAGCTGGACCGTCTCGGTGTGCGCCGCGAGGAAGCTCAGGGTCGTGTAGGCCTCCAGCATGGGGTCCTCGGCGCCGCCGTTGAACTCCATCTGGAAGTAGTGGTCCATCACCGACAGCCAGCTCACGCCGGCCGCCTCCGCAGCGGCACCCGCGGCGGCGAGCTCGGCACCGAGAGCGGGTGCGCCCGCGGGGTGGTTGAACCGGTTGATGTGCACGCCCACGCGCATGTCCGTCTCCGTTCACGGGACTTTGGCCGACCTGCCCGACGCTAGAACTTGAAGTGCTCTCGAAGTCAAGGGGGCGATGTGCGCGGACGTGCTCCGGCCGCTGCGCCTCTCACGCCACCCGTTCCGCCTCCGTCTCCCCCTGCTTCTTCGCAGCCCGCAGGCTCGTCAGTGTGGTGATCGTCAGGACGAGGACGATGAAACCGAGGGAGAAGGGGATGCTGATCTCGGGGACGTGGACGCCGGACTCGTGGAGGGCGTGCAGGACGAGTTTGACGCCGATGAAGCCGAGGATGATCGAGAGGCCGTAGCTGAGGTGGACCAGCTTCTTCAGCAGGCCGCCGATGAGGAAGTACAGCTGGCGCAGGCCCATCAGGGCGAACGCGTTCGCGGTGAAGACGATGTACGGGTCCTGGGTGAGCCCGTAGATGGCGGGGATGGAGTCCAGGGCGAACAGCACGTCGGTGGATCCGATGGCGAGCATCACGACCAGCATCGGGGTCATGACCCGCTTGCCGTTCTCCTCGATCCACAGCTTGGTGCCGTGGTAGCGGTCGGCCACGCCGAAACGCTTCTCCACCATCTTCAGCAGCTTGTTCTCCTCGTACTCCTCGTCGTGTCCGTCCTTGCGGGCGTCCTGGACGAGCTTCCAGGCGGTCCAGATCAGGAAGGCGCCGAAGAGGTAGAACACCCAGGAGAACGCGGTGATGATCGCCGCTCCGGCCGCGATGAACCCGGCGCGCAGCACGAGCGCCATCACGACGCCGACCATCAGCACCCGCTGCTGGTACTGCGAGGGCACCGCGAACTTTCCCATGATCAGGACGAACACGAAGAGGTTGTCGACGCTCAGGGACTTCTCGGTGATGTATCCGGCGAAGAACTCGCCCGTGGGTTTCCCACCGCCGAAGAGGAGCAGCCCGAGTCCGAAGAGACAGGCCAGCACGACCCAGACGACGGTCCAGATGCCGGCCTCCTTGACCGACACGTCGTGGGGTTTGCGGCCGATGAAGAAATCGGCGCCGACCAGGACGCACAGGGCGACGATGGTCAGCAGCCAGACGGTGAGAGAGACGTTCACTGGTTCTCCTGATGCGTGGGGGGGCATCGACAGCGTTGCCACCACCGGTGATCCCTTCCACCTGCAAAAGGTGAACAACAGGTCACGCGATGGCAAGGAATCGCAGGTCACACGCTGCATGGCGGAATCCCGCCGCTCACCACCCGCCGTACGGCGGGCAGGTTCCGCCGTACGGCGGCATCCAGGACGGACGCCGTTGCCCTGATCATGACGCCACGAGCCGCCGCGCCCCGCGTGAGGAGAAGCCATGACCTATGTGCCGCCCCCGTTCGACCCCGAGCTCAGTGCCGCCCTGGATCTGATCAAGGACGTGATCTCGCCCGGTCTCACCGTGGACGAGATCGACGTCGTGCGCCAGGGACCGGGCATCGAGATGCTGGCCGACCTGGACCTGACGCTGGACGGGTTCTTCGAGGTGGAGGACCGGTCGGTGCCGGGACCCGCGGGCGCCCCCGAGATCTCGCTGCTGATCTGCCGCCCCACCGGTCCGGCGTCCGCGGGCACCGGGCGTCCGGTGATCTACCACGTCCACGGCGGCGGCATGATCCTCGGCAACAACCGGGTCGGGGTGGACGGTCCGCTGGCCTGGGCGAAGGAACTGGACGCGGTGGTGGTGTCGGTGGAGTACCGGCTGGCGCCCGAACATCCGCATCCGGCACCGGTCGAGGACGTCTACGCCGGGCTCGTGTGGACCTCCGAGCACGCCAAGGAGCTGGGCGGCGACCCCGAGCGGATCGTGATCGCCGGTGCGAGCGCGGGTGGCGGGCTGTCGGCGGCGCTGGCGCTGCTCACCCGGGACCGCGAGGGGCCGCGGCCGATGGGACAGCTGCTGATGTGCCCGATGCTGGACGACCGCAATGACAGCCACTCGACGTATCAGATGGCGGGCCTGGGGGTGTGGGACCGGACGGCCAACGAGACGGGCTGGACGGCGTTGCTGGGTGAACTGCGGGGCGGCCCCGACGTTCCGGCGTACGCGGCGCCTGCCCGGGCCGAGGACCTGTCGGGACTGCCGCCGGCCTTCCTCGACGTGGGGTCGGCGGAGACGTTCCGGGACGAGGTCGTCGCGTACGCCTCGCGGATCTGGCAGGCGGGCGGGGTGGCGGAGCTGCATGTGTGGCCGGGAGGCTTCCACGGGTTCGACGGGTTCGCTCCGCAGGCGGCGTTGTCCCAGGCGGCGCGGGCGGCGCATGTGGGGTGGCTGCGGAGGTTGCTGGGCAGTTAGGGGTCGTGTGGTCGGAGGCGCGGACGGAAGCCTCGCGTGCGGATGTCGGGCTACTGCGGCTCCGTCGCGGCTGGTCGCGCGGCCACGTGGCGGAGCCACACATGTCCCAACGGGGCGGAGCCACACATGTCCCCACGGGTGGAGCCAGGCATCCCCACATGGTGGAGCCGCACATGTCACAGTCCCGCGCCTCGTGGGGGCGCTTCGCGTCCACCATGGCGCACCATGGGCGTATGAAAGAGCTGGCCGGGCGCCTCACCGCGCTGGATCCGGATGCCGGTGCCGCCGTCCGGGTCATCGCCTACTTCGATCGGCTGTCCGAGGCCCGCGCGGGGCTGGAGGCGCTGGTGCGGGGGGCCGCCGTACTGGCCGGAGTGCCCGCCCGGCTGGTCGATGCCGAGCGGCGGGTGCAGGTGCGGGTCGAGGCCGACGGGACGCGCCGGGACTCCGGGGTGCCGCCGGATCCCGGGTGGCCCACGACCGCGCTCGCGCCCGGTGGGGCCGCCGCGCTGTGGCTGGAGCGCGCGGAGGCGGCGCCCAGTGTGGTCGACGCGGTGATTCTGGAGCGCGCCGCGGGGGCCGTACGGCTCGTGCTGGACCGTACGCGGGGACGCGCGCCCGTCGATGATCCGGCGCTGGTCGAGACCGTGCTGGATGCCACGGCACCCGAGGCCGCCCGGTTGCACGCGGCGCGTGGGCTCGGGCTGGAGCCCACGGCGTCCGCGCGTGCGCTGGCCCCGTTCGGCGGGCGGCCCCGGGTCGTGGCCGGGCGGGCGGACGCCGAACTGCCCGCGGGGCGGGTCGGGGTGGGGCCCGCCGTGCCCGTGCTCGATCTGCCGCGGTCCTGGGCGGAGGCCCGCACCGCGCTGCGGTTCACCGCGGAGGGCACGGCTCAGGATCCCGGACCGAAGATCGTGTACGCCGGAGAACTGGGCGGCGTCGCGCTCCTGGCCGACCTCGTCGCGCCGGGCGCCGAGCCGCCGCCCGACGTCCAGGCGCTGGAGGCGGCGGGGGCGGCCACGCCCTGGCTGCTCGGCACGCTGCACGCCGTGGTCTCGACGGCGAGCCTGCGTGCGGCTGCCGCCGAGATCAACGTCCACCACTCCACCCTCCAGGACCGGCTGTCCCACGCGGAGCATCTGCTGGGCTGGCCCTTGCGCACACCTCAGGGGCGACTGCGGCTGCAACTGGCCCTGACCATGAGGCACTTGGCACGGTCGTAGCGGGAGCTCAGGGTCAGCGGAACTCGTGCACGACCTCGATCACGCCGACGATGTGCGCGTTGAACTCGTCGAGCTCCTCGGCCGGGACCCACAGTTCGAGGATCGTGCGGCCACCCGCCTGCTGGACGGGATAGCGGGTCAGGAAGTCCGACTCGACCTCGAAGCGGGTCACGAAGCCGGCGCCGTCGTGCTTGACGTTCCAGTCCCTGGCGATCCTGATCGCGTAGTCCTCGTCGAGGACCGGGTAGAAGATCGGCTGCTCGGGCAGCCTCGGCGGCCAGGCACGCCAGTCGAGCTCCCGGACCAGGTCCAGCTCCTTGGGGCCGGTCGGGCGCCAGAGGGTCGTGGTGGAGGGCCGGGTCGTCATCGGAGTCGCTCTCTGCGGATGCGGTTCTGATAGTTGCGCGCGCACTATAGAAGCAGACGCAGGAAGTTTCAGCGATGCAATATCCTGGGCGTATCCGTATCGGGACGGATCCGTATCGGGACGGAGGAAGCAGGCCCCATGACCGCCACAGACCCCGCACTGACCGCCCTCGCCCAGGGCTGGTGCGCGCTCTCCCTGCTGCACGGACGGATCGAGGCCCACATCGAGCGCGCCCTGCAGGCCGGACACGACCTCAGCGTGCGCGAGTACTCCCTGCTCGACGTCCTGGGCCGCCAGCACGACGGCGAGGGCGGACATCTGCAGATGAAGCAGGTCGCCGACGCCGTCGTTCTCAGCCAGAGCGCCACGACCCGCCTGGTCACCCGCCTCGAGGACCGCGGCCTGCTCTCCCGCTACCTCTGCCCCACCGACCGCCGCGGCATCTACACCGACGTCACCGACGCGGGCCGCACCCTCCTCGAACAAGCCCGCCCCACCAACGAGAAGGCCCTCCGCGAAGCCCTCGACCAGGCGGCCACGAACCCCGAACTCGCCCCTCTCGTACGAGCCCTCGAAGCCCACGGCGTGCCGGCCTGACCCGGACGCCGTTCACACGGTGACCGCCTCGCCCGCGGCCATCGCGACGGTGCCCGGCGAGACATCCGCGCCGCGGCCGCGTCCGTCGACACCCGGACGTCCTTGCGGAGCAACGGCCCGGCGTGGGCGGCGCTGCGCTGTCCGTACTGCGGATGGCGCTGCACGCGACAGGCTCAGTGGCGCCAAGGCCACCTACCGGGTGCACCGGGTTGAAGGTGCGAGGACCGTCGAGTTCCGGGAGGAATTGGCGCTGACCGCCACGGGCAGGGTCTTGAGGGACCAGCGGTGATGGAAAGCGCCGCGTTTCGCGCAGACGGACGGAGATTGAGCGTGACGACGAACCAGGCCACCGCCCCGGGCGAGGACATCTCACTCACTCGGATGGAGCGTCTCGACGAGGAGATCATCGCGCTGCTCGCGCGCCGCCGCGAGATGGCTCAGGAGCTCCCCGCCCCGACCCGGGCCCGCGCCGTCGACCCCGGCTTCGTGGAGGCCGTACGGGAGATCACGGACCGCTACCGACAGGAGCTCGGCGGGGCGGGTGAGCTCGTCGCCCGCGCGGTCATGGTCCTGTGCCATCCGGGCCGCCAGAGCTGAGCCATGCTCGGCCGAAGGGCCGTACAAAGTGGCCGTGGGTGATCTCGCCGACAGGCCTGAGGTGGCGAAGAGCACAGGTCGTGGGGCTGTGGCAGCCGTTGACACCCTCCTGGATTTGGCCGTACAAAAGGCCCCATGAGCGTGCCGCAGCTTCCCCTGTCCGGGGTCACGGTGGTCAGCCTGGAGCAGGCCGTGGCCGCGCCCTACGCCACCCGGCAGCTGGCCGACCTCGGCGCCAGGGTGATCAAGGTGGAGCGGCCGGGCGAGGGTGACTTCGCCCGCCGCTACGACACGACCGTGCACGGCCACTCCAGCTACTTCGTGTGGCTCAACCGGTCCAAGGAGTCGCTCACGCTCGACCTCAAGGACCCGCGCGGTCTTGAGATCCTGCACCAACTCCTCGACGGCGCCGACGTGTTCGTACAGAACCTGGCTCCGGGCGCGGCCGACCGGCTGGGCCTGGGCGTGGACGTTCTCGCCGAGCGTTGGCCGCGGCTGATCCCGTGCACGATCTCCGGATACGGCACCGACGGGCCGTGGGCGGACCGCAAGTCGTACGACCTGCTCGTACAGTGCCAGACGGGCCTGGTGTCGCTGACCGGGACCGCCGAGGAGACCGCACGGGTCGGGATCTCGGTCGCCGACATCGCAGCCGGGATGTACGCCTACAGCGGCGTCCTCACCGCCCTGTACACCCGGGCCACCACCGGCAGGGCCCACCCGGTGGAGGTGTCGCTGTTCGAGGCACTGGCCGAGTGGATGGGCCAGCCGGCCAATTACACGCGTTACGGCGGAAGCCAGCCGCCGCGTCTGGGCACCCAGCACGCCACCATCGCCCCGTACGGCGCCTTCACCGCCGCCGACGGCAAGGACGTGCTCTTCTCCATCCAGAACGAACGCGAGTGGCTCGCCCTCTGTACACATTTCCTACGACGGCCCGAGCTGGCCGGGGATCCGCGCTTCGCCACCGGCTCCGCCCGGGTCGCCCACCGCGAGGAACTCAACGCCGTGGTCGCCGAGCGGATCGCACGCTCCGACGCCGGGAAGGTCTTGAAGGACCTGGAGGACATCGGCATCGCCTGCGCCGGGGTGAATGACGTCGCCGCGTTCCTCGACCACCCGGTGCTGGCCGCCCGCGGCCGCTGGCACGAGGTCGCCGTTCCCGGCGGGGCCACGGTGGAGGCGCTGCTGCCCCCGGCCGACCTCGCGGGACTGCCCGCCCGCATGGACCCGGTCCCGGCCGTGGGCGAGCACACCGAGGCGATCCTCACGGAGCTCGGCCGTACCGGCGACGACATCGCGGCGCTGCGCGCCGACGCGGTCGTCTGAGCCCTCGGACCGGAGGAGACACGAGCGATGAGCGTCCTGGACATCCTCTCCGACGACGAGCGTCTCGTCGTACGGACCGTGCGCGAGTTCGTCGACAGAGACGTCCGGCCCGTCGTCCGGGAACTGGAGCACAGCGACACCTACCCCGAGCACCTCATCGAGAGGATGAAGGAACTCGGCGTCTACGGCCTGGCCATCCCCGAGGAGTACGGCGGCAACCCCGTCTCCACGCCCTGCTTCGTCCTGGTCACCGAGGAACTCGCGCGCGGCTGGATGAGTCTGGCCGGGGCGATGGGCGGCCACACCGTCGTCGCCAAGCTGCTCCTCCACTTCGGGACCGAGGAGCAGAAGAGCCGCTGTCTGCCGAGGATGGCCACCGGAGAGCTCCGCGCCACCATGGCGCTGACCGAGCCGGGCGGCGGCAGCGATCTCCAGTCGATCACCACTGTCGCCCGCCGCGAGGGCGACGAGTACGTCGTCGACGGGGCGAAGACCTGGATCACCAACTCCCGCCGCTCCGGGCTGATCGCCCTCCTCTGCAAGACGGATCCGACCGCCGAACCGCGCCACACGGGCATCTCCGTGCTGCTCGCCGAACACGGTCCCGGCCTTGTCGTCTCCCGAGACCTGCCCAAGCTCGGCTACAAGGGCGTGGAGAGCTGCGAGTTGAGCTTCGAGGGCTACCGGGCGCCCGTCGACGCCCTGTTGGGCGGCGTGGAGGGACGCGGTTTCGCCCAGATGATGAAGGGGCTGGAGACCGGACGGCTCCAAGTCGCCGCCCGTGCCCTGGGCGTGGGGCGGGCCGCGCTGGAGGACTCGCTGCGCTACGCCCAGGAGCGCGAGAGCTTCGGCAAGCCGATCTGGCGTCACCAGGCGATCGGCACCTACCTCGCCGACATGGCGACCAAGCTGACGGCCGCCCGCCAACTCGTGCTGTACGCGGCCCGGGAGGCCGATGCCGGACGCCGGGTCGACATGGAGGCCGGCATGGCCAAGCTGTTCGCGTCCGAGACGGCGATGGAGCTCGCTCTCAACGCCGTACGGATTCATGGCGGTTACGGGTACTCCACCGAGTTCGACGTCGAGCGGTACTTCCGGGACGCGCCGCTGATGATCGTCGGCGAGGGGACCAATGAGATCCAACGCAACGTGATCGCGGCTCAGTTGGTGGCGCGGGGTGGTCTGGATGGCTGAGCAGAACCAGCGCGACAGCATCTACCTGCGGCTGGCACGGGAGTTGCGGGCGGCGATCCTGCGCCAGGACTTCCCGGAGGGGGTGCGGCTGCCGACCGAGGCCGAGCTGGCCGACCGGTTCGGGATCAGCCGCCAGACCGTACGGCGGGCATTCCAGGACCTCGTCGCCGAGGGGCTGGTGCACCGGGTGCCGGGCCGGGGCACTTTCGCCACCCCCCGTGAGGAGCAGTACCTGCGTCAGTTCGGTTCGGTGGACGACCTGATGGGCCTGTCCATCGACACCCGCATGCAGGTCGTCACGCCCCTGCACCGACGGGTCGACGTCGACGCGGCGGGACGGCTGGGTCTGCACAGCGACCGGGTGCACAAGGTCGCTTTCCTACGGCTGCACGAGGACACCGCGTTCTGCCACACCTCAGTGTTTCTGCCGCCGGAGGTCGGCCGCCTTCTGGAGTCGGTCCCGGAACTGGCCGGGCCCGGCACCGCCGGTGCCACCACGGTCATCGGACTGCTCGACGAACGGCTGCCCGAGCCCATCGCCGAGGCCGAGCAGAGCATCACGGTCGCGGCGGCCGACGCCGGGATCTCCGGACACCTCGGGTGCGAACCGGGCCGTGCGCTGCTGCGCATCGACCGGGTCTACCAGTCGGCGGCCGGACGGCTCGTGGAGCTGGCCGTCAGTCACTTCCTGCCCGAGCACTACTCGTATCGCGTACGGCTGCGGCGCAGCGGACGCTGATGTTCCCCACCCGAAAGAATCAGGAGAAGACCTTGAGCTTGAGGATCGTTGTCACTGTGAAGTACGTGCCCGACGCCACCGGCGACCGGCACTTCGCCGATGACCTGACCGTCGACCGGGACGACGTGGACGGTCTGCTCTCCGAGCTCGACGAGTACGCGGTCGAGCAGGCGCTGCAGATCGCCGAAGCAGCGGACGATGCCGAAGTCACGGTGGTCACCGTGGGCCCCGAGGACGCCAAGGACGCGCTGCGCAAGGCCCTGTCGATGGGTGCCGACAAGGCCGTCCACGTCGAGGACGACGACCTGCACGGCACCGACGCCCTCGGCACCTCGCTGGTGCTGGCCAAGGCGATCGAGAAGGCCGGTTACGACCTGGTGATCTCCGGTATGGCCTCCACCGACGGCACCATGGGCGTGGTTCCGGCGCTGCTGGCCGAGCGTCTGGGTGTGCCGCAGGTGACCCTGCTGTCCGAGGTGACGGTCGAGGGCGGCACGGTCAAGGGCCGCCGCGACGGCGACTCCGCCACCGAGCAGCTGGAGGCCTCGCTGCCGGCGGTGGTGTCGGTGACCGACCAGTCGGGCGAGGCGCGTTACCCCTCCTTCAAGGGCATCATGGCGGCGAAGAAGAAGCCGGTGCAGGCCTGGGACCTGTCCGACCTGGACCTGGAGGCCGAGCAGGTCGGCCTGGAGGGCTCCTACACCACGGTCGACTCCGCCACGGAGCGCCCGGCCCGTACCGCGGGCACGATCGTCAAGGACGAGGGCGAGGGCGGCAAGCAGCTCGCCGAGTTCCTCGCAAGCCAGAAGTTCATCTGAGTCAACAGGAGTTGCATTCCCATGGCTGAAGTTCTCGTCTATGTCGATCACGTGGACGGTGCCGTCCGCAAGCCCACCCTGGAGCTGCTGACCCTGGCCCGCCGTATCGGCGAGCCGGTCGCCGTCGCGCTGGGTGCCGGTGCCGCCGACACCGCCGCCGTCCTGGGCGAGCACGGCGCGACCCGCGTGCTGGCCCACGACGCCTCCGAGTACGCCGACTACCTGGTCGTCCCCAAGGTCGACGCGCTGCAGGCCGCCGTCGCCGAAGTGTCCCCGGCCGCCGTGCTGGTGCCGTCCTCCGCCGAGGGCAAGGAGATCGCCGCCCGCCTGGCGCTGCGGATCGGCTCCGGCATCATCACCGACGCCGTCGACCTGGAAGCCGGCGAGGCGGGCCCGGTGGCCACCCAGTCGGTGTTCGCCGCGTCCTTCACCACCAAGTCCCGCGTCGCCAAGGGCACCCCGGTCATCACCGTCAAGCCCAACTCCGCCGCCGTGGAGGCCGCCCCGGCCAACCCCGCGGTATCGGAGCTGTCGGTGACGTTCTCCGCGCAGGCCACCGGCACCAAGGTGACCGGCCGTACCCCGCGTGAGTCGACCGGGCGTCCGGAGCTGACCGAGGCCGCGATCGTGGTCTCCGGCGGCCGCGGCGTCAACGGCTCCGAGAACTTCGCGATCATCGAGGCCCTGGCCGACTCCCTCGGCGCGGCCGTCGGCGCCTCCCGGGCCGCGGTGGACGCGGGCTGGTACCCGCACACCAACCAGGTCGGCCAGACCGGCAAGAGCGTCTCGCCGCAGCTGTACATCGCCAACGGCATCTCCGGCGCGATCCAGCACCGCGCCGGCATGCAGACCTCCAAGACCATCGTGGCGGTCAACAAGGACGCCGAGGCCCCGATCTTCGACCTCGTCGACTACGGCGTCGTCGGCGACCTCTTCGACGTCGTCCCCGCCCTCACCGAGGAGATCAACACCCGCAAGGGCTGAGCCCGTTGGAGGGGTGTCGGGGTCGCCCGCGGGTCACCAGGGCAGCGGGCCCTCGGCGTCGAAGTAGCCTCCGGTCGGGCCGTCCGGGCCGACCTGGGCCATGCGGACGATAATCTCGGCGCCCTCCGCCACGGTCTGTGTGCCCGTGTTGCCGTTCAGGTCGGTCTTGGTGAATCCGGGCTCCACGGAGTTGATCCGCATGGCCGGGAACGCCTTCGCGTACTGCACGGTGAGCATGTTGACCGCGGTCTTGGACGTCGGGTAGGCGATGCCCGGGTAGAAGTGCGCGGGGTGGTCCGGGTCGGAGAGATGGGACAGCGAGCCCAGGCCGCTGCTGACGTTGACCACGACGGGCGCGGCCGAGCGCTGGAGCAGCGGCAGGAAGGCGTGCAGGACGCGGACGACACCGAAGACGTTCGTCTCGAAGGTGCTGCGCATGTGGTCGGCGGTCACGGTCGCCGCGACCGGCACGCTGTTGTCCTCGGTGCGGGTCTCGATGCCGGCGTTGTTGATCAGGACGTCGAGGCCGCCCGCGGCGTCCAGGGTCTTGGCCGCGGCCTCGACGGAGGCGTCGTCGGTGACGTCGAGCTGGACGAACCGCGCGCCGAGCTCGTCGGCGGCGCGGCGGCCGCGCTCGGCGTCACGGGCGCCGACATAGACGGTGTGGCCTGCGGCGATCAGTTGGCGGGCGGTCTCGAAGCCGAGACCCTTGTTCGCTCCGGTGATGAGTGTTGTCGTCATGCCGTCCAGCTTGCTGCGCCGAAGCGCGGTCAGCCAGAAGACCCTTCTTCCTGGGACCGGCGGTACCAGGCACATCCGCGGCCGACGGTGTTCACTGGGGAGCATGGCGGTGACAGAACTGGGACGGGCGCTGCGGCGCTGGCGCGACCGGGTTCCCCCGGACGCGGCCGGGCTGCCCTCCGGCGGCCATCGGCGGGCTGCCGGACTGCGGCGCGAGGAGCTGGCCCTGCTGGCCGGCATCTCGGTCGACTATGTGACGCGTCTCGAACAGGGGCGGGCGGCCAGCCCGTCCGTGCAGGTCGTCGAGGCGTTGGCCCGGGCGCTGCGGCTCTCGGGGGACGAGCGGACGTACCTCTTCGGCCTCGCGGAACTGGTGCCACCGGGGCCGGATGTCGTGCCCGGGTTCATCACGCCCAGCGTGCAGCGGCTGCTGGACCGGCTGGTCGACACCGCCGTCGCGGTCTCCGACGCGGCCATGACGCTGCTGCTGGCCAACCCGATGTACGCGGCTCTGATGGGCGATCCGTCGGTCCTGAACGGCTTCGAACGCAACGCGGTGTGGCGCAACTTCACGGGCATGCCGACCAGGGTGCGGCACACGCCGGAGGAACGGCGTGACTTCGAGGCGGGCATGGTCGCCGAACTGCGCGCGGCCGCCGCCCGCTATCCCGCCGACCGCCAACTCCATGCTCTCGTGACTGGGTTGCGCACCAGGAGTGAGCGGTTCGCCGAACTGTGGGACGCGGGAGTGGTGGGCCGTCTCGCCGGCTCGCGCAAGGCGATCGAGCATCCGCAGGCCGGCGCGCTCACGCTCGACTGCGACCTGCTCCGGGTGGAGGAGAACGACCTGCACATCCTCGTGTACTCGGCCGAGCCGGGCACCGAGGCCGCCGAGAAGCTGCGGCTGATCTCGGTGCTGGGCACGCAGAGCCTGGCCGAGCGAAGCTAGCGGAGCTCCTCCTTCGTCTCGTCCTCCGTGAGGATCTTCACGTCCCAGGGCCCCAGGGGCACGGCCTCCGAGTACACCTCGTCCGTCAGAGCGTCCCGTAGGGACATCGGCACGGCGACCGAGACCGCCTCCCACGACCAGTTGTGCAGGAAGCGGACCCGGCGGCCGTCGCGGGCGGTGGCCGAGGTCGCGGTGACGCTCGGAAGGGCCGGACGCCAGGAGGCCGGGGCGGCCCACTCGAACACGGCCCGGGCGAAAGCCGGGTCGGGAACCGTACCCACGTAGGTGATGCGGCCCGCGCCATGACGATGTGTCGTGGCCGCCGGCCAGCGCCCGAAGTGGGGGTGGTCGTAGGCCGCCAACTCCTCGGCCCCCTGCGGCTGGAGACCGTCGGCCCAGTGCAGGGCGCACGCTTCGGACGGCAGGGTGAGACTATCCGTGCCGGTGACCGGCAGTGGGGCGCCCAGGTTGCTGAACTCGTCGTACGTCACCCCGGCCGCCTCCGCCAGCCTTCCGGGCTGCGCTTCGGTGCGGGCCCTCGCCTCGGTGTCGCCGTACCCGGTGCGGGGACCGACGATCAGGTGCCCGCCCGCCTCGGCGTAGGCCTTGAGGCGGTCGAGGGTCTCGTCGTCGGCGGCGTAGAAGGCGGGGGCGACAAGGACGTCGGGCAGTGCGGCCGTCGAGAGCTGCCCGGGGTGGAGGATGCGGGTCTGGAGCCCCGCGTCGAAGGCGCCCCGGTAGAAGGCGTCGAAGACCGTCTCGTACGACCGCCCGTTCGCGCCCCCGTCCGCCAGGGCGAGTGGCGGCTGCGCCTGGAGCGCCCATTTGCTGGGGCCGTCGTACACGAAGGCGACGTCGGCGTCCGGGGTGAGGGCCGCCGCGAGGTCGCCCGCCTTCTCCAACTCCGCTCCCAGCGAGGCGAGTTCCCGGTACACGCGGCCGGGGCGGCCGTTGTGCGGGAGGATGCCGCCCCAGTAGGTCTCGGTGCCGAAGTGCAGGGTGTGCCAGTGCCAGTACTCGATCATCGAGGCACCGCGGGAGATCAACGCCCAGGCGGCCTGACGCCATTGGCCGTCGTAGGCGGGGCGGTTGTTCCACGGGTAGCTGATGGCCTGGGCGTTGGTCTCCGTGACCAGGAACGGTTCCTGGCGGGAGGAGTACATGCGGTCGGCGCTGCGGTACAGCGCCCAGGTGCCGTTGGTCGTCCAGTCCTGTCCGTCGCCGCCCCGGTCGGGCAGTTCGAGGGCGTCCTGCATCGTGTAGTACGGGTTGCCCGCGGTGACGTCGAGCCGTTCGGTGAGCTTGTCGTCCTCGACGCCGAGGCGGTCGTAGGAGATGCAGGTGGTGACGAACTGGCCGGGGCGGGCGTACTCGCGGACGATGTCCGCCTGCCAGGCGATGAACTCGGTGACGAGCCGGGCCTGGAAGCGCCGCCAGGCCAGGTCGTACTGGGGCTGGGCGTTGCCGTCGGGGGTCCACAGGTCGGCCCAGGTGGAGAGCCGGTGCGACCAGTAGACCAGGCCCCATTCGCGGTTGAGGGTCTCCACGTCGCCGTACTGCGCGCGGAGTTCGTCGGTGAAGCGCTGGAACACGCCGTGGTTGTGCAGGAGATGGGGGCCAGGTTCGTTGTCGACCTGGTAGCCGATCACGGCGGGGTGGTCGGCGTACCGGGCGACGATCTTCCGGATGATCCGTTCGGCGTGGAAGCGGAACGCCGGGTGGGTGAAGTCGACCTCCTGCCGGGCACCCCAGCCGATGCGCTCACCCGTGCGTGACTCCCCCGCGATCTCCGGGTACTGGCGGGCCAGCCACGGCGGTACGGCGTACGTCGGTGTTCCGAGGATCACCGAGATGCCCCGCTCGTGAGCGCCGTCCAGGACGGGCTGGAGCCAGTCGAGGTCGAAGCGGCCGTTCTCCGGTTCCCAGGTGGACCACACGGACTCGCCGACCCGGATCACCGTGAAGCGGGCCTCGGCCATCAGGTCGAGGTCGTCCTTCAGGCGTTCGTACGGCTGGTACTCGTGGTAGTAGGCGGCGCCGAACAGAACGCGGGGCGGAAGCTCGAACATCCTTCTCCAATACGGTTGGCCAGACGGCAAGGGCCGCAGAGATCACGAACAACGGCAGCGGGCCGTCTCGCCGACGGTTCAGCGCAGGGGTGGTGCGGGTTCGCGTACCGGGCCGCTGGAGGCCCGTACGGTCAACTCGACGGGTATGTCGGTGCGTTCGGCAGGTGCCGGGTCGCCTTCGATCATGGCGATGAGCACGTCGACGGCCCGGTCGGCGACCGCGGTGAAGTCCTGGCGGACGGTGGTCAGGGGCGGGGAGAGATAGGCGGCCGCGGGGATGTCGTCGAAGCCGACGACGCTGACGTCGCCGGGGACGGACAGGCCCGCCTCGGCGAACGCCCGCAGCGCCCCGATCGCCATGTCGTCGTTGGCGGCGAACACGGCGGTGACGTCGGAGAGCCCCGCCAACCGACGTCCGGCCGTGTACCCGGAGGCCGGGCTCCAGTCGCCCTCGACGGGCAGCGGGGGCTCGGGGGCACCGGCGGCGGCGAGGGCCTCCCGCCAGCCGCGCACGCGGTCACGCGCGGCCCACCAGTCGTGCGGTCCCGGGATGTGCCAGACCGTGCGGTGGCCCAGGGACAGCAGGTGTTCGGTGGCTGTCCGGGCGGCCACGAGTCCGTCGGCGCCGACGACGGCACTCTTTCCCTGGCCGACCTCGACGCCTTCGCCGAGGCTGACCACCGGCACGTCCGCGCTGAGCCGGAGCGGGGCGCCGTCGTCGATGGGCTCGGACAGGACGATCCCGTCCACACCCTGTTCCAGCAGTGCCTCCACGGCGACCTGGACCGGCTGTCCCTCCAGGGTTCCGGCCAGGGTGAAGGAGTAGCCCGCCCGGTGCATGGCTCGTTCCAGGGCGAGGAGCAGGGTGGAGGGGCCGTAGAGCGCGCTGCCGAGCGAGACGACGCCGATCCGCCGGTAGCGGCCGAGCAGCAGGGCGCGCGCCGCGTTGTTCGGGCGGTACCCCAGCTCCTGTACGGCCCGGAGCACACGGTCGCGTACCTCCGGGCTGACGTGCGGTTCGCCGTTGACGACCCGCGACACGGTCTTCTGCGAGACACCGGCGGCCCGCGCGACCTCGGTCATGCCGGGGCCCCGCCGCGGACGTCCTGGTCCGGTGGCCGCCATGTGCGCTCCTCGCCGTAAAACTTTGACTACGTAGTCACCGAAGTCCGCATACGTGCGCCACGGCTCGATGACTACGTAGTCAAAACTGTGGCAGCCACACCGGGCCGCGTCAATCCCCTCTCCTCAGTAGCCGTACCGGCTCTTCAGGTGGCGCCAGAAGTCACGCAGCATCCACTTGTCGAAGTCGGTGATCTGGGTCGCGCTGCCCGCCTTCATCAGGAAGCAGCACTGACCGGTCGGGGTCCAGTCGTAGAAGTCGTCGAGACCGAAGGTGTGGCCGACTTCGTGGAGATAGATGTGGATGTTCTCCTGGGCCAGGGCGCCGGTGAAGTACTCCTGGCCGACGCGCTGACCCCAGTCCCCGCCGGCGCCGCCCTGGAAGCCCTTGGTGAGCCAGAGCGACTGGTCGTAGTGGCGGGCCACACCGCCGGGGCACTTCGAGTAGTTGCCGTCCTGGTGGAAGAAGCGGCCGCAGTCGGGAGCGCACTGCGGGGCGCCGCCGGAGTCCAGGTTTCCGGCGTAGATGTCGACCGAGTTGTCCGTCCACTGGAGGGTCGAGCGGTTCTTCACCGCCCAGCCGACGATGTTGACGGGCACGGTGGTGTATGGCCAGGCGTTGGTGCCGGTGCCGTTGTCGAGCATGGCCGCCGTCCACTTGCCGAACTGCTTCTTCAGCGCGGCGTGGACCTGGTCCCGCAGGGCGGCGCTGACGGGGGCGTCGGACTCCCAGCGGACGCAGTAGTTGACGCTCCCCTTGTTGGCGACGATCTGGTCCCAGCCGTAGTTGCGGAAGCCGTAGAGGTCGGGGTAGGTCGACTCGACGTGGTTCCACACCTCGCCCAGCGGCTGCACGAGGCCTGCGGGCGGGTTCCAGGTGTCCGCCGCCTGTGCCGGGGTCGCCGTGACGGCGGGGCCGGCGAGTACCGCGAGCAGAGCGGCGAGGACGGTGACGAGACGCGCGATGCGGGTGCGCATGGAGTGAACTCCCTTCGTGGGGGCGGGATTCACTGTTGGGTCGCCGCCGGTCCGTGCCGGGTTGCCCCCTGCCGCGCACCGCTCGGGCCGTGTTGTCATGGAAGGAGCCGGGAGGTGAACACACATGCGGATCGGGGCCGCTACCGCCTGACGGAGAGTGTCGGGCAAGGCGGTACGGGGCGGGCGTGGCGGGCCCGCGACGAAATGCTGGAACGTCCGGTGGCGGTCAAGGGGTTGTATCTGGAGGGCCCGGGCACGGACGCCGACGCGCACATCCGTCGGGAGCGCGCGCTGCGTGAGGCGAGGGCCGGTGCGCGCATCGACCATCCGGGCGTGGTCCGCGTCTACGACGTGGCCGAGGAGGACGACCGGCTCTGGATCGTGATGGAGCTGATCGAAGCGCCCTCGCCGGAACGGACCGTCGCCGATCAGGGGCCGCTGGGCGTGCGCGAGACGGCCCGCATCGGACTGGCGCCGGCCCAGGCACTTCGCCAGGTGCACGCCGCCGGGGTGCTGCACCGTGACGTCAAGCCCGGCAACGTCCTGCTGAGCCCCGGACAGCGGGTCGTGCTCACCGACTTCGGGATCGCCGCCCTTCAGGACGCGCAGGCGCTCACCAGGGACGGCATGCTCATCGGCTCCCCGGAGTACCTGCCCCCGGAGCGCGCCACGGGTGCCGAGCCGGGCACGGCCTCCGACTGGTGGTCCCTGGGCGCCACCCTGTGCACGGCGCTGACCGGCCGCTCCCCCTTCTCCCGCCCCTCATTGCCGGCGACGCTGCTGGCCGTGGTCTACGAGGAGCCCGAACTGCCGGGTGCGGACTGCCCGTTGACGCCGCTGCTGCGCGGACTCCTCAGCAAGGATCCGGACCTGCGGCCCGGGGCGGACGACGTCGTGGCGTATCCGGCCCCGCTCGCCTCGGCACCCGAGCCGGTCGGGCCGGTACAGCGACCAGCGCGCGACACGCGCCCCCGTCTCCTGACCGTGCTGGTGCTGATCGTCGCCGCAGCGGTGGCCGCCGTCATGGTCGTCACCGCGATTCCGCCGGGCGGTGCGACCAGGCTGCCGGAGACCACTCCGCCTCCGACGGTCGCGGGCACTTCCCGGCCCCCGTCCTCACCAGCGACGACGACCCCCTGAGGACCCAAACACAACCGGAATGTGACCCACCCCACAACCGATACGCGCCCGTTTCGATAACTCCGGGGCTACTCTGAAATCCACGAGAACGAAACCGTTTCGTTCAGCACGTAGTCCGCTGGACGAGGATGGAGCACGCACGCCATGACCAGCGTCCTCATCGCCACCGGCCAGTCACTTCAGCGTGTCGGCCTTCGAATGCTCCTCGAGTCCCAGCCCGGTCTGAGCGTGGTCGGCGAGGCTGCGCACGGGCCGCAGGCGGTCCGGCTGAGCGCCCTGCTCCGGCCGGACGTCGTCCTGCTGGAGGGCCGTGCCACCGACACGGACACCGTCGAGACCGTCCGCCGTCTCGCCCACGCTCCGGACGGGCACGCCCCGCACGTCCTGCTCCTCACCACGACCGACGACACCTACCCCTACGGCGCCCTGCGCGCCGGGGCCGCCGGACACCTCCCCGAGAACGCCACCGCCGACGAACTGGTCGCGGCCGTGCGGGTCGTGGCCGCCGGCGACGTCGTCGTCTCCCCCGGACTGACCCGTGCGCTCATCGACGCCGTCCGCGACCAGCGCGCCATCGGGAGCAACGCACCCGGCAACCGATTGGGCACCCTCACCGGACGCGAGCGGGACGTACTCACCGCCGTCGCCTCCGGCGACTCCAACGCCGAGATCGCCGACCGGCTCTCCATCGCCCCGACCACCGTGAAGTCCCACGTCAGCAACATCCTCACCAAGATCGGGGCTCGCGGCCGGGTCCAGGCGGTGGTCTTCGCCTACGAGTCGGGACTGGTCCGGCCCACCCAGCACGTCCTGCACGCGTGAGAGCGGGGACCGCGGCTCCAGCGGGACCCGGTCCTGCTGGAGCCGCCCTGCCGACGGCCGGGCGTGGCTTCGCCTCGCCACGCACCGGGGGTCCCGGCACGCCACCGCCGAGTTCGCCTTCGCCGATCAGGCGGCCGTGTAGCCGAGTTGGCGCCTCATGTAGGGCGTCATGAGGGTCTTCGCCTTGGCCACGGTGCTGGTGCGGCTGCCGAGCACCGCCGTCTCGCCTCCCGGCACGGGCAGCATGGTCACCCCGTCGGCAGGGCCGAAGGGCACGATCAGCGGGGTGCGGTGGATGGGCCGGTAGAAGCGCGGCTCCTTGCGGTGCTTGCCCGAACTGTTCAGGTGGGCGCGGATGTTCCAGGCCGCGAGGTCGGCCTGGGCGAGCGCCGCCGGGGTGATCTTGAGCTCGGTGGCGTCGTTGACGTCGCCGACCGCGAAGACGTCCAGGTGCCCTTCGGCCCGCAGCGAGCGGTCGACCTTCACATGCCCGGAGGGGGTCAGCAGTTCGCCGTGTCCGCCCAGGCGCAGCCAGAGCGTGTTGGGGGTGGTGCCGGTGGCCCAGAAGGAGAGGTCCGCGGAGATGACGTCGCCGCGGGCGTCGCGGTAGGTGGCGAAGTCGTTGCCCGGGGCCATGAAGGAGTCGAGCCGTACCTCCACGTCGTGGGCCTCCAGCCACTCGCGCGCCTTGCGCCCGGCCCGTTCACTGCCCGTGCTGCCGAGCAGCTCGGTGCCGGAATGCGCGAGCGTGACCCGGGCGTCCGGCCGGGCCAGCCGGATCTCGGCGCTGAGTTCGACGCCGGAGGGCCCGCCGCCGACGACGAGGACGTGCTCGGCGAAGGCGATCTTCTGCTGGTGCTCGGCGAAGGACTTCATCGCCTCCTCGGTGGTGGTCCCGGCGAAGCGGGCCGGCTCCGGGTAGTCGGCGCCGGTCGCGATCACCACCACGTCGTAGGGCAGCCGTGTGCCGTTGGCCAGCACCACTCGTCGCTCGGCGGTGTCGATGCGCACCACCTTGCCCACGACCATCTGGCCGTGGCGCAGCAGCCGGTCGTACGGGATGAAGGGGGTGGCGCTCCACTCCCTGCGCACACCCGCCCGGAGGGAGGAGATGCGGTGGAAGAAGACCTCCTTGCGGTCCACGAGCGTGACCCGTGCCGTCGCGTCCAGCCGTTTCGCCAGCCGGACGCCCGCATAGCCGCCGCCGATCACCACTACGTCGCCGTCACTCACGCCGAGTCTCCTGAACCGTGGGGGGAGGGAGTGCCATGGCGGACGAGCCGCTCCCCCGAGCACTCGGATGCCGGTGAGCGTAACGCTTGAAACCTAAAGTTTGAGTTGGGTTATGTGAGCTTTCCGTGAAGCTGTCGGCCCCGAGGACGTGCGATGTGCCTTCCAGTGACGGCGAGTTGGACCGCGACGTCAGCCGAGCTCGTAGTCCAGCCGGATCCGGTGGGTGCCGTCGGCGTCGACCGCGAGGCCGCCGGTGCCGGAGATCCCCGCCAGGTCCCCGGTGCCACTGGAGGGCACGATCGTGAAGAACTCCGCGGTGCGGTCGCTGCCGGAGGTCGTCGCCGAGTGCACGAAGTTGAAGGCGCCGGACCTGCCGTGCAGCGAACCCTCGAAGGACTCCATGGCCACGTAGGTGCCGACGCCGGACTGCTGGTCGTACGCGGCGGTGAACAAGGTCGCCGAGCGGCCGGCGATCTCGCCCTCGAAGTGCTTCTCCATCGTCGCGACACCGACCGGAAGCCCGGTGGTCACGGCCGGCTCGGGCTTCAGCTCGGTCGGGACGAACGCCTTCACGCCAAATGTTCCGTTGGCTCTCATGGGCCGACGGTACCGACCGGGTCTGACAATGCCCGGTCTTCCGCTCGCGCCTACTCCGGTGGGGTGGGCGTGTCGTGGGTGCGGTACATCGCCTGGACGTCCAGTTCCAGCTGGACCGTGGGGCCGACGACCGCGATGCCCCGGGCCAGCATCGACCGCCAGTTGAGCGTGTAGTCCTCGCGATGGAGTTCCGCCGTCGCCAGGGCCGCACAGCGGAGTTCCTCCCCGTAGCCGCCGTTCACCGTGCCGAGGTAGGTCGTGTCCAGGGCGACCGAGCGGCTCACGCCGTGCATGGTCAGACTGCCCTGGAGGGTCCACTTGCTTCCGCCGCGGTAGGCGAAGCGGGTGCTGACGAAGTCGATGTGGGGGAAGCGTTCGACGTCGAGGAAGTCGGCGGACCGCAGATGATTGTCCCGCGTGGTGTTGCCGGTGGTGATGCTCGAGGCGTCGATACGGACCTGGACACGGGTCTGCGACATGTCCTGCGCGACCTGGATACCGCCCTCGAAACGCTCGAAGCGGCCGTGGACGTGCGCCATGCCGACGTGCTTGGCGATGAATCGGATCGCGGTGTGCGGCGGATCGAACAGCCAGACGCCTGGCGTGGGCAGCTGCAGCGCCTGGGCGGGCTGGAGCCAGACCCGCTCGGTGGGCGTCATCCCGTACGGCCCCACGTCGACCGTCTCGCGATGCGGCTGAAGCCCCTCCGCCGCGGCCAGCAGGCTGTAGCGGCCGGGCGGCAGAACGGCGAGGAAGTAGCCGTAGGGGTCGGTCGTACCGCGGACCGCGACCCGGTGCGTGTCCAGGGCGGTGACGGTGACGTCCGCGCCCGCCATGGGCGAGCCCATCGGGTCGACGATCTCACGGGCCACGGCGCCCGCGCCTTCCGGGAGGGGGACGGAGAGGCCCGCCGCCTCGGCAAGGGCAGCCTTGGACCGCCGGCGCCGGAGCAGTGCGAGGGCCATGATGTTCACCTTTCTTAGGGGACTTGCTGTGGTGCTGCGGGACTCATGGTCGACGTCCCTCATAGGCCGCCTGGAGTACCTCCCGCACACCTTCCGCCGTCACAGGACGCGGGTTGGCGTACGGCTGCCCCGCCACCTGTACGGCCGCCTCCGCCACGTCGGTCTCCTGGAGACCGAGTTCGGCGAGGGAGCGCGGCGCACCCAGGCGTCCGGCCAGATCCCACAGGGCTCGTGACGGGTCGTCGGCATCGAGTGCCCGTCCCAGCACGGTCAACGCACCGGGAGCGGCGGGGGCGTTGTACGCGAGCGCGTACGGCAGGACGACCGTGTGTGTCTCGGCGTGCGGCAGGCCGAAGGTGCCGCCCAGGACGTGGCACAGCTTGTGGTGCAGCCCCATGGTGGTCGCCCCCAGACACGCCCCGCACAGCCACGCGCCGTACAGGGCCCGGCCGCGCGCGTCCAGGTCGTCGGGCCGCGCGGCGAGCAGCGGCAGCGCCTCGGCCATCGCCCGTACGCCGTCCTGGGCCATCAACGCGATCAGCGGCGAGGTGTCCGGGGCGTAGAGCGCCTCGACCGCGTGGGCGAGGGCGTTGATGCCGCTGGTCACGGTGAGCGGCACCGGCAGGGAGACGGTCAGCTCGGGGTCGTAGACGACACTGCGGGGCTGGACCTTCGGGTCGCGGCCGGTGCGCTTGACCCCGCCCTCGGTCAGGCCCCACACGGGGGTCATCTCGGAGCCCGAGTAGGTCGACGGCACGGCGATCAGCGGCAGTCCGGTGCGCAGGGCGATCGCCTTGCCGAGGCCGATGGACGAGCCGCCGCCGACCGCGACGACCCCGTCGGCCCCAGCCGCGCGGGCCACCGCCACGGCCCGGTCGGCGTCCTCGACGGGTACATGCATACGGGCCTCGGCGTGCAGCCCCGCGCACGCGTCGCCGAGCGCGTCCGCGACCGCCCGCGCCACGGCCTCGCCCCGGCTGCCGCACACCACCAACAGGCGGCGCAGGCCCAGG
Organism: Streptomyces sp. SAI-127; assembly: GCF_029894425.1. NCBI lineage: Bacteria > Bacillati > Actinomycetota > Actinomycetes > Kitasatosporales > Streptomycetaceae > Streptomyces > Streptomyces sp. SAI-127. The sequence goes on from NZ_JARXYJ010000001.1 coordinate 1,517,045, forward strand.
TGTTCGGCCTCGCCGGGGGTCGCCGTCACGGCGGCGCCGGGCCGGAACACGACCCGCGTGGGACGGCTCTCGTAGGTGAAGTCGGCCGAGAACGTCATGCGTTCGGCTCCAGTACGAGGTCGAAGCGGGCGTGCCGGAAGGGGTTCGGGATGCCGAACTCGGCGGCCAGGGACGGGTCGTCGGTCGTCGCGAAGTCCTGCACCAGGCTCTGTTTCACGGCGAAGACGGCGTCGGAGTCGAGGTAGTCGCTGCCCGCGACGAAGATGTGGGTCGTGACGGGGGTGTGGTCTTCGGCTCCGGCGATGAAGTGGATGTGGGCGGGCCGGTACGGGTGCCGTCCGGTCGCGTCGAGCAGGTCGCCGACCGGGCCGTCGGTGGGGATCGGGTAGGGCGCCGGGACGCACGTGCGGAACCAGAAGCGGCCCTCGGCGTCGGCGGTGAACAGTCCGCGTCCGTTGCCCGCGGGCTGTACGTCGGGCTGCTGGACGTCGTAGAAGCCCTGATCGTCGGCCTGCCAGACGTCCAGGACGGCGCCGGGCAGCGGGGTGCCGTCCGCCGACAGCACCCGGCCGCTGACCACGCACGGCTCGGCACCGCCCACCAGGTCGATGTCGTCCCCGAGTTCCCGCACGGGCGACTCGGTCATATGGAAGGGGCCGAGCACGGTGGACTCGGTGGCGCCCGGTACGCGGTCGCCGTTGAGTGTCTCCACGAGCATGGAGACGCCGAGGACGTCCGAGAGCAGGATGAACTCCTGCCGGGTGTCGGTGCACTTCTGCCCGGTCGCCGTCAGGAAGGCGATCGCCTTCTCCCACTCCTCCTGGGTGAGCCGGCTCTCGCGCACGAAGTCGTGCAGGTGGCCGATCAGGCCGGCGAGCAGTTCGCGCAGGCGGGGATCGGCGGTCGCGTGGAGGCTGGCCACGGCCTCCTCGGTGACGCTGGTTCCGATCGCGTCGGTGGTCATCCCGGCTCCTCCTCGTCGGCATGTCGCTTCTTCCATGATTGCGCGCCCGGTGTGTCCGGGCCTGGCTCAGGCGTGCCCGAGGACCTGCCGCAACGCGTCCGTCAGGAGTGTTCCGGCGTCCGGCGCGGCGGTCGCGTGCCGGAAGGCGACGAACCCGTCGGGCCGTACGAGCAGCGCGCCCGCGTCGGAGATCTCGCTCAGGCGCGCCCAGTCGCCGTACGGGTCCTCGTACTCCTGCCCGGGGCCGACGACCACGGTGGCGATTTCGATGTCCTGTGCCGCGGCGGCCCGGACCCAGCCCTCGCCGCCGATGCCGGTCAGCAGGGTGAAGCGGCCTTTTCCGACGGTGTCGAGGGTGGAGAGGGTGCGGGTGCCGGAGGTGATCCAGGCGTGCGGGACGCGGGCGCCGGGGCGGGAGGTGGGCTGGTGGTGGAGCTCGGGATCGCGCGCGAAGGTCTCCGCGGGGGTGCCGTCGGGGACGACGGCGTCCGAGGCGTAGCGCTGGTTGAGGTCGACGCCGTGCGCGTTGAACTCGTACACCTTGAAGGCGATGGCCTCGCGGAGCCGGGCCCGCTGCTTCTCGGCGGCCTCGGTGGTGTCCTTGCGGGCGGCGATGTTGGCCCACAGCTGTTCGGGGGTCTGCGGGGAGAGTCCGTCGAGGGCCTCGAAGATCGGGGCGGTCTCGCCGATCGACTGGTTGGCGCGGGTGACGACCTGCTTGCCGACGGGAGCGCGTTCGGCGGTGTAGGTGTCGAGGAGCTTCGGGGCGGCGGTGCCGTCGAGGACGAGCTTGAGCTTCCAGGCGAGGTTGTAGGAGTCCTGGATGGAGGTGTTGGAGCCGAGGCCGTTGGACGGCGGGTGGCGGTGGGTGGCGTCACCGGCGCAGAGGACGCGGCCGTTGGAGTAGGTCTCGGCGTACATCTCGTTGACGGTCCAGGCCGAGGACGACTTGATCGTCACGGAAATCTCGTCGTCGCCGACCAGCTGGCGCACGATCGACTCGGCGTACTCGGTGGTCAGGTCGGGGGCGCCCGCCGTGACGTCGTACCCCCACACGATCATCCACTCGTTCCACGGCCGCACACAACGCACCAGGCCCGCGCCGATGCCGCCGACGGTGGCGCCCGGGGCGAGGACCCAGTAGAGGGTGGAGGGCCGGTGGGCGGTGTACTTCGCCAGGTCCGCCTCGAAGACGATGTTGATGCTGCCGGCCACGCCCATCTGGCCGCCCATCGGCAGCCCGGCGTCCTCGGCGACCCTGGAGCGGCCGCCGTCCGCGCCGATCAGGTACTTGGCGCGGATCTCGTACGTGTCGCCGCGCAGCCGGTCCCGCACGGTGACCGTCACGCCGTCGGCGTCCTGGGTGTGGGAGAGGTACTCGGTCTGAAAGCGCAGGCTTGTGCCGCGGGCGACGGCCGCGTTGACGAGGACCGGCTCCATGAGGTGCTGCGGCATGTCGCACATGCGGGTGGGGCTGGCGAGTTCGTGGGCGGCCTGGACGAGCGGGTCGTTGCCCCACGAGCGCACCCGGCCCAGTTCCTCGCCGGCCAGGCTCGTGCAGAAGGTGGTGTTGCCCATCAGATGCTGCGGGGTCGCCTGCGCGATGACGTCCTGTTCCACGCCGAGGTCGCGCAGCACCTCCATCGTGCGCTGGTTGGTGATGTGCGCGCGGGGGGTGTCTGCGAGGCTCGCGTAGCGGGTGACGACGATGTTGGGGACGCCGTAGGTGCTCAGGGCGAGCGCGGCCGAGGCTCCGGCCGGGCCGCTGCCTACGATCAGGACGTCGGTCTCGACGACGGGGGACACGGGGCGCTCCTGGCGTGGGCATACGGACGACGGACAGTCTTGATCATGGTGCGGTACGGCGGTGTGCGGGTGTCTCAATGTGAGACATAGGCATCGGCTGCAGGGCGGGCGGTTGGTGGGGGACCCGTGCCGCCGGACGCCGCCTCCGTACGGGGCAGTCGTTGCCCGTTCAACCGAACCCGCTACGGTGGGTACGTCGTGACCACCACAGAGCCCTCCCCCGCAGTCCACGCCCTCCCACCGCTGCGAGTGGCGCGCGAGCGCTTCCTGTCCGGGCGCCCGCTGCCCGACGGTGTGCCGGAGGAGGTCCTCGCGGCGTGGCGGCGGGCCCGGTTCTTCGGCGTTCCGCACGACCTGAAGGAGCCCGCCGCCGATGCGCCCCGACCGGTCGAGTCGCCGCTCCTCGGCGCCGCCCGTCCGGTGCTCGAACGGATCGCCCCCGCCCTGGGCACCGGCCGCTCGGTCCTCCTCCTCACCGACGCGCGACTGCGTGTGCTGTGGACGTCCGGGAGCGCGCCCGAGCTCACCCCGCACCCGGGGCTGTCGGAGCAGGAGGTGGGCCACAACAGCGCGGCTCTCGCCCTGCGCAGTCGGCGCCGGGCCGAGGTGCACGGGCCCGAGCACTTCCTCGACGTGTGGCAGGACGTGTCGGCGGTCAGCGTCCCGGTGCTCGCGCCGAAGAGCGGACAGGCACTCGGCACCCTCACCGTCGCCTCCCACCTGTGCGGCGGATGCCCGCCGCACCCGCAGGCGGCCCTCGCCGAGGCCGCTGCCGCCGCCGTGGAGGCCGAACTTGTCGCCCGGGCGGGACGTGCCGAACAGGTCCTTCTGGACGCCTACTTGCGCGCCGCGCGGGGAGAGGACCGTGCGGTGGTCGTGTTGGACGGCCGCAACCGTCTGATCAGCTCGGCGGCGGAGCGGCTGATGACCGAGGAGATCCTTCGGGTTCTTGAGCGTACGGCGACGACGGCACGGCACACGGACGCACCGGCCGCCGCCCGACTGCCCGAGGGAGCCGGGTGCAGCGCTCGGATCGACCTGGTGCGGCAGGCGGGCGTGGTCGTGGGGATCGTGGCCGTCCTGGAGCCGCAGGCCGAGGGCACGCCGAGGCCGAGACCGCGCCCGCTCCCCCGTCTGACCGGCTCCTCCCTTCCGTGGCGGTACGCCGTGGAACGCGCCGCCGAACTGGTCCGCTCCCCCGAGCCCGTGCTGCTGACCGGTGAACGGGGGACGGGCAAGACCGCGCTGGCCCGGGAGTTGCTGGGACCGGCCGGCATCGAGACCGTGGACGCGGCCGAAGGCGGCGCGCTCGAAGGGGACTTGACGGAATGGGCCGCGGCGAGGCCCCTCATCCTCCGGCACGCCGAGCGGCTGACACAGCCCGCCGTGGCCACGCTCAACTCCCTGCTCGACGCGCACCCGGACACCCGGCTGCTGGTCACCCACACCCCCGGCACTCCGCCCGGCCCCTGCCTGCAACGGCTCCTCGACAAACTCGCCGCCCGCACGGTCGCCCTCCCACCACTGCGCGAACGCACCGAGGACATCAGGGAGTTGCTGTCGGCCCTCACCCCGCGCCCCGCACCGGGAAGTCCTCCGCTGACCTGGACCCTGGACGCCCTGCGCGCGCTCGAACAGCATCCGTGGCCAGGGAACGTCACCGAACTCGCCCATGTCGTCCAGGCGTTGGCGGAACACCGAAGGGCCTCCGGTCCGGTACGCCGGGCCGAACTGCCGGACACCGTGCGGGAAGGGCCCGCCGCCCGCCCGCTCAGCCCTATGGAACACGCCGAACGCGCCACGATCCTGGAGACACTGCACCGCCACGGCGGCAACAAGTCCCGCGCGGCGGCGGTACTCGGCATCGGGCGGGCCACGCTGTACCGCAAACTGCGGGAGTACGAGGGCTGAGGAACGGGCTCGGGCCCCGGGCAACCGGGCCGGCGGACACGTCGTTCAGGGCGCTTCCCGCGGCGGGCCACTGGTGCCGCGCACGACGAGCTTGGGGTCCAACACGGCCTCGCGCGGCTCCAGTTGCGGATTCTCCAGCCGCTCCACGGCGAACCGCACCGCGTGCTCGGCCATCAGGACCGCGTCCTGGCGCACGGTGGTGAGGCCGATCGGCATGAGATGGGAGAGGTGGCTGTCGTCGTAGCCGACGACGGACATGTCCCGCGGAACCTCGACACCCGCCCGGGCCAACGGCATCAGCAGGCCCATCGCGCAACGGTCGTTGCCCGCGAGCACCGCGGTCGGCAGCGGCAGTCCGCGGTCCCGCTCCTCCAGGAGCAGCCTGCCGGTCTCGATACCGGACTGCTCGGTGTGCTCACCGGGGATGACCCGGATCTCCGACTCGAGGCCGTGCCGGCGCATCGCGGCCCGGTAGGAGCGCCGGCGTTCGGCGGACCCGGGACCGCGGCCACCGTCGATGTGCACGATCCTGCGGTGGCCGAGTTCGACCAGGTGGTCCATGGCCTGCCGGACACCCTTGCTCTCGGCGCTGTGCACGAAGTCCACGCGGGCCCGCGGGACGCGACGGCTGACCGACACGGTCACGGCCCGCTGACCGAGCTCGTCGAGATAGCCGGCGTCCGCGTCCGGGCCGAGCAGGATCAGCGCCTCGCAGCGGTGCCCGAGGAGCGCCTCGACCGCCTTGGCCTCACTGCGCCCCTGGACCGCCGCCGAGAGCAGGACGTCGTATCCGAGCCGCTCGGCCTCGGGGTAGATGCCCTCGATCAGGTCGGTCTGGAAGGTCTGGTGCACGGTGAACATCACGCCGAGCGTGCGGCTGCGGCCCCGGGCCAGCAACCGGGCCGCGCTGTCCGGGCGGTAGCCGATCTCGTCGGCGACCCTCAGCACTCGCTCACGGGTCTCCTGGCTCGCGCCGGGCTGATTGCGGAACACGATCGAGACGAGCGCCCGGGACACACCTGCCTTGTCGGCCACATCGGCCATCGTCGGCCGCTGCCTGCCCGGTGCTGCATCCACGCGTTGAACCCACCTTTCGACGGAGCCCACCCTAGGGCAGCCTCGAAATCTTCCGGCAACAAGCTATTGACATGACATTTGGACAGGGGTCATCGTACTCGCACTAGAGCGCGCTAGTAGAGCGCGACAGCGAAGGGAATTCAGCGATGCCGTTCGATGTGCTGACCATGGGCCGCGTGGGGGTGGATGTCTATCCGCTCCAGACCGGTGTCGGGCTGGCGGAGGTCACGTCGTTCGGCAAGTACCTGGGCGGCAGTCCCACCAACGTGGCGGTGGCGGCGGCCCGGTACGGGCACTCGGCGGCGGTGATCACCAAGACGGGCCGGGACCCCTTCGGGGACTTCGTGCGACAGGCGCTCGACGGCTACGGCGTCGACAGCCGCTTCGTCGGTACGTCGGACATCGCGCCGACCCCGGTGACGTTCTGTGAGATCTTCCCGCCGGACGACTTCCCGCTGTATTTCTACCGGCTGCCGAAGGCTCCCGACCTGGACATCGCCCCCGGTGAGCTGGATCTGGACGCGGTGCGGGACGCGCGGATCTTCTGGGTGACCGGGACCGGGCTGAGTGAGGAGCCGAGCCGTTCGGCCACGCTGGCGGCGCTGGCGCACCGGGCGAAGGCCGGGGTGACGGTCTTCGACCTGGACTGGCGGCCGACGTTTTGGAAGGACACAGCCTGGGCCGATCCCGGTCAGGCGCGTGGGCTGTACGCCGAGGCGCTGCGCCACACGACGGTGGCGGTGGGCAATCTCGACGAGTGCGAGGTGGCCACCGGTGAGCGTGAGCCGTACGCCGCCGCGAAGGCGCTGCTGGCCGCCGGTGTGGAGCTGGCGGTGGTGAAGCAGGGGCCCAAGGGCGTGCTGGCGATGGCCCGGGACGGTTTTGCCGTCGAGATCCCGCCGGTGCCGGTGGACGTGGTCAACGGCCTGGGCGCCGGCGATGCCTTCGGCGGGGCGCTGTGCCACGGGCTGCTGTCCGGCTGGGACACCCGCCGGGCGGTGTCCTTCGCCAATGCGGCCGGCGCGATCGTCGCGGGCCGGCTGTCCTGCTCCGACGCCATGCCGACCGAGTCGGAAGTCCACGCCAAGCTGGATGAGGTGCCCAGTGCCGTCTGAGAAGCTGAGCCGGATCGTGTCCGCCCGGGTGGGCGACCCCGGCGCCGTCGCGGCGGCCGCCGCCCGCCGGGTGAAGGCGACCTCGATTCTCGGTGAGCACGGCAAGGCGATGATCATCGCCGCCGACCACCCCGCCCGCGGCGCCAGCGGCGTCGGCGACGACCCCCACGCGATGGCCGACCGCTCCGAGCTGCTCGACCGGCTCTGCATCGCCCTCGAACGCCCCGGTGTGACCGGCGTGCTGGCCACCGCCGACATCCTGGAGGACCTGCTGCTGCTCGGGGTCCTGGACGGCAGGAGCGTCTTCGGGTCCATGAACCGGGCCGGTCTCGCGGGTTCGGTGTTCGAGATCGACGACCGGTTCACCGGCTATGACGCCGCCACGATCGCCGCGATGGGCTTCGACGGCGGCAAGATGCTCACCCGGATCGCCCTCGACGACCCCGCGACGCCCTCCGCGCTGGAGAACACCGCGCGTGCCGTGGACGAGCTGAACGACCGCCAACTGATCGCGATGGTCGAGCCGTTCATCTCGAGGTGGGAGAACGGCCGCATCCGCAACGACCTGTCGACCGACGCGGTCATCAAGTCGATCACCATTGCCTCGGCGCTGGGCCGCCGTACCGCCTACACCTGGCTGAAACTCCCGGTGGTCGCCGGGATGGAGCGGGTGCTCGCCTCCTCCACCCTGCCGGCGCTGCTGCTGGGCGGGGAGGTCAAGGACGCAGAGGCGGCCTTCGCGTCCTGGGGCACGGCGTTGAAGCAGCCGACCGCGCAGGGCCTGGTCGTGGGCCGTTCGCTGCTCTACCCCGCGGGCGGCGATGTGGCCGGCGCCGTGGACAAGGCGGTGAGCCTGCTGTGACCTCCTCGGGCAAGTACCACCTGCCGAAGGGGACTTCGGCCGACGGCCCCTACGACCTGGCCATCACGCCGGAGTCGGCGGGCTGGGCATACTCCGGCCTCAGGATCCTGACCCTGAAGCCGGGCGCGGAACACGCCCTGTCCACCGGGGAGAACGAGTTCCTGGTCCTGCCCCTGAACGGCGGCTGCACCGTCGCCGTCGACGGGCGGAGCTTCGAACTCGGCGGCCGGACGGACGTGTTCTCGGCGGTCACCGACTTCGCGTATCTGCCCCGCGAGTCGCAGGCCGTGATCAGCAGTGCGGGCGGTGGAACGTACGCACTGCCCTCCGCCCGTACCGAGCGGGGAGGTCACTCGGCTCGGTACGGGCGCAAGGAGGACGTCCCCGTCGAACTGCGCGGCGCCGGCGCCTGCTCACGACAGGTCAACAACTACTGCCTGCCCGGCACCTTCGACGCCGAGCAGCTGCTGGTGTGCGAGGTCCTCACGCCCGGCGGGAACTGGTCCTCGTACCCGCCGCACAAGCACGACGAGGTCCGCCCGGGCGTCGAGTCGGAGCTGGAGGAGATCTACCACTTCCAGGTCGCGGGCGAGAACGGCTTCGGCTATCAGCGGGTCTACGGCACGCCCGAGCGGCCCATCGACGTGCTGGCCGAGGTCCGCTCGGGCGACTCGGTGCTGATCCCGCACGGCTGGCACGGCCCGTCCATCGCCGCGCCCGGCTACGACCTGTACTACCTCAACGTGATGGCCGGACCCGGCCAGGACCGCGCCTGGCTGATCTGCGACGACCCCGCCCACGGCTGGGTCCGTGACACCTGGGCGTCCCAGGACGTCGACGACCGGCTGCCCTTCGGAGAACACCGATGAACACCATCCGACTGACCACCTCGCAGGCCCTGGTGCGCTTCCTGGCCCACCAGTACAGCGAGCGCGACGGACAGGAGCAGCGGCTCATCCCCGGCGTGTGGGGCATCTTCGGCCACGGCAACGTCGCCGGCATCGGGCAGGCCCTGCTGCAGGCCGCCACCACCGGAGAGGCCGACCTCCCCTACTACCTCGCCCGCAACGAACAGGGCATGGTGCACGCCTCCGTCGCGTTCGCCAAGATGCGCGACCGCCTGGCCACCTTCGCGTGCACCGCCTCCACCGGGCCCGGCTCGACGAACATGATCACCGGTGCGGCGCTGGCCACCACCAACCGCCTGCCCGTACTGCTGCTGCCGTCCGACATGTTCGCCACCCGCGCCGCCGACCCGGTGCTGCAGCAGCTGGAGGACACCCGCGGCGGCGACGTCACCGTCAACGACACCTTCCGCGCCGTGTCGAAGTACTTCGACCGCGTCTCGCGCCCCGAACAGCTCATCCCCGCCGCGCTCGCGGCGATGCGGGTCCTTACCGACCCCGTGGAGACGGGGGCGGTCACCCTCGCGCTGCCGCAGGACGTGCAGGCCGAGGCGTACGACTGGCCGGTGGCCTTCTTCCGGCGCCGGGTGTGGCACGTGGGACGCCCGGTGCCGGAGCCGGCAGCCGTGGAACGGGCCGCGCTGCTGCTGCGGAATGCCAAGAAGCCGCTGATCGTGGCCGGCGGGGGTGCCGTGTACTCCGGTGCCGAGACCGCGCTGCGCGCCTTCGCCGAGGCCACCGGCATCCCGGTCGCCGACACCCACGCCGGCAAGGGCGCCGTGCCCTGGGATCACCCCCGCGCCGTCGGCGGTATCGGTTCGACGGGGTCGTACGCGGCGAACGAGCTGGCCCGGGAGGCGGACGTGGTGCTCGGTGTCGGCACCCGGTACTCGGACTTCACGACCGCGAGCCACACGGTCTTCGCCAACCCGGACGTCACCTTCGTCAACCTCAACGTGGCCCGCCTCGACGCCGTGAAGCACTCGGCGGAACCCCTGGTGGCCGACGCCCGGCTGGGCATCGAGGCACTCGCGGGCGCGCTGACGGACTGGGAGGTCCCGGCGGAGTACCGCGCGCTCACCCGTCGGCTCATCGCCCGGACGCGGGAGATCGAGGAGGAGTGCTTCCACGTCGGTCATGGCCCGCTGCCCGCCCAGACCGAGATCCTCGGCGCCCTCAACGACGTCCTCGACGACCGGGCCGTGGTCATCAACGCGGCCGGTTCCATGCCCGGCGATCTGCAGCAGCTGTGGCGGGCCAGGGATCCCAAGGCCTATCACGTCGAGTACGCCTACTCCTGCATGGGCTACGAGGTCGCCGCCGGCGTCGGCGTCAAGATGGCCGACCCCACCCGCGAGGTCGTGGTTCTGGTCGGCGACGGCTCTTACCTGATGATGGCCCAGGAGATCGTGACCATGATCTCCGAAGGCCTCAAGGTCATCGTCGTCCTGGTCCAGAACCACGGCTTCGCCTCCATCGGCGCCCTGTCGGAGTCGCTCGGATCGCAGCGCTTCGGCACCAAGTACCGCTACCGCGACGGCGATTCGGGCCTGCTCGACGGTGAGGTGCTCCCCGTCGACCTGGCCGCGAACGCCTCCTCCCTGGGCGCGGACGTCCTGCACGCCACCTCCGTCGACGAGTTCCGCTCGGCCATGGAGAAGGCGAAGGCGGCTACCCGCACCACGGTCGTGCACGTGGAGACCGACCTGTACGGGCCCAACCCGCCCGGCCACGGCTGGTGGGACGTCCCGGTCAGCGAGGTCGCCGCCCTCGACACCACCCGGGCCGCCCGCGCCACCTACGCCGCCCGCAAGCAGACCCAGCGCCCCTACCTGTAAGGAAACCGCTCCCCGTGAAGACCATTCCCCACTGGATCAACGGCTCCCCGGTCCCCGGCACGGACACCGCCCCGGTTTTCAATCCCGCCACCGGCGCCGAGCAGGCCCGTGTCGCCCTCGGCGGCGCCACCGACGTGGACACCGCGGTCCAGGCCGCCGGCCGTGCCTTCGAGACCTGGTCGGAGTCCTCGCTCTCGCAGCGCACCCAGGTGATGTTCGCCTTCCGTCAGCTCCTCGTGGAGCACGAGGAGGAGCTGGGCCGGATCATCTCCGCCGAGCACGGCAAGACCGTCGACGACGCCCGCGGGGAGATCACCCGCGGGCGGGAGGTCGTGGAGTTCGCCTGCGGCCTGGGTGAGGTGCTCAAGGGCTCCTTCTCCGACCAGGTCTCGCGTGGCGTGGACGTGCACGACTTCCGCCAGCCGCTGGGCGTGGTCGCCGGCATCACGCCGTTCAACTTCCCCGCCATGGTGCCGCTGTGGATGCACCCGATCGCCATCGCGACCGGCAACACGTTCCTGTTGAAGCCGTCCGAGCGCGACCCCTCGGCTGCCAACTTCGTCGCCGGGCTCTACCAGAAGGCCGGTCTGCCGGACGGTGTGTTCAACGTCGTCCACGGCGGCAAGGACGCCGTGGACGCGATCCTGACCCACCCGGGCATCGAGGCCGTCTCCTTCGTCGGCTCTACGCCGATCGCCAGGTACGTGCACGAACGGGCCACCTCGGCGGGCAAGCGCGTCCAGGCCCTCGGTGGCGCCAAGAACCACGCCGTGGTCCTGCCGGACGCCGACCTGGAGTTCGCCGCCAACCACATCACCGCAGGCGCCTACGGCTCCGCGGGCGAGCGCTGCATGGCCGTGTCCGTGGCCGTCGCCGTCGGCGACGCGGCCGAGGGACTCGTCGAAGTCCTGGAACGCAAGGCCCGCGAGATCAACGTCGGCCCCGGCGACCGGCCCGGCACCGACATGGGCCCCCTGGTCACCAAGGCCGCCCAGGAGCGGGTGGAGAACGCGGTCGGCACCGCGCAGGCGCAGGGCGCCACCGTCGTGGTCGACGGCCGGGGTCTCAAGGTCGACGGACACGAGGACGGCTTCTTCACCGGCCCCTCCCTCCTCGACCACGTCACCACCGCCATGGACGCCTACCGGGAAGAACTCTTCGGCCCCGTCCTCGCGATCGTGCGCGTGGACACCCTCGACCAGGCCATCGACGTCATCAACGCCAACCCCTACGGCAACGGCACCGCCCTGTTCACCGCCTCTGGCGAGGCCGCACGGCGATTCCAGCGCCGTATCAAGGTCGGCATGATCGGCATCAACGTGCCGGTCCCGGTCCCGATGTCCTACTACTCCTTCGGCGGCTGGAAGGACTCCCTCATCGGCGACCACCCGATCCACGGCCCCGAGGGCATCCGCTTCTACACCCGCCCCAAGGTCGTCACCACCCGCTGGCCGCAGCAGTCCCAGCAGATCGCCGCCGGCTTCGACTTCCCCACCTCCAACTGACCCCTGTCCCCTCCCCGAAGGACACTTCATGGCAACGGCGCCATCCCCGCTCCGCACCACCGTCGGCAACCTGTGTCTGGGCTCCGCCCCCGACTCCTGGGGCGTCTGGTTCCCCGAGGACGAGCACCAGGTGCCGCACACCCGCTTCCTCGACGAACTCGCACAGGCCGGTTACCGGTGGCTGGAGCTCGGCCCGTACGGCTATCTCCCCACCGACCCGCAGCGCCTCAAGGAGGAGCTGGACGCCCGTGGCCTCCAGGTCTCCGGCGGTACGGCCTTCGGCGCGCTGCACCGGCCCGAGGCATGGGACGAGATGCTCGCCCACGTCCGCCAGGTCGCCACGCTCACCCAGGCGGCGGGCGCCCACCACCTGGTCCTCATCCCACCCATGTACCGGGACGAGAAGACCGGCGCGTTCACCGAGTCCCCGGAGCTGGCCGCCGGCCAGTGGGCGGGCTTCGGCAAGGCCGCCGACCGGCTGGGCAGGCTGCTGCTCGACGAGTACGACGTCCGGCTGGTGATCCACCCGCACGCCGACAGCCACATCCAGACCCAGCCGGAGATCGAGCGGCTCCTGAACGAGTCGGACGACCGGTACACCAACCTCTGCCTGGACACCGGGCACGTGGCCTACGGCGGCGGGGACAACCTCGATCTCATCCGCCGGTTCGGCGAGCGGGTGGGCTACGTCCACATCAAGCAGATGGACCCGGAGATACTCGCGCAGGTCGCCGCCGAGGATCTCTCCTTCGGGGAGGCCGTCAAGCGGGGTGTGTGCGTGTCGCCGCCCGCGGGAGTGCCGGACCCGGCCGAGGTGGTGGCCGAACTCGCCAAGCTGGACGCCGAGTTGTTCGTGATCGTCGAGCAGGACCTGTACCCGTGCGCTCCCGAGGTGCCGCTGCCCATCGCGGTGACCACGCGTGAACACCTGGCCGGCTGCGGCCTCACCGGAACCCGACGCCCGAACGACGACCGCTAGGAGGTGGCCATGGACGTCAGGGACGACGCGACTCAGGTCCCCGCCCTCACGGACGACGCCCCGCCCGCCGTCTCCCGGCGGCTGCGGGTCATCACGATCATCGCCACCTTCGGCGGACTGCTCTTCGGCTACGACACCGGCGTCATCAACGGCGCCCTGCCGTACATGACGGACGACCTCGGTCTGACCGCGGTCACCGAGGGCATGGTCACCAGCTCGCTGCTGCTGGGTGCCGCGCTGGGCGCGGTGATCGGCGGACGGCTGTCGGACGCTCGCGGACGGCGCCGTACGATTCTCGCCCTCGCGGTGCTGTTCTTCGTCGGGGCGCTGGGCTGCACGCTCGCGCCGACCACCGCGGTGATGGTGGTCGCGCGGTTCGTGCTCGGTCTCGCGGTCGGCGGTGCCTCGGTGACCGTGCCGGTCTACCTCGCCGAGGTCTCCCCCGCCGAGCGGCGTGGCGCGCTGGTCACCCGTAACGAACTCATGATCGTCAGCGGGCAGTTGCTCGCCTTCACCTCCAACGCGGTCATCGCGCGGGCGGGCGGCGAGTCCGGCGGGGTGTGGCGGTGGATGCTGGTGATCGCCACGGTCCCGGCCGTGGTGCTGTGGTTCGGCATGCTGGTGATGCCGGAGAGCCCGCGCTGGCTCGCCTCCCGGACGCGTTTCGACGAGGCGCTGGAGGTCCTGAAGCAGGTGCGTTCACGGCAGCGCGCCGAAGCCGAACTCGCCGAGGTGTCCGCGCTCGCGGTCAAGGAGGAGGAGCAACGGCTCGGCGGCTGGCAGGACATGAAGTCCACGCCGTGGATCCGCAAGCTGATGTTCGTCGGCTTCGGCATCGCGATCGTGCAGCAGATCACCGGCGTCAACACGATCATGTACTACGGCACCCAGATCCTCACCGACGCCGGTTTCGCCGCCGACAGCGCGCTGACCGCGAACATCGCCAACGGTGTGATCTCGGTGCTGGCGACCTTCGTCGGGATCTGGCTGCTGGGCCGGGTGCCGCGCCGCCCGATGCTGATGACCGGTCAGACAGGTACCACGGCGGCCCTGTTGCTCATCGGCGTCTTCTCGCTGGTGCTGCCCTCGGGCGACGGTCGCGCCTACGCCGTGCTCGCGATGACCGTCACGTTCCTCGCCTTCCAGCAGGGCGCGATCTCGCCGGTGACCTGGCTGATGCTGTCGGAGATCTTCCCGATGCGGATGCGCGGCTTCGGCATGGGCGTGGCCGCGGTGGTGCTGTGGCTGACCAACTTCGTGATCGGCCTTGTCTTCCCGTCGCTGGTCTCCGGCATCGGGATCTCCAACACCTTCTTCCTCTTCGTGGTGGCGGGCGTCTTCTCGATCGTCTTCGTCAAGCGCTGCGTCCCCGAGACCAAGGGCCGCACCCTCGAAACCCTCGAAGCCGAACTCCGGGCGCGCTTCTCCTAGTTACGACTCGTTAGGAAACGACCATGACTGTACGTGTAGGGGTGATCGGCGCCGGCTGGATCGGCCACGAGCACATCCGGCGTCTCACCCACACCGTGACCGGTGCCCGGGTCACCGCGGTCACCGACATCGACGCGGCCCGGGCCGAGGAGGCGGCGGCACCGGTCGGCGCCCGGGTGTACGCGAGCGGTGCCGACCTCATCGCGGCGGACGACGTCGACGCCGTCCTCGTGACGTCCTGGGGCCCCACCCACGCCGAGCACGTGCTGACCGCGATAGCCGCCGGAAAGCCGGTGTTCTGCGAGAAGCCCCTGGCCACCACCGCCGAGGACTGCCTGAGGATCATCGAGGCGGAGACGGCCCACGGCCGCCGCCTGGTCCAGGTCGGCTTCATGCGCCGTTACGACGCCGGCTATCGCGAGATGAAGCAGGTCATCGACGCGGGCCGGATCGGTGAGCCGCTGATCGTGCACTGCGCCCACCGCAACCCGACCGTCCCGGAGTCGTACACCTCCGCCATGGCGGCCCTGGACACGGCCGTGCACGAGGTGGACGTGCTGCGCTGGCTCCTGGACGACGAGATCGTCTCCACCCAGGTGCTCACCCCGCGCGCCACGAGCAAGCGGTTCGCCCACCTCAGGGACCCGCAGATCATGCTCTTCGAGACGGCGAAGGGCGTCCGCATCGATCTGGAGGTCTTCGTCAACTGCCAGTACGGCTACGACATCCAGTGCGAGGCGGTCGGCGAGGAAGGCCTCGTACGGCTGCCCGATCCGGCCGCCGTGGGAGTCCGGACCGCCGCTCGGCACAGCACCGAGGTACTCACGGACTGGGTGGGGCGCTTCCGGGACGCCTTCGACACCGAGTTCCGTGAGTGGGTCGCGGGCCTCGCCGCCGGTGACGAGCCCACCGGACCGTCCGCCTGGGACGGGTACGCCGCCACCGTCATCACCGCCGCGACCGTCGAGGCCCTGGAGTCGGGCCGCGTCGTCGCCACGGACCTCAAGCCCCGTCCCGCCTTCTACGGAGGTGCCGCGTGAAAATCGCCCTCGACCCGTACATGTTCCGCGCCCTGCCGATCGACGACATGGTGCGCACCGTGGCCGAACTCGGCTACGAATACATCGAGTTGTCGCCGCGTGACGACTTCATGCCGTTCTTCCTGCACCCGCGGGCGGACGACGAGCGCATCGCGGAGCTGAAGAACGCCCTGCGCACGCACGGCGTGAAGCTGTCCTCCGTGCTGCCGCTGTACAAGTGGTCATCGCCCGACGAGACCGAGCGGCAGGCCGCCGTCCGCTACTGGAAGCGGATGATCGAGATCACCGCGGACCTCGAATGCCCGCTGATGAACAGCGAGTTCAACGGTCGTCCCGAGCGCGCCGCCGAGAGCGAGGCCGCGTTCTGGCACTCGCTGGAGGAGTTGCTCCCGCTGTTCGAGCGCGAAGGCATCGCTCTGAACCTGGAGGCCCACCCCGACGACTTCTGCGAGGAGAACACGCCCGCGGTCGACCTCGTCCGGGCCATCAACAAGCCGTGGGTGAACTACCTGTACTGCGCGCCGCACAGCTTCCACCTCTCGGGCGCTTCGGACGCAGGCGCGGACATCGCGCAGATGATGCGCTACGCGGGTGACAAGCTCCAGCACGTGCACATCGCGGACTCCTTCAACCACAAGGGGTCGAGCGGCCTGCGCTACATCCTCAACCCGCCCGGCACCACGGCCCGTATCCACCAGCACCTGGACATCGACCAGGGCGAGGTCGACTGGGACACCTTCTTCGGCACTCTGCGCGAGCTCGACTTCGACGGCGTGGCGACGGCCTGTGTCTTCGCCTGGGAGGAGCGGGCGCGCGAGTCCTCGGCGTTCATGCTGGACCGGATCAGCAAGGAGCTGGGCGGATAGCCGAGGCGAACAGCTCGTGGCACGAGGAGGTGCCTCCCGTCAGCCCCCGGCCGGATCGGCGGGGCGCGTCACCGGGCCGGGGCGGGCCTGCATAACGTAGGGGGAGATCACCACCTGCCCGGGAGCACGCATGACAGGTAGCCGCCGCAAGAGACCTGGCGACACCTTCGACGCCATCGAGCCTCCGGGCAACGCCGAACTGGTCGCCGGGGTGGTGACCGTGACGGGCCTGGTCGAGGTCCTCGGCACACTGTCCGGGTCCGAGGTGTGGCTCCTGGGGCTCCTGGTGTTCCTGCCGGGCGCCGCCTCGGCGCTGGGCACGGTCCGGCAGACGACGTTCGTCGCGGTGTGGACGTCGATGGTCGTCACCGCCAGTGTGCTGCTGCGGGACCGCGACGGGGGCCACTGGTTCGACCGGCTCCTGCTGATCCTGTTCACGCTGGCCCTGGCGGCCACCTCCGTCTACGCCTGCCACCGGCGGATCCGGCGCGAGAGCGCGATGCTGCGTCTGCGCTCGACCGCCGCGGCCATGCAGCGGCACATCCTGCACCCTCTCCCCCTGCTCACCGACGACGTCCTGGTCAACGGCGTGTACGAGCCGCTCCAGGAGGAGCGGCTCGTCGGCGGCGACATCTACGACGTCGTCGACTCGCCCTTCGGGACCCGGGTGCTGATCGGGGACGTGCAGGGCAAGGGGCTCGCCGCCGTGGGCTCCGCGTTCGCCGTCATCGGTGCCTTCCGGGAGGCGGCCCACCGCGAGCCCACCCTCACCGGGCTCGTGGACACCCTGGACGCCGCCGTCGTGCGGCACAACTCCTACGCCATGCACACCGGTGACGACGAACGCTTCGTCACCGCCCTCGTCGTCGGCGTCACCGCGGAGACCGAGGTACAGGCCGTCAACTGCGGACACGTCCTGCCGCATGTGCTGTACGAGGGGACGATCAGCACTCCCGAACTGGAGCCCGGCGTCCCGCTCGGCCTGGCCGAGCTCGCCCACGAGCCCACGACCGTGGGCTGGTTCGAGTTCCCCGACGGCGCGACGCTGCTGCTGAGCACCGACGGCCTGACGGAGACCCGCTCCGCGGACGGCACGTTCTACCCGGTCGACGAGCGCCT
The DNA here is from genome assembly GCF_029894425.1 of Streptomyces sp. SAI-127. Taxonomy (NCBI): domain Bacteria; kingdom Bacillati; phylum Actinomycetota; class Actinomycetes; order Kitasatosporales; family Streptomycetaceae; genus Streptomyces; species Streptomyces sp. SAI-127. Next base: position 1,534,463 of record NZ_JARXYJ010000001.1, read on the forward strand.
GACGATGTACGTCGGCCTCTCCCCCACCGAGCTGCCGCAGGCCCTGCACGACGACGCCCGCGCGTTCGCCGGCAGCGGTGGCCCGCACGACGACGTCGCCGTCCTTACGGTCCGCCGCTCCCCGCGCCTCTGAGACAGGTCCCCAGGTCCGCAGGCTCCCCGCGCGGCTTCCGTCGCGCTGCCGGGGGGCCTGGCGGGACCGCCGTAGCATCGGCTCCATGGACAAGCTTCCGCCGCTGACCGACGGCTCTCGCGACGGCTCTCTGGACGAGGAGGCGGACGCGTTCCAGCGACTGCGTCCGCGGCTGTTCGGGATCGCCTACCGGATCCTGGGCAGTGTGTCCGAGGCCGAGGACGTGGTGCAGGACGTGTGGCCGCGGTGGCAGGACACCGACCGGAGCGAGGTGCTGAATCCCGGGGCGTTCCTGGCGAAGATCACCACGCGGCTGGCCATCAACGTGGCCCAGTCGGCGCGGGTGCGCCGGGAGGCGTACATCGGGCCGTGGCTGCCGGAGCCCGTGGACACCAGCGTGGATCCGCAGGTCGGCGCCGAGCGCGGTGAGGCGTTGGAGCTGGCTGTGCTGCTGGTTCTGGAGAGACTGAATCCCGTGGAGCGGGCCGCCTATGTGCTGCGGGAGGCCTTCGACTATCCGTACGACGAGATCGCCGGCATCGTCCGGCTGAGCCAGGCCGATGTGCGCCAGATCGTCAGCCGGGCCCGCAAGCGGCTGTCCGCCGAGCGCCGTGACCCCGTCGACACGGCGGAGCACCGCCGACTGCTCGACGCCTTCGTCGCGGCGGCGCGACACGGTGACGTGGCGGCTCTGGAGAGCGTGCTGTCGGCCGACGTGGTCGCCTACGCGGACGGCAACGGTCTGCGGGGCGTGGCGCGGCTGGAGGTGGTGGGCGCGGGCCGGGTGGCCAGGATCAGTGCCTTCGTGAACAAGTTCATCCCGGGGGCGGAATTCGCGATGGCAGAGGCCAACGGCCTGCCCAGCCTGCTCATCCGCAAGGGTGGGGAGACCGTCGGCCTGGTGAGCGTCACGGTGGGCGCGGACGGCATCGACGGGCTCTACTGGGTGCTGGCACCGGAGAAGCTCCGGGCGTACGAGCGGTCGTCGGACCGGCTCGTACGCCAGGAGCCCTAGCCGTGCTCCGGCCTGTGTTCGGCGGAATGTGCCGGTGTCACGGGGGCCGGCACCCGGCTCAGTGCTGCTTGAGCCAGTCCTCGTAACGGGTGGGCGCCGTCTCCACGGTGCCGTCGCCGGTCAGGACGCCGTCCGGGATGCCCGCGAACATGCCGGCGTTCTCGTCGGTGACGACGGTACGGCCGTCCGGCTTCGCCGCCAGGGTGATCTCGGCGAGCCGGTCGAGGCGGTGGATCTCGGGGCCCGCCTTGAGGCGCAGGCCGTTCACGGGCTCGCCCTGGGCCGTCTCGGCGACGACGGCGGCGACGTCCGCGGCGGCGATCGGGCGCAGCTGGGTGGAGGGCAGGTGCACCTCCTGGCCCTGGGTGGTCAGGTCCATCACCGGCGCGATGAACTCGAAGAACTGACCGACCCGCACGATGCTGAAGGGCACGCCGCTCGCACGCACGGCCTCCTCCTGGGCGACCTTGGCCAGGTAGTAGCCGAGCTCCGGCACCTCGTCGACGCCGATGATGGAGAGCGCCACATGGTGGCGGACACCGGCCTCCTGTTCCGCCGCGGTGAGATTGCGCATGGCGCGGGTGAAGAAGTCGATGGCGGCCTCCTTCTCGAAGGACGGGGAGTTCGCCACGTCCACGACCACGTCCGCGCCCTTGAGGACCTCCGCGAGGCCCTCCCCGGTGAGGGTGTCGACGCCCGTGCCGGGCGCAGCCGCCACGGCCTCGTGGCCGCGGTCCTGGAGCAGGTTCACCACCTGCGACCCGATCCGGCCCGTACCTCCGATGACGACGATCTTCATCGCTGTCTCCCTTTCCTGTTCGGGGTTTCCTTCAGCAGGACAGGACAGCGACGGGATCCGTGACAGCCGGGCGACACCCACTTCGACGAAAGGCCGGTCGAAAGTGAAGACGTGGTGCTAGGAATTGGCCACAACCGCTCATCCTGCGCACCCCTCCCCGAATCGCCCGGTGGGCCGATCTGAACAACTACCCCTGTGGGCCACGTTCTTAAGAGTGCAGGACGCGAGGCGAACCAGAACCGTGAGGCCATCTTGTCGAACACACCGTCCGCCCCCCGCAGGGGATGGGGGACCCGCAACTGGCGCGTGGCCAGAAAACTCCAGGCCATCCTCCTCATCCCGGTGATCGTGGCCCTTGTCCTCGGCGGCATCCGCGTCAAACGTTCCGTGGACACCTGGCAGGACGCCGACGACGCGGTCCGCGTGGCCGAACTGGTCCAGGCGGCGAACAAGTACGCCAGCGACGCCATCGACGAACGCGATGTGTCGGTCACTCCCCTGGTCAAGGGCGACCGGACGTCGAGCGTGGTCGCCAAGGCCCGGGCCGTCACCGACGCGGACGCGAAGGCGTTCGACGAGGCGGTGGAGCGGATGCCGCAGACCGCCGGGCTGCTGCGCCGGGTCCAGCTGGTCCGCACCGGCGAGAAGCAGCTCGCGTCGGTGCGCGCGAACGCCTTCACCTCCCGGCTGACCGGCGTGCAGACCGAGGAGAGCTACCACGCCGTCCAGCATCCGCTGATGGAGATCTCCAACGAGCTCGGCTTCGGCAGCAGCAACCAGGCCAGCTTCGGCCGCACCCTCTACGCCGCCTCCCTCACCCAGGCCGCCGAATCCCTGATCCGGGCCATCGGCACCCACCTCCTCGTCGAGGACCGCGGCAAGCTCGCCGAGGGCGAACTCCAGGCCCAGCTCGGCTCGTTCAGCTCCTACGTCTATCTCGAACAGGTCGCGCTCCAGGAGTACGCCGGCGCCGGCACCGCCGGGGACATGACGCGGCTGCGCAAGGCCCTGTCCGACGCGGAGGAGCGGGGCAAGGAACAGGCCGAGAAGGCCCAGGCGCAGGCCGAGGCGGCGGGGAAGACCTTCGTGGCCCCGCCGAGCCTGGAGAAGATGGCCGCCGAGATCGCTTCGGGCAAGTCGGCCGCGCAGCTCGCCGCGCAGGGCATCACGCCCGAGACGTTCTTCGCCGCCTCCACCCTCAGCTTCGACGCGTACCGCAGCGTCGAGGTGTACCTCACCGACAGCGCGCTGGCGGACGCCCACAGCATCGCCGACAACGCCCGCAACGACGCCGTCATCAACGCCGCGCTGGTGCTCGCCGCCGTCCTCGCCGCCTTCCTGCTCGCCGCGTGGGTGGCCCGGACGATGAGCACCAGCATGCGCCGGCTGAGCGCCTCGGCCCTCGAGATCGCCGAGCAGCGTCTCCCGGCGCTGCTCACCCAGCTCACCCGGGCCATCCCGGGCCGGGTCGACGCCCAGGTGGCTCCGATCCCGATCACCACCACGGACGAGATCGGCGAGGTCGCCCGCGCCTTCGACCACGTGCACCGCGAGGCCGTCCGGCTCGCCGCCGAACAGGCCCTGCTGCGCGCCAACATCAACACGATCTTCAGCAACCTGGCGCGCCGCAACCAGTCGCTGATCGAGCGTCAACTCGCCCTGATCACCGGTCTCGAGGACAAAGAGGCCGACCCGGACCAGCTGGAGAACCTCTTCAAGCTCGACCATCTGGCCACGCGTGTGCGCCGCAACGGCGAGAACCTCCTCGTGCTCGGCGGCGAGACCCCCGCCCAGCAGTGGGACCAGCCGCTGCCCCTGGTCGACGTGATCCGCGCCGCCGCCTCGGAGGTGGAGCAGTACGAGCGGGTCGAGTTGTCGGGTGTCCCGGAGGCCCAGATCCACGGCCGTGCGGTGACCGACCTGGTGCACCTGCTGGCGGAACTGCTGGAGAACGCGACGACGTTCTCGTCGCCGCACTCCAGTGTCCTGGTCACCGCGGCGCGACTGCCCGACGGCCGGATCATGGTCGAGATCCACGACCGGGGCATCGGGCTGCCGCCCGGGGAACTGGCCGACATCAACCACCACCTGGCCGAGCCGCCCACCGTGGACGTGGCGATCTCGCAGCGCATGGGTCTGTACGTGGTCGGACGGCTGGCGGACCGGCACGGCATCCGCGTCCAGCTGCGCCCGAACGAGCAGGGACAGGGGACGACGGCGCTGGCGATGCTCCCGGACACGATCACCTATCGAGGCACGCAAGCGGAGTCCGACATCGACACCATGGCCCTGGCCGCCTTCACGGACAACGGGTTCCCCGAGGGCACCGCCCGCGGTTACGAGGCCTGGAACGACCGGTAGGCCGACGAACCGGTGGAGGAAGCCTCGCCCCGGTGAATCGCCTTGGCCGTGGGGCACTCGCCACGGCAGGATGATCGCGCGATGTCGGCCCTACGAGGGGAACGGTGGATGAGGCGCAACCGGCTCGGGAAGACCGATGTGCACGTCACGGAGCTGGGCTACGGCGGCGGTCCGCTCGGCGGACTCTTCGCACCGCTGGACGACGAGACGGCCGCGGGCGCCCTGGAGGCGGCCTGGGACAGCGGGATCCGCTACTTCGACACCTCCCCGCACTACGGCATCGGCCACTCCGAGCGCCGCACCGGAGCCCTGCTCCGGAGCAGGCCGCGCGACGAGTTCACCCTGTCGACGAAGGTCGGCCGGCTGCTGGTCCCGCAGGACCCGGCGGGCCGCATGGACGAGAGCTTCGCGGTGCCCGCCACCCACCGCAGGGTGTGGGACTTCACGCGGGACGGTGTGCGGCGCAGCGTGGAGGACTCGCTGGAGCGGATGGGCGTGGACCGTATCGACGTGCTGTTCCTGCACGACGCGGAGGAGCGTTTCGAGGACGCGTTGCGTGACGGATACCCGGCCCTCGCCGAACTCCGCGCCGAGGGCGTGGTGGGGGCGATCGGCGCGGGGATGTACCACCCCGGCAAACTGACCCGGCTGGTCAGGGAGTCGGACGTCGACGTCGTGATGCTGTCCGGCCGCTACACGCTCCTGGACCACAGCGCCCTGGACGAACTCCTGCCCGCCTGCACGGACCGCGGGGTGTCGGTCCTGGCGGCGTCGGTCTTCAACTCCGGTCTGCTCGCCACGGCCCGCCCCACCGAGGGCAGCACCTTCGACTACGCTCCCGCCGCGCCGAGCCTGCTGCACCGTGCGCACCGCATCGCCGACGTCTCCGAGGCGCACGGCGTGACCCTCCCGGAACTGGCGATGGCGTTCCCGCTGCGCCACCCGGCGGTCGCGGGCATCGTCGTCGGCATGCGCACGGCGGAGGAAGTACGCGGCAACACGGCGGCGTTCGGCGCGGAGATCCCGGAACAGCTGTGGGACGACCTGCGGGGCGAAGGACTCCTGGACGAGCGGGCACCGGTGCACGGCCGCTGAGCTGCGGGGCCGCACGGGACACGTCCGGCGCATCGGCCTGCCGCCGCCGGCGCCTGTCCGCCGGTCGCGGCCACGTTCGCGGCCGGCGTCCCGACGTACCGTCGACGACGCGGCCCTCCAGGTCATAGCGGCCCCGGGACTCGTCGTTCAGCTTCGGCCGCGCCCAGTGCGTCGAGGACGACGTGGCCGCCCCGGCCCGCGGGCAGCACACCGAGCCGCCCCCACCCGATCGACCGCGATAGGTTCCGCCTCTAGGAACACATGGGAGGTGCCGTGGGCGAGCAGGACGCACAGACGGAGATCACGACCGCCAGGGAGGCGGCCGACGACGCGCTGGTCCTGGCGTTCGGGCGGCTGCAGGGCGCCGCGAACCGGCTGGAGTACATCCTGGGCCGGCGGATGGAGGAGGAGTGCGGGATCAGCCACCTGATGTACGAGGTGCTGCTGATCCTGGGACGCGCCGGTGAGCCGGGGCTGTCGATGCGGGCGATCAGCCAGGAGCAGGTGCTCAGCACGGGCGGGGCGACACGGCTGGTGGACCGGATGGAGGCGGCGGACCTGGTGCTGCGCGTCACGGACCCGGACGACCGGCGCGGACGTCTGGTGCGCCTGACCCCGCTGGGCGAGGAGACCGCCGTACGCGCATCGCGGCTGCACGTGGAGAACATCAAGCGGTACTTCCTGGAGCCCCTGCCCGCCGCCCACCGGGAACGCTTCGCGGAGGACCTGCGCATTCTCAGTCACGCCGCCCGGGACTCCCTGCCCCAGCTGCCCTGAACGGCCCACTGAGACGCGCGTCACCCGACCGGACCCCCTCGCGTGAAATATCTGACGAGTCAGATAATGTTGCCAGGGGTGAGCGCCCGTACCAGGCGGACGCCACGTCCCCCGAGGTCCCCGATGAAGCTCGTCTACGTCTTCGATGCCTATTGCGGCTGGTCGCACGGTTTCTCGGCCACGCTGAGCGAGATCGTCTCCCGGCATCCCGACCTGCCGGTCGAGGTCGTCTCCGGCGGTCTGTTCACCGGCGGCCGCCGGGTCCCGATCCGCGAGTTCGGCTACGTCCAGGGGGCCAACGCCCAGATCACCGAGCAGACCGGCGCCCGATTCGGCGAGGCCTATGAGCGGCTGATCGCCGACGGTTCGTTCGTGATGGACTCCGAGGCCGCCGCCCGTGGTGTCGCAGCCATGCGTCAGGTGGCCCCCCACCGCGCGGCGGAGCTGGCCACGGCCTTGCAGCACGCCTTCTACGTCGACGGCCTGAGCCTGTCGGAGGCGGCCACGTACCGGACGGTCGCCCAGGCGGCCGGGCTCGACGCGGATGCCGTCGTCGCCGCCTTCGAAGCGCCCGAGGCGCAGAGTGCGGCCCACGCCGACTTCCGCCGCGCGGCCCAGCACGGGGTCTCCGCCTTCCCCACCCTCCTCGCCGTCGACGGCGGGCACGTCGTCCCCCTGGCCCTCGGACACGCCACCGCCGACGAGGTGGACCGACGTCTCGCAAACCTCTCCTGACCCCGTCATCCTTCATCCCTCCAAGGAGCCCCGAGCATGAGCGCCCTCGACTTCAAGGTCCTCGACCTCGACTTCCCCGCCGGATCCAAGAACAAGACCGCCACCCTCGTCACCGGCGAGAGTGATGCCCTGCTGGTGGACGCCGCGTTCACCCGCGCCGACGGCCACCGCCTGGCCGCCGCGGTCCTCGACTCCGGCAAGAAGCTCACCACCGTCTTCGTCTCCCACGCCGACCCCGACTTCTACTTCGGCGCCGAGGTGATCGCCGACGCGTTCCCCGACGCGAAGTTCGTCGCCACCCCGATCGTCATCGAGCACATCCAGCACTCCTACGAGGGCAAGCTGAAGGCCTGGGCGGCGCTCGGCCCCAACCTCCCCACCCGCCTGGTCGACCTCGAACCGCTCACCGGCGACCTCACCCTGGAGGGCCACCGCTTCGAGCTCAGGGGCGGCCCGGCACCTCTGCCCGACCGCCACTACCTGTGGCAGGCCGAGTCCCGCGCCCTGCTCGGCGGCGTCCTGCTGTTCCAGCAGGAGCACGTCTGGGTCGCCGACACCGCCACCCCCGACTCCCGCGCCGCCTGGATCGACCTGCTCGACGAGATGGCCGCCCTCGACCCGGAGCTGGTCGTCCCAGGCCACCGCCTGCCCGGCACCGCCGCCGACGCCTCCGCCATCAAGGCAACCCGGGACTACCTCGTCGCCTTCGAGGAGGAACTCGGCAAGGCGGCCGACGGCGCCGCGCTGACCGAGGCGCTCGTGGCCCGCTACCCGGACAACGGCATGCTGATCGCCGCCCAGATCGGCGCGAAGGTCGCCAAGGGCGAGATGAAGTGGGGCTGACCATGAGCGAGTTCGCCACCTCCACCGCACCCGCCGACGTCGTACGGCGTCAGTACCTGGCCTCAGCCGCCGGGGACCTGGAGGCCCTGCGCGCCACCCTCGCCCCGGACGTGGAGTGGACCGAGATGGCCGGCTTCCCGCTGGCCGGCACCTACCGCACCCCCGACGGCGTCACCTCCAACGTGATGGAGAAGCTCGGCAAGGACTGGGAGGGCTGGGCCGCCCACGACGACACCTACGTCGTCGACGGCGAGAACGTCGTCGTCCTGGCCCGCTACACCGCCGTCAACAAGGCCACCGGCAAGGCTATCGACGTACGCGTCGCACACCACTTCGTCGTACGCGGCGGACTCATCGTGCGCTTCGAGCAGTTCGTCGACACCGCCCTCGTCCGCGACGCCATGACGGCCTGAGCTACGGGCTGCACGTCACCGGTGCGGACATCGGTGACGTGCCGCCCGGCTCCCACCGGGCGGACCCCCCGGCGAACGGTCCGCCGTGGTGCGGGTGACCGCAACTCCCCAGGGGCGCGGGGCTGTATCGATGTGCGGCTACCGCCGCGCGGGCGCGACCAGCCCCCACCGGCCCGCAGACGCGCAGGAACCCGGCGAGGCAGCCCCGTAGGCGCCCGCCCCGGCGACGCCGCGCCGCCCGCCTGCCCTTCTGCCCGCCTGCCCTCCTGCCCTCCTGCCCTCCTGGCAGGATGACCGGCATGGAACGTGTACTTGGAATCGGCGGCTACTTCCTCAGGGCCGCGGACCCGGCTGCCCTGAGCGCGTGGTACCGGGACCGCCTGGGCCTGGACGCCGACAAGAACGGCTTGTGGCGTCAGGAAGCCGGGCCCACGGTGTTCGCGACGTTCGAGTCCGGGACCGACTACTTCGGGTCCCGCGCCCAGCAGACCATGCTCAACTTCCGGGTCCGCGACCTCGACGCGATGCTCGCGCAATTGCGGGACGGCGGAGCGGACGTGGCCGAGGAGACGCAGGACATGGAGGGTGTCGGTCGCTTCGGCTGGGTCACCGACCCGGAGGGCAATCGCATCGAGCTGTGGCAGCCCGCCTGACCGGCCGGAGCCCCGCCTCTCAGCCGACGTGCCGGATCCGTAGGCGGCAGGGTTCAGCCGGGTCCCGATCAACGACCTGGACCGGCGTCCGAGCCCATTGCCAGACGCTGATGCCGGGCGTGCGGGAGAACCGGATCTGCCCGCGGGTGCCCTCGACCGCCACATGCGGCCACGATGCGGCGATGCGCGCCCGGTCGGTGCCGTGAGTACGCAGCACGTCGGCGAGGACGGTGATCGTGTCGTAGCCCTCGAAGGCAACGAATGAGGGCGCTTCGGCCAGCCGCTCACGCAGGGCCGTTGCGACTCGTGCGCCGAGCGGGCCGAGACGCCCTGGCAGATAGCGCAGGAACGGGATCGCGGTGCTGTCGCCGCCGAGCAACGTCGCCCATGCGGCGAACTCCGGTTGCCCGGCCGGAGCACCGATCATGGTCTCGGCGAGGCGCTGGTCGCGGCGGACGGACCTGACGATCGACACCGCGGGCTCGGGGAAGCCGACCAGCAGAAGGAGGGCCGTCGCGCGATGGTCGACGAGTGCGTCGCACACGGCCGCGGGGGCGAGCGCCCGTGCATCGAGTTCGAGGACGGTGCCGCCGCGTGGAGCGAGGTGGTCCCGCAGGATGCGGACCCCCGAAGCCCAGTAGACGCTCGGCTCGGTCGCCACGGCGATGCGGCTGTGGCCCGCGTCGAGAAGGAAGTCCGCGTAGACCCGCCAGCCGTGGGACTGCGGCGGGGAGAGACGCGCGACCCATTCCGTGGGCTCTTCGGTCAGCGCGTCGAGAACCGCTGAGGAGCAGAGGTACGGCAGTCCGAGGGCATCGGCCCTGGCGGCAGCCGCGCGGGCGACGACGCTGTGATACTCCCCCACCACGGCTGCCACGCCCAGCTGGGCCAGTTCGTCCACGGCCGCCGCGGCCCGCTGCGGATCGGCCGCGGTGTCCCGGACCAGCAGCTCGAGCGGTCTTCCGCCGACCCCGCCGGCGTCATTGACTTCGCCGACGGCCAGTTCGAGTCCGGCGAGCAGGTGTCGGCCCGCCTCGACCCAGCCGGGCCTGGTCAGCGGAGCGAGAGCGCCGATCGTGACCGGCTGCGGCGGACACACCTGGGGGATCATGCCGGACATTGCATCCTCACCGTGGCCGGCGGGCAACTGATTGAGCACCCCTGCGGCCGACCGGACCGGGTCAGGACGGGTCCTCGTCCAGCTTGCGGATGACGCGCTCGGAGATCTCGGCCAGGACCCGCAGTTCGGACGGGGTGACGTGGTCCATGAACAGTTCACGTACCGCCTCGACATGGCGCGGGGCCGCCGCCTCGACCGCCGCTCGGCCGACGTCCGTGATCACCACGAAGGCGCCCCGCGCGTCCTCGTGGCAGTCCTCCCGGACCACCGTTCCCCGCCCCGCCATCCGCGCGATGTGGTGGGACATCCGGCTCTTCTCCCACTCCAGCGCCCGGGCCAGATCCTGGTACCGCTGTCGGCCCTCCGGGGTGTCCGTCAGATGGACCAGCACCGCGAAGTCGGCAGGCGACACATGGGACTCCGACTGCAGCAGGCGCCCGAGGCGCCCGCCGAGCCGCTCGTGCAACCGGACGAAGCCACGCCATGCGCGCTGCTCTTCCGGCGTCAGCCATCGCACCGTCTCTCCCATGGAGAAAGTGTAGACATAGTTGACACTTCACCCAAGCGGAATGCTTCCCGTCGTCGCCAGTTCCCGGTACCACAGGGCGCTGTCCTTGAGCGTGCGCCGCTGGGTCTCGTAGTCGACGTGGACGATGCCGAAGCGCTTCGAGTAGCCGTATCCCCACTCGAAGTTGTCCATCAGGGACCACACGAAGTACCCGCGCAGATCAACACCCGCGGTGAGGGCCCGATGGGCGGCGACGAAGTGGCGGTGGAGGTAGTCGATGCGCTCCGGGTCGTGGACGGCTTGGCTGCCGTCGGGGCCGGCGGTGAGGTGGTCCTCGAAGGCCGCTCCGTTCTCGGTGATGACCAGAGGCTGGTCCGGGAACCGGGTGTGGAGGTCCAGGAGGAGTTCCTCGAGCCCGTCGGGGTCGATGTTCCAGCCCATGGCGGTGTGCGGGCCCTCCTGCGCGACGAACTCGACGTGGGTCGAGCCGGGCCAGGGAGACCCGCCCATGTCCTTGTGCCCGTCGTTGTTCTGACGCGGTGTCACACCGCTCCAGAGGCGGACGGTGGTGGTGGCGTAGTAGTTGACGCCGAGCAGGTCCAGGGGCTGGTGGATCCGGGCGAGGTCACCGTCCTGCACGAACGCCCAGTCGGTGACGGCGGCGGTGTCCTCGATGAGGTCCTGCGGGTAGTGGCCGCGCAACAGGGGTTCGGTGAAGGCACGGTTGGCCAGCGCGTCTATGCGCCGTACGGCCTCGTCGGCGCCCTCGCCCTGGCCCCTCAGGACATGGAAGTTGAGAGTGACCGAGTACTGCGGGTCGTTGGTGGTGACCGCCCTGAGCTGCTGAACGGCCAGTCCGTGGGCGAGGTTGAGGTGGTGGACCGCGGTCAGCGCCGCGGCGCCGTCGCTGCGGCCGGGCGCGTGGGCTCCGGCGCCGTAGCCGAGGTAGGCGGAGCACCACGGTTCGTTCAGCGTGGTCCAGATCGCGACGCGGTCGCCGAGCGCTTCGCCGACCGCACGGGCGTAGTCGGCGAAGGCGTACGCGGTCTCGCGGTTCGTCCAGCCGCCCTCGTCCTCCAGGGCCTGGGGCAGATCCCAGTGGTAGAGGGTCGCGACGGGCGCGATGTCCCTCTGGAGCAGACCGTCGACCAGGCGGCTGTAGAAGTCCAGCCCCTTGGGATTGACCGGGCCGCGGCCCGTGGGCTGGATGCGCGGCCAGGCGATGGAGAACCGGTACGCCTTCAGGCCCAGGGACGCCATGAGGTCGAGGTCTTCGTCGAGGCGGTGGTAGTGATCGGCGGCCACGTCACCGGTGTCGCCGTTCCACGTCTTGCCCGGCGTGTGGGAGTAGGTGTCCCAGATGGAGGCGCCGCGTCCGTCCTCGTCGGCGGCACCCTCGATCTGGTAGGCCGCGGTCGCGGAGCCGAGGAGGAAGCCGGCGGGGAACGTCAGCTGCTGGGTGTTCGCGGCAGTGGGCATGCACGTCTCTCCGTTGTCTTGACTGATGGCGATGTTAACGTTAACAAGCAGTCCCAGTCCCTGTCCCGCCCTCGTTCGTTCCCTTTCCGTCCGACTCGGAGTGCGCCCCGTGCCGACCTTCTCCAACCCCGTTCTCGCCGGCAGTCACCCCGACCCCTCGATCTGCCGGGTCGGCGAGGACTTCTACCTGGTCACGTCATCGTTCGCGTACTTCCCCGGCATCCCGGTCCTCCACAGCCGCGACCTGGTGGGCTGGCAGCCGCTCGGACACGTGGTGGACCGCCCGTCCCAGGTGTCGCTGACCGGGCTCGACGTCTCGGACGGCCTCTGGGCCGCGACGATCCGCCATCACGAAGGCACCTTCTACGTGGTCGTGGCCCTGGCGAGGGGCCGCCAGGGCAGCACCACCTACCTCTTCACGGCGTCCGACCCCGCAGGCCCCTGGTCCGACCCGGTCGTCCTGGAGGCGGAAGGCATAGACCCGTCGCTCTTCTTCGACGACGACGGCCGCTGCTGGTTCACCGCCTGCCGCGACGCCGCCGAGCCGGAGGTGACGGGCCCCGGCGAGCTGTGGATGCGCGAACTCGACCTGGACAGGCTGGCGTTGACCGGTCCGACCCATGCGCTGTGGTACGGCGCGATGCGCGGCGCCTGGGTGGAGGCACCGCATCTGTACAAGCGCGACGGCGTCTACCACCTGATCGGCGCGGAGGGCGGAACCGGGCGACATCACGCCGTGACCGCGGCCCGCGCCGACACCATCACCGGCCCCTACTCCACCGACCCCAGGAGCCCGCTGCTCACCCACCGCCACCGCGGGGCGGCGGAGCCGATCCACCACGTCGGTCACGTCGACCTCGTCGACACGCCCGCCGGGGAGACCTGGGCCGTCGCTCTGGGGATACGACCGCTCGACGGCACGCACACCCTCGGCCGCGAGGTGTTCCTCGTCCCGGTCGAATGGACCGCGGACGGGCCGGTGTTCGCGCCGGACACGGGTCGCGTGAGGCTGTCCGAGCGATCGCCTGCGGGAGTCGGCGCGGGAACCGTGGCGCCGGTCGGGCCGGTGCGGGACGACTTCGGCGGCGCAGTGCTCGGCCCGGAGTGGAGCAGCCTGCGCGGACCGGTCGGCCATCTCGTCTCGACCGGAGCCGAGGAGGGAGGCCTGACCATCCGCCTCTCTCCCGAGCCCCTCAGCGGTACGGGCACTCCCGCGTTCGTCGCACGCCGTCAGCGGCATCTCCGTATGCGCGCCAGGGCCCGGGTCCGCTTCACCGCCACCGCTCCGACGCAGGAAGCGGGGCTGGTCGTCTTCCAGCACGCGCACCACGCCACCCTCGCGCTGACCGCCGACGCCTCCGGCACCCCGCACGTCGTACTCACCGCCCACGAGGCGGGCTCCCCCACCCGGGTCGGGGCAGTCGCCGTGACAGCCGACGAGGTCGTCCTCGTGGTCGACAGCGACGATTCCGGCTACACCTTCCACGTGGAGGACGGCACGTGGACGACTCTGGGCAGCATCGAGCGGCCCTTCTTCAGCACGGAACGCGCCGGCGGGTTCGTCGGGGTCCACCTCGGCCTGTACGGCATCGGCGACGCGGGCGAGGCGCATGTGCACTGGTTCGAGTACGCCCCGGCCCGCTGACGCCGCTCGCGGGGATCAGCCGTAGAAGTTCTTCGCCCAGCGGTGTTTGATCAGCACGGCGAGTTCCCGTTGTAGGACCTGAACGGTGTCCAGCACTCCGGTTCTCCGACACGGTCAGGCCGGTGCGGCCCAGTTCCCGATAGCGCATGTGGCGGGATTCAGGAACCGGCGCGAGGCGCGGCGGTGCTTCGCCGTACGACGAGTTCCGGGGTGATCTTCTGCCGTTCCGCCCGCTCCCCGCCCAGCATCCGCACCAGCTGCTCGATAGCCGTCCTGCCGAGGTGGGCGAAGTCCTGCCGGACCGTGGTCAGAGCGGGGACCAGGTATCCGGCGCCCTTCATGTCGTCGAAGCCGACGAGGGAGACGTCCTGCGGTACCTCCACGCCCCGCTCGGCGAAGGCGGCCAGCGCTCCCATCGCCATCTGGTCGTTCCCGGCGAAGACCGCGGTGGGCAGGCCGGTGCCGGCGCCGCAGAGTTCGTGGGCCAGGCGGAATCCGCTCTCCGCGCTGAAGTCGCCTTCCAGCAGGGCTCCTTCGGCTTCCGCCGCGGTGAGTTCGGCCTGCCAGCCGTCGACGCGTGCCCGGGCGTCGAAGGTGCGCAGCGCACCCGTCAGGTGGGCGATGTCCCGGTGCCCGAGGCCGAGGAGGTGGCGAACGGCGAGACGGGCGCCCAGTTCCTGGTCGACCTCGACGAAGCCCAGACCGGGGTTGGGTGCGCCGCCGGACATCACCACCGTCACCGGCACCCCGAAGGAAAGGCCGGACAACGCCTCCACCACGACGGGCCGGTCCGCCACGACCGCGATCGCCTCCACGGACTGGTCGGTGAGCCGTCGCAGGGTCTCCATGAGGTCGGCGGAGGTGCTCTCACCCTGTCTGCTGGCCAGGCTCACCCAGTAACCGGCCTGCTTGGCTGCCGTCTCGACGCCCAGGAGGATACGCGGCAGCTCGAACAGTTCCGACCCGACGATCACCACGCCGATCGTCGAGGAACGTCGGCTCTTGAGGGCCCTGGCGACGCTGTTGCGGCGGTAGCCCAGCTTCTGGATCGCGGCCTCGACCCGGGTGCGAGTCTCCGGACGGACCGAAGGATGACCGTTGATGACACGGGAGACGGTGATGTGCGAGACGCCGGCCTCCCGGGCCACGTCCATCATGCCTGGCGGCCGGTCCATGTCACTCGTCCTCTGCCTTCAACCCCAGCAGGCCTCGCGCCCACCGCAGATCCTGTCACAGGCCCGGAGAGCTGCCAGGTCCGGCAACTGCATGTCAGGACGCGTACCTCGGTGTCCACTGCGTCGTCGCGATCGCTTCGCGCAGCTGGGACTCCGTGGCCTGGGGTGCGACGCCGTCCTCCACCGCGGCCTTGGCCACGGCCAGGGCGATCTCGCGGGCGGCGTCCCGCATGCTCGCCAGCGGGGGCAGCAGCGGGGTCGCCCCGTCCACGCCGGCCTGTACCGCGCACTCCCCCACCGCTCGCGCCGCCGCCACCATCATCCGGTCGGTCACGCGGGTGGCCCGGCAGGCGGTGACCGCCAGGCCGACGGCGGGGAAGACGTAGACGTTGTTGGCCTGCGCGACCGGCACCTCGCGCCCGTCCAGCTTCAGCGGCGGGAAGGGCGAGCCGGCGGCGATCAGGGCCCTGCCGTCGGTCCAGCGGGCAAGGTCGGCGGGCTCGGCCTCGGCGTTCGAGGTCGGGTTGGACAGCGGCAGGATCACCGGCCGGTCGCAGGCGTCGGCCATCGTCCGCACGATCTCCTCGCTGAACGCGCCGTGCGCCGTGGAGAGCCCGATCAGCACCGTCGGCTTCACCTCGCCGACGACCCGCGCGAGGTCGAGCGCACCCCACTGTCGTACGTCCGCGTCGTCGCGCGCGTACACCCGCTGCTCGGGTGTGAGATCGGTGCGGGAGCGCACCAGCAGGCCGTCGATGTCGACGAACCAGAAGCGGTCGGCCGCCTGCTGTTCGGTGAGGCCTTCCTCCTCGAGCGCGGTGCGGATCATGTCGGCGACCCCGACCGCCGCCGAACCGGCGCCCAGGACCACGATGCGGTGGTCCGTCAGGGGCGTTCCGGCGACCTTCGTGGCGGTGGAGAGCGCGCCGAGCGCCACGGCCGCGGTGCCCTGGATGTCGTCGTTGAAGGTCAGCAGCCGGTCCTGGTAGCGGCCAAGGATCGGACGGGCGTGCGCGGTGGCGAAGTCCTCCCACTGCAGGAGGGTCCCGGGCAGTTCGGCCTCCACGGCGGACACGAACGCCTCGATCATCTCGTCGTAGGCGTCCCCGGTGACGCGGTGCTGCCTGCGGCCGAGGTAGTGCTCGCCGGCCAGCAGCTGCTCGTTGTCGGTGCCGGCGTCGAGGAGGACCGGGAGGGTGCGCGCCGGGTGGATGCCGCCGATCGCTGTGTACAGGCTGAGCTTGCCGATCGGGATGCCCATGCCGCCCACCCCCTGGTCGCCCAGGCCCAGGATGCGCTGGCCGTCGGTGACGACGATGACGTCGACCTCGCCGCCGGGCCGGTTGCGCAGGATCTCCCGGAAGCGGTGGCGGTCCTCGTAGGTCAGGAACAGACCGCGCGGCCTGCGGTAGATCTCGCTGAAGCGCCGGCACGCCTCGCCGACCGTCGGCGTGTAGACGACCGGCAGCATCTCCTCCAGGTGCCGGGTGAGCAGGTGGTAGAACAGCACCTCGTTGGTGTCCTGGAGCTGGCGCAGGTAGATGTGCCGGTTGAGCGGCTTGTCGTAGCCGAGGAACGCCTCGTACGCCCGGTCCGCCTGCTCGTCGAGCGTCTCCGTCGCCGGTGGCAGCAGCCCGTCCAGGCCGAGTTCGGCACGCTCCTCGGGGCTGAACGCGGTGCCCTTGTTCCGGAGGGGATCGGCGAGCAGGGCCGCTCCGTGGGCACGGGCAGTGTTGGGTGTTGCCATGACGTTCCTCAGGTCGAGGGGCTTCAGGGGCGGCGGATGTTGTGGAGGTTTGCGCGCTCCATCCCACCTTCCCCCTCCCCGGACATCGAAATCACCTGAGGGTCGGTCGAGCCGGCACACATCAGCTCAGGCGTCCCGCGCCGCGTGAACCCGCTGCCCGTCGACAAATGTCTCCAGGACCCGGGTGGCGGCGATCTCCTCGGGCGGCCCCGCGAACGGGTCGCGGTCGAGGACGACGAGATCGGCCGACTTGCCCACGGTGATGCTGCCGGCGATGTCGTCGAGGTGATTCACATGGGCGCTGCCCGCCGTGTACGCGGCGAGGGCGGTGCCCAGGTCGAGGCGCTGCTCCGGAAGGAACTCCGGGGTGCCCTCGGGGGCGTCGGGGGCGATCCGGTTGACGGCGACATGGATGGCCTGGAAGGGGTCGGGGCTGCTGACCGGCCAGTCGCTGCCGGCGGCCAGGGTCGCGCCTGCGCGCAGCAGATCACCGAACGGATACTGCCGTGCGCCGCGTTCCGCGCCGAGGAAGGGCAGGGTCAGTTCGTCCATCTGCGGTTCGTGGGCGGCCCACAGCATCTGGAGGTTGGCGCTCGCGCCCAGGGTGCGGAACCGGGGGATGTCGTGCGGGTGCACGACCTGCAGATGTGCGAGGTGGTGCCGTGTGTCGCGCCACCCGTTGGCCGCGCGGGCGGACTCCACGGCGTCGAGGGCCTCACGCACCGCGCGGTCGCCGAGCGCGTGGAAGTGGACCTGGAAGCCGGACGCGTCGAGTTCGGTGACGTACTTCCTCAGCTCGTCCGGCTCGACGAAGCTGATGCCGCTGTTGTCCGAGGAGCAGCCGCAGCCGGTCAGATACGGGGCGAGCATCGCGGCGGTGTGGTTCTCCGCGATGCCGTCCTGCATGACCTTCACCGTGGTGGCACGGAACCGGCCACGGTTCAACTCCTCGCGTCGGGCGAGGAGTTCGGGGATCTGCTCGGCACCCCGCTCACGGTCCCACCACAGGGCGCCGACCACGCGGGCGGTGAGAAGTCCCCGGTCGAGGGCCTCGTGATAGGAGGGCGCCGGGTCGGTCATGTTGGCGTACGCGCCGACGATGGCGTCCTGCCAGGCGGTGACGCCGTACGAGTGCAGCACGGCCTGGGCCCGCAGCAGGGCCGCGAGTTGCTCCTGCGGCGTGGGGTCCGGAACCAGTCTTCCCACGAGGTGGACCGCGCCCTCCTGGAGCATGCCGGTGGGGTTGCCGTCGGCGTCGCGCTCGATCCGGCCGTCGACCGGGTCCGGGGTACGGGAGTCGATGCCCGCGCGCTCCAGGGCCCGGCTGTTGACCCAGGCGCCGTGGTGGTCGCGGTTGGGCAGGAAGACGGGTCGGTCCGGGACGATCACGTCGAGGGCCGCAGCTGTGGGAGCGCCGCCCGGGAACGCCTCCAGGGACCAGCCGCCGCCGGTGATCCACTCGGCGTCCGGGTGCTGATCGGCGTAAGCCTTGATCCTGCGCAGGTACTCGGCCGGGTCGACGGTGTCGGCGAGGTGGCACAGGCCGAGTTCGAGGCCCGCGCCCTGCGGGTGGACGTGGGCGTCCTGGAAGCCGGGGAGCAGCAACTTCCCGGCCAGGTCGACGACTTCGGTGCGCGGGCCGATCAGCTCGCGCACCTCGTCGTGGCCGACGGCGGCGATCCGCCCGTCGCGCACGGCCACGGCGGTGGCGCGGCTGCGGGCGGGATCGACGGTGTGCACGGGACCGCCGGTGAGGACGAGGTCCGCGGTGTGTGACATGTGAGTGAACTCCAGAAGGGATCAGACCGCCGTACGGTCCATCGGCAGGGTCAGGGACTCGGCGTCGGTGCCGCGCCCCGTGGTGAAGTACGGCGAGTGCCTCACGTACTTGGCGACGGCGGCCATGCCGAGGCCTGCGAGGATGATCGCGGCGGGCAGCGAGAACATGAACCAGCCGTTGTCCGGGCTGAGTTCGAAGTGGTCGCTCATGGTCAGGTACGAGTATCCGAGGTAGCCGCCGAGGCCGAGCAGGATCAGGCCGGACACGGCGGGCACGCCGATGGCGAGCAGCGCCTCCCGTGCTCCTTCGTGACGTGCGGAGCGGAAGCGCACGGCGCAGGCGAGCGCGGTGAGGCCGTAGTAGAGGGCGACGATCAGACCGATGGCGTTGACGGCGGCCAGCAGCATGTCGCTCAGCTTGGGGATCGCCACGGCGAGCAGGGCGATCACTCCGGCGATGCCCATCACGACGACGGTGCCGGCGGCGGGGGTGCCGTAGCGCGGGTGGATCCGGGTCCACACCGGTCCCATCGTGCGGTCACGGCTCATGGCGAACAGGCCGCGTGCCGTGGGGATCAGGGTGGCCTGCACGGAGGCGACGGCGGAGAACATCAGCGCGACCAGGGGCAGGGTGGCCCAGGGTTCGGCGGCCAGTTTCTCGCCGAGGTACGGGAGGGCCTGGGGGCCGTTCCTGACGAGTTCGGCCAGGCTCATCTCGCGCTGGAAGGCGACCGAGGCGAAGAGGAACAGACCGAGCATGGCGAAGAGGGCGATGAGGCCGCCGCGGGCCGCGTCGCCCGGGCTCTTCGTCTCCTCGTTGACGCTGAAGGCCGCGTCCCAGCCCCAGAAGAAGAAGACCGCGAGCACCATGCCCTGGGCGAAGGTGGTGCCGCTGGAGATCTCGAAGGGGTTGAACCAGGACAGCGAGACGGCGTGGTCCCCGGTGACCAGGGCCCAGCCGCAGAAGGCCAGCAGCACGGCGTACTCGAAGATCAGCAGGGCGAACTGGAAGCGGGTGGCGGACCGCACCCCGGTGACGGCCAGGGCGGTGAGGCCGAGGAGGATCACCAGCCCGACGGCCGTGGTGACACCGGTGGACGTGGGGTCGAGGGCGATGCCGGCGAGGCTGTGCAGTCCGGCCTTGTTGGCGAAGGCCAGGACGACCGAGCCCATGATCGCGCTGGTGTAGGCGCAGAAGATGACCGAGCCGACCAGGGTGACCCAGCCGGTCAGGAAGCCGGGCCAGGGGCCGAGGGCCCTGCCGACCCAGACGTAGCCGTTGCCGCAGTTCGGCTCCGAGCGGTTCAGGCGGGCGTAGGCGGTGGCGATGCCGAGGACCGGCAGGAAGGCCAGAAGCAGCAGTGCCGGGGCCTGGAGGCCCACGATGGTCGCGATCGTGCCCATGCCGATGGCGATGCTGGTGGTGGCCGCGGTGCTGGACGCGGCGATGGCCACGCCGTCGACGACGCCGAGGGAACGGCGCAGGGCCGAGCCCGGAGCGGAGGGGAGGGGCGGTGCTGACGACATGAAGGGCTCCTCGGGGACGGGAGACGGGGAAGAGCCGCGCGGTGAGGTGATGGAACAGCCGACGTCCACATTGGGTCAACCCTGTTGACGTAAGGCGGGTGGGAGCCGTTCACTGAGCGCGCCCGGACGAGAGGAACGTGCCCATGTCCAGCCGTGTCCCCCAGGAGCGCCGACGCCGACGGCCCACCCGCTCCGGAGTCCTGCTGTCCGAGGACCTCATCGTGCAGACGGCCCTGCGGCTGATCGGCGAGCACGGCCCCGAGGCGCTGAGCGTGCGCCGGCTCGGCGCGGCGCTGGGCTGCGACCCGACCGCCCTCTACCGCTATTTCCACGACACCGACGACCTGGTGCTCGCCATCGCCGACCGGATCATCGGGGACGCGATGGCGGGGTTCGTCCCCGGGGAGGACTGGGTGGCCGCGCTGCGCGAGATGGCCCTGCGGGTCCGTGCCGGATACCTCGCCCATCCGCGGGCGGCCGCCTTGGCCGCGCACCGGGTGACCCGGCGCAGGAGCGAGATCCAGGCGGTGGACACGGGGATCGGCCTGCTGCTCTCCGCGGGCTTCGAGCGGGCCGCCGCCGCGCGCCTGTACCTGGCCTTCATCGACACCGTGCTCAGCCACGCGGCGACCGACGCGGCGTTCCAGGCACTCCCCCGGCAGCAGCGCGAGGCCGACCATCGGGCGTGGCGGGACGTCTACCAGGACCTGGACCCGGTGGCGTACCCGGCGCTCACCGCGGTACGGCGCGAGTTGCCGAGCATGGCGGACAGCTCGTTCGAGGAGGCGGTGGACCTGCTGCTGGAGGCGCTGGAGGCGCGCGCCCCGGTGCGCCGGGCGTCCACAGGGGGGACTCCATGAGACGCAGACGATCAAGTGCCCGTGCCACGGTCACGGCGCTCGTATTCGCACTGCTCGGCCTCGGCGCGTCAGCAGGTGCCTCCCGACCCGCCTTCGTGCTCCGCGCGCACCCGCCCGTCGGTTCCGAGAGCGGGTGCGCCCTGCCAGAAGTACTCCAGTGCCCGTGGCACGTTCTGTGCGGCGCCCGGTTCGCGGGAGAGAATCTGGACGCCGATGGTGACCGTGAGGACTGTGGCGACGAGGTCCTCGATCGCGACGCCCGGCGCGAGGCTTCCGTCGCGCCGGGCGTCCTCCAGCTGTCGCAGCAGGAGGGTCACCAGTCGGCGGCGCAGCGTCGGGACGCCGCCTTCGGCGCGGTCGCAGCTGACCTGGAAGCCGGCTCGTACGACGACGTCCCGGCTCAGCAGTCCGACCAGTTCACGGGTTGTCCCGACCAGGGATGCCATGGCCGGGCCGGACGGGCGTCCGCGGGCGGCGGCCAGTCCGTCCAGAGCACGCTGCGCCTCCTGCTCCAAGGCGGTGGCCAGCGCGTCCTTGTCGGCAAAGTGGAAGTAGACCGCGCCTTTGGACAGTCCGGCCTCACCGCTCACCCTGGAGAGAGTCGCGCCCTTGAGACCGTAGCGGTCGACGACGTGAGCCGCCGCCCTCACGATGGCCTCGCGCGAGCGGACGGCGCGTTGTTGTCGTGGCACGGCAGGTCAGTCCCCTCTCCCACCGAGCCGCGGGGCTCGCGCGGGCGAGGGCGCCGCCAGCGCGGCTGCGCCGATCAGCAGCACCGCCGCGGCCGCGACCGCCCCCTGGTGTGCCGGCGGCTCCCCGAGCAGCGGCCCCAGAGCGAGCGAACCGAGCACCTGACCACTGATCATGCCCAGGCCCGCGGCCAGGACTCCGATGCGGCGCACGGTCAGTACCGCGGACAGCACCACCACACAGCCGAGCAGGCCGCCGGCGTAGTGCCACAGCGGTCCGGACCGAGGCCGGGGCAGTTCGGAGGACACCGTCAGCACGACCACGGCGGTGACCATGAGCGCGGTGCCGGTGGCGAAGCTCAGCAGGACCGCCGGGTACGGATGGTGTCCGGCGGCTTCGTCCACCCGGCCGTTCACCGCCATCTGCCAGGACAGAGCGCAGCCGGCGAGAAACGGCAGGACGGCGAGCGCGAGCGTACGGCCCGCGTCCGGGGCGGCCAGCACCGGAATCGCCACAGCGCACACGGCGAGCAGCCCGCCCGACAGCCGGCGCCGGGTGGCACGGCGGGGCGTGCCGGGGCCCAGGCCGAGATGGTCCATGACCACGCCGCTCAGGGTCTGGCCGGCGACCAGCGCCAGAGTGAAGGCGGCGGGCCCGAGCGCGGCGGCGGTCAGCGCCTGCGTCAGGACCATGCCGCCGCCCGCGAGGCCGCCCAGGCAGTGCCATGGCCGCAGTCCGCGGGAACGCAGCGCCAGGAGCAGTGCGGCGAACGCAGGCCGCAGTCCTGCCAGGAGGAAGGCGGCCATCGCCGCGACGCCCAGACTGAGCGTGTTCGACCAGGCGGCCGCGGCCACGGCTCCGGTGTGCTCACCGAGCCTGCCGTTGACCACGGACTCCAGCGCCAGCGCGGCACCGCCGGCGACGGCCCCCGTCAGCGGCAGGGCCCCGGACCGGGCCGGGGCCCGCGGTGGGGCGGGCGGCCCGGGTGAGGCCGCCGGGCTCACCTCGTGGGTTCGACCGTGCGACGTACGCGACAACGGCATGGTTACTCCCGGTGGAGTGGGGCGGCAGTGGCCGCGGGTGGTGGCGCTCGGGCGCTTCGCGCGCACGCGCTCAGCCGGGCGGTGGGAAGGACTCCACCGCCCGCAGGATGTCGGAGCGCGACACATCGCAGTGGGTGATCATCCGCACGCCGGTGTCCGTGGGGACCGTGAGTACACCGCGTTCGGCGAGGACGGAGACGGTGCGCGGTGGGTCGTCGACCGGCAGGACAAGGATGTTGGTCCGTGGGACCCCGGTCTGCCAGCCGCGGTCGGCCAGTCCGGCCGCGAGCAGCCGGGCATGGTCGTGATCCTCGGCGAGGCGGTCGACGCGCTCCAGCGCCACGAGGCCGGCTGCCGCCAGTACGCCGCCCTGCCGGACTCCGCCCCCGAGCATCTTGCGGACCCTGCGCGCCTCTCCCACGAACGCCCTGTCGCCCGCAAGTACCGAACCCACCGGCGCGCCCAGCCCCTTGCTCAGGCAGACCTGGACGGTGTCGGCACCCTCGGCCAGCTCCGCCGGGGTCACACCGAGGGCGACCGCGGCGTTCCAGATGCGGGCGCCGTCCAGGTGCACCAACAGCCCGGCGGCGTGCGCGGCGTCGGTCAGCCGACGGTGTTCCGGCGGGGTGGTGACGGTGCCGCCCGCCGCGTTGTGCGTGTTCTCCAGGCACAACAGCCGGTCGCGCAGCGCGAAGTACGGTCCGCCGCGACCGACCGCCCGGGTGATGTCCGCGGGACTGATGGCGCCGGGGCCGGCAGTCCAGGCCAGGGCGCGCGGCATGCCGCCGGCCAGCCAGGCGGCGGTGCCGACCTCGTGGTCCAGGATGTGCGCGCGGTCCGGGGCGAGGAAGCGGTCGCCGCGGTCGAGGTGCACGCACAGCGCGATCAGGTTGCCCATCGACCCGCTGGGCACCCACAGGGCGCCCTCGGTACCGAGGAGGCCCGCGACCTCCTCCTCCAGCGCGCGCATGGTGGGGTCGCCGTCCAGGACGTCGTCGCCGACCTCGGCACGGGCCATCGCCTCCCGCATCCGTGCGTCGGGACGGGTGACGGTGTCGGAGCGCAGGTCGACCGGCGGTCCGGTCGGGGGTGGTGTCACGGAAGCCTCCACGAAAGGAACAGCCGGTCACTCGGGCCGTGCGACGCGGTACCGGGTCATCAACAGGGCAGCCAGGACGCTGAATCCAGCACCGAGGAACATCACCGCGGAAGGCCCGGACGAATCCACGAACCAGCCTCCGACCATGGCGCCCAGCGCGATGGAGACGTTGAAGGCACAGATGTACAGCGAGGTCGCGGCCTCGGGGGCCTTGGGGGCGCTGGCGAAGACGAGGGTCTGGAGGCAGACCGGCAGCGCCGTGTACGCGATGCCCCACACCAGCAGCAGGATCACCGTGCCGGGATGCCACCGGCCGTTGACCACCAGCAGCACGACGGCCGCGGCGAGCAGCAGGATGCAGGTGAGCGTGGTGGCGCGCAGTGCTCGGGCGGCCGCCGCACCGCCGGCGAAGTTGCCGACGACGCCGGCCACGCCGTACAGGAGCAGCAGTGCGCTGACCCAGTGGGACGGGATGCCGGCGTCCTGCTCCAGGAAGGGCGCGACATAGGTGTACGCGGCGAAGTGGCCGATCACCATGGCCGCTGTGACGAGCGTGGCGATCCTGAGGTTGCCGTCCCGCAGCAGCCTGGGCACTTCGGCCAGCCGCACGACGGAACGCGGCGCGAGCGGGGGCAGCAGGACGGCCACCGCGGCGAGGATCAGCACACCGATCGCGGCGATGGCCCAGAACGCCGTACGCCAGCCGGACAGTCCGCCGACGAAGGTGCCGAACGGCACGCCGGCCACCGAGGCGATGGAGATGCCGCTGAAGACGACCGCGGTGGCCCGGACGGACTTCTCCGGCGGCACCAGGCGGATGGCGATGCTCGCCGCGATCGACCACATCACGCCGTGGGCGAAGCCCGTCAGCAGCCGTGAGGTCATGAGGATCGCGTACGAGGACGACAGAGCGGTGAAGGCGTTGCCCGCGACGAAGACGGTGAGCACGACCAGCAGTAGCAGCCGGCGGTCGAAGCGGCGGGTCGCCACCGTGAGCACGGGGGCGAACAGGCCCGCGATGGCACCGTACAGAGTGACCGAGAGACCGACGGTGCCCTCGGAGACGCCGAGGTCGCCGCTCATGGCGGGGAGCAGTCCGATGGGGACCATCTCCGTGGTGGTGAAGGCGAAGACGCCCATGCCGACGGCGACGACGGCGAGCCAGCTGCGCAGCGGGCCGAGGAGGGCGGGGGGCGCGGCCTGCCGTTCGGCGCCCTCCGGGGTGGTGTCGGGCACGGCGGCCGTGTCGTGGCGCGAGGGGGACGAGGGTGTCACGGGGATCTCCGGGTCAGGCGGATGCGGTGGCGGGCGCGGACGCGGACAGCAGGTCCGCGGCTCGCCGGAACGGTTCGATCGGGGGAAGGAACAGGACGGCGCCGGCGTGACCGCCGTCGCGCAGCGTCGCGCCGAGGTGGATGGCGGGGACGATGCCGGTGTCGGCGACTCGCCGTACGTCGATGCCGCACGGCACGCCGCGGTGGGCGAGGGCGGGAACGCGGTACTCGGGGTGCTCCGCGAGCGTGATCCGGTACATGCGCTCGGTCAGGCGGATCATTTCCCGGGGGCTCCCGGCGGAGTGGTCCTGGAGGGGCATGGCGGCCGCGGCGGCCATGCCGCCGAGGCCGACCGTCTCCGTGATCAGGCTCTCGCCGCCGACATACGCCAGATCGTCGGTGGTCAAGCCGTCGTCGAGTCGGCCGCGCAGCGTGGACACCGGCGGGAGCGGAGCGGTGAACCAGCGGTCGCCGAGACCTGAGACGCGGAGCCCGAACTCCTTCTCGTTGAGGTTCATCGCGGTGACGAGCGTGCTGCCGGGGATGCCGGAAGCACTGTCGGCCGCCGCCTTGGCGGCCGCCATCACCAGGTGCAGAAACAGGTAGTCGGCCGTGCGCAGGTAAGCGGCCAGCTGCCGGTGGCGCTCGGCGACCCGGTCGCGGGAGAGATCCAGTACGGCCTCCAGCAGCGCGGCCCGAAGCAGCGTCCCGGCGGCCCGGTGCCGGCTGTGCAGGTCGTCGCCCATGGCCAGGGCCCGGCGGACGATCGGGGCGAGGGGAATCCCGCCCAGGTGGTCCAGGACCTCGGCGAGTGCGGGTGACACGACGTCGCAGACGTGCCGCAGTCGGGCGTCGACTCCCTGGTCCCAGACACCGAAGGTGAGCGAGTTCCGGTCGGCGCCCTCGTTCATACGGCAGAACGCGCGCCGCCCGGATGCCTCGTCCCGCACGACGACCACCGGCATCGACGCGGTGCACACGCCGGTGAGCGAGCCGACGGTGGCGTGGTCGTGCGAGGGGCGCACCGCGAGGGTGCCGTCGGCGAGCAGGGCCTCGGCCTCCGCCTCGTCCCCGGCCAGCCCCTCGTAGAGTGCGGCCCCGATGACGGCCCGCCGTTGACCGCCCTCGTACCCCTGCCAGAGCATCGGCGGTCCGGAGACGAGGATCGTCCGGGCGGTCATGCCGGGCACCACCTCGCCGGCGGGAGCGATGGTCTCCAGGACCGGGCGGGCCTCGGTGAGACGGGCCACCGCCCGCGCGTTGGCCGCGTCGCGCGCCGTCGCCACGGTGTCGTGCGGCGCGGGCGCGGCGCCGGGACGGCCGGTCACCGTACGACCTCCTCGACGGCCTCGGCCCTCCCGGCGCCCTCACCGGGTCCGACGCTCGCGATCCCCTCGGCTCCCGAGGCCCGCTCGGTGTGGATCGTCACCCTCCGGACGGTCTCGGTTGCCGCGAGGTCGAGGTCGGTGTCGAGGGGGCCGTCCAGGACCACGGAGACCGAGCGGCCCTGGGAGTCGGACTGGGCGCCGAGCAGGTCGCCGCGGTGCCGGCTCACGAGGACGGCGTGGCCGCGGGCCGGGGCGTCCGCCGCGACGGGCGGCAGGTCGGGCCACCGGCCCTGTTCGCCGACCCAGTGGACCGGTGCGCCGTCGCAGGTCACGTCCGTCAGGCGGCCCCGTGGGTGGTCGAGATAGACCTGCCGGGCACGGCGGGCGGCCGGTGCGGTGGCGGGCTCGGTGCCGAGCGCGAGGTCCAGCAGGGCGGCGTCGAGGTCCATGCCGGTGGCCAGCCGCCACAGGCGGGTGATGGCGTCCCCGGGCGGACGCGCGGCGGCCTCCATCAGCACCACCCGGTCCTCGGCGGTCAGCCGGAACTCGGCGTGGCTCATGCCGGTCCGGAACCGGACGGCGCGCAGGAAGTCCGCGTTGGCGTCGAGCAGCAGCTTCTCCTGGGCAGGGGTCAGATGCGGCGCGGGAGAGGTGTGGCCGGTCTCGGTGAAGAACGACGTGCCGGACTCGTTGGTGTCCTTGGCGGTGATGCCGGACCAGAGCAGGCGGCCGTCGCGCACCAAGGTCTCCACGGAGAACTCGCGCCCGGTCACGCGTTCCTCCAGCAGGAGCAGTTCACCGGGGCCGTAGTCGGGCAGCAGCGGGAGGACGGCGTCCGGCCCGGCGACCGCGCGCACGCCCGAACTGGACATCCTGGAGGCGGGTTTGAGGACGGCGGGGAAGGCCGGGAAGTCCGTCACCGTGGTGTGGCGGTCCGGGTCCACGAGGGTGAAGCGCGGTGCCAGGGCGGGAGCGGTCAGCCGCTGCAGCAGTTTGTTGCGGCAGACCAGGGCGGCATGAGTGCCGGGCCCGGGCAGCCCCAGGGTCTGGGCGAGGGCTCCGGCGGCCTCCACGAACACCTCCCCTACGTTGAGCACCGCTCGTACCGTGCGGTCGTGCAGCCAGGGCGTGACGGCGCGCAGCAGGGTGTCGAGCGAGGTGTCCGCGAGGTGCCGGAACTCCTCGTCGGCGAGACGGAAGAGCGGGTGCTCCGGGTCGGCGCGGCGGCGGGCGAGCTCGTCGGCGGGTGTCTCGGGTCCGAAGACGAACAGCGGTGTCAGTCCGCGTCGTCCGGCCGCGTCCAGCAGGCGCAGGTGCTTGGCGAGCACGACCAGATCGGTGATGACGATGACGGCGGGCGGGTGCGCGGCGTCCGCTGCGGACGGGGCGCCGCTGTCGCGGAAGTCGGTCATGGCTTCCCTCGGTCGGGTGCGGGGCGCGGCCGTGCCGCGCCCCGCACGGTGATGTCTCAGGCGGCGAGGCGCTCGGCGGTCACGGTCAGCTCGTGGACCTGGCTGCCCTCACGGGTGCGCAGCACGACCCTGGGTTCCGGGCCGTCGGGGAAGACCTGGAGCGTGCGCTCCTCGCTCCAGCCGCTCAGCCGGTACTCGTTGTCGCCGAGGTGCACCAGCGCGAAGACACGGTCGCCGGGCAGCCGAAGGGTCATCCGGTCGCCCTCTTCGGCGAGGGTCGCCGTCTCCTGGTGCGCGTCGGCGGACAGCGGTGTGTCGTCCTCCCACAGGTGGAACGTCGCCGGGACGGGGAAGCGGGTGGCCAGCCGCCGTCGTTCGTCCGCGGTCTGCGGGCACTCCTGGCGGTTGAAGAGCACCTCGCCGTGGCGGAAGTACTCCTGCCAGGTCTCCGGGAACAGGGCCGCGAGACCGGGGGTGACCAGGACGTCGACGACGAGGTGGACACGGTGCTCGGTGCCGGTGTTCTGGACCCGGTGGGTGCGGCTGAAGTCGCCGAACCAGAACTCCCCCGGTTGCCAGCGGTGCTCCACCCCGTCGAGGACGAGCACGGCGCCCGGGTTGGTCACGACCGGCACGTGCAGCCGCCCGACGCCCCAGCGCGGCCCGTACTTGGGGTCGGTGTGGTCCATGCCGACGGTGTCGGGGCCGAGCGCCATGAACCGTACGGCGTGCAGCGGGGCCGGTATGGAGTCCAGCACGTCACGGACGTACGGGATGCGGTCGAGCCACACGGTCTCCTCGAAGTCCCGCGGGCCGGGGCCGCCCGGGTCCGTGCGGTCGGCGTCGCCGCCGGGGCTGCGCAGGGCCAGGCAGCGCCAGTCGACCTCGGTGGCGGCGCCGACGCCGTCCTCGGTGTAGACGCGCTGCTGGTCCCAGGTGTGCTCGCGCAGGGAGGTCAGTTCGCGCAGCAGCCGGCCGGCGTCGAAGGAGGGCTCGAGCCGTACGCCCTCGGCGGGCATGGGCGGGGAGTCGACGAGCGAGGTGGTGGATGACATGGAGGTTCCTTCGCGGGTGTCGGGATTCGGGTGGGCGTCGGGTCGGCGGAGGTCCGCGGCAGGACATCGCGGGCTCAGGCGTGCGCCACGGCGGCCGCCTCGCGGGCCGTGCCGTTCTCCTGGAGGTGGTGCCAGCGTTCGAGCATGTAGAGCGTCCACAGCGCGTAGGTGTGCTCGGGACGGAACTCGCGGACCGCCGAGCGCAGCGCGTCCGGGCGGAAGTAGCCGCGCTCCAGGGAGGCTTCGGACAGCAGTGTGTCGCTGATGGAGGAGCGCAGCTCCGCGCCGAGCCAGCTCTCCAGGGGCACCGCCAGCTCCTGCTTGCGGCGCTCCAGGACGGATGCGGGCAGGTAGCGGGCGGCCACGCGCTTGAGCGGGGCCTTTTCGTTCGCGCCGACCAGTTTCCGGGCCGCGGGGACCCGTGTGACGTAGTCGATGAGCCGGTGGTCGAGCAGGGGGCTCCGGGGCTCGACGGAGTGCGCCATCGACATCCGGTCGATCTTCACCAGCTGTGCGTCGGAGAGCCAGAAACGGCTGTCGACCTGCATGGCGCGGTCCAGGTCCGGAACCGAGGGGTCGGTGCGGTCGAAGCGGGCCCGCAGGTAGTTGTGCGGACGGTCCGGGATCCGGGCCGCGAAGTCGGGCGCGTACAGCCTGTTCTTGAGCGGGTGGGGCACGCCGTCAGCGAGGACATGCTCGTAGCGGTCGGCGAGTCCGTCATCGCCCGGGAGGTCGCGCAGGCGCTGGTAGCGGCCGTATCCGCAGAAGATCTCGTCGGATCCGTCGCCGGTAAGCACGACGGTGACGTGCTGCCGGGCCAGCTTGTACATGCATGACGCGGCGATCGCCGAGGGGAAGGCGTAGGGCTCGCCCATGTGGGTCAGGATGGTGTCGACGGCCTCCCGCGCGTCCTCGGCGCCGATCCGGTACACGTGGTGCCGGGTGCCGCAGTGCTCGGCCACGGCGCGGGCGTACTCCGACTCGTCGAACGCGGCGTGCTCGAACCCGACGGAGAACGTGTGGATCGGCCGGCCCAGCTGCCGGGTGGCCAGGGCGACCACCAGGCTGGAGTCGAGCCCGCCGCTGAGCATCGCTCCCAGTGGAACCTCCGATTCCAGCCTGTCCTGCACGGCCTGCTGGAGCAACGCGTCGATCCGGTCGTCGATCTCGGCCTGCGGCACGTCCGTCAGCTCGGCGGTGAAGTCGAACTGCCAGTAGGTGCGGCGGCGTTCGGGGCGGCCCGCTTCAAGGACGAGGACCGTGGCGGGCTCCAGTTTGCGCACCTGCCGGTAGATGGTGTGCGGTGCGGGCACGACCCGGTAGCTGAGGTACTGGTCGATCGCGACGGGGTCGGTCTCCCGGCCGATCCCCGGGTGCAGCATCAGCGCGGGCAGTTCGGAGGCGAACGCCACCCCTCCGCCGGCGGGCCGCGCATAGAACAGCGGTTTCTTGCCGACGCGGTCGGTGGCCAGGACGAGCCGGTCGCGGCGCGTGTCGTGAACGGCGAGGGCGAACATGCCGTGCAACCGCTCGACGAAGTGCTCGCCGAACTCCTGGTACAGGTGCGGCAGTACCTGGGCGTCGCTGCCGCCGCGCACCGGACGGCCGCGGGTGGCGAGCAGGTCCCGCAGTTCCTGGTGGTTGTAGATCTCACCGTTGAGGACGCACACGACGGTGCCGTCGTCGCTGAAGACGGGCTGCGAGCCGTCGTGCAGGCCGATGACCTTCAGCCGGCACATCGCCAGGGCTGCCTCGGCGGTGACGAAGGACCCCGTTTCGTCGGGTCCCCGGTGTGCCATGGCCGCACAGGCGGCCGACGTGTAGGGGGCGTGGACGGGAGCGTGTCCCAGGGACACCGATCCGGCGATTCCGCACACGGGTCAGCCCTCCTTGAGGTCGAGACGGCGCTTGGCATGGCCGGAGCGCAGTCCGTCGGGACTGACACCGATCACCCGCACGGGTCCGACGAGACCCGAGGCGATCATCTGGGCGACGTCGGGGGCCCGCCGGTCGACGGCCGAGCGGATCGCGGCGAGCCGGTCGTGGTCGACGGTGTCGGCCACCACCCGGATGACGAGGCCGTCGTCGTCGGCCGCCTCGAACGGGCTGCCCGGGAAGACCTCGGCCATGATCTGGGCCAGGTCGTGGTTGCTGATGCGCTCGCCGTGCTTCAGGTCACCGGCGAGGCGTCCGTCGATGCGTTCGAACGCGAACACCTCGCGGCCGTCGTGGTGGATGCGGCGCAACCCGGTGACGGCGTCGCCGGTGACGTAGCGGATCGCCGGGAAGTATCCGCGGGTGAGGGAGGTGAGCAGGAGAGCCCCGCTGCCTTCCTGACGGGAGGGGACCCGGTCGTTCTCGGTGCGGCCGGTCACCTCCTCGGGAGGCAGCACCTCGGGAACGATGTGGTCGTGGAAGTGGTAGAGGCCGGTCTGCGCGCACGAGTGGGCGATGGCGCCGATCTCGATGGAGCCGAACACGTCGAGGACGTCCGCGGGTTCGAGGCCGAACCGGTCCGCCACATGGGCGCGCCAGGCGGGTGGCGCCACATCGCCGACGACCATGATCTTCCGCGGCCGGATGTCCAGGCCGGGGCGGGCCTGGAGGAGCCGGTCGAGGATCATCGGCATGGTGAAGAACACGTCCGGGCGCCACTCGTTGAGCTTCGCCACGTGTTCGTCGACGGGCCGCGTGAAGTCGATGTCGTGGGCCTGGAAGCCGAGTTCGAGGAAGACGCGGCGTGCCGAGGCCGCGGCGTGGCCGGTGCCGAGGTCGGCGACCGCGACGGCGCCGCGCGGCAGGGTCCGGGTGAACTCCCCGAACAACTCCCGTCGTTGGGCCACGTACGCGTCTTCGTCGGCGGGCGAGTAGAGGATGCGCTTGCGCTGTCCGCCGGAGGTTCCGGACGTGTGGTACACGGAGGCCTCGGGCAGGTGCGGGTGTCCGGCGGTGTAGTAGTGGGCCGCCAGCAGGTCGGTGCCGATGAGGGGCAGGTCGGCGAGGTTGCCGGAACCGAGGGCGCCGCGGCCCAGGAGGAGATCGCGGTACCAGGGGAAGCGTTGGGCGTGACCGGCCGCGAGAGCGGCGAGTTCGGCCTCCCGTGCGGGAGTGCGGGTGGCGAGGGCGGTGGCGGTGTGCGGCATCAGGGAGTGCCTTTCGTCGTACGGCGGGGAGGGCGCGAGTGTCAGCTCCAGCGCTGTGTCTCGCCGAAGAAGTCGGGCACACCGACAGCGAGCCCCTTCTCGACGGCCTGCCGGTGGAGGCGCTGTCCCACCGCGAGGTCGAGGACACCTAGCCCGAAGGGCGAGAAGATCCGCGGCCGGTCGGCGGCCGGTGCGACCTTGCCGCGCAGCACCTGCGCGAGGGTGCCGTCGATGAAGTCGCGGTGGCCGAGCCGCTGTTCTGCCAGGTGCGGTGAGGTGTCCGCGGTCAGGCAGTGGTCGACGTCGTCGAGAATGTTCTGCGCGTCGGCGACGATCTCCCAGCCGAGGTCGCGCAGTGAGATGTTGAGGACGGTCTGGCCGGGGGCGAAGGTGTCGGCCCGGGTGACCCAGGGCTCCGAGGAGGTGGTGGCGAAGACGACGAGGTCGGCGTCGGCCGCGGCCCGCTCGAAGGAGTCCTCCTGCTCGGCCCGGTACCCGAGGTCGGTGATGCGCCGGGTGAGGGCGGCGGCGTAGGAGGCTTCCCGGTCGTGGACGACGAAGCGGTCCACGGACCAGGACTGCGCGGCGAAGAACTCCGCGATGTTGCGTGCGATGACGCCGGCGCCCACCAGGCATATCCGCTGCGCGGTGCGTCCGCCGGTCAGTTCCTCGGCGCCCAGGACCGCGGACGCGGCGGTGCGGGCGGAGCTGATCTGGGACGCCTCCAGGCAGGCGAAGGGGTAGCCGGTCTCGTAGTCGTTGAGGAGCAGCGTGGCGGAGGCGCGCGGGATGTTCCGCTCGATGTTGCGGGGGTAGCTCGCGATCCACTTGATGCCGGACAGGCCGTAGTCGCCGCCCAGATGGGCGGGCAGCGCGATGATGCGGGCGTCCGGCTTCTGCGGGAAGCGCAGGAAGTAGCTGTTCGGGTTGACCGAGTCCCCGGCGTCGTGGGTGAGGTAGGCGGAGCGGACCGTCTCGACGATCTCGGGGCGGGAGACGTCGATGAGGGCGCGCAGGGCGGTGCCGCCCACCACGTGGAAGTCGAACATGGGGTTTCCCTTTTCTTGTTGCGTTGTCGGAGCTGGAGTGCCGACGGCCGGTCACACGGCGACGGGGTAACTGCCGGAGTCGTCGAGGACGTCCGCGCCGAAGGTGTCGGCCACCCACAGGTCGTCGTAGATCGTCTTGGCGTAGCGGTCGCCCATGTCGGGCGAGAGGGCCACGACCCGCGACCCCGCGGGGATCCCGTCGGTGATCGACTCCAGGGCCGCGAGCACGGATCCGGTGGAGCCGCCGAGCGGCAGCCCGTGTTCGCGGGCCAGACGGCGGCACATGCGCACGGCGTCGGGCTCGTCGACGAGGACGACCTCGTCGACCTGGTCGGGCCGGCACAGTTCGGGACGGCGGCTGGTGCCGAGGCCGGGGATCTGGCGTGGGCCGGGCGGACCACCGAAGGTGACCGACCCGGTGGTGTCCACCGCGACGATCCTCGTCCAGGGCGAGAACGCCCGGAAGTGCCGTGTGCAGCCCATGAGCGTGCCGGTGGTGCCGGCGCCGACCAGGAGGACGTCGACGTGTCCGATGTTCTTGAGGATCGAGGTGGCGGTCCGGCGGGCGTGTGCCTGTGCGTTGGCGGGGTTGGCGTACTGGTTGAGCCACACCAGCCCGGGGTCGGCCCCCGTCATCTCACGGATGCGGGCGATACGGGTCCCCAGATAGCCACCGTTGCGGTCCCGCCGCGTGACCTGGACGACCTCGGCTCCCAGCGCCCGGATGAGGGAAAGGCTCTGGGGGGAGATGTTCGGATCGGTCACGCAGGTGAAGTGGTAGCCGCGAGCGGCGGCGATGACGGCCAGGGCGATACCGAGGCTGCCGGACGAGGATTCCACCATCCGTCCACCGGGCCGGAGCACACCCCTCTTCTCGGCGTCCTCCACCATGCCGAGGGCTGACTTGAGCTTCACCGACCCGGCCGGATTCATCCCCTCCAGCTTCAGGAAGAGCCGGCTGTCCGTCAGGACGCCGTCCAGCTCGAGGAAGACGTCGTCGGTGACGATGTCACAGGCGCGCTGGTAGATCATCGGTCCTCCTGCTCGCCGGTCGGCGAAGGGACGGGGTCGCCGGCCTCGGGCGTGTCCTTCCGGAGCGCGGCCAGGCGGCGCAGGAAAAGGACTTCGGCCTGGGCCAGTGAGGCGATCTCACCCGGGTTCACGCTCTCGTCGGTGCCGTGGATGTTCGACGGCGGGTCCGCGACGCCGCACAGGAGGATCTCCGCGTCGGGGTGGAGCCTCCTGAAGACGGAGCAGACGGCGATGGAACCGCCGGCTCCCACCTCGCGGGGCGGTGTTCCGAAGGCGTCCCGCAGGGCGTCGCGGAGCACTGTGTGCGCGGTCCGGCCGGTGTCCGCGCGGAAGGACGGGCCGCTGGTGACCCGGCGTATGTCCAGGTGCGCACCCCAGGGGGTGTGGGCCCGCAGATGGGCGGCGAGCGCCTCATGGGTGTGCAGGACGTCCGAGCCGGGCGGGGTGCGCACGCTGACCAGTGCCTTCGCCGAGGGCCGGAGAGCGGGTACGGCATCGTCGAGCGACGGCGACTGGACGGCGAGGACGGTGACGGCGGGCAGCCGCCACAGCCGGTCGGCGACGGAGCCGGTACCTATGAGTTCGACGCCGTCCAGGACTCCGGCGTCCGCGCGGAAGTCGGCTTCGCTGTACTCCGCCTGGTCCTGGCGGGCGTCGCACCCGGCCTGGTCGGTGTCCACGGCGGGCAGGCAGGGTGTGCCGCGGTGGTCGTGCAGCGTGGCCAGGAGACGGATGAGGGCGGTCATCGCATCGGGTGCGGGTCCGCCGAACTGACCCGAGTGCAGGGTCCTGGACAGGGTGGAGAGCGTGATCTCCACGACGGCCATGCCGCGCAGGGAAGTGGTCAGGGTCGGAATGCCCGGGGCGGCGTTACCCGTGTCGGCGATGACGACCGCGTCAGGTGCCACAAGCCCGGGGTGCGCGCGCAGCACCTTCTCCAGGCTTCCTTCGCCGGGTTCCTCGCTCCCGTCGACCAGGACCGTGATGTCGAGGTCGGGGTAGGGCTCGTGGGGCAGGGCCTCCTGGAGGGCGCGCAGCGCCGTGAGGTGCGTGACGACGTTGCCCTTGCAGTCCGCGCTGCCGCGGCCGTACCACCGTCCGTCGCGTTCGGTCAGTGCGAACGGCGGTGTGCGCCAGACCGTCTCGTCCTGGGCCGAGACGACGTCGTAGTGGGCGTAGAGAACCACGGAGGGTGCGCCGGGCGGGCCGGGGCGGCGGGCGTGGACGGTCTCGGTACCGTCGTCGGCGGGCAGCAGCCGGATCTCGGGAAGGCCGGCTTCGGCGAGCAGATCGGCGATGGTGCGGGCCGCTCGGGGGAAGTGGTCCGGCGGCGCGGCTCCGACGACGGTGCGCAGGGCGACCAGTTCGGCGAGGTCGTCGCGGGCTCTGGTCATCAGGGCGGGGGTGATCGCTGCTGAGAGTGGGGCAGGCATGGTGGGTCTCCGGCGTGCGGGTGGCACCGCTCAGACGGCGGTGGGTGCGGGGACGGCGACCGGGGTCAGTTCCGCGAGGACCTTGCGGACGACCTCCTGTCCTGCCCGCAGCTGTGCGTCGTGGGTGCTCGCGCCGAGGTGCGGGACGGCCACCACGTTCGGCAGGGCCAACAGGGGTGAGGTGCCGGGTGGTTCGGTGGCGAAGACGTCCAGTGCGGCACCGGCGAGCCGGCCGTCGCGCAGTGCCCGGTGCAGGGCCGTCTCGTCGACGATGCCGCCCCGGGCGGCGTTGACCAGATGTGCGGTGGGTTTCATCAGGGACAGCTCCCGGGCGCCGATGAGTCCTGCGGTCCGGGGGGTTTTGGGCAGGTGCAGGGTGACGACGTCGCTCGCGGTGAGCAGTTCGTCGAGGCCCGTGGGGTGCACGTCGTCGCCGAGGGTGTCCGCGTAGGGGTCGTGCACGAGGATGTGCATGTCGAAGGCGGCCAGCCGGCGCGCGACCTGCCTGCCGACGCGGCCGTAGCCGACGATGCCGAGGGTGCGGCCGGCGAGTTCGACGCCGGTGAGTTCTGTGCGACGCCACTCGCCGTTCGCGAGGGAGCGCACCCCGGCGTTGAGGTGGCGCACCGAGGCGACGATCAGTGCCACGGTGAGTTCGGCGACGCTCACGGTGTTGGAGTCCGGGGCGTTGAGCACGGTGATGCCGCGGGCCCTGGCGGTGTCGGTGTCGATGTTGTCGAGGCCGACGCCGGCGCGTGCGACGACACGCAGGCCGGGCGCCCGGTCCAGGACTTCCGCGTCGACCCGGGTGCCGCTGCGCACGATCAGGGCGTCCGCGTCGGGCAGCGCGGCGAACAGCGCCGGGCGGTCACGGCCGTCGACGTGCCGGACGTCGCAGACGGCCCTCAGGGCGGCGATGCTGTCGCCGGGCAGTACGTCGCTCACGATCACGACCGGTGCGGGCACGGAGCTCTCCTTCGGGAGGTGTCGGGTCCACTTTATTAATCCGAACGTTTGGTTTGTTTCTAGAAAAACCCTAACGTTCGGTTTGTTTCACGGGCAAGGAACTCCCTGTGTGTCCTCGGTCACTCAATCCGGGGACCGTGGCAGGAGGAGGTGAGCCGCGGCCCCGGCAGCGGAGTGCCGGGACATCGCGGCCCGGAGCGTCAGAGCAACTGGCCCCGATACCAGGCGGCGTGGGCCGACAGCCCCGCTGTCAGGCCGACGTCCGGGGCGTGATCGCCCACGGTGCGCAGCCGGGTCGCGTCGAACCAGTGGTCCACACCGAGCAGGTCCAGCATGTGGGGGTCACATCCGGCGGCCACAAGTTCCTCCCGAGCCTGCTCGAAGGGCTGGCCCCCACCCACGAGCGGGAACCCGAGGTGGCGGTGCGCGGCGACGACCAGTTCGCGCAGGCTGACCGGTTGGGGCGGACAGGCGTGGAAGACACCGGTCGCCCGCCGGGGCGGCGTGGTGACGGCCATGCGGGTGAGGGAAGTGGCGAGAGAGCCGACCTCGGTGAGCGACAGCAGCGCCGAGCCCCGCTCGGGCAGTCCCGATCGCAAGGCGTGCACCATGCGCAGCAGCGCAGGCATCACCCACCGGTCTCCCGTGCCGTAGACGAGGTACGGGCGCAGGACCGCACCGCCCGCCGCGAGCACGAACCGCTCACCGGCCAGGCGGCTGCGACTGGTCGGCGAGACCGGGCGCGGCTCCACCGCGCCCTCGGCCGCCTCGCGGAAGGGCCCGTTGCCGTACACGGCCGCGGTGCTCAGCTGCACGAACTTGCTCACACCGGCCCGGCCGGCCTCAGCCACCAGGCGGCGCGTGCCGTCGACGTTCACCGCGAAGCACCGGTCCTCGTCCTTGCCGATGTAGGAGGCCAGGTGCAGCACGGCGTCCACATCGCGGCACAGGCCGCGCAGGCCCGCGGGATCCGTGAGGTCGCCGTCCACGACCTCGGCACCCGGTATCGGCGTCACGGGTCGCCGGTGAGCCAGGACGCGCACCCGCACTCCGGCGGACCGGAGCAGCGGGACGGCCGTGCCGCCGACGAACCCGGATCCGCCGGTGACGAGGACGAGCGGACGGTTCATCGCGGGCCGCCCGCGGACGCCGGTGCGCGATGGAGGGTGAGGGTGCACTCGTAGACGACGGCACCGTGTTGTTCGGCGGCCACCCGCACCTCGTGCCCGCCGTCGCCGGAGGCGGACAGCCGCGCCCGGACGAGGCAGGGTGCGTCGAACTCCACATAGCGGTGGAACTGATTGGTCATCACGGTGACCAGCACCGGGTCGGGACCCGCCAGGCGCTGCGCCGCCTGCCGCGCGGCCTCCAGCAGGAGCATCCCCGGCACATGGTCGGTAGGGTGGTCGAAGAGGGTCGGGTGCGCCCAGTTGACCCGCAGCGGCCAGGCCCCCCGGCGCGGATCGGCCGCACCGGGATCGTCCAGGGGCAGGCCGAGCACCACGTCGGCCTCGACGGCCCGGCCGACCTCATGGGGAGGCAGCGGTTCGGGCTGCTCGGGCAGGCGGGCGGGAATCTCGGCGTACGAGCCCCGCAGCCGCCGGTAGACGGAGCGGCGCATGCAGTTGAAGGTCATGCGGCCACGCCCCAGGGGCACCTCGTCACGGACCAGTCCGATCTCCATCGTCATCCCCGCGAGCCGACTGCCGTGCCGGGTCACCTCACCGCAGCCGACGGTCAGTTCGACGTCGACCGGCCGGTCGTCGAGTCGCAGGGCGTCCGGGGACAGGGCGAGGCTCAGTTCGGTCATCAGGGTCGGGTGGTCGCGGGGCAGGTCGTAGAAGACGTGGCTGACCAGAGAGGAGGTCTGCCGGATGCTCTCGGCGGCCAGCAGCGGATCGTGCCAGCGGCCTCCGACCGGGCCGTAGAAGCCGTGTCCGCGCGGCCACTGGGCTCCCACCTTGAAGCGGTGCGCGCCGAGACGTATCCAGTCGTCGGTCAGCAGCACCTCGCCGATGGCCCGCCGGTGGACGAGATCGCGCGGCGCCGTCCGCTCGAAGGTCAGGGAATGTAAGGACTCGGTGGCGGGCGCAGAGAGGTCGTCGGCGAGTTCGGCGGGGAGGGACAGGTGGACCGACATGGCACGGACTCCAGCGGGTGATCGACGTACGGGTTACGGGGGCATAGAATACCCAACGTACGGTTTGTTTTTGAATTAACTGACCAAACTGCTCACATGGCTGACACGCCCTTGAAACAAGGACTGACCCGATGGCACGACAGGAAAGAGCGATCGAGACGAGGAAGAGGCTCCTGGTCGGGGCGGCCGAGGTCTTCGACGAACGGGGCTACGCCGCGGCGAGTATCAACGAGATCCAGGAGCGCAGCGGCGTCACGAAAGGAGCGATGTACTTCCACTTCGCATCCAAGGAGGAGATCGCCAAGGGCGTCATGACCGCCCAGACCGAGGTGCCGGTCGAGGTGCGCAGCCCCTCGGCGTCACCGATGCAGCAAGCCATCGACCTCACCCACGAGCTGGCCCGTCGGCTGCGCACGGACGTCCTGTTCCGCGCGAGCATCCGGCTCACCGTGGAGCGGGGGACGTTCCAGACGAACGACTCCGACATGTACGACTGGTGGCTGCGGGCCTTCAGCCGGGAGCTGGCGCGTGCCCAGGGGGCCGGAGAACTCCGCAAGGAGCTGGCGCCCGAAGACGTGGCGGCAAGCGTGGTGGGCTCGTTCACCGGCATCCAGATGCTCTCTCACGTCACCAGTGCCCACCGCGATCTCCACGACCGCCTGACGAACTGGTGGGAGCAGATCCTGCCCGGCATCGCGACCCCGGAGACCCTCGGCAGACTGCTGCCGGCCGGATCACCCGGGCTCGGCCTGAGCGGCGGAGCCTGACCGCAACCGGGGGGAGCGAACCTGGCGCCAGTTCGCTCCCCAGCCGCCGACCACCCGTCGACCCGACAGATGCCGCCTCACGGAGGAACAAGGGCGCGAATACGCCTTACGTCCCTCCTGCCCACCGCACCCCTCGGACATCTGCGCAGGAGCATCACACAGGCTGCACACCGCCTTTCGAAAGCCTCGCTACTTTTGCCTCCGGCTCGATCCT
Source organism: Streptomyces sp. SAI-127 (assembly GCF_029894425.1). NCBI lineage: Bacteria > Bacillati > Actinomycetota > Actinomycetes > Kitasatosporales > Streptomycetaceae > Streptomyces > Streptomyces sp. SAI-127. The sequence continues at coordinate 1,573,772 of NZ_JARXYJ010000001.1, forward strand.
CCGTGCGAACGAGACCGGCCACGGCCACTGGGCCGATGGTGCAGTCGACTCAGGAAGACCAGATGGACTACTGCTCCTCGTGCCGTCGGCATCTCAACGGCGCCCTGGCGTGTCCCGGATGCGGCGCCTACGCCCCGGACATCGCTCCCCCCGCCCACCTCTACGCGACGACCGGCGCGGCGGCAGCGGCATGGGACGAAGCACCCACGTGGCACGACGCGGGACTTCACGAGGAGCCGGCTGCCGGGTCCGACCCGGCCGAGGTGCCGTCCGACGACGTGACGGACGCGCCGGTGGCGGCGGAGGGCCGGGCGGCGCGCCGACGCCAGCGGGCCCGCTGGCGGAAGAACCAGCGCAAGGCGGTGGTCGCGACCGCCGTCGCCCTCGTCGGTGGTGGCCTGACCGTCTCCGCGATGAACCAGCAGTCCAACGTCCGGACCCAGGCGGCCACTTCGCCGGACAACCGGTCCATGGGCGTGGCGGAGTTGCCGACCTCGGACGACGCACTGCCGGCGTCGACGCCCGCCAAGGCACAGCAGGCGTCCACGACCACGCCCTCCAAGTCGGTCGCCTCGCACCGGCGGACGGGCGACGCGGCGTCCACCACGACCCGGTCGTCGGTCCACACGGACTCCGCCGTCTCCCCCACGCCCACGGCGACGACCGCCTCGCAGTCGACGTCTCATGCCACGCTCTCGACGTCGGTCGCGGCGGGCGCCGGCACCGGCGGCACGTCCGGCACCACCGATACGACGACGGAGCAGACTCCTTCGTCCACGGCCACGGACAGCACGACGGACACGACCACGAACACGGGCACGAGCAGCAACAGCTCGCAGAATTCGCAGACGACGACGTCCTCGTCCTCTGCCACCGATCCATCAGGGCTGTGCGTGCTCAACCTGCTCTGCATCAACTGAAACACCGGAGCGGCATGAGGGCGTGCTGACCGCCCGTCGGCTACCAGCGCAGCGGAAGCGTCGCGAGGTGGTCGTCGAGCAGGCCGGAGATGATCCGGTGGTCCCCCGCGGAGGGATGCCAGTCGCAGCCCAGGCGGTCCAGGGCGGGGTCGTCGTAGTACCAGTAGCCGACTCGTTCGTCGCCCTGTGCTTCGCGGGTCCGGACGATGCGCTCGGCGGTCTCGGCGAAGGGGCTGGAGCCCAGGTTGGTGGCGCTGACGACGAGGAACGTCCTGGGGCCGTAGCGGGCACGCAGTTTGTCGAGGAAGCCGTGGTAGGCGGACTCGTAGGCGGCGACCAGATCGGCCTCCGTGCTCCAGCGCTCGCCCGGATTGAGGGGTGTCGAGAAGTCGTTGAGACCCAGCCCGACGACGACGGCCTGCGGCCGCCAGCCGGCCGGCTTCCGCCAGACGTCGCCCTCCACGTTCAGCAGGGCACGGTCGTAGTAGGTGCGGAAGTCGGTGCCGGGGCTGCTGCCGTTGTAGTTGCGGACCATGCCGCGGCCGGAGAAGGCGTTGATCTGGTAGTCGGCGCCGAGGCGTCGGGCGGTGAGGGCGCCGAAGGAGAGGTCGGAGTTGGTGTTCCGGTCGACTCCCCCGTTGTTCGAACAGTCACGCGTGCCGGCGACGTTGCCGTAGCCCGCGGTGTAGGAGTCGCCGATGAACTCGATCTGCCTGCGCCGGGCGGGCGGCCTGGCGAGGATCGCGCCGCCCGGAGCGGCGACGAAGCCACCGAACCGGCCCTCGGCCCAAGGGCATTCCGTCCGCTTGACGAGCCGCACGCGGTGCTCGGTGTCGGTGAGTCCCTTGACCCAGGCGGTGGTTCGGCCCGGGGTCACGAGGGTGGCCGTGGTTCTGCCGTCTATCTGGACGTCGTAGTCGTTGACGGAGTCGTCGAGGACGACGCCGACTCCGGTACCGCGGAACCGGCCCTCGAAGGAGATCCCGGGCCAGCTGTACCGCACGAACCCGTCGGCGGCCGCTTTGACGCGGCCCACGGTGTGGAACCTGGTCGGGGCGGCGCTGGACGCCCGCGAGGGAGCGGCGACGGCGGCGACCAGGCCAGCAGCGGTGGCGGTCACGAGTGTCCTGCGGGACAAGCGACGGGGCGAAGGGGGCTGCATCTGGCCATCCTTGGCTGGTGGGCGCGGTCGGGCGGGGTGCGGTGCCCGCCCCGGAATGCTCAGTACGGCCAGTACTGCCTGTACGACCCGTACGGCACGGGAGCGCTCCCACACCCCTGGCGCTGTTCAACGTGACCGCACCACGCGTGTCCGTCAACCCCTCCTGCATGAGTCCGGATCTTCGGGGTAGCAGAGTCGATGCTTACCCGGGGGAAGGGCCGTCGCACCTGGGGAGGTCGAGGCGGCCCTTCTCCCACCCCTTGGCCCGTGCGCGGCAGCGCCGTCACAGGTCGAACAGGCTTCTCGCGTTGTCATGGCACACGGCCCGCAGCCATTCCGGTCCGAGGTCCAGCCGTTCCAGGGCGTGGAGCTGGTGCAGGTAGGCGTAGGGAATGCTGGGGAAGTCGGAGCCGAGCAGGATGCGGTCGCCGAGTGCGGCGAGCCGGGGCAGGGCTTGGCGCGGGAACGGCATGAACCCCTCGGTGAAGTCGGTGAACGCCATCGTCGTGTCCAGCCGCACCTGGTCGTACCGCTCGGCGAGGTCGAGGAACTCCTCGTACTCGGGCATGCCCATGTGCGCGACGATCAGCCGCAGCTTCGGGTGCCGTGCCAGCACCCGCGCGACGGGCTCGGGGCCGGTGTGCTTGCCGAGCGCGGGCCCGGAGCCGCAGTGGATCACCACGGGGATGCCGGCCTCGGCCAGCAGGCCCCAGGCCCGGTGGAGGCGTTCGTCGGCCGGGTCGTACGCGCCCACCTGGACGTGCGCCTTGAAGACCCGCGCCCCTGCTTCGACGGCCTCGCGGACGTAGGTCTCGACGTCCGGCTCGGGGTGGAGGGTGGCGGTGTGCAGACAGTCGGGGGTGCGGTGGGCGAAGTCAGCCGCCCATCCGTTCAGCCACCTGGCCATGCCGGGCTTGTGGGGGTAGAGCATCGCGGTGAAGGCCCTGACCCCGAAGGCCCGCAGCAAGGCCGTTCTCTCCGCCTCCTCCTTGCGGTAGGTGATCGGCCATCCCAGCCCGCCGATCAGCGGCCCGTTGGTGTCGAAGTAGTCCCAGACCTTGTGCAGGACCCGCTCGGGCATGAAGTGGGTGTGGACGTCGATCAGACCCGGCAGACCGAGCCCGCCCCAGAAACGGCGGATCTCGTCGGCCTCCTCGTTCGACTCCACGTCGCGATCGTCCATGTCGGGTCAGGCGCCCAGCGCCGCCAGCACCACGGACCTGGCCTCCTCCTGGACCCGGCGCAGATGGTCCGGGCCGAGGAACGACTCCCCGTAGATCTTGTAGACGTCCTCGGTGCCCGAAGGGCGGGCCGCGAACCAGGCGTTCGCGGTGGACACCTTGATACCGCCGAGGGCGGCACCGTTTCCGGGGGCCTCGGTGAGCACCTGGGTGACCGGCTCTCCGGCGAGGGTGTCGGCGGTGACCTGGCGCGGGGACAGCTTGGCGAGCAGGGCCTTCTCCTCGCGGGAGGCCGGGGCGTCGACGCGCGCGTAGGCGGGGGCACCGAAGCGCTCGGTGAGCTCGGCGTAGTGCTGCGAGGGACTCTTGCCGGTGACCGCCGTGATCTCGGAGGCGAGCAGGGCCAGGATGATGCCGTCCTTGTCGGTGGTCCACACCGAGCCGTCCCGGCGCAGGAAGGACGCGCCGGCCGACTCCTCACCGCCGAAGCCGATCGTGCCGTCGGACAGGCCGTCCACGAACCACTTGAAGCCGACGGGTACTTCGACCAGCGTCCGGCCGAGGTCCGCCGCGACCCGGTCGATCATGCTCGAGGACACCAGGGTCTTGCCGATCCCGGCGCCCGCGGGCCACTGGTCCCGGTGCGAGAACAGGTACGAGATCGCCACGGCCAGATAGTGGTTGGGGTTCATCAGGCCCGCGTCCGGCGTGACGATGCCGTGCCGGTCGGAGTCGGCGTCGTTGCCGGTGGCGATGTCGAACCGGTCGCGCTGCTCGATGAGCGAGGCCATGGCGTACGGCGACGAGCAGTCCATGCGGATCTTGCCGTCCCAGTCGAGCGTCATGAAGCGCCAGGTGGGATCCGTGAGCGGGTTCACGACGGTCAGGTCGAGCCGGTGCTGTTCGGCGATCCGGCCCCAGTAGGCGACCGAGGCGCCGCCCAGCGGATCGGCGCCGATGCGCACACCGGCGGACCGGATCGCCTCCAGGTCCAGCACGTTCGGCAGGTCGGCGACATACGCCCCGAGGAAGTCGTGGCGGCCGGTGCCGGGTGCGGCCAGGGCGCGGGCGTAGGGGATACGCCGTACGTCCTTCAGGCCGCCGGTGATGATCTCGTTGGCGCGGTCCTGGATCCAGGAGGTCGCCTCGGATCCGGCGGGACCGCCGTTCGGCGGGTTGTACTTGAAGCCGCCGTCGGCGGGCGGATTGTGCGAGGGGGTGACGACGACCCCGTCGGCGAGCGCCGCGGTCCGGTGCCGGTTGTGGGTGAGGATGGCGTGCGAGACGGCCGGGGTGGGCGTGTAGCCGTCGGCCTGGTCGATGAGGACGGTCACGTCGTTGGCCGCGAACACCTCCAGTGCCGTGGCCCGGGCGGGCTCGGACAGGGCGTGGGTGTCGGCGCCGAGGAAGAGGGGGCCGTCGGTGCCCTGGGCGGCGCGGTACTCGCAGATGGCCTGGCTGGTGGCCGCGATGTGGTCCTCGTTGAACGCCGCCGCGAGGGACGAACCGCGGTGTCCCGAGGTGCCGAAGGCCACCCGCTGTCCCGGTTCGGCCGGGTCGGGGTGCAGCGTGTAGTACGCCGTGACCAGACGGGCCACATCGATGAGGTCCTCGTGCCCGGCGACCTGCCCCGCTCGCGCGTTCTGCATTTCCCGGCTCCTCCGCAAGGTCGACCGTTGAGTACGGCCCTCATTCTCCCCCGCCGGGGCCGCGGGGACGCGCATGGGGGGCGCGGTTCTGTCCTCGCCCGGCCTGGGTGGTGACCGAGCGACATGGCGGCGAGCGAGGTGGAGCGCCGGGCCGGCTTCCGGGACGGATTCCGTCCATGGCCGGCCGAGGCCCGCTGCAGCACCCGAGCCGCGCTGCTCCCCCGTAGGGGTTGAGCTCTCTTGCCGGGCACGCAGGCCCAGTAGGAGCACTCGCCTGGCGCAGCCGGGGCTCAGCGGCCGGGGGGCGCGCTCGGTGACCTCCTGCAGGAACCACTCGTTGCCGTCCAGGTCCTTGAAGGCGGCGAACGTGCCGTAGCTGGCCCGTTCGGGGTGCAGACCGAGCACCCGGTGGGAGTCACCGGCGTGGTGGAAGGCGCCGGTCTCGTCGCGGAACGGTCCGGAGACCTCCACACCGCAGGAGGTCAACTCCTCCTTGGCCTTGAGGATGTCGGTGACGGTCAGCTGGAGACCGTGCAGTGTGCCGGCCTCCTGCCGGGTCAGACCGTTCCCGAAGATGATCGAGCACTCGGAGCCGGGCGGAGTCACCTGCACGATCCGGTAGCCGTCGTTGACGGGGAAGTCGGCGTCGAGGCGCCAGCCGAGCTGCTCCACGTAGAAGCCCTTGGCGCGGTCGACATCGGAGACGGGCAGAACGACGACTTCGAGCTTCAGGTCCATGGCTGTGATCTCACTTTCGTTGGTCACCGCCCTGTGCGGTGACGCAACCATTGCAGTCATCGGCATCACCAGTCAAGGTGGTGACGGATTTCAGATCACGGTTGCCGAAGCATTAGCCATCCCCCCCGGCGACAGCCACCAACGCCACACCCAAACCTTGCCATCACCGGTTTGACAGGTGACGACCGCCATGGGAGCGTCATCGCGTCGAAAACGACGGTGGCACCGGAAAACACACGACGGAGGGCTTCACATGATCAACAGGCGTACCTTCAACAGGGCCGTAGGCCTGAGCACCGGCGCGGCCGCGGTCTCGCTGTCCGCCCTGCAGCCCAACGCCTCCGCCGCGACCGGCCCGGCTCAGCCGAGCAGCGCCACCGTGCCCATCGTCACCCCGGGCACCCACACCGGGTTCGGCGCGATCAAGCAGGTCAAGGCGGGGCTACTGAACGTCGGTTACGCCGAGGCCGGCCCCGCCCACGGCCCTGTCGTCCTCCTCCTGCACGGATGGCCGTACGACATCCACAGCTTCGTCGATGTCGCACCACTGCTCGCCGACCAGGGCTACCGCGTCATCGTTCCTCACCTGCGCGGCCACGGCAGCACCCGCTTCCTGTCCCGGCACACCCCGCGTACCGCCGAGCAGTCGGCCGTCGCGCTGGACATCGTCGCCCTGATGGACGCCCTCAAGATCCACAAGGCCGTCCTCGCCGGCTTCGACTGGGGCTCACGCACCGCGGACATCATCGCCGCGCTGTGGCCCGAACGAGTCAAGTCCCTTGTCTCCACCGGCGGTTACCTCATCACCGACCGCAAGGCGCAGCTGACGCCCGCGATCCCGGCCGTGGAACACAACTGGTGGTACCAGTGGTACTTCGCGACCGAGCGCGGCAAGGAGACGATGGAGGACGTCGACAAGCGCATCGCGCTGTGCCGCTACGTGTGGACCCTCGTCTCCCCCAACTGGAACTTCGACGACGCCACTTTCGCGCGCACCGCCGAGGCCTTCAAGCACCCCGACTACGCCGCCGTCGTGCTCTACAACTACCGCTGGCGCATCGGCCTCGTCGAGGGTGAGCCCCGCTACGACCGCTACGAGAAGCTGCTGGCGGCCCAGCCCTCCATCGGCGTTCCCACGATCACCCTCGACGCGGCCCTGGACCCCTTCACGGCGCCCGGCGACGGCTCCGCGTACCGCGGTCACTTCACCGGCGCCTACGAGCACCGCACCATCGCGGACATCGGTCACAACCTGCCGCAGGAGGCGCCGAGCGTCTTCGCCCGGGCCGTGATCGACGCCGACCGTCTCTGAGTACCGTGACAGCAGAGACCCTAGCTACCCGATTCATGTAGCACTTAGCACCTAGAGGTCCACTCCAGCGAGGCGTTAGAGGTCTCAGGTTTCACATTCGGCCATCTAGACTCGGTGCGGTGAGAGCCGACGCAGCACGCAACCTGGAAGCAGTCCTGACCACAGGAGCACGTATGCTCGCCGCCGACCCCGGCGCGAGCATCGCGGCCATCGCCGCAGAGGCGGGTGTGGACCGCCGCACCGTCTACCGCCGCTTCGCCTCCCGGGAGGACCTGCTCGCGGCCGTCTACGACGCCCGCCTCACGGCCATCGAGCACGCCATCGAAGACGCACGGCTGCGCGAGGCCCCCGTCGCCGTCGCCCTGCACCGCTACGTCGAGAACATCATCGCGGTCAACCGCACCTGGCCCGTCGACCTCACCCGCATGCTCGTCGACGACGCCGTCCGCGCACGCCGCGACACCTCCGTCCGCGAGGTCGACACTTTCCTCCAACGGGCCACCGACGAAGGCCTCCTGCGCCCCGGCCTCCGGGAGGGATGGGCGAGCGCGCTGCTGCCACAGCTCATGCACCTCGTGTCGCGCCAGTTGCCCGAGCTGAGCCCGGGCCAGGCCGCGGACGTCGTCGTCGACACCTTGCTGAACGGCCTCGGGGCGTCCTGACACACCACCGGAGCCGGGCCCGGAGGACTCCATTATCTGGCTCTGGCGGGGGCGCAAGGGGTCAACCCCGGAAGGTGATCCGCGCGCGCTGACCGTACGGGCCGGCGAGAGTGTTCGAAGGGCCCGTACGGTGCGGATCAGTGGTCGCGGGGAACGGGTGCCGTCATCAGCTTCTGGCCCACTGCTGGTTGCTGCTTCCGTTGCAGTACCAGACATCGACCGCCGTGCCGTTGCCGGTGCCGGCTCCGGCCGCGTCCAGGCAGAGCGCCGGGTTGGCGACGCTGGTCACGGAGAGGTCCGCGTTCACATTCCACTGCTGTGCCGCTGCGCCGGTGCAGTCGTCGATGACCACGGGGTCTCCCGCCGTGGCTCCGGTGCCTCCCACCGTCATGCACTTGTTGCCGTAGACGGTGAGTTGTTTGTCCGCGTTCCAGTTCCAGGTCTGGTTGCCACCGGCGTTGCAGTCCCAGAGGTCGAGTTGCGTGCCGTTGGCCGTGCTGAAGCCGGGCACGTCGACGCAGCGGCCCGAGCCCACTCCGCGCAGGACCTCTCCGGGAGGCGCGGGCGGCAGGTCGTTGACGGGCGGGGTCTTGCCGAAGCCGTAGCCCCAGCGCAGCAGGGCGACTCCGGTGGCGCTGTTGTCCACCATGTTGCCCTCGGAGTCCAGCGACTCGATGGAGTAGGCGTCGCCGAACCGCAGCCCCGGCCAGTACACCAGTCCCATCCCCTTGCTGCGGGCGGTGTTGGCCACAGCCGCGAGATACGAGGTGTAGACGTTGCCGTTCCAGGCGCCGTAGTTCAGACCGATGGTCATCGGGGAGCCGGCCTCGTCGATGACGGTCCGGCCGGCGTACGTGCCGATGCGGGCCTCGAGGTCGGCTGTCCAGTCCGCCTGCTGGGTGTAGCTGGCCCAGAAGCCGTAGAAGTGCAGCGACAGCAGGGTTCCCCGCAGTTCGGGTGCCGCGCCGACACCGGTGACGTTGTCGTTGTAGCCGGTACCGCTGATCACGACACGGCCGCGCGGGACGTCCTTGTGCTGGGCGAGCCAGCCACTGGTGACGGACACCCACTGGTCCAGGGTGTAGCCGTGCGGCTCGTTCATGGGCTCGAAGTAGACCCGCGGGTTGTGCTTGTACTCCCGCACCACGGTGTTCCACATCGTCTTCCAGGCGGCCGTGTCGTCGACCAGACCGTCCTTGCTGCTGTCGGCCTCCCAGTAGCTGACGATGACCTTGTCACCGTCGGCCGTGGCCGCGTCGATGGTCGCCCGGTACGACTTCCACCAGGTGGTGCCCACGCTCGCCGGGTTGATCGGCAGTCGCAGCGTGTTGGCGCCCAGGTTCTTCTTGAAGCCGCGCACCATGCGACCCGTGGTGCGGTACACCGTGCGGTAGTCGTCGGTCACCTTCAGCCCACTGGGCACCACGGCGTCACTGGCGTAGTTGTCCCGCGGGTCTGCCCAGTTCACCCCGCGGAAGTCACTGGTAGCACCCTTCGGCGCGGGCTTCACCGGCGCGTACGAGGCGGCTGACGTCTCGGCCGCCGGCTGGGCGAAGGCGGGGGCGGTCAGGAACATGAGTGTCGCGCCGAACCCGGCCATGAGCACACTGGCCAGTCTTCTCGGTCTCGTCGGGGTCTTGGTCATGTCGTCTCCAGTGACGGAAAGCGTGGAAAGCGGAGTGCGGGTTCGTCACCTGAGCCGAGGCAGTGATGAATGAGGGTCCGGAAACAGACCCTCAAACCCGTTCAAACCGGCAATGGTTACGTAACCATTGCCCGGACACTGGCACGCCACCCGCACTGGTGACAAGACCCGCGACGGTTCTCGGTGTCCTGACGAGGCGAGGCCGCTCGGCCAGGACACACTTCGTCGGTACGGATACCGGGAGCCCCTCGCGCGCGGACAACCCCCGCTGCCGTAGAACGCCGCACGTATGGCGGCCTGGACCGCGGGATCGGGGTTGCCGGGATCGATGCGCAGTGCGCCGATGCTCTCCGGATCACCGACGAGCAGCTCCATGAAGCGGTTGCCCTACCCCTCGGGCAGCGACGGATAGGCCAGACATGGCGTGTCCGAGGCCGGCATGTACGCAGCCGCTTCCTGGCGCGCGGCGACCAACTAGACCGCTTCCGGAACCCACCTCCCGCATCATGTGAAGCCGACGGTGTCCCACTTCCACAGGGGACGGCCACCCGGGGCGTCAAAGCGTCCGGCCCGGGAAATCCTGACGTACAGGAGATACCCGGGCTCAGTCGTCCTCCTCAGGACGTCAAGACCGGAAGAACTCCAGCAGGTCAGCGTTCACGGTGTCCGCATGCGTGGTCGGCATGCCATGAGGGAATCCGGCGTACGTCTTGAGCTCGCCGTTCCGAAGCAGCTTCGCCGACAACGGCCCGGAGTTCTCATAGGGCACGATCTGGTCGTCGTCGCCGTGCATGACCAGAACCGGGACCGAGATCTTCTTGAGGTCTTCGGTGAAGTCGGTCTGCGAGAACGCCACGACGCCGTCGTAGTGCGCCTTCGCGCCACCCATCATCCCCTGTCGCCACCAGTTCTGGATGATGGCCTCGGACGGCTCGACACCCGGGCGGTTGTAGCCGTAGAACGGGCCGGACGGCAGCGCCCTGTAGAACTCTGAGCGGTTCTGGGCCAGTTGCGCCTGAATGTCGTCGAATACGCTCTTGGGCACGCCGTTCGGGTTGGCCTCGGTCTGCACCATGAGAGGCGGGACGGCAGCGATGATCGCCGCTTTGGCCACGCGCTCCTCGCCGTGGCGGGCGAGATAGCGCACCACCTCACCGCCGCCCGTCGAGTGGCCGACGTGGATGGCGTTGCGTAGGTCGAGGTGAGCGGTTACCGCAGCCAGGTCGTCGGCGTAGTGGTCCAGGTCGTGCCCCTCGTCAACCTGGGCCGATCGGCCGTGCCCTCGCCGGTCGTGAGCGACTACCCGGTAGCCGTTCCGACGAAAGAACAGCATCTGGTTGTCCCAGTCGTCCGCCGACAGCGGCCAACCGTGGCTGAACACCACCGGCTGACCCGAACCCCAGTCCTTGTAGAAAATCTCCGTACCGTCGTCCGTGGTGATGAAAGGCATTTCCGATCTCCGTTCTCGGTCCACGTGTGGGCTGCTCGGGTCAAGCCGAAATCCTCCCCCTGTCCACGGTGGCTGCTCCATTGCTCGACCCTGCTCAATCCAATATCGAACAGCCCTCGTCATCCTGCGACCGTCAGATGACTGGGGCGATGACGGTCGGCGCCGGACACCTTGTCACGAGGCTCGGAAGGTCCTACGCCTTCAGGGCAGGGTCTGCCTGGGGCATTGGGCCGAACGTGAAATCGGCATTGCCTCGGCGCGGGACGTCGCCCGCGCCGCCAGAGTCTTCTGGCAGCCCGAGCCGACGTACCGGCCCTGCCGACAGGCAGCGCCATGCTGTTGAAGCCCGAAGCGCGGCCTCCCGCACCTGCTGCCGGGTGCAGTCGAAGCCTGGCAGGCGGTCGTGGACGATCCGGCCAGTGCTCATGATCATGCTCATGATCGGTGAGTCGACACCGGGATCGAGACATGAAGCAGGCCCGGACAGCTTTGTCCGGGCCTGCTTCAGTCGTGAAGCACTGCGGCGCGCAGGATGACCTCTGCGACCTCTGCCGGGTTGGGAAGCGAACACCGCGTGGGAGGCCCCGTCGATGGCAACGACCACCTCGGCCTTGGCTCGCTCGGCCATGAAGTGCGGTCACGGTCGTCGGCGCCGACGGTCTCGTGCCGGGCCGAGGCGCTGCGCATCCGGTCGACGACGAGGTTGCGGGTCACGGTGAGGAGCCGGCCCCGTACCGAGCCCTCGGTGCTGTGGAGCCGCTCCGCGTGCGGCAGCTTCCCGGCGTAAGCGAACAGAGCCTTCGCGTGCTCGGACACCAGGTGGTCCCGGACCAGTTCCGCGAGCAGCCGGCGCCCATGCTCCGGGCGCCGGCCGCGGCCACGCTCGCGGCGGCGGCCAGCGAAATCGGGCCCGGATTCAGTGCAGGCAGGAACAACCGGACGGCCGCGGGGGTGAGGAGCCGATACGACCACGACCACGAGAGGCGCTGCGCGTATCCGCGCGGGTACCTCGCCGGAAATCGCCTGGAGGCTGCCCCGGCTTTCCCTCAGCTCGCTCGCGATGGAGGCGGGCGGGAGCCGTACTCCCAGCAGGCGGCGCGCAAGCCGGGTGGCGTTCGGTGCGACGGTGGCCGTCATCTGCGCCCCCGGTGCCCGCACGCCCCGGATGACGGCTGATCAGACGGTGACGGTCTTGTACTCGATGTAGGTGTTCAGGCCGGCGAAGCCGTACTCGCGGCCCAGGCCGCTGGCCTTGAAGCCGCCGAACGGGCCGTCGAAGCCGACGGAGGTGCCGTTGATCGTGACCGTGCCCGTCCGCATGCGGCGGGCGATCTCCAGGGCCCGGGCCTCGTCCGCGGACCACACGCCGCCGGACAGGCCGTACTCGGAGTCGTTGGCGATGCGCACGGCGTCGTCCTCGTCGTCGTAGGCGATGACGACCAGCACCGGGCCGAAGATCTCCTCCTGGGCGATCCGCATCGAGTTGTCGACGTCGGCGAAGACGGTCGGGGTGACGTAGTAGCCCTTCTCCAGGCCGACAGGCACCTCGGGGCCGCCGGTGACCAGGCGCGCACCCTCCTTGACGCCGATCTTGATGTAGTCGCGCACCCGCTGCTGCTGGTCTCGGCGGACCATCGGGCCGATGAATGTGTCCGGGTCCCGGGGGTCGCCGACCCGCAACGACTCGACGACCTCCTTGACTGCGGTCACGACCTCCTCGTAACGGTCGCGCGGCGCGAGGATGCGGGTGTGCGCGATGCACGCCTCACCGTTGTTGACCAGGGAGGAGAACTTCAGACCCGCCTTGAACCTCTCCAGCTCGGCGTCGGGCAGGAAGATGGCGGCGGATTTGCCGCCCAGCTCCAGGCTGACCCGCTTGAGCTGCTCACCGGCGATGGAGGCGATCCGGCGCCCGGCACGGGTCGAGCCGGTGAACGCGACCTTGTCGACGTCGGGGTGGGACACCAGGTGCTCACTGGTCTCGCGGTCGGCCGGCAGCACGCTGATCGTGCCCTCGGGCAGCCCGCACTCGGCCAGCAGATCGGCCAGCAGGCCCATGCTCAGCGAGTTCTCCGGAGAGACCTTCAGGACGACGGTGTTGCCTGCCAGCAGTGCCGGAATGATCTTCGCAAGGGAGGCGGAGAACGGTGAGTTCCACGGGATGACAGCGGCGACGACGCCGATGGCCTCCCGGCGGACCACGCTGCGGACGGTGGCTGCGGGGTCGGAGGGCGTCAGGACCTCTTCCCAGGCCAGCTCCTCGGCCGCCTTCAGGTAGGCGTTGGCCTGGCGGGACAGGCCCGGCTGCCCGGCTCGGGTGAACCAGCCGGCCGATCCGTTCTCCGACGTGATCACGGCGGCAATCTCCTCGGCGCGGGCCTCGCGCAGGGCGTTCAGCCTGCGCAGCACCGCGATCCGCTCGGTCGGCGGGGTGTTCGGCCAGGTGCCCGCGTCGAAGGCGGCGCGGGCGACGGCCACGGCACGGTCCACGTCGGCCGGCTGCGCCTGGGCCGCCCGGCCGACAAGCGACTCGTCGTGCGCAGACAGGATGTCGAGCAGTTCCGGGTTGCTCGGCTCGGTCCAGGTGCCGCCGATGAAGAGCCTGTCATAGGTGAGCATGCGCTTTCTCCCAAGTGCACAGCGGAGGATTCCGGACGATAACTGTCACGCTACTGTAGTACTTAGATCACTGAGATGCACATCGCCGTGGCGATAGATGGGTCTTTCCGCCCAGGGCTGACTATCTCCGGGGATGGGAGCAGACGCGGCGCGCAACTTGGAAGCAGTCATGACGACCGGTTCGCTCATGCTGGCCGCCGATCAGGCGGCGAGCATCACCGCCATCGCGACGGAGGCCGGAGTGGACCGGCGTACCGTCTACCGGCGGTCCGCCTCGCGCGAGGAGTTGTCGGCGGTGATCCACGAGGCCCGCCTGGCGGCCACCGAGCGGCCCACCAAGGAGACCCGGCTCCGTGAGGCCCCGGTGACCGTCGCCCTGCACCACTGTGCCGAGTGCCTCATCGAGGCAACCGCACCTGGCCGGTCGACGTGAGCCGAATGCCGGCCGCCGACTCCGAGACCGCTCAGGCGCGACCCGCGGGGCCGCCGTGACGGCCCGCCGGTACGACCTCGACGGCGGCGAGGTGGCCGTCGAGCGGAAGGCGACCGTGGACGTCGCGGCCTCGGCGAAGGCGAAGGCGTTCACCGCCGACCCGCAGCCACCCCGCCCAAGGCCGCCGAGATGAGCCCGCGGAGCTCATACCTTCAGGGCATCACAGGCGCCGAGACAGGTCTTGGACCAAGCGCGTGCGTCGGCCGCAGCCTGGAAGCACACGTTTCCAGACCAACGAGGTGCAAGGCTCATGAAGGTATTCGTCACCGGCGGTTCCGGTTACATCGGCAAGGCCACGATCGCTGCCCTGATCAGGCACGGCCACGCCGTGGAGGCGGTGGCACGCAGCGAGGGATCGGCCGCGGCGGTCCGCGCCCTGGGTGCCGTCCCGGTCATCGGCGACCTCGGTGACCTGGGCGTACTCAATGCGGCAGCCGCGCGGGCCGAGGCGGTGGTGCACCTGGCGCAGGCCGACAGTGGTGAGGCCGACCTCGCCGCCGCCACCGCCATGCAGGACGGGGTCGGAACAGGCACGTACATCCACACAGGCGGTACCTGGGTCTACGGTGACACCGACGGCGTCGTCGACGAAACGGCGGCCTGGAACCCGCCCGCCATCGTCGCCTGGCGCCGGCCCGTGGAGGAGGCGGTGCTGCAGCGAGCCCAGCACGGCGGCCGCCCGGTCGTGGTTCAGCCGGGCCTGCTGTACGGAGGTGAGAACCGTCTGATCGACCTCTTCTACACCGGCCCGGGCAAGCAGGCCGGTGCCGTCCCCTACATCGGTGATGGCGGCAATCACTGGGCGCTGATCCACATCGACGACGCCGCCGAGCTCTACGTCGCCGCGCTCGGGGCGAAGGCAGGCTCGGTCTATGCCGGCGTCGGAGGCGTGAACCCGACCGCCAAGGAGGTGGCCGTGGCGGTGAGCCGGGCGGCAGGCCTGGGCGGAAAGACCATCTCGATCAGCCTGGCACAGGCCCGTCAGCGGATGGGCCCGGTCGCTGACGCCTTCGCCCTCGACCAGCAGCTCACACCGGCACGTGCCAGGACCGAGCTGGGGTGGTCCCCTCTCCACACCGATCCCCTTGCGGTGCTTGCACACGGCTGAGGGAAAATGGCACGTGAGCCGGGCACGCCTCCTTGCGCAGGCGCGCCCGGTCGCCGTAGTGACAAGGGAGCGAACGGACGGTCACTATGGATCTTGACTTGCGGAAGCTGCGGTACTTCGTGGCGGTGGCCGAGGAACTGCACTTCGGGCGTGCCGCGGAACGGCTGCACATCGCCCAGCCGGTGCTGTCCCGGCAGATCCGAGCCCTGGAAGAAGAACTGAAGGCGGAGCTGTTCCGGCGCGATCGCCGCGGCACCACCCTCACGGCCGCGGGCGAGCAGTTGCTGGAGGACGCGCCTCCTCTGCTTGCCGGATCAGAGGCGTTGCTTCGGCGGGTGAGATCGGCGACCGAGGCGAGTCGGACCTTCACCATCGGTTTCATGCCCGGTATCACTTTCACTCCCGCCGTTGTCGCCCTCACCGCGCGCCACCCCGGGGTCAACGTCCGGCTCCTGCGCACGAGCTGGGACAACCAGGTGGAGGTTCTACGTGACGGGCGCGCCGATGTGAGCATCGTCCGTCTGCCCATCGACCAACACGGCCTGCAGGTGCGGCCGCTGTTCCAGGAGCCCAGGGTCGTCGTACTCCCGGCCGGCCATCATCTGGCCGACAGGCAGTCGGTGACGATCGCGGATCTGGCCGCCGAACATCTCCTGCAGGACCCGGACGCGGTTCCCGAATGGCGCGACGTGGCCTTGGAGATGCGCGAAGGAAACCGCACCGAGGTTCCCCCCATTTACCAGGTTGAGGAGAAACTCGAGCTTGTCGCTGCCAGAGCCGGTGTCTGCGTCATCCCTCTCTCCACTGCCCGCTTCTACACCCGGCCGGACGTCATCCCGGTACCGATCAACGACATCGGTCCCAACCAGGTGTGTCTTGCCTGGATGGCCACCCGCCGCTCTCCCCTCATCCGGGACTTCGTCGAGGTCGCCGCGGACGTTCTCGCCTGACGAGCTCGTGCGGATCGGGAATTAGAGGGAGGGGACGCGGGGTGCCCGGGGGCCGTAGCCGCCGCCGTCTGGCAGGCCGGTGCGCCGGCCGCTCAGGCCCAGGCCCCCACCGGCACGAACGAACTGTCCTGCCGGAACAGATCCGTCCCTGCCGTCCGGTCCACCCGGAGTTGGTAGTTGTAGTGGCGCAGGTAGTACCCGGGATAGTTGTACGACTCCCAGCGGACCGCGCTCGAGGACGTGCCCGTGCGGGCGATGAAGGTCGCGTCCTTGGCGAAGGTCGACGTGCCGTCATTGGCGTCGAAGCGGCCGCGGAAGTCCCAGTGGCGCAGGTAGTTGCCGGAGGAGTCGCGGAAGGAGTAGCCGTTCGAGTCGGCGAGGCCCGCGACGACCGTGAAGGTGGACGCCGACTTCTCGGCAGCCGTGCTGGAGCCGGTCACCACCGGGAGGTTGAGCAGCGAGGACTGCACCTGCCAGTAGCGCGTCGAGAAGTTGGCCGACTGGAAGGACCGCCTGACGTTCTTCGCGAGGGAAGGGCCGCCGGACACCGTCTCCTTGATGACCGTGAAGTGCCGGGCGGTGCCCGAGACCACCGGCAGCGCGGTCGGGGCGGACCACGTCGCGAACGAGTCGTAGCTGTCGCTGTAGTAATAGTTGCCGTCGCCGTAGCCGTCGAAGAAGATCCGCCAGGCGCCGTTGTCGAGCTGGATCACGGACGGGCCCTCGCGATAGCTGCCCCAGCCCGCCCAGTCGCCGGTCCGGGAGATCGTGTAGGGGCCGGTGAGCGAGGAGGCCGTCGCGTACTCGATGTACTTGGTCGTCTCGTTCTTCGTGAAGGCGTGGTACGTCGAGCCGGTCCGCACGATGTACGTGTCGATGTGGTTCGAGCCGATCCCGGACAGGGCGACCGGCGAACTCCATGCCGTCAGCGCCGAGTTCGCTGCCTTCAGCCGGTACGGCGTGAAGATCCACTCGTTGCTGGTGACCGAGCAGGACACGATGACGTTCACGCTGCCGTCGCTGTCGACGAACCACTCCGGCGCCCACGCACGGGACAGGTTGGTGATCGGGACCGTGTAGTCGTACAGGAAGGTCCAGTTGGCCCGGTCGGAGCTCCGCGCGAAACCGATGGTGGTGCTGACGTCCTGCCAGGTGTGGGTCGTGTACGTCAGGTAGTAGTAGCCGTCGGTGTGCTTGAAGACGCTCGCGTCGCGGATTCTGTTGCTGGGCGGTGTGTAGGCGGAGGACCTGAGCAGCCGGAAGTCCGTGGCGTCGTCGGACTGGTAGACGTTCACGGTCCCGTCATTGCTGTTGAGGAACGGCACGATCGTGTAGCGGGTGGCCGAGCCGCTGGGCGGGGCGGCGGCCAGTGCCGTGCCGGCGAGACCGGGCAGTTCGCCCAGCAGGACGGCCGAGGCGGGCAGGGCCGCCATCGCGCGCAGCAGCGTGCGGCGGGACGGCGTGGGGGGTCGTGTGCTCACGGGCGGCTCTCCCTCGAACAAGAACAGGAACAAGAACAAGACGCGACTCTGACGGTCGCCTTGATGTCCGACATACCGAACACAGTTCGGGAAGTCGATCAGAAGGTAGGGCTGTGACCTGAACGCGTCAATGCTTCGCGCACGACCCGGTGAGCCCTGTGCGAAAGCTGTGGCACCCGCCTGGCCGCCACTCCCGCCAGGTACGTTCCGCGAAGCGCTTTCCGACGTTACCGTTCGGTAGGCAACGTCGTCCCGGAGTCCCGGAGGTGCCCCCGTATGACGCACGACCGTTCCGCAGGCCTGGTGGAGACCGCCCGCGCACTGGCCGACGGCACGATCACCTCCCGGGCCCTCGTCGAGCAGGCCCTTGCGCGGATCGAGACGTCCCAGGCCTCCCTCAACGCCTTCCGGATCGTACGGACGAAGGCCGCTCTCGCCGAGGCCGAGGCCGCGGACGCCCAACTGGCCGCCGGGGTGCGCAAGCCGCTGCTCGGGGTGCCCGTCGCCGTCAAGGACGACATGGACGTGGCCGGCGAACCCACGGCGTTCGGCTGCCGGGGGGAGTTCCCGGCGGTCGCCCGGGACGGGGAGGCGGTACGGCGGCTGCGCGCGGCCGGGGCCGTGATCGTCGGCAAGACCAACACCTGCGAGTTCGGGCAGTGGCCGTTCACCGAGGGGCCCGCCTTCGGTGCCACCCGCAATCCGTGGAGCCCGGAGCACACACCGGGCGGCTCGTCCGGCGGGTCCGCCGCGGCCGTCGCCGCGGGTCTGGTGCCCGCAGCCCTCGGCTCGGACGGGGCCGGTTCGGTACGGATCCCCGCCTCCTGGACCCACCTCGTCGGCATCAAACCCCAGCGCGGCCGTATCTCGACCTGGCCGCGCGGCGAGTCCTTCCAGGGCATCACCGTCAACGGCACGCTCGCCCGCACGGTCGCCGACGCGGCCCTCCTCCTCGACGCGGCCGCCGGCAACCACGCGCTGGACCCCCATCGCCCGCACGCCATCGATGCCTCGGCGGCGGTCGGCCGCGACCCCGGCCGGCTGCGCATCGCGCTCGCCCTGAAACCGCCGTTCACCGCGCTGCCCGCCCGGCTCCGGCCGGAGGTGCGGGCGCGGGTCGTCGAACTCGCCGAGAAGCTGAGCGACTTGGGGCACACGGTCGAGGAGGCGGATCCGCCGTACGGGCAGATCGGGCTCACCTTCATCCCGCGCGCCACGGCTGGTATCGCCGAGCGGGTCCGCGAGGCGCCCTTCCCGGCGCTCCTCGATCGCCGCACCCGGGACGCGGCCCGGCTCGGCGGACTGCTCGGCGGGGTCCCGCTGCGGGTGGCTCGGCGCGCGGAGGCGGTCCTGCACCGCCGTATCGGCGGGTTCTTCACGTCGTACGACGTCGTCCTCGCCCCGACGACGGCCGCTCCCCCGCCGCGCATCGGGGCGATGCTGGAGCTGGGCGGGCTGGCCACGGACCGCGCGATGATCGCGGCCTGTCCCTACGCCTGGCCCTGGAACGTGCTGGGGTGGCCCGGGGTCAATGTGCCCGCCGGGTTCGTCGGCGACGGGCTGCCCGTCGGGGCCCAGTTGCTCGGTCCTGCGAACAGCGAGCCGCTACTGCTGTCGCTCGCGGCGCAGTTGGAGGCGGAGCTGCGCTGGCCCGAGGTCTGGCCGGAGCCTCGCGTCGGCGCGGATTCACCGGTCGTGTGAGCGGCCCTGGCCCGTACCCTGTGACCATGGACGATGCGTCGATGGTCGGGCTCATGGGGCGGGTCACGGGGACGATCGGGCCGGGGCTCGTCGGCGAGGTGATCGTCCGGGTGCGGGGCGGCGCCGAGCACTTCCTCGCCTACCCCGCCTCCGGTACGGACCGGATCGAGCGGGGGACGGTGGTGATGGTGGTGGAGTACCTGCCGCCGAGGACGGTCTACGTACAGGCGGCGTACGACAGTTGAGCCTGCTCACGCGCAGGTGAGAGGCGTGTGTATCAAGGTTTCGACAAGGATGCGTCAGCGTCTTCTCCCGGGCCTCGAACAGGCGCAGACTCCCTTCGTTCGGTGCCGAAAGGGCACCATCCAAAGGGGGCGTATGCCGATGATTGTCGGCGTCGTTGCGGGGGTGGCCGTAGCTGCCATCGCCGTTGTGATCGGTCTGTTCAAACTGATGTGGCGTGTCGCGGAACCCAACGAGGCACTGATCATCTCGGGCTCCAACCACAAGACGGAGGGGCTCGAAGCGGGAATGGGATTCCGCATCGTCACCGGACGCGGCACGCTGGTGCTGCCCGGTGTACAGGCGGTGCGCAAGCTCTCGCTCGACCTGAACGAGACCGAACTGCATGTGGACTGCGTGACCCACCAGGGCATTCCGCTCAAGGTGCGGGGCGTGGTCATCTTCAAGGTCGGCGACGACTTCGTGTCGATCGCCAACGCGGGGCGTCGCTTCCTCGACCAGCAGAAGCTGATGTCCGAGCGGGTGCACAACGTGTTCGCCGGTCATCTGCGGTCCATCGTCGGCGGGTTGACCGTCGAGGACATGATCCGCGACCGGGAGAAGCTCACCGGGCAGACCCGGGCCGCCTGCGGCACGGAGATGGAGAAGCTGGGGCTCATCGTCGACTCCCTGCAGATCCACGAGATCGAGGACCCGACCGGGTACATCCAGAACCTGGCGATGCCGCACGCGGCGGCCGTCCAGCGGGACGCGCGCATCGCGCAGGCCGAGGCGAACCGGCTCGCCACCGAGGCCGAGCAGAAGTCGTTCGCCCGGATGGCGGAGGCCACCCGGGACAGCGAGATCCTCCAGGCCGGCTACCAGGCCGAGCGGGACAAGGCGGGCGCCAAGGCGCGCCAGGCCGGTCCGCTCGCCGACGCGGCGGCCCGGCAGGAGGTCGTCGTCCAGGAGACCCGGATCGCCGAACTGGAGGCGAACCGGCGCGAGCAGCAGCTCCAGGCGGACGTCCGCAAGCCGGCGGACGCCAAGGCCTACGAGAAGCGCACCCTCGCCGAGGCCGAGCGTGACGCGCGGATCTCCGGGGCCGAGGCCAAGGCGAAGGAGACCGAGCTCGCCGCGGCGGCCGAGGCCACGCGGGTCAAGACGGCCGCGATCGCCGAGGCCGAGGCGACAAAGGCCCGTGGTACGGCCATGGCCGCGTCGACCCGGGCCACCGGTGAGGCCGAGGCCGCTTCGGCTCAGGCCAGGGGTCTCGCGGAGGCCGAGGCGGCCAAGGCGAAGGGACTCGCGGAGGCGGAGGCCATCAAGGCCCGCGCCGCCGCCCTCGCCGAGAACCAGGAGGCGGTCGTCGCCCAGCAACTCGCCGAGAACTGGCCGGAGATCGTCAGGGCCGGCGCGTCCGCGTTCGGCAACGCCGACAACATGGTGATTCTCAACGGCGCCGACGGCATGGCGGACATGTTCGCCAAGGCGCTCACCATGGGCGGCACCGGGCTGGGTCTGGCCCGTCAGCTGCTGGCGTCGATGAACCAGAACGGTCAGCCCGTCAACGGCACTTCGCTCAACGGGGTGGCGTCGCCGCCCTCCCAGAAGGTGCCGGTCCAGGAGTAACGGGCAGCGGCACCCCGACATCCGTCCGGGGCTCTCGGGTACGAGGGTCCCGGACGGCCCGCGTTCACACGGCGAGCAGCGTGACACCGAGGCCGAGCAGGGCGACGACCTTGGCCGCCTCGAAGGCGACGTAGAAGAGGTGGCCGCGCGAGCGGGGCAGGTCCTCGCCCGCCAGGACGCGGTCGGAGCGGCGGTTCAAACGGGGGCGGATCACGGCCAGTTGGCCGGCCAGCAGCACCACCGCGGCCACGGTCCACCCGACGATCCGGCCCGGTGGGTCACCGGCGGCGACGGCCACGACGACCGCGGTGGCCAGGACGCACTCCACGATGTTCAGGGCCCGGAAGACCAGTCGCCCGATTCCCAGGCCGATGCGGACACTGACGCCCGGGGCGCGGAACTTCAGCGGCGCCTCCAGGAAGGAGATCGCCAGCACCATCCCCAGCCACACGAAGGTGACCGCGCTCGCCGTCGCGGCCGACGTTGCGTTCATCCAACCGACCGTACCTCTGGCCCGGTTCGCCGGACGCCTTAAGGTTCCCCACGTGACTGCGTTTACCGATGAGAACGTCCCCGGCCGCTTCGGCGCCACCGCCACCACCGAGGCCGATCCCCGCGAGGTCGGCAGGGTGCGCACCGAGTACTCCCCCGCGCACGACGGCGACCCCGACCCCGGCGAGATCGTGTGGACCTGGGTGCCCTTCGAGGAGAACGACGGACGCGGCAAGGACCGTCCCGTGCTCGTGGTGGCCCGTGAGGCGGCCGGCACCCTGCTCGCCGTACAGCTGTCGAGCAAGCGGCACGACGGGGACCGGGAGTGGGTGCCGATCGGCAGCGGGCCCTGGGACCGGACCGGGCGGGACTCCTGGGTGGACGTCGACCGCATCCTGCGCCTCCACGAGGAGGGGATGCGCCGGGAGGCGTGCGCGCTGGACCGGGGGCGGTTCAAC
Organism: Streptomyces sp. SAI-127; assembly: GCF_029894425.1. Classification (NCBI taxonomy): domain Bacteria; kingdom Bacillati; phylum Actinomycetota; class Actinomycetes; order Kitasatosporales; family Streptomycetaceae; genus Streptomyces; species Streptomyces sp. SAI-127. The sequence goes on from NZ_JARXYJ010000001.1 coordinate 1,595,647, forward strand.
CTGGTCAGGCAGCGGCTTCACGAGCGGTACGGCTGGCGCTGAGGCCCCCTTCGCAGGGCTGACGGTCACCGCTGGAGCTGAGGCTCCGGAAACGCCCGTGCGAACGCTGCGCGCACCGCCGCGTCGCGCGTCCGGTCCAGCACCCCGAACACCACATGTTCGAAGGCCCCGGCGAACCGTCCGCCGGGCTCGAGCAGTGCCCGGAACGCCCCCGCCACCTGTGCGGGGTCGTTCTGGAAGACCCCGCACCCCCAGGCGCCCAGCACCAGCCGCCGGTAGCCCTCCGTGACGGCGACCGACAGCACCTGGCCGGCCCGCGCCGCGAGGGCTCGGGGCAGCTCGGCGGTCCGCTCGGGTGCCGTCCGCCGGATCACCCCGGCGTTCGGGGCGGCCGCGGTCAGGAAACCCACGAGGTGTGCCGCGTCCAGCAGACGGCCGCGATCGTCCCGGAACACCGGCACGGCCGGTGAATGGATGACCCGGTCGGAGTAGAACGGGTCGCGGTGGGCCCGGTGGTGGTCGTAGAACTCGCGGGCCTCCAGCTGGCAGGTGTACAGCGCGGACGCCCGGCACAGGGCCTCTTCCTGCGCCTGGGCGCCGTTCAGATAACCGCCGCCCGGATTGCGCGCCGAGGCGAAGTTCAGCACGGCGGTGCGCCCGCCGAGCCGATGGGCCGCCTCCAGGCTGCTCTCGCCCGTGACCTCGATGAACGTGTCCACAGCGGCGAAGTCCGGCACCCCCACGGGTCCCGGTCCGTACATCCGCGTCCCCGCCCGCGCCGCTGCGATCTCGGCGGCCAGCGAGACCTCGCGCCCGTCCGGGGCTCGATAGTGCCCCGCCGCGACGATCTGTTCCGTCTCGTGCGCGATCCCGCGCAGACGCGCGCTCATGGCGCCACCCCCGTGCGCGCCATGACCGCGCGCCGCGCGGTCTCCCCCGTCGTACCCATGGAGGAATCGTGGGCGATGGCATGGATGCGGTGCAACAGAGTTTCCGGAGCCCGGCACAGCCGGAAAACGCCTCGAAAACGCCGGGAAAACGGAGATCCACAGCCCCTAATGCGAGGATGTGCCCCCTTGTGCGGAACGGGATGAGGGTCTTGGGTGGGACGAGCGTTGCCGGTCCGACCCACATGATCCCCGGACTGGTGGCATGGTGGAATCTCAGGAGGATCCCGACATGTCCGACACACCCAGCGGCTGTACGCCGGGCGACTGTACAAAGCCCCGTACATCCCTGCCCGAAGCGGAGCTCGAGGCCCTGGTCCGCGGCATCTGCTTCAAGACCGGCCCGCCCCGCCGCATCGGGGTGGAAGTGGAATGGCTCGTGCACGAGCTGAGCAGCCCTCGGCTCCCCGTCACACCCGAACGACTCGCGGCGGCCTACGCCGCACTGCGGACCGTGCCCCTGAAATCGGCGCTCACCGTCGAACCGGGCGGTCAGCTGGAGCTGAGTTCTCAGCCCGCCGACTCCCTGATGGAGTGCATCGGTACCGTCTCCGCCGACCTCGCCGCCGTACGGGCGGCCCTCGCCGAGCACGGTCTCGGCCTCGTCGGCATCGGCCACGACCCCTGGCACCCGCCCCGCAGGTATCTGCACGAACCGCGCTACGACGCCCTGGAGGCCTGCCTCGACCGCACCGGCCCTGCGGGCCGCGCGATGATGTGCACCTCGGCCTCCGTGCAGGTGTGCGTGGACGCCGGACACGAGGAGCCCGGCCCCCTCGGCCTCGGACGACGCTGGTGGCTGGCGCACCAGCTGGGCCCGGTCCTGGTGGCCGCCTTCGCCAACTCCCCGCTCGCCGGTTCCGAGCCCACCGGCTGGCTCTCGACCCGCCAGCTGCTGTGGACGGAGATCGGCAGGGGACGGGCTGGCGGCCCCTCCCTGGACACCGACCCCCGCACCGCCTGGGCCCGGCACGTCCTGGACGCGCCGGTGATGTGCATACGACGGGACAGCGGCCCCTGGGACGTCCCGGAGCAGCTCACCTTCCGGGAGTGGGCCAGATCGGGAGTGCCCCGGCAGCCGACCCGGGAGGATCTCGACTACCACGTCTCGACCCTGTTCCCGCCGGTCAGACCGCGCGGCCATCTCGAGCTGCGCATGATCGACGCCCAGCCGGGCGAGGACGGCTGGGTCGTGCCGCTCGCGGTGACGACGGCGCTCTTCGACGACCCCGAGGCCGCCGAGACCGCCTACCGGGTGGTGAAGCCGCTGGCCGAGCGCACCCTCTCGCTGCCCGCGCCGCACAACCCGCTGTGGATCGACGCGGCCCGCCACGGCCTGGCCGACCCCGAACTGCACGAGGCGGCGATCGCGTGCTTCGGGGCGGCCCTGGAGGCGCTGCCACGGCTGGGCGCCACACGCGAGGTCACGGACGCCGTCGAAACGTATCTGCATCGCTATGTGATCCGGGGCCGGTGCCCCGCCGACGATCTGCTGGACCGGACGCACGGTTCGCTCGGGAAGGAAATCCGCACATGACCAACCCGTCCGTCGACACCTCCGTCGACCCCGAGACCGTCCGCGAGCGGGCCGTGACCACTCTGATCACCGCCCGGGACCGCACGACCCTCCTCACCAGCTGTGTGGAGGACCCCGACCTGACCGCCCAGCACTCGCCGCTCATGTCGCCGCTCGTGTGGGACCTGGCCCACATCGGCAACCAGGAGGAGCAGTGGCTGCTGCGGACCGTCGCCGGGCAGGAGGCGATACGGCCCGAGATCGACGGCATCTACGACGCCTTCGAGCACCCGCGCTCCGAACGCCCCACGCTGCCCCTGCTGTCGCCCGCGGAGTCCCGGCGCTACGCGGCGGAGGTACGCGGCCGGGTGCTGGACGTCCTGGAGGGCGCCGCGCTCCACGGGACCCGGCTCACCGAGGCCGGATTCGCCTTCGGGATGATCGCGCAGCACGAACAGCAGCATGACGAGACGATGCTGATCACCCATCAGCTCCGCAAGGGCCCCCAGGCCCTGACCGCCCCCGACCCGGAACCGGCCCCGCTGTTCACCGGCCCGGCCGAAGTCCTCGTCCCCGGCGGCCCGTTCACCATGGGCACCTCCGACGAGCCGTGGGCACTGGACAACGAACGCCCGGCGCACCGGCGTGAGGTGGAGCCCTTCTACATCGACACCACTCCGGTGACGAACGCCGAGTACCAGGCCTTCATCGAGGACGGCGGCTACGACACCGAGCGCTGGTGGGCCCCGGCCGGGTGGGCACACGTCCGCCGGCACTCCATCCACGCACCGCTGTTCTGGAGCCGCGACGGCAAGCAGTGGCTGCGCAGGCGCTTCGGCGTCACCGAGGTCGTGCCGCCCGACGAGCCGGTGGTCCACGTGTCCTGGTACGAGGCCGACGCCTACGCCCGCTGGGCCGGACGGCGGCTGCCCACCGAGGCCGAGTGGGAGAAGGCGGCCCGCCACGACCCGGCCGGCGGCCGCTCGACGCGCTACCCGTGGGGCGACGCCGACCCCGCGCCCGAGCACGCCAACCTGGGCCAACGGCACCTGCGGCCCGCCCCCGCCGGCAGCTACCCGGAGGGCGAGTCACCGCTCGGCGTCAGGCAGTTGATCGGTGACGTGTGGGAGTGGACGGCGAGCGACTTCGAGCCCTACCCCGGGTTCCAGGCGTTCCCGTACAAGGAGTACTCGGAGGTGTTCTTCGGCCCCGACCACAAGGTGCTGCGCGGTGGTTCGTTCGCCGTGGACGCGGTGGCCTGCCGGGGCACGTTCCGCAACTGGGACTATCCGATCAGGCGGCAGATCTTCTCCGGCTTCCGCACGGCCCGTTCGGGAGCCGTCTGATGTGCCGTCATCTGGCGTATCTGGGACCCGCGGAGCCGCTCGGCAACCTCCTCGTGGCGCCCCCGCACAGCCTCTACCGCCAGTCCTGGGCGCCCAGGCGGCAGCGGTACGGCACCGTCAACGCCGATGGTTTCGGGGTCGGTTGGTACGCCGAGGGTGACCCGGTCCCGGCCCGGTACCGACGGGCCGGACCCATCTGGGCGGACCTGTCCTTCGCGGATCTGGCACGGGTCGTGCACAGCACGGCGATCCTGGCCGCCGTACGGGACGCGACCCTGGCGGGAGCCGACGCCGAGGCCGCCGCGGCGCCGTACGCCTCGGGGCCCTGGCTGTTCAGCCACAACGGCGCGGTCAAGGGGTGGCCAGGTGCCCTGGCGCCCCTGACCGCCGCGCTGCCCCCGGCGGACCTGCTGTCGATGGAGGCCCGCAACGACTCGGCGTTCGTGTGGGCACTGGTCCTGAACCGGCTGCACGGCGGCGACGAGGAGGGCCAGGCGCTGGCCGACACGGTCCTGGAGGTCGCCGAGGCGGCCCCGGGCTCCCGGCTCAACCTCCTGCTGACCAACGGGGAGTCCATCGCCGCGACCGCCTGGGGCGACACCCTCTGGTACCTCCAGCGCCCCGGCACCGGCACCGTCGTGGCCTCCGAGCCCTACGACGACGATCCGCACTGGCAGGAGGTCCCCGACCGCACCCTGCTCGCGGCGAGCCGCACCGACGTCCTGCTCACACCGCTCAAGGAACCGTCCGCGGAACCACTCGAGGAGCCCAGCACGTGAGTCCGTTCCTTCTGACCCGCACCCTGCCCGAGGACGCCACCGGGGCCGCCCTGCGCGCCGACGTCCTCAAGGGCCTGACGCACACGCCCAAGACGCTGCCGCCGAAGTGGTTCTACGACGCCCACGGCAGCGAACTCTTCGAGCAGATCACCGAGTTGCCCGAGTACTACCCGACCCGCGCCGAACGGGAGATCCTCGTCGCGCGCTCCGGCGAGATCGCCGCGGCGACCGGCGCCCGCACCCTGGTCGAGCTGGGCTCCGGTTCGTCGGAGAAGACCCGTTACCTGCTCGACGCGCTGACCGGGCTGCACACGTACGTGCCGGTCGACGTCAGCGAGAGTGCCCTCACCCAGGCCGGGCACGCGCTCATCGCCCAGCGGCCGGAGCTGAGCGTGCACGCGCTGATCGCCGACTTCACGGGCGGTCTGAGCCTGCCGGGGACGCCGGGCCCGCGTCTGGTGGCCTTCCTCGGCGGCACGATCGGCAACCTGCTGCCGGTCGAGCGCGCCGCGTTCCTGGCCTCCGTCCACGCCCTGCTCTCGCCCGGTGACGCGCTGCTGCTCGGCACCGACCTGGTCAAGGACGAGAACGTGCTGGTCAGGGCGTATGACGACGCGGCCGGGGTGACGGCCGCGTTCAACAAGAACGTCCTGACCGTCGTCAACCGCGAGCTGGGCGCCGACTTCGATCCCGGTGCCTTCGATCACGTGGCCCTCTGGGACGCCGAGAACGAGTGGATCGAGATGCGGCTGCGCTCCCGTACGGAACAGACCGTGAAGGTGCCCGCGCTCGATCTGGCCGTGGACTTCGCGGCGGACGAGGAGCTGCACACCGAGATCTCGGCGAAGTTCCGCAAGGAGGGTGTCCACTCCGAACTGGCCGCCGTCGGTCTGGAGTTGGCGCACTGGTGGACGGACAGCGAGGGCCGGTTCGCGCTGTCGCTGAGCGTGGTGCGGTAGCGCACCGGTCGCGGGGGCCGGCTCGTCCCGGCCCCCGCGGTCAGTCGAGGGCTGCGGCCATCCGCCGGACCGCCTCGGTGATCAGCTCGGGGGACGTCGCCAGGTTCAGCCGTACGAAGCCGGCGCCCCCGGTGCCGAACGGAACGCCGGAGTTCAGGGCGACCCGGCCACGCTCCAGGAAGACCTCCGCCGGATCGCCGGGCAGTTCCAGCGCGCGACAGTCCAGCCAGGCGAGGTAGGTGGCCCGGGCCGGTTCGTAGCGCACGGCGGGCAGCGCCTCGGCGAGGAGCCGGGCCAGCAGCCCGCGGTTGTCGTCGAGGCCGGTGAGCAGGGCGTCGAGCCAGGCGCCGCCGTCCCGCAGCGCGGCGGTGTGGGCGATGACGCCGACATGGCTGGGACCGTGACCGACCTCTTCGGGAAGGCGCGCGAGGTCGTCGGCCGCGTCGGGCCCGGCGACGGCCACGGCGGCTTTGAGCCCGGCCAGGTTCCACGCCTTGGAGGCCGACATCAGCGACAGCCCGCTCCCCGCGCCGGGCACGCTCAGGTAGGGGACGAACGTCGCACCGGCCGCCAGGAGCGGGGCGTGGATCTCGTCGGCCACGACCCGCACGCCGTACGTCCGCGCCAGCGCCGCCACGTCCGCCAGCTCTGCGGCGGAGTGGACGGCGCCGGTCGGGTTGTGCGGGCTGCACAGCAGATAGGCGGGCCGGGCCGCGCCCTTCCGCACCCGTGCGAAGACGTCCTCCAGGACCTCGAAGTCGATCCGGCCGTCCGCACCGAGTTCGGCCTCGACGACCTGCCGGCCCATGTTTCCGACGAACTGGTAGAAAGGCGGGTACACGGGCGAGTTGACGACCACCGGATCACCCGGTCCGGAGACCAGCTTGAGCATCTCGACGATGCCCAGCATCACGTCCGGGACGATCGCCGTACGCTCCACCGCGAGCCCGTCCCAGCCCCACCGCTTGCTCGCGAAGTCGGCAAGCGCCTCGGCGTACGCCGTGCCGGCCGGATACCCGGTGTCTCCCAGCGTCACCGCGTCCCGGATCGCCTGTGCGACCGGCTCGGCCAGGGGGACGTCCATCTCGGCGACCCACAGCGGCAGTACGTCCTCCGGGTAGGTCCGCCACTTCATGCTCGTACGCCGCCGGAGCTGCTCCAAGGTGAGCCGGCGCAGGGGATTGGGCATACCGTCCATGGGTCAACGATAGGGTCGGACGGCTCGCGCTCCGCCGCCGCCTGAGGCACCGTGGAACCATGACGAACCACACCTACCGGGTGACCGAGATCGTCGGCACCTCGCCGGACGGCGTCGACCAGGCGGTCCGCAACGGCATCACCCGTGCCTCGCAGACCCTCCGCAACCTCGACTGGTTCGAGGTGACCCAGGTGCGGGGCCAGATCGAGGACGGGCAGATCCAGCACTGGCAGGTGGGGCTGAAGGTCGGCTTCCGCCTGGACGAGTCCGACTGACGGCTCTCAGGTCCGCCCCTCCCGCTCCTGCGCCACCTCCAGCGCCGCGGAAGGGGCGGTCCAGCGTGCCCGTACGACGGTGAATCCGGCCCGTTCGGCGTCCTCGCAGACCAACTCGTCGTCGTCCACCAGGACCCGGATCTCGCGGGTGCGGGCGAGCTGCTTCAGGATCTCCAGCTTGGTGCGCCGGGCGGGCCGCCGGTCGTCGTTGCGCCGCATGTACACGTGCCCCTCGGGGAGCCCCTGTGCGCCGAGCCAGGCGAGCGTGTCGCGCCGGCAGCGCTCGGGCCGCCCGGTGAGGTAGAGGATCTCGCACTCCTCGGCGCGCTCCAGCACCAGCGCGATGCCCTCCGGGATCGGCGGGTCGTCGGGCGCGGCCGCGAAGAAGGCGTCCCAGTCGCGCGGCCTGCGCTCCAGGAAGCGCTGCCGGTGGGCCGTGTCGGCCAGGGTGTTGTCCAGGTCGAACACGGCGAGCGGGCGCTTGCTGCTGTCGGTCACCTCACCCACCCTAGACCCGGCAACCTTCCCGCCCCGGGCGACCACTGCCTGGCGATACAGCAGTCAGGCCGAGGCGGGAGACCCCATGCACGTGAACAAGGCGATCTGGACGGCGGCAGCGGTGAGCGCCGTACTGATGACGGCATTACCGGCGACCGAGGCATCCGCGGCCCCGACGACGCTGGTGGTGGCGACGAACGGGAACGACACCGCCGCGGGCACCCTCGACCGGCCGCTGCGCACCGTCCAGCGGGCCGTGGACCTGGCGAAGCCCGGCGACACCATCGCGGTACGGGCGGGGACCTACGCGCTCACCGACAACATCACCATCGCCACCTCCGGCACCGCGTCCCAGCCCATCTCGCTCGGCGCCTATCAGGGCGAGCGGGTCGTGATCGACGGCGAGCAGCTGGCCGCGAGCCACACCCCGGTCGGCGGCAGCATCCCGCGGGCCGAACGCGGGGCGATCCACCAGGAGGCCTCCTACTGGCGGATCTCGGACCTGGAGATCGTGAACGGCCCCTACGGCGTCTACTGCGACGGGTGCAACAACAATGTCTTCGCCCGTCTGAGGACCCATGACAACTACGAGTCCGGCTTCCAGCTCCAGGGTGCCTCCAGCAACAACCAGATCCTGAACCTGGACAGTTACGGCAACCGCGATCCGCGCAAGAACGGCGAGAGCGCGGACGGGCTGGCCATCAAGGAGGGTTCGGGCACCGGCAACGTCGTGCGGGGCGCCCGGCTGTGGAACAACGTCGACGACGGCTTCGACGACTGGAAGTTCACCTCGCCGGTCGTCGTCGAGAACACGATCGCGTACGGCAACGGATTCAACCGCTGGAACTTCCCCGACTTCGCGGGCGACGGCAACGGCTTCAAGCTCGGCGGCGGCAGCCCGGCACCGGCGGTGGCGCACACCCTGCGCAACTCGATCGCCTTCAAGAACGCGGCGCACGGCGTGACGGACAACGGCAACACCGGCGCCCTCGCCCTGTCGCGCAACTCCACGTGGGCCAACGGCGGAACCGGCTTCGACGCCGACGTCTCGGGTGGCAAGGCCAAGCTGACCGGCAACCTGTCCGTCGCCGACGCCAGGGCCGCCGCGCTCGGCTCAGCCACCGTCTCCAGCGGCAACTCCTGGGATCTGGGCGGCACTTGGAACGCGTCCTCGGTACTGAGCACGGACCAGGCGCCGCTCACGGGCGCACGCGGGGCCGACGGTTCACTGCCGTCGGCGCCGTCGTTCCTGGTGCCGCGGAGCGGGGCCGCCGTAGGCGCGAGGTTCTGATCCTGCCGACCCGGTGGCACGGGGCGCGAACCGTATGGATCATGCTTCTCCCATGCCCTCGACGCCCCGCACCTCCCTGATCGGCTCCGCCTCCTGCACCGTCGTCGTCTGCCGGGGCTGCTGCTGCGGCGACGGCCGCAAACACCCCGGCACCGACCACGCCTGGCAGTTGGAGCTGCTGCGGGCGGGGGCGGCCGAGCACGGCTTCCAGGTCCGTACGACCGATTGTCTGGGCCCCTGCGACCAGGCGAACGTCATCGTCGTGCGGCCCTCCGCGGCCGGGCGCCGGGCGGGTGGCCGGGCCGCCTGGATCGGGTTCGTCATGGACGACGGGGGCACCGAGGAGGTCGTGCAGTGGGCGGCCGCGGGCGGGCCCGGGGTCGCCGAGCCGCCGCTGACGCTGGAGCTGCAGTTCATCGAGCCGCCGCGGGAGGCGAGGGTGCGGTCCCGCCGCCGCCGTTAATTGTTAATGGGATCCATTTTCATGTAGCGTCCTCGGTGCTCACCCACCGAGGAGGTTCCCGCCATGGCTGTCCCCAAGCGGAAGATGTCCCGCAGCAACACCCGCCACCGCCGTTCGCAGTGGAAGGCCACCACCACCCAGCTGGTGCCGGTCACGATCGAGGGCGTCACCCATCTCGTCCCGCAGAACCTGGTCAAGGCGTACGAGCGCGGCCTGCTGCGCCCCGAAGGCTGAGGGCCGGGTCCGATGCCGTACGACCGCCTGCCCGTCACCGTTCTCTCCGGCTTCCTCGGGGCGGGCAAGACGACGCTCCTCAACCATGTCCTCGCCAACCGCGAGGGGTTGCGGGTCGCCGTCATCGTCAACGACATGAGCGAGGTCAACATCGACGCGGCGCTGGTGCGCGGCGGCGAGGCCGCGCTGTCGCGGACCGAGGAACGCCTGGTCGAGATGACCAACGGCTGCATCTGCTGCACCCTCCGCGACGACCTGCTCGAGGAGGTGGACCGGCTGGCCCGAGAGGGCCGCTTCGACCATCTGCTCATCGAGTCGTCCGGCATCTCGGAGCCCATGCCGGTGGCCGCCACCTTCGCCTTCGCCCGCGACGACGGCGCCACCCTCGGGGACGTGGCCCGACTGGACACCATGGTCACGGTGGTGGACGCGGCCAACTTCCTGCCCGAGCTGGAGAGGGGCGACGAACTCGCCGAGCGCGGCCTCGCTCCCTTCGAGGACGACGAACGCACGGTCAGCGATCTGCTCGTCGACCAGATCGAGTTCGCGGACGTCATCGTCCTCAACAAACTCGACCTCGTGGACGCCGAGGCCGCCGCCCGGCTGCGAGCGGCTCTCGTACGGCTCAACCCGGTCGCCCGGATCGTCCAGGCCGAGCACGCCCGCGTGGACCTTCAACGAGTCCTGGGTACCGGCCTGTTCGACCTGGAGCGTGCCCAGCAGGCGCCGGGCTGGGTCCAGGAGCTCAACGGCGAGCACGTGCCCGAGACCGAGGAGTACGGCGTCTCCTCCACCGTCTTCCGCTCCGAACTCCCCTTCCATCCGGGCCGGTTGTGGGACTTCGTCACCGAGGAGCTGGACAGCGGGGCGCACGGGCGGATCCTGCGCTCGAAGGGCTTCTTCACCCTGGCCAGCCGCCCGCATGTGACGGGCCTGTGGTCACAGGCCGGTTCGGTGGCCCGGTTCGAGCCGTCCGCCGCAAGGGACGCCGAGGCGCCGTACGCGCAGGAACTGGTCTTCATCGGGACGCAGTTGGAGCCGCACGGACTCCGCAGAGCTCTGACGGCCTGCCTCATGGCCCCCGGCGAGGACCGCCCGCTCCTGGACCCCTTCCCCGCGTGGGAGACGTACGGCGTCGAGGACACCTGCGACCACGAGGCCGCCGAAGCCCACGCTCACGCCGCCGTGTCGTAGAACTCCGCGCGGACGCGCCGCAGCCACACCTCGGCCGGTGCCTCGTCGGGCCGGTCCGGCAGCACACTGCGGGTCTCGGCGAACGCCGTCTCGTAGTGGGCGAGCAGTGACCGGGCCGACGCGGGATCGGCGGCGACGGCGTCCCCGAAGCGGTGGTACTCCTCGGGATCCACGACCCGCACCGCGAGCCGTCCGGTGGTGTACAGCTCCAGGCCCTGGTGGCAGAGCCGCTTCAGATGCCGGGCGTGCTTGGCGGTGCGGTGGTCGCCGTCACGGCTCTCCAGTTTCCTGAACTGCTGGGCGGCGTACCCGAGATAGGCGTCCCGGACCCGCCGGGCACTCAGGAACGACCCGCGGATGCCGATGAGTTCGTCGCCCAGCGGGGTGCGCACCTCGTACAGCTCGTCCGGCAGCCAGACGAGCTCCATCACGGTCGGATTGCCGCCGAGGGCGAGCCTGCACCACTTCGCCGCCTCGTGCAGGGTGCGGTCCGGTGCCGTGGTGACGTGGGACTCCTTCGGCGTGTGCAGGCCGAGCAGGGTTTCGGTGGGCGCGGCGAACATGCCGAGGCGGTCCACGTCGGAGCCTTCGCGGGCGAGTCCGTACGCGGTCGAGCCGACGATGCCGGAGAGCAGGATGTTCTGGGCGGTCACGCGGTCCATTGTGCTGACCTGCGGCGATCGCGGTCATCCGGTTTTCCGGCGGGAATACCGGACCCGGTCTCGCGTTGAACCCTGTGTGAGTTCCGTGATCGCCGCCACCCGCTTCTCCGTCCTGGACCGCTCCCGCACCCGCGAGGGCGGTACGAACGCGCAGGCGCTGCAGGACACCGTGCGGCTGGCGCGGGAGCTGGAGGGACTCGGCTACCACCGCTTCTGGGTCTCGGAGCACCACGGCGTGCCGGGAGTCGCGGGCTCCGCACCGACCGTGCTGGCGGCCGCCGTCGCGTCCGCCACGGACACGATCCGGGTCGGCACCGGCGGTGTCATGCTGCCCAACCACCAACCCCTGGTCGTCGCCGAACAGTTCGGGGTGCTGGAGTCCCTCTTCCCCGGCCGGATCGACATGGGCCTGGGTCGCTCGGTCGGGTTCACCGACGGTGTGCGCAAGGCTCTGGGCCGCGGCAAGGACGACGCCGACGACTTCGCCGTACAGCTGGAGGAACTGCTGGGCTGGTTCCGCGGCACCTCCCCGACGGGCGTGCACGCCCGGCCGGCCGAGGGCCTGACCGTGCCGCCTTTCGTGCTGGCCATGGGCGAGGGGGCCACGATCGCGGCCCGCGCGGGCCTGCCGATGGTCATCGGCGACCTCAGGAGCCGCGACAGGATGCGGCGCGGCATCGACCACTATCGCGCGCATTTCCGGCCCTCCCCCTGGGCGCGGGAGCCGTACGTCGTCATCTCCGGGACGGTCGCGGTGGCCGCCACACCGGAGGAGGCACGGCGCCTGCTGATCCCGGAGGCCTGGGCGATGGCGTACTCGCGCACCCACGGCACCTTCCCGCCGCTCCTGCCCGCGGAGCGCGTCGAGGGTCTCGCGATGACGGAGAAGGAACGCGGCCTCTACGAGGGCGGTCTCGCCGGGCACATCGCCGGCACCGAGGAACAGGTCGCCCACGAGCTGGAGACGGTACTGAAGGAGACGGCGGCGCAGGAGGTCCTGGTCACGACCAGCACCTACGACCGCGAGGCCCTGCTGGACTCCTACCGGCGGCTGTCGACGATCACCTCCGGTTAGAGTCGTTTGCATGTACGACCCCAACGGCTCCCACGACCCGTACGTCCGCGTCCGCGGTGCCCGTGAGCACAATCTCAAAGGGGTGGATGTCGACATTCCGCGGGATGTGCTGGCCGTGTTCACGGGGGTGTCCGGGTCGGGGAAGTCGTCGCTGGCGTTCGGGACGATCTACGCGGAGGCCCAGCGGCGGTACTTCGAGTCGGTGGCTCCGTACGCGCGCCGGCTGATCCATCAGGTGGGCGCGCCGAAGGTCGGGGAAATCACCGGACTGCCACCCGCGGTCTCGCTCGAACAGCGCCGTTCGGCACCGACGTCCCGTTCGTCGGTGGGGACGGTCACCAATCTCTCGAACTCGCTGCGCATGCTGTTCTCACGGGCCGGTGACTACCCGCCGGGCGCCGAACGGCTCGACTCGGACTCCTTCTCCCCCAATACGGCGGCCGGCGCCTGCCCGGAGTGTCATGGTCTGGGCCGCGTCCACCGTACGACCGAGCAGTCGCTGGTCCCCGACCCGTCGCTGTCGATCCGGGAGGGCGCCATCGCGGCGTGGCCCGGTGCCTGGCAGGGCAAGAACCTGCGGGACATCCTCGACGCGCTCGGCCACGACGTGGACCGGCCCTGGCGTGAACTGCCCGCCGAACAGCGGGAGTGGATCCTGTTCACCGACGAGCAGCCGGTCGTCACCGTGCACCCGGTGCGGGACGCGGACCGCATTCAACGCCCGTACCAGGGCACGTACATGAGCGCCCGCCGCTATGTCCTGAAGACGTTCGCGGACTCCAAGAGCCAGACCCTCAGGGCGAGGGCCGAGGGGTTTCTGGTCTCCGCCCCGTGCCCGGTCTGCGGCGGCAGCAGGCTGCGTCCGGAGGCGCTGGCGGTCACCTTCGCGGGCCGCACGATCGCCGACTTCGCGGCACTGCCGCTGACCGAGCTGGCCGCCTCACTGGTCGCCCGCGGCGAGACCGCGCGGGTCCTCACCGACGACCTCAAGTCCCGTATCGCGCCGATCGTCGAGCTCGGCCTCGGCTATCTCAGCCTGGACCGCGCGACGCCCACCCTGTCCGCCGGTGAGCTCCAACGGCTGCGGCTCGCCACCCAGTTGCGGTCCGGGCTGTTCGGAGTCGTGTACGTCCTCGACGAACCCTCCGCCGGACTGCACCCCGCGGACACCGAGGCACTGCTCACCGTGCTGGCGCGGCTGAAGGCGGCCGGCAACTCGGTGTTCGTGGTGGAGCACCAGCTGGACGTCATGCGCGGGGCGGACTGGCTCGTGGACGTCGGGCCGCGGGCGGGTGAGCACGGCGGGCGGGTGCTGCACAGCGGTCCGGTGGAGCAGCTTGCCGAGGTCGCGGAATCGGCGACGGCTCGGTTCCTGTTCGACCGCTCCCCCGCAGTGGAGCGTGCAGTGCGTTCATGGCGCGGCCGGTTGAAGGTCGGCCCGGTCAACCGGCACAACCTGCGCGGGGTGACCGCCGAGTTCCCGCTCGGCGTGTTCACCGCCGTGACCGGGGTGTCGGGCTCGGGCAAGTCCACGCTGGTCGGCGAGATCACGGAGGAGCGGGAGGGGGTGGGCCGTCTGGTCTCGGTGGACCAGAAGCCGATCGGCCGGACCCCGCGCTCCAACCTGGCGACCTACACGGGCCTGTTCGACGTCGTGCGCAAGGTCTTCGCCGGCACCGATGAGGCGCGTGCACGCGGCTACGGTGTCGGCCGGTTCTCCTTCAACGTGGCGGGAGGACGCTGCGAGACCTGCCAGGGCGAGGGGTTCGTCAGCGTCGAGCTGCTCTTCCTGCCGAGCACCTATGCGCCCTGCCCGGACTGCGGCGGGGCCCGCTACAACCCCGCCACGCTCGACGTGACGTACCGGGGACGGAACATCGCCCAGGTGCTCGACCTCACGGTGGAGTCGGCGGCGGAGTTCTTCGCGGACACCCCGGCGGTGGCCCGCAGTCTCACCACCCTCCTCGACGTCGGTCTCGGCTACCTCCACCTCGGACAGCCCGCCACCGAACTCTCCGGCGGCGAGGCCCAGCGCATCAAGCTCGCGAGCGAACTCCAGCGCGTCCGCCGCGCCCACACGCTCTACCTCCTCGACGAACCCACGACGGGTCTGCACCCGGCCGACGTGGAGGTCCTCATGCGCCAACTCCACGGCCTCGTCGACGCCGGCCACACGGTGATCGTCGTCGAGCACGACATGTCGGTCGTGGCGGGCGCGGACTGGGTCATCGACCTGGGCCCGGGCGGCGGCGACGCCGGCGGACGAATCGTGGCGGCAGGTACGCCGGGGGAAGTGGCCGGGGTGGAGGGGAGCGCCACGGCCCCCTATCTGGCACGGGCACTGAACTCGGGCACCTGACTCGCGGGCACCCGACTCTCAGCGCCCCCGCCGCGTGCCGTCGCTCAGCAGGCTCAGGGCTGTTGACCGCCGGGGGTGTCGGTCGGCCGTGTGTTCTCCGGTCCGGCCGTGGCACGAGCACGACTGTGCCGCGCGGGCCAGTGAGCGGCGGTCGGGGTGGCTGCCCGGGGTGACGGGGTCCATGACCTCCACCTCGGCCATCAGCCCCCGCGCCGACACCACCCGCCACACCGACGCGAGCAGAGAGTCGTCGCCGATGAAGGCGGGGGCCGTACTGGACCCGCCGTCGACAAGGCCGTACCGCAGACTCACCGGCTGGACGGGCACCCCGGCGTCCAGGGCCGCCTGGAACACCGCACGACGGAAGTGGCCCTGGGCGCGGCCGCACCAGGTGCTGCCCTCGGGGAAGACGGCGACCGCGGAGCCCCCGCGCAGCGCGTCGGCGATCCGGGCGACCGTGTCCGGGAGCGCACGCAGCCGGTCCCTCTCGATGAACAGCGCCCCGCTGCGGGCCGTCAGCCATCCCGCCACGGGCCACTGCCGGATCTCGGCCTTGGCGAGCATCCGCGCTGGGCGGACGGCGGCGAGCAGCGGGATGTCCAGCCACGAGATGTGGTTGGCGACCAGGAGCACGCCGCCCGGGGGCGTGGTGGCGCCGGACATGCGGACCCGGACCCCCGAGGCCCGCACCACCGCCCGGCACCACCACCTGACCGCGCCGGCCGGGATCAACCGGCCGACCGGCAGCAACGCGATCCCGGCGAGCAGCACCGACGTGACCCCGAGGAGCCGCAGCACGGCCCGGGGTACGGCCATGACGGCCCCCGTCCGCTCCACACACGCCCCCGGGGTGCAGGGCGCGCTGGGCAGCCAGACGCTCATCAGGCCGGGGCGAGCGAGAGGAAGTGCCGCAGATAGCGGGCGTTGACCCGGCGCATCGACAGCAGCACGTACATGTCGGCGACCCCGAAGGCCGGGTCGTGGGCGGGCTGACCGCACACCCAGGCGCCGAGGCGGAGGTAGCCGCGCAGCAGCGGGGGCAGCTCGGTGTGGGCGGCGGGCGTCCCCTCGGCCGGCTCCCAGGGCAGCAGGGGCCGTACCCGGAACTCCTCGGGAGCCAGGTACTTGGTGCGCACCCGGTCCCAGGTGCCGGCCGCCAGCGCGCCGCCGTCGGCGAGCGGGATCGAGCAGCAGCCGGCCAGCCAGTCGTGGCCGCGGTCCACCATGTAGCGGGCGATCCCGGCCCAGATGAGGCCGATGACGGCCCCGTCGCGGTGGTCGGGGTGCACGCAGGAGCGGCCGACCTCGACCAGACCCGGGCGGATCCCGTCGAGCGGCGCGAGGTCGAACTCGCCCTCCGAGTACAGGCGTCCGGCCACCGCGGCCCGCTCCGGGGGCAGCAGCCGGTAGGTGCCCACGACCTGGCCGGTCACGGTGTCGCGGACGAGCAGGTGGTCGCAGTAGGCGTCGAAGCCGTCCACGTCTAGGCCGGGTTCCGGGGTGGACAGGAGGGCGCCCATCTCCCCGGCGAACACGTCGTGCCGCAGCCGCTGCGCGGCCCGTACGTCGTCCTCGTCGCGGGCCAGGCCGACGGTGTAGCGGGTGGGGGCGACGCTCTGCGGGGGACGGTCCAGGGTGGAAACGCCGTTCATGGCACTCTCCAGGTCACAGGCGGAGGCGGCGAGCGGTGCCGCTGTCCCTGTTCTCCCGACGCCGGTTGGCGTGTACGTGACGGGTTCCGAGAGTGCGGATGTGCGGAGGTTGAACGCCTCGGGCAAGGTGTCCGGGGCCTCCGACTCCGTCGACCAGCCGGTGTCCCGCCGGTGACGGGAGTCTCACCGACGCCGATCCCGCCGTACGACGAGAGGCTGCCCTGTCCAAGTCCACGTGACCTTGGCGGGGCCGGACCTGAGCACCACGTCCGACCCCGCCCGTCCGCACCTTGTCGGCGAACGTCTCTCAGCGCCTGGCGACCTTCCGGGTCGCCCGCAGCCACTCCTTGTTCATGCTGGTGATGGAGACCAGCGGAATCCCCTTGGGACAGGCCGTCGCGCACTCACCCGCCAGCGTGCACCCGCCGAAGCCCTCCTCGTCCATCTGCTCCACCATGTCGAGGACCCTGGTCTCCCGCTCCGGCGCCCCCTGCGGCAGCACGTTCAGGTGATTGACCTTGGCCGAGGTGAACAACATCGCCGCCCCGTTGGGACACGCGGCGACACACGCCCCGCAGCCGATGCACTCGGCGTGCTCGAAGGCGAGGTCGGCATCGGGCTTGGGTACCGGGGTCGCATGGGCCTCGGGTGCCGCACCCGTGGGCGCCGTGATGTATCCCCCGGCCTGGATGATCCGGTCGAAGGCCGACCGGTCCACGACCAGGTCCTTGATCACCGGGAACGCGGACGCCCGCCACGGCTCGACGTCGATCGTGTCGCCGTCCGAGAAGGACCGCATGTGCAGCTGACAGGTGGTCGTCCGCTCGGGCCCGTGGGCGTCGCCGTTGATGACGAGCGAGCACGCGCCGCAGATGCCCTCGCGGCAGTCGTGGTCGAAGGCCACCGGATCCTCACCGCGCAGGATGAGCTCCTCGTTGAGGGTGTCCAGCATCTCCAGGAAGGACATGTCGGACGAGATGCCGTCCACCTCGTACGTGGACATCGCGCCGTCGGCGTCGGCGTTCTTCTGTCGCCAGACGCGCAGGGTGAGCTTCATGCGTAGCTCCGCTGAGTGGGGTGGACGTACTCGAAGACCAGGTCTTCCTTGTGCAGGACGGGAGCCTCGCCGGTGCCGGTGAACTCCCAGGCCGCCGCGTAGGCGAACTCGTCGTCCCGGCGGGCGGCTTCGCCGTCGGGCGTCTGGGACTCCTCGCGGAAGTGACCGCCGCAGGACTCGGCGCGGTGCAGCGCGTCGAGGCACATCAGCTCGGCGAGCTCCAGATAGTCGACGACGCGATTCGCCTTCTCCAGCGACTGGTTGAACTCCTCGCCGGTGCCCGGAACCTTGATACGCCGCCAGAACTCCTCGCGGATCTGCGGGATGCGCTCCAGCGCCTTGCGCAGACCGGAGTCGGTGCGCGCCATCCCGCAGAACTCCCACATGAGTTCGCCGACCTCGCGGTGGAACGAGTCAGGCGTGCGGTCGCCGTCGACGGCGAGGAGCAGGTTGAGCCGGTCCTCGGTCTCCGCCAACACCTCCTGCACGGCGGGGTGTTCACCGGTCACCGCGTCCTGGTGCGGGTTGCGGGCGAGGTAGTCGTTGATGGTCGCCGGCAGCACGAAGTAGCCGTCGGCCAGGCCCTGCATCAGCGCGGAGGCGCCGAGGCGGTTGGCCCCGTGGTCGGAGAAGTTGGCCTCACCGATCGCGAACAGGCCGGGGATCGTGGTCTGGAGGTCGTAGTCGACCCACAGGCCGCCCATCGTGTAGTGCACGGCGGGGTAGATCCGCATCGGCACCTCGTACGGATCCTCGTCGGTGATCCGCTGGTACATGTCGAAGAGGTTGCCGTACTTCGCCTCCACGGCCCCCCGGCCCATGCGCTGGATGGCGTCGGCGAAGTCGAGGTACACGCCCTGTCCGCCCGGCCCCACTCCCCTGCCCTCGTCGCAGACGTTCTTCGCGGCGCGGGAGGCGATGTCGCGCGGGACCAGGTTGCCGAAGGACGGGTAGATGCGCTCCAGGTAGTAGTCGCGCTCGTCCTCGGGGATCCTGTTCGGCGGACGGGTGTCGCCCTTGGCCTTCGGCACCCAGATCCGGCCGTCGTTGCGCAGCGACTCGCTCATCAGCGTGAGCTTGGACTGGTGGTCGCCGGTGCGCGGGATGCAGGTCGGATGGATCTGGGTGAAGCAGGGGTTGGCGAAGTGGGCGCCACGGCGGTGGGCCCGCCAGATGGCCGTCGCGTTGGAGTTCATGGCGTTCGTCGACAGGTAGAAGACATTGCCGTAGCCGCCGGAGGCCAGCACCACCGCGTCCGCGAAGTACGTGTCGATGCGACCGGTGACGAGGTCGCGGGCCACGATCCCGCGGGCCCGTCCGTCGACGACGATCAGGTCGAGCATCTCGGTGCGCGGGTGCATCTCGATGTTCCCGGCCGCGATCTGCCTCGACAGCGCCTGATACGCGCCCAGCAGGAGCTGCTGACCCGTCTGGCCGCGGGCGTAGAAGGTCCGGGAGACCTGCACCCCGCCGAAGGAGCGGGTGTCGAGCAGACCGCCGTACTCCCGCGCGAAGGGCACGCCCTGCGCCACGCACTGGTCGATGATCTCCACCGAGATCTGTGCCAGGCGGTGGACGTTGGACTCGCGCGCCCTGAAGTCGCCGCCCTTGACGGTGTCGTAGAAGAGGCGGTGGATCGAGTCGCCGTCGTTGCGGTAGTTCTTGGCCGCGTTGATGCCACCCTGAGCGGCGATGGAGTGGGCGCGGCGCGGGGAGTCCTGATAGCAGAACTGGACGACGTGATAACCCTGTTCGGCGAGGGTCGCGCCCGCGGAGCCGCCCGCGAGGCCGGTACCCACGACGATCACCGTGTGCTTGCGGCGGTTGGCGGGGTTGACCAGCTTGGCCTCGAAACGGCGCTTGTCCCAGCGCTCGGCCACCGGCCCTGTCGGAGCCTTGGTGTCGACGACCGGTTCGCCGGTCACGTAGTCGGTGTACGTCATGTTCAGCTCACCACTCCGGTCATGACACCCACGGGCACGGCGATGAAGCCGGCCGTGAGCAGCAGTGCGAGGACATTGGCGACGGCCTTGAGGGCACGGTCGCGGGTGCGGCTGCCGACGCCGAGGGTCTGCGCGGCACTCCAGAAGCCGTGCCGGACGTGCAGGCCGAGGGCGAGCATCGCGACGATGTAGATGACGTTGCCGTACCAGGTGGAGAAGGTGTCCACGACGTTCTGGTACGGGTGGCCCTCCTGGAAGCCGCCGGAGTGCACGGTGCCGGTCGTCAGGTCGAGGATGTGCCACACGATGAACAGGCCGAGGATGATCCCGCCCCAGCGCATGGTGCGCGTCGCGTAGCTCGCCTGCGGCTTCTTGTGGACGTACTTGCTGGGCCGTGCCCGGATGTCGCGGCGGCTGAGCTGGTAGGCCGAGGTGGCGTGCGCGACGACGGCGACCACCAGCACGACGCGGATGATCCAGAGCGTCCACTCGTAGTGCATGAACGGTTCCCCGACCGTGCGCAGCCAGTGCGCGTAGTGGTTGAACTCGCCCGCCCCGAAGAAGATCTTCAAGTTGCCGATCATGTGGACGACCAGGTACAGCAGCATGATCAGGCCGCTGACGGCCATCACGGTCTTCTTGCCGACGGAGCTGTCCCACACGGTGCGTGCCATGGACGGCCGTCGGTCCGTCCGCGTTGCCAGAGCCATGGGCAAGACGCTAGGGCCGAACGGCCCCATCGGTCCAAGACATGGTCCGGCTTGATTCCATAGAGAGCGACTATCGTACGGGGATGCAGTTCCAGCAGCTCCAGTACTTCGTGGCGGTCGCCGAGACCCGGCACTTCACGCGCGCCGCCGAACTCGTCCATGTGGCGCAGCCGTCCCTGTCGCAGCAGATCAAGGCGCTCGAGAGGGAGCTCGGGGCCGATCTGTTCCTGCGGGCGCGCGGCAACATCGCGCTCACCGACGCGGGCGAGGCCCTGCTGCCGCTGGCCCGACGCATCCTGGCCGACGCGGACACGGCCCGGCACGAGGTGCAGGAGCTGGTGCAGCTGCGCAGCGGCCGGGTGCGGCTCGGCGCGACCCCGAGCCTGTGCACCGGCCTGCTGCCGGACGTGCTGCGTGCCTTCCACGACCGCTATCCCGGCATCCGGCTGATGATCGAGGAGGGCGGCTCCCACGATCTCGTACGGCTGCTCGCGCGCGGCGCCCTCGACCTGGCGCTGGTGGTCCTCCCGCTGCCGTCGCCGTCCCCCGCGCTGACGACGGTGGAGCTGCTGCGCGAGGACCTCGTCGTCGTGTCCTCGCCGGAGGCGCCGGCCCCCGGTGGCCCGGGCCACCGTACCGTGCGCGTCGCCGACCTGGAGAGCGAGCCCCTGGTGATGTTCCGGCACGGCTACGACCTGCGCGAACTGACCGTGGCCGCGTGCCGCGCCGAGGGCTTCGAGCCGGACTTCGCGGTGGAGGGCGGGGAGATGGACGCGGTGCTGGGCTTCGTCCGGGCGGGCCTGGGCGTGGCCGTCGTACCGCGCATGGTCGCCACCCGCTCGGGCCGGGGGCTGCGGGTCACCCCGCTCGCCCGGCCCGGCCTGCGCCGGACGATCGCGCTGGCCCACCGCAGCGATGTGGCTCCGCCGCGGGCGGCACGGGAGTTGCAGCGGATGCTTCTGGAGCGCTGAGCGGTCGTAGCATGGGGTTTTCTGGCACGGGGGTGGGCGGATGAAGCGGCGGATCGCCGTGGTGGGCGCGGCGCTGATGGTGCTCGCGGGGTGCGTGGACAACACCGCGTCCGGTGGATCGCGGAGCTCCGGGCCGACGGTGGAGACGACCTCGAGGTCGGTCTCGGGCCCGTGGCGCGCGTGGGCGGCGTCCCTCTCCAGCGGGGAGGCCCGCGGCAGTTGCGGCGCGACGGCGCACCAGGTGGTGTGCGCGACCAACTCCGGTGGAATCGTGGGGCGTTCGCGGGCGGACGGCCGTATCACCTGGACCGTGCCCGCCGACGACCACGGCAAGAGCGCCGGACTGCTCGTCGACGCGGCCGACGAACGGGCCGTGACCGGGGTCGCGGGCAGGCTCCGCGCGGCGAACCTGCGGACGGGTGAGCAGGCGTGGACCCATCAACTGCGCACCAGCCGCGCGTACTTCGCTCTCGGCGCCGCGGACGGGACCGTCTATGCTCTCGACGCGCCGGATCCCTTCGCCGGCACCGCCGTCCTCGACGCCGTTCGCGCATCCGACGGCACGCCCCTCTGGCACCGGACCGTCGCCTGGAGCACGGGCGAACCCCTGGCCGCCTTCCGGGGCCGCGTCTACACGGCCGACGGCACCCGGGTCACCTCCCGCGACGCCCGCACCGGCGACACCGTGGCGACCAGCCCCACGGGCGTCGAGTGCCCGCACCTCGTCACCGGCGGCCACTACCTGGTCTGCACCGGCAGCCCGTTCTCCGCCGGGGACACCTTCCCGCCCATGCGACGCCTGGATCCGGCGACGCTGAGGCCGCTGCCGACCCCGAGGAACACGATCGACAAACCCGTGCACGGGGTGATCTCCGACGACGGGGTCCTGGTGCTGTACGAGGCCGGCGCCGAGGACACCAGCGCGGGCAACTGGTTCGCGTACGACCTCGCGAACGACCGCAAACTGTGGAGCACGTACGCCACCGAGGCGGACGCCGCCGTGGCCGGCGGCCGGTTCGTGACCTTCACCCCCGTCAACGACCGCACTGCGCGGGGCCGCGTGCTCACGATCGACCTGCACGCCGGTCCGCAGGGGACCGGAAATGCCGCGCCCCGCATGTCCGCGGCGTACTCGCAGACCAGAGACGGCGAACACCCGGTGTTCGTCGTGCCGGGCGGGGACACGGGCCACGTCGTCGTCATGGCCCGTACCCACGGTTCCCTGCGCTCACTCCCGCTGCCCTAGGACCGGGCGGGACTCAGCCCGTCGCGTCCACCAGCGCCAGCTCGTGCAGCCGCTCCGGCGGGCCCGGGCGGGCGTAGTACCAGCCCTGGGCCGTGTCGCAGCCCAGTATCCGCAACTGCTCGGCCTGGGCCCCGGTTTCGACCCCCTCGACCGTCACCGCGAGGTTCAGGCCGTGGGCGAGCGAAACGATACCCTCGACGATCTTGAGGTCGACGGGATCGGCGGGGAACTGCTGCATGCTCTGGGTGAAGGAGCGGTCCAGCTTCAGGACGCTGACCGGGAGGCGGCGAAGGTTCGCCAGGTTCGAGTAGCCGGTGCCGAAGTCGTCCAGGGCGATGTCGACGCCCATCTCGGCGAGCCGGCGCAGCGGCTTGAGGAGGTCGTCGTCGGCGCCGATGAGGGCCGACTCCGTGACTTCGAGGCAGAGGGCGTTCGGCTCGACGCCGGCGCGCTCCAGGATGTCGACACGGTGTCCTGGACCAGGCCGGGGTGGGTGAGCTGGCACGGCGAGAGGTTGACGTTGATCCTCAGGGGACCGTTCTCCCCGTACCGTTCTCGCCATTCACGGGCCTGCCGTACCGACTGCTCCAGGACCCAGCGGCCGAGCGGCACGATCAGCCCGGTGTGCTCGGCGAGCGGGATGAACCGGTCCGGTCCCAGCACGCCGTGCTGCGGATGCAGCCAGCGCACCAGCGCCTCGGCGCCCCGCACACTGCCGTCGCCGAGGTGGACCAGCGGCTGGTACTCGATGAAGAACTCGCCGCGGTCCAGGGCCGCGGGCAGTGCCGTGGTCAGCCCGTGCCGGGTGATGGCGCGGGCGTCGGCCTCCGGGTCGGCCAGCTCGAAGCGGTTGCCGCCCGCCGACTTGGCCCGGTACATGGTGATGTCGGCGCTGCGCAGGACCTCCGCCGGACCCCGCTCGCCCGTGGGGCCCTCGACGATGCCGATGCTGCCGCGCACGGTCAGCTCGCGGCCGTCGATACGGACCGGGGCGAGCAGCACGTTCATGATGCGCGCCGCGAGGTCGTCGACCTCGCTCTCGGTGTCGGGGCCGGTGGTCAGCGCCACGAACTCGTCACCGCCGAGCCGGGCCACCATCTCGCCCGGCGCCGTCGCGCACGACTGGAGCCGGTCGGCGACCTCGACGAGCAGCCGGTCGCCGGCCGCGTGGCCGAGACTGTCGTTGATGGTCTTGAAGCCGTCGAGGTCGAGGTAGCACAGGCCGAACCGCTGGCCCTCGCCCGCGTTCAGCGCCTTCTCCAGGCGCTCGAAGAACAGCGTGCGGTTGGGCAGTCCGGTGAGCGCGTCGTGCGTGGCCTCGTAGCGCAGCCGGAGGTTGAGCAGCCGGCGCTCGGTGGTGTCCTCCATGAGGGCGAGCTGGTACTGCGGGACGCCGTCGGCGTCGCGCAGCAGGGAGACCGTCAGGTTGGTCCACAGGACCGTTCCGTCCGGGCGGTAGAAGGCCTTTTCGAGGTGGTAGTGCTCGCGCTCGCCGCGGACGAGTTCGTCGTAGAGCGTCCAGGTCTGGGGGGCGTCCTCGGGGTGGACCCACTCCTGGACCCTGCGCCCGCGCATCGTCTGGTCGGTGATGCCGAACATGCGCAGCAGCGCGCCGTTGACCTGGAGGACGTTGCCGTCCAGGTCGGCGATGCCGATCCCTATGGCCGCGCCCTCGAACACCGCGCGGAACCGGGCCTCGGTCGCGTGCAGCGCCTGCGCCACCACGCCCTGCGCCTCGAGGGCGGCCTGTGCGATGGCCTCCTGCTCGGCCAGCGTCCGCTCCCGCAGCGCGTGCGCGAACCCGGCGGCCATGGCGTGCTGGAGTCGTGCGGAACGGGACCGCAGGTCCTCGCGGTCGCCGTCGCCGCCGCAGTAGAGCACCAGATAGGCGTCGACGCAGTCCAGGGAGCGGGTCAGCGCCTCCGGATCCGTGCAGTGCGCGTCGACGAGGGCGGCGCCGACCGCCCGGCCCTCGTCCGTGTCGACGACCCTGGCCGCGAGCGCCTCGCTCAACCGGCGGGCCAGCGGCAGCAGTTGTTCCTCGAACTCCGGCCGGGTCGCGGACGTCGACGTCACCGGGAACACGGCCCGGCTCCAGATCGTCGCGAACCGGCGCAGTCTGTCCTCCGGCCCGTCCGGCTCGGCGATCACGCCGTACGCCCCACGCCGGCGAACCCGGAGAAGGCCCACGGATCCTCGTCGTCGGGGTTCCAGGTCGCCGACTCGGGCCGCCACCACGGCGGCGACACCAGTCCCGGTTCCACCATGTCGTACCCCTCGAAGAACCGCGCGATCTCCTCGCGCGAGCGCATGATCAGCGGGTTGCGAATGTCCTTGTACACGTCCACCGCCCCCTCGGCCCGCTCCGGCGGCAGCGGGATTCCCTCGTACGACGCGTGCGTGAGCACCAGCAGGCTGCCGGGCGCGAGTGCGTCGCGCAGCTCCGCCACCGCTCCGTAGGGGTCGTCCGCGTCTTCCACGAAGTGCAGTATGGCAACGAGAAGCAGTGCCACCGGCCGGTTCAGGTCGATCAGTCGCTGAACCTCGGGGCTCGCGAGGATCTCCCGGGGCTTGCGAAGGTCGGCGGCGACGACTCCCGCGTCCGCGTTGCCCTCCAGGACGGCCTGGCTGTGCGCGACGGCCACCGGGTCGTGGTCGACGTAGACGACACGGGCGCCGGGGCGGGCGCTCTGGGCGACCTCGTGGACGTTGCCGAAGGTCGGGATGCCGGAGCCGATGTCCAGGAACTGGGTGATGCCCTCGTCGGCGGCGAACCGCACCGCCCGCCGCAGGAAGGCCCGGTTCGCCTGCATGGTCTTCGGCAGGCCCGGTGCGAACTCCATGACCTTGCGGGCCGCCTCCCGGTCGGCCTCGAAGTTGTGCGAACCGCCCAGGTAGAAGTCGTAGATACGCGAGACACTCGGCACCGAGATGTCGATGCTCCGGGGAGCCCAGGCGGGACGCTCCATGTATCTCTCCAAGGCGTAGACGATCCGGTGTTCGAGCTGAGGCTACTGATCGGCCGCCAATGGAGCGAGCAGAAACGGAAATTGACCGTCCGTTCCCGGTCACTGCCTGCGGCACGTGCCGCTCGGGAACGCTGTGGATTCCCTACGAAACGTAGGCGCCGCACTCCGGAGAGTTCCGGAGCGGGCGCCGACTCGCGGGGAGTTGGGGGAATCACGGCAAACCGGTCCGCCCCCTCCGTGCGGCGCGGAGGGGGCGGACCGGCGGTTCGGGCGGGACCGCCGTCACTTGTCGGAGACGCCGACCATCTCTCCGTTGGGGCGGACGGCGTACCAGGTGCCGCCGACGCCCTGGCCGTTGGTGTCTCCGGCCTTCTTGTCGCCCGCGAAGGTGTAGATGGGCGAGCAGTTGACCGTCTGCTGCTTGGCGCCGTCGGAGCGGGTGAAGCTCATCAGGCCCTTCTTCTGGACGTCCTTGGTGTCGTTCGCCGACACCGGCGCCACGACCGGCCACTTCTCCAGGCAGGCACCGTTGCAGTTGGAGACCGGCTCGGGCCAGGCCTTGTCCTTGGCGAAGCGGTAGACCGTCATGCCGTTCTTGTCGACGACGATCTCGCCCAGGTTGGGGTCGTTGCGCGTGGACAGTCCGGGCAGGCCGGCGACCGACGCCTTCTTGCCCGTGGGCGCCAGCGCGTACCACTTGCCGCCCACGCCCTGGCCGGTCAGATCGCCGGCCTTGGTGTCCTTCGCATAGCGGTAGGCCGGCCAGCCGCCGATGGTCAACTGCTTGCTGCCGTCGGCCCGGGTCACCTCACCGAGCAGCGCCTTGTCGATACCGGCGCCGGCCGAGGCGTCGTTCGCGGGTACCGGCGGCCAGGCCGTCGCGCAGTCGCCGTTGCAGTTCGACTTCGGCGGCTCGGCGGTGTCCTCGTCGAAGCGGTAGAGGCTGAGACCGGCGCTGTCGGTCAGCACGTCCCCGAGCTCGGCGTTCGCGGAAACCTCGAGCTTGCCGGCCGAGGCCGACTGGGCTCCCAGGTTCCCCTGGCCACCGCCCACGGTCGAGCTGGCGCTCGGGCTGGTACCGGTCCCGATACCGGAGCCGACACCGCCATAACCGCCCGCCGCCGCCGTGGCACCGACGTTCTGGCTGCCCACCGACGACGTGCCGCCTTCCTGACCGCACGCCGTCGTCAGCACCAGCACCGCCGCGGCGCTTGCCACGAGTGAGGCGTTCCGCCAGGAGGTCTTCATCGTCAACTCCCCATAATTCAAAAGGGTGTTGCAGCGCCCTGCTGCGCCGCCGCACGACAATGGGTACGCACCGGAGCAGGGGTTGTGTTCAACCGTCCCGCATATTTCTTTTCGGAAGCTGTGACCACACCCGCCCCAGGCCGCACAGATGTACCCCCCGTCGGACGGACGAGCGCACAGAATTCAAACATCGGGCGGCCCTTTGTCCCTCCTTCGGACCAATCTCTTCGCGCCCGCGCGTGTGGTGGCGTAGCAGGCCTCATGATCTCCGTCGTGCATCGACCCGAATCGCCCCAATCCGCCTCCGCCATACGGGTATTGGCCCTGCTGACCTTGACGTGGGCGCTCATCGGCCCCACGGCGGGGGTGGCCGAGGCGGATGCCTGCGCCTACGCCTCTGCCGGCCCCGGCGGCGCGGAGGCGGTGGCGGTCGCCGGAAGCTCCACCTGGCCCACTTTCCCGCCGTGCCCGAAGCCCGAGCCTCCGCCTCCACCCACCCCCACCCCCACACCCACACCCACACCCCCTGAGCCTCCGTGTACACCGACCCCCACTCCCGAGCCCACGCCGACACCGAAGCCGCCGAAGCCGACGCCGACGCCGACCCCCGAGCCGCCGGCTCCCACGCCCCCGCCGGCACCGCCGCCCGCGCCGGCACCGCAACCGGCCACACCGCGGCCGCGGCCCACCCCGCCCCCCGCACCCGCCCCGACCCCGACTCCCACCTCCACCCCGGCGCGGAAGCCGCCGCCCAGCCCGGCCCCGGGCCCCTCCGCGGCCCCGGTGACCTACCCGGCCTACCACCACGCGAAGGCGCCCGACCGGCCCACGCACAGCACGACCTCGCCCGTGATCTACGTCCTGCTCATCACCGCGCCCGCGGTGGTCGCCGTGGCCGCCCTGCGGCCCCGCTAATGCCGATCCTGGAGGCATCCCTTGCCGGAATGGCTTGTTCTCATCCTCGCGATGCTGGCCGCATGCGCCGTGGTGGTCGCCATCACGCTCATCCGCCACAAGGCGGCACCCGTGGACGAGGATCCCAGCGAGACCCCGGACGTCATCGAGTACATGACGATGTGGATCGGGGTGGTGTACGCCATCGTCCTGGGTCTGGCCATCGCGGGCGTCTGGGAGGCCCGCAGCTCCGCCCAGGACCACGTCCAGGCGGAGGCCCAGGCGCTGCACGAGATCTCGGAGCGGGTCCAGGTCTATCCGGCCGACGCCCGTGACCGCATTCGGGACGATGTCAACGCCTATGTCGGACACGTCGTCACCACCGAGTGGAAGGAGATGGCCGACCACCGCCGCATGACCGGGCGCGGCACCGAACTCCTCGACCGGATCCGCACGGACGTCACCTCCTACCAGCCGAAGACCGACTTCGAGGCCCAGGCCTACCAGCCGCTCGTCGACCAGGTGGCGGCCGTGGACCAGGCCCGCAACGCCCGCGCCGACTCGGTCGAGCCCACCATGCCCGGGGTGGTCTGGTTCGGTCTGCTGGGCGGCGGCGTCGTCACCATCGGCATGGTCTTCGCGCTGCAGATCCGGCGTACGGCACGCGAGCTGATCCTGGCCGGCCTGTTCTCCGCACTGATCGCCTTCCTGCTCTTCCTGATCTGGGACTTCGACGCCCCCTACAGCCGGGGCATCACGGCGTCGGCGGAGCCGTTCTTCGCCCTCTTCCCGGACAGCAAGGGCTGACGGCGTCCCACCGCGGGCACATCCGGGGGATGTCCGGCGTCCGACACGCCGTCGGCGTCCCCTGAGCGGCCCACACGCATGCCCCATTCGGAGCGACAACGATCGCGCGGACGTACACCCGTTCCTAGCGTTTCGGTTATCGAGGTGCATTTCTGACACAGGCGGAAAAGATCCGCAGCTGCTCCTCGGGGACCGGAGGAACCACCATGCGCGCGATACGCGTCGCTTCGGCCGCACTCCTGGGCATGGCCGCCCTGTCCTTCTCGGCACCGGCCGCCGTGGCGAAGGACACCGACATCACGCCCTTCGGTTTCAGCGTCCTGCCCTCGACCGTCGCCGCGGGCGGACAGGTGGCCCTCCTGCTGGAACGGAACCACGGCGGCTGCAGGGGCTCCGCGACCGTCACGTCGGAGGTCCTCGACACCGTCATCATCCCGCCGCACAAGAGTTACGCGACGGCCGTCGTCGACTGGGACGCCAGACCCGGTTCGGTGTACCGGGTGACGTTCACCTGCGACGGCGTGAGCGGGTCCACGAGGGTGACCATCGCCGGCGGCCGCCCGGACGGTCCCACACCGGTGCCGCTCCACCCCGACCGGGGCGTGCACGCCGGTGGGGGCGGCAGCATCGCCGGGTTCGACCTCAAGGAGCTCGGCATGGGCGCCGCGCTGATCACGGGGTCGATCGGGGCGGCGTACAACTTCTCCCGCCGTCACGCCGGCGAGGACGAGGCCTGACGGCTCCGCCGGGCGCGCAGACCTCCGCCCCGGTGGTTCCTCTCGGAATCCGGGGCGAAGGCCTGTGCCACGTGCGGTCGGACGTCTCCGAAGGGGGCGGAGATCAGATGTGCTTCTCGGACCGCCGGCGCATCCAGAACACCCCGCCGCCGATGACGGCCAGGGCCACGAGACCGCCGCCGATGGCCATGTCGGTCGGGGTGGCCCCGGCGGAGCTGCTGCCACCGAGACCGCCGCGGACTCCGCCGATGACGGTGAAGGCCGTGGGGTTGATCACGGTGCCGTTGCCGCAGACGACGCTGATGCTGTGCGATCCGGTGGCCGCGTTCCGGTTGACCGTGGCGCGTCCCGTCGCCAGGTTGTTGGCCCCCGTCCTCAGCCTGATGGTCCGGAACGCGTCCGAGCTCGCGGTGGCGTTGCCGGTGCAGTTGTTGACGGTGATGGTCAGTTGTCCGCCCCGGGCGATGACGTTGGGCAGGGCGACGACATTGCTGGGGCTCAGGTTCATGCCGTCCCGCGCGACGGCCGCCGGGGCGGCGAGTCCGAGCACGGCGACCGCGGCGCCGGCGGCCGCCAGGGCACGAGTAGTACGCATGTGAATCCTCCGCGGGAGACGCCCCGGGAACGGTCCCCGGTGTATCGGCGAGAAAACGCCTCCCAGACAGACCCTCAGATGCCGTGCGCGAGCCCGCATTTCGGCACTGGTCCGTATTGGTGAGAGGACACGCCGAACGAAAAGCGCACAATCGGATATCTTCGCAGGTCACGGACCGTCAGAAAATTCCTGTTCACGGCAACTCGGATGGCGCACCAGCCGCGTTCGGTGGCCACCCGTTCGCCTCCGCCCCGTCGCCGGTTTCGCGCGCGGGACTTAGCGTTCTCGTATGCGCGAATGACGTGGCGACGGCCGCGTCGAGAGGGGAAGTCAATGTCTGCGTCCGAGCTGGCCGGGCTGGCCGAAGAGGAGGAGCAGCGGAAGAAGCGCGCTCCCTGGGGCGTGATAGCGCTTGTTCTGCTGACCGGTCTCGCGCTCATTCGGAACGGTTCGGGGGAGTTCGACGTCGGCCCGCCGCAGCCCGCGTCGGCGGCCGCGGCGGACAGCCGGGTGCACGGCTCCGTCTTCGGCAACGCCCCCGCTCCCCTGCCGTACGCCGCGCCCGACCGGGTCTCCATCCCGGCGATCCGGGTCGACGCGCCGATGCTGCCGGTCGGCCTGGACTCGGACGGCTGGGTCGGCGCGCCGCCGCCGGAGGACCCGAATCTGGCCGGCTGGTTCACCGGCGCGGTCTCCCCCGGCGAGAAGGGCACCGCGGGTCGTCGTCGGCCATGTCGACAACAAACAGGGCCCCGCCGTGTTCTACGGACTCGGGGCCCTGAAGAAGGGAAATCGCGTCGAGATCAGGCGCAAGGACGGAAAGACGGCCGTCTTCGAGATCTACGGCATCGAGGTCTTCGAGAAGAACAATTTCCCCGGAGACCGTGTCTACGGCTCCAAGGGGACCCCCGAATTGCGGGTCATCACCTGCGGGGGCGGATTTTCCAAGCACAACGGCTACGACGGCAACGTCGTCGCCTTCGCCCGCCTGGTCGAGGTCCGCTGAGCGTTCCCCGACCCGGCGGGCGCGTTCCGGCTATACGTACTCCCGTCGCGGGACGGTGATGTGATAGCCGGAATCGATGAGTTGCGGCAGATAGGCGCGCAGCGCCCGGACACTCTGGGAGCGGTCGCCCCCGGCGTCGTGCGAGAGCACCACGACGCCGGGGGCGGCGCCGTGCTCCACCGCGCCGACGATGCGGCGGGTGCCCGGGGTGGTCCAGTCGAGCGTGTCCACGGTCCAGGCGAGGGGTTCCATGCCGAGCTCGGCGCCGAGCTGGAAGGCGGCACGGTTCCAGGCGCCGTAGGGAGCTCGGAACCATTCGGGCCGCTCGCCGTAGGCGTCCTCGATGACGTCGCAGGTGCGTTCCATCTCGGAGCGGATGCGGGAGCGGCTGAGCCGGGTGAGCAGGGGGTGGGACCAGGTGTGGTTGCCGACGACGTGTCCCTCGTCGGACATCCGGGCCAGCAGGTCCTGGTTGCCGACCGCCATCTCCCCGCACACGAAGAACATCGCCCGTACGTCGTGCTCGGCCAGCGTGTCCAGGATGTGCGGGGTGTAGCGGGGGTCGGGTCCGTCGTCGAAGCTCAGCACCATGGTCCTGCCGCGTCCGGAGACCTTCAGCAACGGCTCGTGGCGCACCGGCGTCCTGCGGTGGCTGGTGTGCGGCGGCCCGTATCCGGTCAGGGGCTGGAGGCGGTAGGCCGACGACTTGACCGTGCGACGAGCCGGCGGGCCTGCGGCGGGGAGCGCCGGCCCGACCGGCTCCTCGCCGATGACCGACGCGAGCACTCCGGCCGTGCCGGCGGCCCCGACGACGGCGGCGCCGGCCAGCAGGGCCCGGCGCCGGGTGAGCACCGCCGTCGTCGACGACAGCCGTGTGAGCAACTGATCCTTCGTCATGACTCATCAGTCGCCCGGGACAGCTCAGACGCACCACGGCAACACCGGTGCGGCGGCACGAATACACCCGCCCGGCCCAGTGAACAGGGGCGTCCCCGGCGGCATGGCGGAACGTCAGGCCGATGTCGTAGGAGGGCAATCGGCTTCGGCCCCGGCCTCGTCCCCTCCGTCGAGGCCGGGTGCCGAGGGGCGGCGGCGGGCTTCGATGGCGGCCCGCTCGCCGCCCGCCCTTCGGGTGCCCCCTTTCCGAAAAACTTGCGCACCCATGTCGACGGGTCCCCGAACGCCGTCCGGACCTGCGGCTTCCGATAGCCTCACAGCCGTGACGGAACAGCATGCGCACCAGTTCGAGCGGGGCACGGACGGGCCCAAGGTCATCGTCGTCGGTGTGGACGGCTCCGACTCCTCGCTCCGCGCGGCGGCATACGCCGGTGGTCTGGCCCGGCGGCAGCACGCGCTGCTCGCCGTCGTGTACGTCCAGCCGGTGATCGCCTCGGGCGCCGCGCTCGGCGCGCCGGTCGCCGAGACGACCGACGAGATCGCGGAGGACCTGGTCGCCCAGATCCGGCTCGCGACCGAGCAGAACAAGGGGATATTCGATGTGCGCTGGGAGTTCCACACCTTCCGCGGCGACCCCTACAGCGGTCTGACGAAGGCGGCGGACGAGCTCAAGGCCGACGCGGTCGTCGTCGGAGCCTCGGAGCAGGCCGGCCACCGGATCGTCGGTTCCGTCGCGGTGCGGCTGGTCAAGGCGGGGCGGTGGCCGGTGACCGTGGTGCCGTAGGCCCGTTCGATGCGGTTCCTGACCGTGATCCGTTTCGGGTACTCGTCCCTACGGTCGGCGCCGACGGGGCGTCAGAGCGAGCGCAGGAAGTCCCGCACGATCGTGTTGAACTCCTCGGGCCTCTCCAGGTTCGGGAAGTGCGAGGTGCCCTCCACCAGCACCGAGCGGCCGTGCTGAGCGGTGTCGGCGAAGCGTTCCGCGTCGGCGAGCAGGTCCGGTGAGTCGAGCGTGCCGTTGACGGTGAGGACCGGGACGTCGATCTTCGGGACCCGGGCCCAGGTGTCGGTCATGGGCACGTGCCAGTTCCGTTCGCCCGGCGTGTGCTTGGCGATGGTGTGCAGGGCCATCTCGCGCAGGTGGTCGAGGATCCGCGGGTCGGTCTCGTCGGCCTCGCGGAAGGGGCCCGCGACGGACCGGAGGAACACCTTCAGCCAGCCCTCGATGTCGCCCGAGTGCAGGGTCCGCTGGGACTCCGCCACGACCTGTCGGGTCACCTCGTGGGTGTACTGGAAGTCGCTGACCGAGGCCCCGCTCATCACGACCCCCCGGACCAGTTCCGGATACTCGATCGCCGTGTCACCGGCGATGGCCCCACCCATCGAGACGCCTACCAGGACCGCGGGGCCCGCGTCGAGGTGGCGGAGCAGTCCGGCGAGGTCGTCGGCCCAGCGGAAGGGCTTGGTCGCGTTGGCGGTCCAGCCGTGGCCGCGGATGTCGACGGCGATGACGCGGTGGTCGGCGGCGAGGACCGGTGTCTGGGCCTCGAAGAGGCGGTGGTCGACGTAGCCGGCGTGCAGCAGGACCACGGGGTCCCCGGTTCCGGTGTCGAGATAGGCGATGTCCCCGTCGGCGGACGCGAAGTAGCTCAGTTCCGAAGCAGCTGTCATGACAACCAAGGTGTCATCTTCCGGCGACTTTGACAACCCGGTTGTCATGATGAACCGGTGCATGATGAGCGGGTGAACGACATCGACGCCCCGCTTCCCCCGGACGAACTCGGCCACCGCGTCTCCGAGGTGTTCGACCTGATCGGCGCGCTCTACCGACGCGGCCTGCGCAAGCTCGAACAGGGCCAACAGATCGAGGGGGTCTCCGTCGGGGTGCGCTCCGTGCTGGTCCTGCTGCGCAGGTACGGCCCCATGACGGTGCCTCAGATGGCCCGGCTCATGGCGCTGACCCGCCAGTTCGTGCAGCGCATGGTCAACGACGCGGTGGCCGCGGGCCGGGCGGAGGTCACACCGAACCCCGCGCACCAGCGGTCCTCACTGATCCGGATCACGGCCGAGGGCGAGGCCGTCATCGACGCGATCCTCGCCCGCGAGCACGCCCTGAACCGCCAGGTCGGCGGCGATCTGACGGACGCCGAACTGCGGGCCTGCGCGCGCGTCCTGAAGGAGATGCTGCGAACCTTCGACCACGAGGACACCGCCTCCGGCTGACCTACTCCCCCATCGCCAGCCCGTCCTTCGCCGCGCCCCGGCTCAGCACCACCTCCCGGATCCGGTCGCGGACGCCCTCGAGATCGGCGCCCCGCGCGATCGCCTGGTTGAGGTTCACCGCCCGGCCGGCGTCCACGTCGAACATCTGCGGCACGAACTCCGCCTTCGCGACCCGCCAGCGCTCACCCGGCCGGGCGGGCGGGGCGAAGGTGAAGCGGCCGAGGGTGGACTGGTTGCCGCGCGGGTCCTGGGCGCCCTCGTGGTTGAACATCTCGCCGGCGATCTGGTCGCCCATGCCGTAGACGACCCAGGTGCCGTTGACCTTCTCGTACGCCTGCGGGACATGGGCGTGGGTGCCCAGGATCAGGTCGACGTCGGGACGCGCGCCGGTGCGGGCGGCGGTCAGATCGCGCGCCAGGGTCACCTGCTGCTCATCGGGCGCGTCCTGCCATTCGGTGCCCCAGTGCAGCGATACGACGACCACGTCGGCGCCCGCCTTCCGGGCGGCCCGGGCGTCCGCAAGGATCTTCTTCTCGTCCATCAGGCCGACCGCCCAGGGCTGTCCCTTGGGCAGCGGGAAGCCGTTGGTGTCATAGGTGTAGGCGAGGTGGGCGACCTTCGCCGACCCGGCACGCAGGACGGTGACCGTGCGCGCCTCGGCCTCCGTGCGGGCCGACCCGGCGTGCCGTACGCCCGCGCGGTCCAGGGCGTCGAGGGTGCGGCGGATGCCGCCGGAGCCGTCGTCGAGGCTGTGGTTGGAGGCGGTGGAGCAGCCGTCGTAGCCGGTGGCGGCAAGGCCCTGGGCCACCTCGGGCGGTGACTTGAAGGTCGGGTAGCCGGTGTAGTCGCCGTTCGCGCCGTAGACGGTCTCCATGTGACACAGCGCCAGATCGGCGCGGGAGACGACGGAGCGGATTCCGGCCAGCATCGGACGGAAGTCATAGCCCTTCCCGCCGCCGTCGAAGCGGGCCCGGTCGATGATCGAACTGTGCGGCAGGACGTCACCGGAGGCGACGAGTGTGAAGCCGCGCGGTGCGGCGGCGGACGGGGCCGGACGCCCCGGTGTCTCGTGGTCGTGCGCCTGACAGGCGGCACCCCCGGCGAGAAGTGCCGTGAGGGCCAGGGCAACCTGCCGTCTGCGTGCAATCATCAGCTCACCCCACTGTGGTCATATTTGCTGACGAATAGGTATGAGCTTGTCCGTGTCCGCAAACGGTCCGGCCGCCTTCTTGACCCGTCCGGGGTGAACGGGACGCGGAAGGGAGGCGGAAGGGACCGTTCATCGGACCGTTCGTCGACGCGATCGACCGTCCGCCGCAGATCCTTGTGCGTGCCCTGTCCCCCGGCCCCGTGCTGAGGTGCCATACGGCCATGACGGCCGGAACCACCCTCACGAACGGGACGACCGCCGAGCACGAGCTCGCCGCACTGCAGCGGGAGCACGGCCGGCCCCTCTTCGCGCTCCTGCTCCGGCTCAGTGACGGCGACCGGCAACGTGCCGAGGACCTGGTGCAGGAGACCCTCGTGCGCGCCTGGCAGCACCCCGAGGCGCTGCGCGCCGACGCCTTCGAGTCCGTACGGCCATGGCTGCTGACCGTGGGACGCCGGCTCGCCATCGACGCGCGACGGGCCCGGCAGGCGCGCCCCGCCGAGGTCGGCGACGCGGTGCTGGAGAACGCCCGGGTGTGCGCCGATCACGCCGAACGGGCGGCCGCCGCCCTCGATGTACGCGAGGCTGTGAAGACACTCACTCCGGAGCACCGTGAAGTCCTGGTGCTGGTGTACTTCCAGGGGGCGAGTGTGGCGGAAGCCGCCGAAATCCTCGGAATTCCGCCCGGTACGGTGAAGTCCCGCGCGTACTACGCGCTGCGGGCCCTGCGCCGGGTGCTTCCGGGATACGCGGCCGACCTGCGGTGAAACCAATGGGAAAGTCAAACCTCCGTAAAGCGCCTTGCTGAGGACCCCGGTTGAGTAATCGGCTGTCCTCATCCGTGTTCCGGACTGGGGTCCCGGCGACGGGCGACGCGCACGCACCGGAGGAAGGCAGGAAGGGATGCTGCACAGAGGTCAAGAGAGCACGGACGGCACCGGCGGGGACGAACTCGTCGTCCCCATGGCCTGGTTGTACGCCGAGTACATCGCCGACGAGCTGCTGCGTTCCGGCGATCTGATGCCGCCGACGTCCTTCGAGTTCCGCGCCGGGCGGGACGCGCTGGCGCTGACCGTCTTCCTCGCCGACACCGAGGGGGAGCTTTCGGGCATCCAGGTCGTCTCCCAGCTGGAGAACTGGCTGTCACTGACGGCGTACGACCAGCCGTGGCAGGACTGGGTGTGCGAGCGGATGGCCGCGCTGACCGCCGCGGCGGTGGCCACCGGCGAGCCCTCGCCGGACCTCGAACTCGCGGCGGCGGCCTGGCGCTGGCTGGAGGAGACGGAGCTGCTCGCACCCGATCTGAACGCCGTGCCGGGCGGCGGGGCGGGCGTCGGTGAGGACGAGGGTCCGAAGGTGTGGACACCGGCGTGGCAGCTCGGTCTGCCCCTCGGGCACCTCGCCATCCACCTGTTCTAGATTCCTTTCGATTCGGACCAATCCGCGGGGCCGACCGCTCCGAATCCCTTGGTCACGATTCTGTGCATGCCTTGAGTGATTCGGCGGGCTGGTGCGTACCGGTGGGAGCAACCAGTAACCCCACCCACACTCAACGGCACGAGGTTTCCGCATGAGGTCCTTGGAGAGGCATCGCGACGTCGGCGCGTACGCGCTCGGCGTGCTGGATGAGGCGGAGGCCTTCCGCTTCGAGGATCACCTCATGGAGTGCCCCAAGTGCGCGGCACACGTGACCGAGTTCGGTCCCGTGACCCGTCAGATGATGCTCTACCGCCGGGCGACTCCGCGTGTCGTGCACCCGATGGCCCAGCCCGGCCCTCAGCTCCTCAACCGCCTGCTCGGCGAGGTCGCTTCGCGTCACCGGGCGCGCCGCAGGCGGCTGTTGTACGCCGTCGCCGCCTCGGTGGTCCTGGCGGTGGGCGGCTCCACCCTCGCGCTGACGGCGGGCGGCGACCCGGGCGGGACCAGGAGTGTCGAGGCCACCGACGTCCGGTCCGGCGTGTGGGCCCAGGTCACCGCCGAGGACGAGGAGTGGGGCACCCAGGTGGAGCTCAAGGTCAAGGACGAGTCCGGTCCCCGCGCCTGTCACCTCGTCGCGATCAGCCGCGACGGCAAGGAGGAGACCGTCACCGGCTGGAACGCCACCGGGCACGCCTCCGACGACACCACCATGATGGGCAGCTCCACCTTCCACGCCGACCAGATCGACCACTACGAGGTCAGGACGTCGGGCGGGGAGCACCTGGTGACGCTGGATCCCGGCTGAGCACGTCGGATCACTTGAGCAGTCTCGACATCCTCCGGTCCGCCAGTGGTCTGCCGCCCGTCTGGCAGGTGGGGCAGTACTGAAGGGAGGAGTCGCTGAAGGAGACCTCCCGGATGGTGTCGCCACAGACCGGGCAGGGGTCACCGGTGCGGCCGTGGACGCGGAGGCCGGACTTCTTCTCCGACTTCAGGCGGCCCGCCGCCACACCCCTTGAGCGTTCCACCGCTTCGGTGAGGGTCTCGCGCAGGGCCCGGTAGAGGGTCGCCGTCTCCTCGGGGGTCAGGGAGGCGGCCAGTTTGAACGGGGACATTCTCGCCGCGTGCAGGATCTCGTCGCTGTAGGCGTTGCCCACGCCGGCGATGAGCGTCTGGTCGCGCAGGGCGCCCTTCAGCTGCCGGCGTTCGTCCTTCAGCAGGGCCGCGAAGCTCGTCTCGTCGAAGCCCTCGGCCAGCGGGTCCGGGCCCAGACGGGCGATGCCGGGGACCTGGTGCGGGTCGGCCACCACGTACACCGCCAGGCGTTTCTGGGTGCCCGCCTCCGTGAGGTCGAAGCCCGCGCCGGTCTCCAGGGCCACGCGCAGGGCGAGGGGGCCCTTGCCGGGGCGGGGCGGGCCGTCGGGGAGGCGGTCCTTCCAGTGCAGCCAGCCCGCGCGGGCCAGGTGGGTGACGAAGTGCGGGCCGCCGTCCGTCTCCAGGTCGAGGAACTTGCCGTGGCGGTGCACGGCGATCACCTCGCGGCCCTCGACGGCGGTGGGCGGAGGGTCGTACGTCTTCAGGACGCTGATGGCCACCGGCAGTACACGCACGATCTCGTGGCCGACCAGGTTCTCGGTCAGGAAGTCCTTGAGCGCTTCCACCTCGGGGAGTTCCGGCATACGTCCAGAGTGCCACCGGGGGCCGCTGTGGTCAGGTCAGGTCCGCTCCCGTACGACGAACTCGCACCACACGCACTTCCCGCCGCCCCGCGCCTCCACGCCCCAGACGTCGCTCAGCAGGTCGACCAGGAGCAGGCCTCGGCCCGAGACCCCCGACTCGCCCGCCTCCCGGCGGCGGGGCAGGGCGCTGGAGGAGTCCTCGACCTCGACGCGCATCCGCCGGTCGGAGCGGGTCAGGACCCGCAGGGTGACGATCGCGGCGCCCTCGGTGTGCATCAGGGCGTTGGTGATCAGCTCGTCGGCGACCAGTTCGATCTCGTCGGAGCGCTCCCGCGCGCCCCAGGAGCCGACCGCGGCCCGGATCATGTGCCGGGCCTGGGTGAGGGCCTCGGGGTCCCCGGGCGCCACGTGCTGCTGGACGCGGCCGCCGGACTGCGGGCCGTCCAGGCCGCGGCGGAGCAGCAGGAGCAGCGCCACGTCGTCGTCGCCGGCGCGTTCCTCGGCCACGTCGATGAGCCGGTCGGCCAGCTCCCACACGTCGGTGGGGCCGGCCGTGATGAGGGTCGTGAGGGTCTGCATGCCGTCGTCGAGGTCGGCGCCGGGCTCTTCGACGAGCCCGTCGGTGCACAGCAGCAGGGTGTCCCCGGGGCCGAGTTCGAGGGTGGCCACGGGATAGTCGAGCTGCCCGAACTCGGCGGACAGCCCGAGCGGCAGTCCCCCGTCCACGGTCACCCGGCGGCAGCTGCCCCCGGCCTGCCGGACCAGCGGGTCGATGTGGCCCGCCCGGACCACCTGGACGACTCCGGTGGACAGGTCGGCCTCCGCGTACAGACAGGTCGCGAAGCGGTCGGTGTCTAGTTCGTGGAGAAACACGGAGGCGCGGGCCATCACGGTGGCCGGGGTGTGCCCCTCGGCCGCGTAGGCCCGGAGGACGATCCGCAGCTGGCCCATGACGGCGGCGGCGTGCGTGTCATGGCCCTGGACGTCTCCGATGACGGCGCCGACGCGGCCGCCGGGCAGCGGGATCAGGTCGTACCAGTCGCCGCCGATGTCCCGGCCCAGTGAGCCTTCGGTGCTGGCGGCCCGGTAGCGGACGGCGACGTCTGCGCCGGGGACGCTCGGGATGGTGCGCGGCAGCATCGCCTGCTGGAGCCCGGTGGCGAGGTCCTTCTCCTGCTCGTACAGCATGGCCCGCTGGAGGCTCTGGGCGATGCTGCTGCCGAGGGCGATCAGGACGTTGCGGTCCTCGGGAGTGAAGCCGTACCGGTCGCTGTACAGCAGACCCATCGCGCCGATCGGACGGGCCTCGGCGATCAGCGGGAGGTAGGCGGCTGAGGTGATGTTGAGGCCGGTGATGTGCGGCCACAGGATCGGGTAGCGATCGGCGAACTCCTGCGGTGACTCGATGAAGCGCGGGGTGAGCGTGCGCACGGCCTCGCTCATCGGGTACGGCTCGTCGATCCGGGTGATGTCGGTGCCGGGCACGAAGCTGCCCGCGGGGCCCTCGGCGATCAGCCGGATCCGGCCGGCCTCGACCAGGCCCATGACCAGGCTGGTGGCGCCGAGGTGGGTGAGTCCGTGGGTGTCCTTGAGGACGTCGATGACGTCCTGGACGGTGCGGGCGTGGGCGAGGGCGGCGGTGGTGAGCTGGACGACGTTGGTCTGCTGGCGCCTGGCCTCGTCCTGGGCGGCCTGCTCCCGGCGGGCCTCCAGCTCGCCCATCTCCTGGGTGGCGTCGCGGACGATGCCGATGATCCGCCGCGGGCGGCCCGTCTCGTCGCGACGGATGTAGCCCTGGGTGTGGGTCCAGCGCAGGCTGCCGTCGCGGCATCGCAGGCGGAAGTAGGTGCCGTAGTTCTCGCTGCCGTCCTTGATCGCCTGGGCGACCAGGGCGTCCAGGCGGTGGGCCTCGGCCCTCGGCACCCGGCCGGCGAGGCTCACGGGGTTGTCGTCGAATTCGTCGGGGCGCAGGTCGAAGACCTCGTGGGCCTGGGCGTCCATGTGGAACAGACCGCTGTCCAGGTCCCAGTCGAAGCTGCCCATACGGTTGAGCGCCAGGATCGGATCCGGGTGGGCGGGCCAGTCGTCCGGGAGTGACAGGGCGCTCGCTCCCCGATCAACCATGGGGCTACCTTGCCAGGATTTGTCCGATTCTTCGACCCGGCGGCAGGGGCGCTCCGAAGCCGTCAGACACCAGAGCCGTCGGCCGTGCCGGCCGGCTCCGGCGGATCGTCGGGGATCAGCCCGCCGCCGTCGGGGAGATCGGGGATGTCCGGAACGGTCTCGGGGCCGATCCCGGTCTCCGGCTCCACGGGGACGGTCGTACGGGTGCCGTCCGGCGGGGCCGCGGGGACGCCGGGCCCGGTCGTGGGCGGCGGGGTGGCCATGGGGCAGTTCTCGTCGTACGGCTCCTCGGTCCCGACGGCGCCAGGTGTGCCGGTGGGAGTGGTGCAGTCGCTCTCGGCGCTCGGCAAGGCGTCCGGGGACGCCGTCTCGTCCGGGCGCGGACCGAGGGGCGTCGGGGGAGCCGGCGTGGGAGTCGGCGGTTCCGGCTGCGGCGGGGGTACGACATGGTCGTGCCGGCAGTCGTGGTCGATCAGCCGTTCGATCCAGGTGTGGTGGACGAGGTCGATGATCGTGATGTCCGCGACGACCTGCTCGCTGGGGGCCACCACGACCACCCGGTCGGGCCGGTATCCGGGCCACGGATGCCCGCCCCGGACCGCGCCGCTCCGCATCGCCACCGGCGGCGTCAAGGGGTTGCCGCAGGCGCAGCGGACGCGTGGGACGCCACGGTCGTCGACGAGGACGGCGGTGCCCGCCTGGAGGACGGACCGGAAGCCGCTCGCCCGGCCGGCGCTATACCCGTGGTCGGTGACGAGAGTGTCGGCCCGCAGGACGACCGGGGCGAGCCCGCGCAGGAAGTCCGGCACCGCGGCCGGAGGGACACCCACAACCTGGGCGAACGCGCTCTGCCTTGACCGGTCCGCGGTCAGGTCGTCGATCTGCCGTGCCACGTCACAACTGGCGACCCGCTCGGTGCCCCCGTAGAGACCGGGCATCCCGCCGGAGACGGTCCGCGGGGCGGTCGAGGCCCGCTGGGGCGTTCGGGTGAGGGGTAACGCCACCGAGGTCGCCGTGGAGCGGGTGAAGGGGCTCGGCCCGTGGGCCGCGGCCGGCTGAAGAAGGAGTTCGCCGTTCGTCTCGGCGTTGCCCTTGTCGCCGTCTCCGCCGCATCCGGCAACGAGGAGTGCCACCGCGAGCGTGCAGGCCGTGACGAGGGTCCGGTGGGGTGTCCGCACCACGTTCTCCCGTCCGTCCCGGGCAGTTCGTCACTATTGTCTGCTCCACACACGTGGGTTGCGCAAGCAGAGGCAAGGTACACGGAGAGTCACGCAGGACTCGGCGGGACAATGGAGGCAGGAGAACACGGCCGTGGACTGGTTCACCGCACCCGACTACTGGCTGAGCCGGCTGGTCTTCCAGCGGGCTCTGGCCGGGCTGTACTTCGTCGCGTTCCTGGCGGCGGCCCTGCAGTTCCGGGCGCTGCTCGGGGAGCGCGGGATGCTGCCGATCCCGCGTTTCGTCGCCCGCGTGCCCTTCCGGAGGGCGCCGAGTCTCTTCCAGCTCCACTACTCGGACCGGTTCTTCGCTCTCTGCGCGTGGACGGGCTGTGCGGTGGCGGTCGCGCTGGCGGCGGGTCTCGACTCCCTGCTGCCGCTGTGGGGCGGGATGCTGCTGTGGCTGGTGCCCTGGCTGCTGTATCTGTCGATCGTCAACGTGGGCCAGACCTGGTACGGCTTCGGCTGGGAGTCCCTGCTGCTGGAGGTCGGCTTCCTCGCGGTGCTCCTCGGCAACGACGAAGTGGCCCCGCCGGTCCTGGTGCTGTTCCTCCTGCGCTGGATCCTGTTCCGGGTCGAGTTCGGCGCGGGGCTCATCAAGATGCGCGGCGACGCCTGCTGGCGCAAGCTCACCTGCCTCGACCACCACCACGAGACACAGCCGATGCCGGGGCCGCTGAGCTGGTTCTTCCACCATCTGCCCCGGCCGCTGCACCGGGTGGAGGTGGCCGCGAACCATGTCACCCAACTGGTGGTTCCCTTCCTCCTGTTCACCCCGCAGCCGATCGCCACGGCGGCCGCGTCCCTGATGATCGTGACCCAGCTGTGGCTGGTGCTCTCGGGCAACTTCGCCTGGCTGAACTGGATCACGATCGTGCTGGCGGTGCCGGCGCTGGACCTCAGGGGCGAGGCACCCGACCTGCCCGCCACCCCGCTCTGGTACGAGGTGGTCGTCCTCGCCGTCGCCGCGCTGCTCCTGGGCCTGAGCTACCACCCGGTCCGCAACATGATCTCCCGGAGCCAGATCATGAACCGCTCCTTCGACCCGCTCCATCTGGTCAACACCTACGGCGCGTTCGGCAGCGTCAGCCGGATCCGCTACGAGGTGGTCGTCGAG
Organism: Streptomyces sp. SAI-127; assembly: GCF_029894425.1. Lineage (NCBI taxonomy): Bacteria > Bacillati > Actinomycetota > Actinomycetes > Kitasatosporales > Streptomycetaceae > Streptomyces > Streptomyces sp. SAI-127. The sequence goes on from NZ_JARXYJ010000001.1 coordinate 1,638,104, forward strand.
GGGACGGCGGACGACGCACCGCGCGGGGACTCCGAGTGGAAGGAGTACGAGTTCAAGGGCAAGCCGGGCGATCCACGACGCTGGCCGCGCCAGTTCGCGCCCTACCATCTGCGCCTGGACTGGATGATGTGGTTCGCCGCGCTGTCCCCGGCGTACGCCCAGGCGTGGTTCGGCACCATGGTCGAACGGCTTCTGGAGAACGACCCCGCCACGCTGAGGCTGCTGCGCCGCTCACCGTTCCCGCCGGACGAGCCGCCCCGCCATGTCCGCGCCCGCCTCTTCCGGTACCGGTACACGACGTGGCGGGAGCTGCGGGAGACGGGGGCGTGCTGGGAGCGGACGTATGTGCGGGAGTTTCTGCCGCCCACACGGCTGGCGGAGGCCGTGAGCCCCTAGAGCGGGTCGCCGAGTCCGTAGACGCGCGTGGCCGTGGCCCCGAAGACCTGGGGGTGCGCGGACACGGGCGTCAGCCGGCGTGCGGTGTCGAGTACTTCGCCGTATGTCGCTCCCAGGGTGCACACCGGCCAGTCCGAGCCGAACATGAGATGGTCCGGGCCGAAGGCGTCCAGGACCGTGTCGGCGTACGGGCGCAGGTCGTCGATCGTCCAGGAGTCGAGGTCCGCCTCGGTGACCATGCCGGAGAGTTTGCAGACGGTGTTGGGCAGGGCGGCGAGGGCACGGACGTCGGCCGCCCAGGGTTCCAGGGCGCCGGAGGCGATGGGCGGCTTGCCCAAGTGGTCCAGGACGAAGGTGAGTTGCGGCAGCGACTCGGCCGCCTTGGCGCAGGCGGGCAGTTGGTGGGGCAGGACGACCAGGTCGTACACCAGACCCGCTTCGGCCACCGCGATCAGGCCACGGCGTACGTCCGGCCGCAGCAGCCACTCGGGATCCGGCTCGCCCTGGACCTGGTGGCGGATGCCCTTGAGGCAGGTCCCGCCGGGGAGTTCGCGCAGACGTGCCAACTCCTCGGCGGCATCGGGACGGGTCAGGTCGGTCCAGCCGACGACACCCGCGATCACGTCGTGCCCGGCGGCGAGGGCCAGGAACTCCGGGGTCTCCTCGGGCACGGTGACCGTCTGGACGAGGACCGTGCGTTCGACGCCCGCCGCGCGGGCCTCGGGGGCGAGGTCCCCGATCGTGAAGTTCCGTCGCAGCGGGCTGCCCGAGTCGATCCAGTCCTGGTCCCGCACCGACAGGTCCCACACATGGTGGTGCGCGTCCACCACCGTCATGGCAGCTCCCACACGACGGGCAGGCCGGCGTCGGCGCCCTCGTCGGAGTAGTCGTGCGCCACGTCGAGGAGTTCGGCCATGCGGGCCTGCCAGGTGACGTTCACCGGGAGCTTCTCCAGTTCGGCGAGGAGGCGGCCGTAGTCCTCGCACTCCAGGACGTGGAAGAGGTCGGTGCCGCTGCGCCAGATTGTCCAGGAGCGGGCCCCGGCGGCGCGGATCGCGTCGGTGAGTTCGACGGGGACCTCGCGGTGCGCTGACTCGTACTCGTCGACGCGGTCCGCGCGGACCTTGGTGTGCAGGGCGACTCTCATGACGGCTCCTCGGTGGTCAGGAGACCGGTGTCGCGCAGCTCCTGCCAGAAGGCGGGGGGCACCGGGGTCGCGAACTGGTCGGCGGCGTCCTGGACTTCGGCCGCCGAGCGGGCGCCCACCAGGACGCTCGCGACGGCCGGGTGAGCGGCGCAGAAGGCGAGGGCGGCGGCCCGCAGGCTGATGCCGTGCCGCTCGGCGACCTCCCGCATGCGCAGGGCCCGGTCCAGCACGCCCCCGGAGACCTGCGCGTAGTTGTACGTCGCTCCCGGTCTCGGATCGGCCAGCAGCCCGGAGTTGAAGGCGCCGCCGATCACCACGGAGACGCCCCGTGCCACGGCGGCGGGAAGCAGCTCGGTGAGCGCGCTCTGGTCGAGCAGGGTGTAGCGGCCGGCGCACAGCACCACGTCGACGTCGGTCTCGCGGACGAAGCGGGTCAGCATCCCGGCCTGGTTCATGCCGGCGCCGATCGCCCCGACGACACCCTCGGAGCGGAGCTTCTCCAGGGCCGGGTAGCCCTCGCGGAAGGCCTCCTCCGCCTGGTCGTCGGGATCGTGGAGGTAGACGACGTCCACGCGGTCGAGGCCGAGCCGTTCGAGGCTCGACTCGAGGGTGCGTCGTACGCCGTCGCCGCTGAAGTCCCAGACGCGGCGGTGGGTGGCGGGGACCGCGAAACCGTCGGCCAGGTCGTCCCCGCCGTCCGCGGACGGCTCCAGGCGGCGGCCCACCTTCGTGGAGAGCGTGTACTCCGCGCGTGGATGCTCGCGCAGTGCCTCTCCCAGCCGGCGTTCCGACAGTCCGAGACCGTAGTGCGGGGCGGTGTCGAAGTAGCGGATGCCGCGCTGCCAGGCGGCGGTGACCGCCTCGTACGCCTGTTCGTCGCTGACCTCGGTGAACAGGTTGCCGATGACGGCGCCGCCGAAGCCCAGTCCGCTGACCCGCACACCGCTCGTACCGAGGGTGTTCACTGGCCCACCGGCCTCAGGCGCAGGCCCTGCATGCCACCGTCGACGGCGAGAGAGGTGCCGGTGGTGGCGCCGGAGAGGGGGCTCGCCAAGTAGGCGATGGCGCCCGCGACCTCGTCCGCCGAGACCAGCCGGCCGGTGGGCTGGCGGGCCTCCAGGGCGGTACGTTCGGCGGCCGGGTCGGGGGCCTTGGCGAGCAGCCGCCCGATCCACGGGGTGTCCGCCGTACCGGGGTTGACGCAGTTCACGCGGATGCCCTCGCGGACGTGGTCGGCGGCCATGGCGAGGGTCAGGGAGTACACCGCCCCCTTGGTCGCGCTGTACAGCGCCCGTTGCGGGAGGCCCGCGGTGGCCGCGATGGAGGAGGTGTTCACGATCGCCGCGTGCGCGGACGCGCGCAGGTGGGGCAGGGCGGCGCGGGCGACCCGGACCATGCCGACGACGTTGACGTCGAGGACGCGGTGCCATTCGTCGTCGTCGTTGTCCGCCACGGTGCCCTGGGCGCCGATGCCCGCGTTGTTGACCACGACGTCGAGTCCGCCGAGGTCGGCCACGGCGGCGGCCACGGCCTCGCGGACGGAGGCGTCGTCGGTGACGTCGGCGCGGTAGGCGAGCAGCGGCTTCTCGACCGAGGAGGGGTCCAGGTCGAGGACGGCGACCTGGGCACCCCGTGCGGCGAGGAGTTCCGCGGTGGCCCGGCCGATGCCGGAGGCGCCGCCGGTCACCAGGGCCTTGAGGCCCTCGTAGTCGCTCATGCCGCCTGCCCCTTCTTCTGTGTGTCATTGGCGAGGTCTTCTGCCCAGAAGGCGCCGCCGGGGAACGTGTACCGCGCGATGGACTCGGGGCGCATGGCGGCCGAGAAGCCCGGCGCGACGGGTGCCGTGTAGTGGCCTTCGCGGATCACCACGGGATCGAGGAAGTGGTCGTGCAGATGGTCGACGTACTCGATGACGCGGTCCTCGGTCGTGCCGGTGACGGCCACGTAGTCGAACATCGACAGGTGCTGGACGAGCTCGCACAGGCCGACCCCGCCCGCGTGCGGGCAGACCGGCACGCCGAACTTGGCGGCGAGCAGCAGGATGGCGAGGTTCTCGTTGACACCGCCGACGCGGGCCGCGTCGATCTGGACGACGTCGAGGGCGCCGGCCTGGAGCAGTTGCTTGAAGACGACCCGGTTCTGGACGTGCTCGCCGGTGGCGACCTTGACCGGGGCGACGGCCTTGCGGATCGCCGCGTGGCCGAGGATGTCGTCGGGGCTGGTGGGCTCCTCGATCCAGTACGGGTCGAACTCGGCGAGCGCCTTGGTCCAGCGGATCGCCTCGTCGACGTCCCAGCGCTGGTTGGCGTCGATCGCCATGCGGATGTCGGCGCCGACGACCTGGCGGGCGACACGGCAGCGCCGTACGTCGTCCTCCAGATCCGCGCCGACCTTCAGCTTGATCTGCCGGAAGCCGTCGGCGACGGCCTCGGCCGCGAGCCGGGTGAGCTTCTCGTCGTCGTAGCCGAGCCAGCCGGCGGAGGTGGTGTACGCGGGGTAGCCGGTGGCGAGGAGCTCGGAGACCCGTTCGTCGGCCCCCGCCCGCCCCCGCCGCAGGATCTCCAGGGCCTCCTCCGGGGTGAGCGCGTCCGTGAGGTAGCGGAAGTCGATCTGGCCGACCAGCCACTCGGGGTCGCCCTCGGCCAGCAGCCGCCACAGCGGCTTGTCCGCGCGTTTGGCGGCCAGGTCCCACACGGCGTTGACGACCGCGCCGATCGCCATGTGCATCACGCCCTTCTCGGGTCCGAGCCAGCGCAACTGGCTGTCGCCGATCAGGTCGCGGTTCAGCGTCCCCGGGTCCGCGCACAGTTCCTCGACGGACCGCCCGACCACATGCCCGCGCAGCGCCTCGATCGCGGCGACCTGGACCTCGTTGCCCCGCCCGATGGTGAAGGTGAATCCGTGCCCCTCGTGCCCGTCGGCCGCGTCCGTGCGCAGCACGACGTAGGCCGCCGAGTAGTCGGGGTCCGGGTTCATCGCGTCGGAGCCGTCCAGCTCGCGCGAGGTGGGGAAGCGGATGTCGTAGGTGTCTACCGCGGTGACACGGGCGGGGGTCGAGGACACGGAAGGCCTTTCGGTAGGTGACGGGGCGGGCGGGCTCAGTCCTGGGCGCGCCCCGTCGTCACACGGGCGATCATGAGGGCGATCAGGATGATTCCGCCGTAGATGGCCTGGATCCAGAAGGACGGCACCTGGGCGAGTGTCAGCAGGTTCTGTACGACACCCAGCAGGAGTACGCCGGTCAGGGCGCCGAACATGGTGCCCTTGCCGCCGTCGAGGCTGATGCCGCCGATCACCGCTGCCGCGAACACCGTGAAGATCATGTTCTGGCCCTGGTTGGCGCTGATCGCGCCGACGTAGCCGGTCTGCATGATGCCGCCGACGGAGGCGAGGACGCCGGCCACGACGAACACGCCGAGCATCACCCGTTCGACGCGGATGCCGGCGGCGCGGGCCGCGTCGGCGTTGCCGCCGATCGCGTACAGGGAGCGGCCGATGCGGTGGTACTTCAGGACGAAGCCGGTGACGGCGAAGGCGACCGCGGCGAGCCACACGGACATGGGGACGTTCAGGAAGGTCGTGGTGGCCAGGGAGTAGAAGCTGTCCGGCATGCCGAAGAGGGTCTTGCCCTTGGTGGCGCCGACGAGCAGTCCGCGCAGCACGATCAGCATCGCGAGCGTCACGATGAACGCGTTGAGCTTGAACTTCACGACCAGGATGCCGTTGAAGGCGCCGACCGCCGCGCCGACGACGAGGACCCCGAGCAGGGCGAGGACGGCCGGGAACTCGGTGCCCCAGCCGGACTGGGCGGCGGGCAGGACGAGGAGCGCTCCCACGGCGGGCGCGATACCGACGACCGACTCCAGGGAGAGGTCGAACTTGCCGGTGATCAGGACGAGGGACTCGGCGAGCACCACCATGGCGAGGGCGGCCGAGGCGCCGAGGATCGAGATCAGGTTGCGCTCGGTGAGGAACGAGTCGTTGACGAACGCGCCGAGGACCATGAGCAGCAACAGGGCGGGAACGAGGGCGAGTTCGCGGGCGCGGCGCAGCAGGACCGTCCGGGCTGCCCGCGCCTCGGGCACCCGCACGTGCTTCACCGGCGGAGCCTGGGTGTCAGCCATGGTGGTCCACTCCTTCGATGGAGGCGATCAGCTCGTGGTCGCGCCAGCCGGCCGGATGCTCGGCGACCACGCGGCCGTGGAAGAGGACGAGGACGCGGTCGCAACGGCGCAGGTCGTCGAGTTCGTCGGAGACGACGAGGACCGCGGTGCCGTCCTCACGGGCGGTGTCCACGCGGGAGAGCAGGGACTCCTTGGACTTCACGTCGACGCCCGCGGTCGGGTTGATGAGGACGAGCAGGCGGGGGTCGGAGGCGAGGGCCCGGGCCATGACGACCTTCTGCGCGTTGCCGCCGGAGAGGTCGGAGACGGGCTGGTCGGGACCCTCGGTGTGGATGTCGAGCCGGTCGATCAGTTCGGTGGCGAAGCCGCGCTTGCGGTCGGTGCCGACGAAGCCGTAGCGGCCGAGCCGGTCCAGGACGCTGAGAGTGGCGTTGTCGCCGATGGTCATGCCGAAGACCAGGCCCTGCGCGTGCCGGTCACGCGGGACGAAGCCGACTCCCGCCTTGAGGCTGGCCTGTACGTCGCCGAACGGCAGTGGCCTGCCGTCGAGCCGGGCCGCTCCGTCCGTCGGGGTGTGCAGTCCCGTGAACGACTCGGCCAGCTCGATCTTGCCGCTGCCGCTGATGCCGGCGAGTCCGACGACCTCACCGCGGCGCACGGTGAGGTCGACGTTCTCGTAGGCGTCGGAGGTGAGGCCGCGGACGTCGAGGAGGACCGGGGCGGTGTCCTCGACCTGCCTGAGCTGTACGGCCTGTTCGGCGATGGTCTCGCCGGCCATGGCCTCGATCAGGGCGGCCCGGGGCATGTCGGCGACCGGGGCCGTGGTGATCCAGCGGGCGTCCCTGAGAACCGTCACCGTCTGGCACACCTCGTACACCTCCTGGAGGTGGTGCGAGATGAACAGGAAGGTGACGCCGGAGTCCTGGAGTGCGCGCATCCGGCCGAAGAGCCGCTCGATCTCCCGCTTGTCGAGCTGTGCGGTCGGCTCGTCGAGGACGATGAAGCGGGCGCCGAAGCTCAACGCCCTTGCGATTTCCACCATTTGGCGGTCCTCGACCTTGAGGTCGGCGGTGCGCGCCTCCGGGTCGACGCGCACGTCCCAGGTGTCGAGGAGCTCGGCGGCCCGGGTCCTGAGCCCACGCCAGCTGATGAACCCGCGCTGCAGGGGCTGCCGGTTGATGAAGAGGTTCTCTGCGACCGTCAACTCGGGTACGACGGTGGGCTTCTGGTAGACGCAGGCGACCTTGCTCCGCCAGGCGTCCCGGTCGGCGAGGGCCGGCGCGGGCTCGCCGTCGAAGCGGACGGTGCCCTCGTCGGGGGCCTGCAGGCCGGTGAGGATCGTGACGAGGGTGGACTTGCCCGCGCCGTTGCGGCCGACGAGGGCGTGGGACTCGCCGGGCAGGACGGTGAGGCGGCCGTCCGCGAGGGCGGTCGTGGGGCCGTACCGCTTGACGACCCCCTGGGCTTCAACGAGTGGGGTGCTCATTTGACCGTGTTGCCCCACAGCTTGGGGTCGTCGACGTTGTCCTTGGTGACCAGGGGCGCGGGCAGCTGGTCCTCCAGGATGCCGCTGGGCAGCTTGACGATCGTGGAGTCGTGGTCGGTCGGGCCGGGCTTGAAGGTCTTCCCCTGCATCGCCGCCTTGATGTAGTACATGCCGTACTTGGCGTACAGGTCGGCGGGCTGGGAGACGGTGGCGTCGATCTCGCCCTTGCGGATGGCGTCGTACTCCTGCGGGATGCCGTCGTTGGAGACGATGGTGATGTGGCCCGCCTGCCCGGCCTTCTTCAGCATCCCCTTGGACTTGAGGGTCTGCAGGGTCGGCGCGAGGTAGACGCCGCCGGCCTGCATGTAGATGCCCTTGATGTCGGGGTTGGCGTTCAGGAGGGTGCCCAGCTGCGAGGCGGCCGCGTCGGACTCCCACTTGGCGGGGATCTCCAGCACCTTCAGCTTGGGGAAGTTCTTCTTCACGCAGGCCCGGAAGGCCTCGGAGCGGTCGCGGCCGTTGACGGAGGCCAGGTCGCCCATGATCTGCACGACCTTGCCGGAGGGGATCTGCTCCCCGAGGTACTGGCAGGCCTTCTCGCCGTACGACACGTTGTTCGCCCGTACGACCATGGCGACCTTGCCCTTGTCGGGGGCCACGTCGACCGCGACGACCGGGACGCCCTTGCGTTCGGCCTGGTCGAGGCCGGCCTCGATGGCGGCGCTGTCGAGCGGGGCGACGACCAGGCCCTTCACGCCCTGGTTGAGCTCGTTGTTGATGTCGGTGATCTGCTGGGAGGGGTCGCTGTTGGAGTTGACCGTCTTCAGCGTGTCCACCCCCTCGGACTTGGCCATCTTGGGCACGTAGTCGTTGTACGACTGCCAGAACGGCGAGGTCAGCAGCGGCAGGATCACTCCTACCTTGCCGGTCCCGTCGCCTCCCTCGGCGCCGGCGCTGCCGGTGTCCTTGGTGCTGCCGCACGCGGCGAGCACGAGCGAGGCGCTCGCGGCCGCGGCGACCGCGCCGATGATCCGAAACCTGTTCCGCTTCCCCACTGTTCTGCCGGGCATCTGGTGGCTCCTCATTGAGCGTGTCGAGCGTGATCGAGCATGAGCGTGTTCGAGCAGATGACCGCATACTTATCAGACCACTCGCCCCTGGCAATAGCCTCTGGCGGCAGATTTTCCCGTCTTTCGGCCATAGTGGTCCGACCACCTTGGGGGTTAGACTGCGGCGCACCCGGTGATGTGGAGGAATGGCGTGGACGAGACAGCCCCGCAGAAGGGCACCGTGACGCAGCGCGCCATCGAGCAGATCAAGGCGATGATCGGCGAGGGCCGGCTCGAACCTGGCCAGCGGCTGCCGACCGAGCGTGATCTGGCCGTCCAGCTGGGCCTCTCCCGCAGTTCGATGCGCGAGGCGATCCGGGCGCTGACGGTGATGGGCGTGCTGGAGGCCCGGCACGGCTCGGGCATCTACGTCACCCAGCTGGAGGCGGGTGACCTGCTGGAGACCTTCGGCGTGGTCGCCGACCTGTCCCGGGGCCCGCGACTGGTGGAGCTGCTCGAGGTGCGCCGCGTCCTCGAGTCGACGGCGACCGCGCTGGCCGCCGCCCGCATCACGCCCGACCAGCTGGCCGAGGTCGAGAAACACCTCACGGCGATGAACGCCACCGACGACCCCGAGGAGATCCTCGCCCACGACCTGGCCTTCCACCGCGAGATCGCGGTCGCGGCCGGCAACGACACGATGGCGGCGATCCTGGAGGGCCTGTCGTCGCGCACCTTCCGGGCACGCGTGTGGCGCGGCTACCAGGAGGAGGGCGCGTTCGAACGGACGCGGCGTGAACATGCCGCGATCCACCGGGCCCTGATCGCCCACGACCCGGAGGCGGCCCGGGCGGCGGCGGCCGCGCATGTGGGCGAGGTGGAGGAGTGGCTGCGGGCGCAGCTCGGGAGCTGAGCTGCGGCGAGGTTCAGCTCCCGAGGTGAAGGGGGGCGGGTCTCCCCGCCCCCCTTGCTCAAGCCCTGGTGAACCGCAGCGTGACCAGCTCGAACGGCCGCAGGCGCAAGGACACCTCATTCCCCTCACGCCGCAGCGCGGGGGCATCTGCCCACGGGCGCTCCAGCAGATCCGTCGCGGTGACCCCGGCGACCTCGAACCCCGCTGTGAGGGTGGCCCGTGCCCGGCCCCCGTGTGCCTCGTGGAAGCGCACGACCACATCCCCGCTACCGTCGTCCGCCAGCTTGACGGCGGTGACGACGACCGCGTCCTGGTCGACGGTCACCAGCGGGGCGACCTCCTCGGCACCCGGTACGACCCGCTCCGGCAGATTGATCCGCCACCCCTCCCGTACCGCGTCCCCGATGCCCGCCCCCGGCACCAGCGCGTGCCGGAAGTGGTGGACGCCCTGATCGGTCTCGGGATCGGGGAAACGCGGGGCGCGCAGCAGTGACACCCGGACCGTGGTGGTCGTGCCCCGGTCGGCGTCGGTGCGGACCGTACGGGTCACGTCGTGGCCGTACGTCGAGTCGTTGACGATCGCCACGCCCCAGCCGGGTTCCTCCAGGTGGACGAAGCGGTGGTTGCAGGCCTCGAACTTCGCCGCCTCCCAGGAGGTGTTGGTGTGGGTGGGGCGGTGGAAGTGCCCGAACTGCGTTTCCGACGCGTACCGTTCGGCGTGCACGTCGAGCGGGAAGGCGAGCTTCAGGAACTTCTCCGTCTCGTGCCAGTCGACCTCCGTGTCCACGAGCAGCCGCCGCTCCCCCGGCGCGAGGGACAGCACCTGGGTGACGCGGGAGCCGCCGAAGGTCCTCACGATCCGCACACCGTGCCCCTCGGGGGCGAGCTCGTCCACATCGGTGAGATCCGTGACCGTGTTGCGGTAGAACTCGTCCACGTCCCACGCGTCCCACATGTTCGGGAAGTCCGGGTGGAGCTGGAGGAGGTTCCCGGCACGGCCGGGTGCGATCGTCTCGCGGTCGGCCTCGATGTCGTACACGGAGACGGCCAGGCCGCGCGCGTCGACCTCGACGTGCAGGATGCCGTTGTCCAGGACGTGTCCGCCGCCGGGCCGCTCGGTCACCGTCGTCCGCCCCTCGACGACCGCGGTCCCGGCGCCGCCCGCGGCGACTCCGGCTCGGCCGTGGGGTGCGGAATTGAAGAGCAGTTCCCGTGCCCCCTCCCCCGCCAGCGCGCGCTGGGCCGCGTCGATGATGCCGTTCAGCTCGTCGGCGAGCCGCTCGTACGTGCGTCGCGCCTCCCGGTGCACCCAGGCGATCGACGATCCCGGCAGGATGTCGTGGAACTGGTGGAGCAGCACCGTCTTCCAGATGCGGTCCAACTCCTCGTACGGGTACGGGAATCCCGTTCGTACTGCCGCCGTCGCCGCCCACAGTTCGGCCTCGCGCAGCAGGTGTTCGCTGCGGCGGTTGCCCTGCTTGGTCTTCGCCTGGCTGGTGAGGGTGGCCCGGTGGAGTTCGAGGTACAACTCGCCCACCCAGACGGGTGGTTCGGGGTACTCGGCCTCGGCCTTGGTGAAGAACTCCTTCGGGGTCTCCCAGGCCACGGTCGCCGAGCCTTCGAGGTCGCGGAGGCGGGCCGCCTTGGCGATCATCTCCCTCGTGGTGCCGCCGCCTCCGTCGCCCCAGCCGGTGGGGGCGAGGGAGTGGCGGGCGGCCCCCTTGTCCTTGAAGTTCCGTGCCGCGTGGGCGATCTCGCTGCCCTTCATGGAGCAGTTGTAGGTGTCGACGGGCGGGAAGTGGGTGAAGATCCGGGTGCCGTCGATGCCCTCCCAGCGGAAGGTGTGGTGCGGGAACTTGTTCGTCTGCGACCAGGAGATCTTCTGTGTCAGCAGCCACTTGGAGCCTGCCGCCTTGATGATCTGGGGCAGTCCGGCCGCGAAGCCGAAGGTGTCGGGCAGCCACGCCTCCTCGTTCTCGACTCCGAACTCGTCGAGGAAGAACCGCTTGCCGTGCACGAACTGACGGGCCATCGCCTCTGAGCCCGGCATGTTGGTGTCCGACTCCACCCACATGCCGCCGGCCGGCACGAACCGCCCGTCCGCCACCGCCTTCTTCACCCGCGCCCACACCTCTGGCCGGTGGTCGCGGACCCAGGCCCACTGCTGCGCCTGGGACATGGCGAAGACGAACTCCGGCTCGTCGTCGAGGAGCGCGGTCATGTTGGAGGTCGTACGGGCGACCTTGCGGACCGTCTCGCGCAGCGGCCACAGCCACGCCGAGTCGATGTGCGCGTGGCCGATCGCGCTGATGCGGTGGGCGGAGGGCACGGCGGGCTCGGACAGCACCGTCTCCAGCCGTACCCTTGCCTGCGCCGCCGTGCCGTTCACGTCCTGGAGGTCGATCGCGTCCAGCGCCTTCTCCACCGCCCGCAGGATCTCCCAGCGCCGGGCCGACTCCACCGGCAGTTCGGCCATCAGCTCGCCGAGCACCTCCAGGTCGATCACGAGCTGCCAGACGGTCTCGTCGAGGACGGCGAGGTCCATGCGCGCCAACCGGTACTGCGGCTCGGCCCCGGCGGTCTCCTTGTCGCCCAACCGCGTGGGCAGGAAGGGGTGGTAGTCGAGGATGACGGGGTTGGACGCGGCCTCGATGTGCAGGCGCACCTCCTCGCCGCCCTCGACGGGCGCGCCGATCCGCACCCACTGGTTGCGCGGGTTGAGGCCCTTCACGGGGGTGCCGTCGGGCCGGTAGACCAGACCCTCGCACTGGAAGCCGGGCATGTTCTCGTCGAAGCCGAGGTCGAGGAGGGCCTCGACGGTCTTCCCGGCCCACGCCTCGGGGACGGTCCCGGTGACGCGGAACCAGCTGGTGCCCCAGGGAGCACCCCAGCGGGCGCCCACGGCGATGGGCTCCGGTTCGGCCGCCAGGCCCTCGGCGACGGGCACCGGCTCGTCGGGCGCGTGCCACACCGCCACGTCCAGCGGCACGGACTCGGGGTACACGGCGGGGCGGAGCCGCTCGTCGAGGACGCGCCTCAGGCGGGCTTCGACCAGGCTGCGGTCGTCATGCATGCGGGGTGCTCTCCAAGGGTCCGGGGGTTACCAGGGGTGGGTCACGGTCACGGGGTCCGACGACGTGTACAGCTCCCCCACGGCACGCAGCTCCAACCGCGCCTGCCGCTCGCCCTGTTCGGGCTGGAGGCCGCCGACGAAGTAGGCCCGCTGACAGGTGCCGCCGAGGAAGCGCCGGCTGCCGTCGGGCAGGAGCCGGTGCAGGGTGTAGTGGCGTACGGGGCCGGGAGCGGGGTTCCACGCGAGGCGCAGGTCGCCGCCGGAGGCCGCGGTGATCCGCAGGCCGGAGGGTGCGGCGGGGGTGCCGGGGGTGTCGTACACCGCGAGACCGCCGAGCCGCCACGTCAGCGGGCCGCTGCCGGTGAGCCGCACGCCAAGCGCGTGGACGGTCCCGGAGAGCCCGGTGAGCCGTACGGTCGAGGTGTGCCAGCCGTCGCCGGTGGTCACGGGAAGACGGACGTACGGCGGTGTCGCCCCCGGCGCGCCCGGTTCGGCGGTGGCCACGGCCAGCTCGACGCCCACCGCACCCGCGTCGGTCCGGTGGGTCAGCTCGACCACCGTGCCGTCGCCGATCGGCAGCCGCGTGGCATACAGATCCACGGTGACCGGTTCGTCCACCGTGCCGCTCACCACCACACTGCTTCCGCCCCGCCAGGCGTCCGCGAAGTCGAAGGAGACAGCCGGCCGGGAGCCCTCGGTCCGCACCACCCACTGCCGCGACGGCAGCCGGTCCTGCAACCCGAGGTGGTTCCAGGCCGCGTCCGAGGTGACGGCACCCTCCTCGTACCACCGCAGCCCGTGCCCGGTGTTGAACACGCTCGCGAACGGCACCGAGGTGACCGTCGACCGGTCGGCGACCGACACCGCCGGAGCGCGCCAGCCGTCCGTCCCGTCGGGCCGGGACGGATCGAGCGACCGGCCCGTCCAGAAGCGGTCGTCGGCGGCGTGGAAGTCCTCCGGTGACCGCTGGTCCGCGGGCAGGTGGTTGCGGGTCCACTCCGGCCGGTACAGCCCGATCGACGTGATGTGCGGCTTGCCGGCCGGCACGATCGCGTCCCAGTTCTCGGCCGTGTTCCAGCCGCCCGCCTCCACGTCCACCCCGGCCCACAGCTCGTAGCGGCTGCGGCCCAGTCGCTGTGCCAGGGCGCCCGAGGACACCAGACCGGCAGCCGTCCACCGGAAGTCGACGAACATGTCGTCGGCGGCCTCGAAGAACGCCTGGTTACGGCTGTTCAGCGCACCCTGCCAGCTCACCGTCCCACTCACGGTCATCGAGTCGTACCACGTCACCCGCTGCCCCCGAGCGGCGGCCAGCGACTTCAGCTCCCGGACGAATCCCAGCATGTCCGCCCCGAGAGCCGTGTCCCCTCCCCCGGTCTCGGCGTTGACGAACCACCCGTCGAAACCGTGGGCCGCGGCGACCGCGACGAGTTGGGCCGCCAGTGGATACCGCCCGGCCGCGTTCTTCTGCACCAGGTCCCGGGTCCACTGCAGTTGTCCCCCGTAGGCGACGGGCGGCAGGAAGATGTTGCCGAGGACGGGCACGCCGTGCCGGTGGGCGGCGTCCACGATCGGCGCGTTCGGCGCGAGGATCAGTCCCTCGCCGGAGGAGCCGCCCCAGAAGACCAGTTCGTCGACGTAGGCCCAGTGCCCGAAGGCGTAGTAGTCGGAGGTCGCCGAGCCCTGCGACGGGTTGCCCGCGGTGGGCCCGAAGGAGACCAGCGACTGGATGCGGGCCTGGCCGGCGCGTGCCGTCGTGTTCGCGGGGGTCGGGGTGAAGCGGGCGGCGAGCGGTACGGAGGCCGCGTTGAAGGCGAGGTCGGCGTCGTCGGCCGCCCGCCAGGCCTTGAGGCTGCGCCAGGTGATGCCGGTGCCGGGGCTGCCGGAGGGCAGGGAGTCCGGGTACCAGTAGGTGGCGTACGGCTGGAGCGCGGTCGCCGCCGCCGCCTTCGCCGGCAGCGCGGGGAGCAGCGCCGCCGCGGTCGCGGCGAGCAGGACGGTGCGTCTGGTGGGGTTCACGAGCGGGTGCCTCCTAGTGGTCCTTGGGGGGTGTTGCTGCTCGCCAGGGAGTGCGCACAAGGCCGCATTAGCTCGATCGTGTGATCGTCCGCTGACGGGCTTGTGGCGCCCTGGGCTGTTTGGGCTGGCGTGGTCGTGCGACCTGGGACACCGGGTACGGCGTCAGCGTGCGGGGCCCCTGCTCCACCAGAGGATGGTTCAGGGCCTCCCCGTCGCCTCTGGCCGTACCGACCTGCCAGGTCGTGAGGGCTGTGTCCATCAGCGGCCTCCGGCCGCGGGGGCCTCCCGGGCTCGGACCGCGCACAGGATGCGTGTCGCCGCCCCGGGGTCGAGTACGCCGGGGACCAGCTCGCCCAAGCCCGTTCGGGGCGCGCGGCTGTACGGACTCACTCCCGCTCAGTCCACAGGAACGGTGGGAGTACCTGATCGGGTGTGACGACCTCGGTGATGCCGCGCGCGGACAGGTGGTCCTGGTCGGCGGCACGGGTGTCGAGGACGGTGGTGGGGCGGGCGCCGTCGGCGGCCAGCCGGAAGTAGGCGTCGAAGACCGGGCCACCGGGCGCGCAGCGCGAACGGCAGGCGGGGTCGGAGGGAACGACCAGCGCGGTCGTACGGCGTTCAGGCGCTCGCGAGCCCGTGCGCGCCGCCCGCTCCAGCACCCGGGCCGCCTGCTTCGGCTTCCGGTCGTTGGTCAACAGGCCGAGCCCGTACTCCAGTTCCGGGAAGTCGGCCAGCTCCCGGGACACGTCGTGGGAGCACCACCAGGTGATGCCCCACAGGTCGGGGCAGTCCAGGGCGTTCGCCACGGTCGCCTCGGTGAAGGCGGCGGCGTGCTCGGGCGGCACCAGCGGGGCGGGTGCGCCGACCTCCTGGAGCCAGACCGGCCGGTGTGGGTCCTCGGCCCAGGCCTTGCTGAGCTCGACGAGATAGGCGGCGTGGTGCTCGGCCTGGACGGAGGTGCGGCCGTGGCGCTGGGCGGTGCCGTTGAAGACCCAGGAGTGCACGGCGGTGACGGCACCGTGGCGGGCGGCCTGGGCGGGGGTGAAGGGCTGGTCGTCCTGGTACCAGGTGGCGTCGTACTCGGCGTGCAGGTGCAGTCGGCCGGGAGCCCCTTCCTCGCAGGCGGCGAGCATGCGGGTGAGCCAGGCGTCGATCTGCTCGGACGTGGCCCGGTCGGGGTCGGGATGCGGGCCCGCGGAGAACTGGTTGACCTCGTTGCCGAGGGTCATGCCGATGAAGTTGGGCCGGTCCGCCAGCGCCGCCGCCAGCGTGCGCAGATAGGCGGCCTGGCCCTCGACCACCTCCGGGTCGGTGAAGAGATTGCGCCGGTGCCAGGTCCGGGTCCAGGCCGGCAGGAAGTCGAAGCTGCTCAAGTGCCCTTGCAGGCCGTCGACGTTGACGTCGAGACCGCGTTCGGCGGCGGCGTCGACGAGCCGCACGAGATCCGCGACGGCGCGCTCCCGGATGAGAGTGCGGTTCGGCTGGAAGTAGGGCCACAGCGGGAAGACCCGGATGTGGTCGAGGCCCAGGGCGGCGATGGAGTCGAGGTCGGCGCGGACCGGATCGAGGTCGAAGTCGAGCCAGTGGTGGAACCATCCGACGCTCGGGGTGTAGTTGACGCCGAAGCGCACGGCAGGAGGCATACGGGATCCTTGACTCTGGGGGTTCGTTCAGCCCTTCACCGCCCCCTCGCCCACCCCGCGGAAGAAGTACCGCTGGAGGCCGGCGAAGAGGGCGATCAGCGGGGCCACGGCGATGACCGTGCCCGCGGCGACGAGCCGTTCGTCGTTGGCGAAGGTGCCGTGCAGGTAGTTCAGGCCGATGGTGAGGGTGAACTTCGACGGGTCGCTCAGCACGATCAGGGGCCACAGGAAATCGTCCCAGGCGCCCATGAAGGCGAAGATCGCGACGACGGCCACGGTTCCCTTCACCGACGGCAGCGCGATCCGCAGGAAACGCTGCCAGACGTTGGCGCCGTCGACGTAGGCCGCCTCCTCGATCTCGTACGGCAGGTTCAGGAAGGCGTTGCGCATCAGCAGGACGTTCATCGCGCCGATGCAGCCCGGCAGGACCACGCCGATCAGGGTGTTGTTGAGGCCGAGCTCCCGCATGGTGGTGAACTGGGCGATGATGATGCCCTCCACGGGCACGAGCATCGCCAGGACGAACGCGAGGGTGGCCGCGCGGCGGCCGCGGTAGCGGAGCCGGGCCAGGGCGTATCCGGCGAGCGCCGAACCGACGCAGTTGGTCACGACGTTGGCGGTGGCGACCTTCAGCGAGTTGAAGGCGTAGTCCCAGACGGGGATGGTGTCGGCGACCCGCTCGTAGTTGTGGAGGGTCGGATGCCGGGGCAGGAAGGACGGCGGCGAGCTGTAGATGTCCTCCGTGGGGCCCTTGAGCGAGGTCGACAGCTGCCAGAGGAAGGGGCCCACGGTCAGGGCGAGGACGGCGAGCAACAGGACGTACCGCAGCACCAGTTCGCCCTTGCGTACCCGGGTCACGTCTCCCCCCTCCGGTCGGCCCGCAGCACGAGCAGCATCAGCGCGACGGTGACGACGAAGACGACGACCGAGATCGCGGACGCGTAGCCGACGCGGCCCGTGAGTCCGGTGCCCGTGCGCTGGACGAGCATCACGAGCGTGGTGTCCTCACCCGCCGGTCCCCCGCTGGGGCCGGCCATCAGGTAGACCTCGGAGAACACCTTGAAGGCGGCGACCGAGGACAGTGCCCCGACGAGGGCCATGGTCGAGCGGACGGCGGGCACCGTCACCGTGACGAACCGCCGGATCGCCCCGGCCCCGTCCACCGCCGCGGCCTCGTGCAGCTCACGCGGCACATTGGCCAGGGCGGCCAGGTAAATGATCATGTAGTAGCCGAGGCCCTTCCACACCGTGACGGCCATGGCGCTCAGCAGGAGCAGCCACTGGTCGCTCAGGAAGCCGATCCGGCCGACCCCGACGGCCTCCAACAGCGAGTTGATCAGGCCGCGTTCGTCGAGGAGCCACACCCAGATGAGTCCGACCACGACGATCGACGCGACGACCGGGGTGTAGAAGGCGGACCGGAAGAAGGTGATGCCGGGGATGTTCTTCTGCACCAGCAGCGCGAGCAGCAGCGGCAGGATCACCAGCGCGGGCACGACGCCGAGGACGTACAGCGAGCTGTTGCGCAGGCCGATCCAGAACATGTCGTCGTGCAGCAGCTCACGGAAGTTCGCCAGGCCCACGAACTCACCCGGGATCAGGGTGCGCCGGTCGGTGAAGGCGTTGATCAGGGTGGAGACGAACGGGTACAGGATGAACGCGCCGATGATCAGCAGACCGGGTGCGGCGAACAGCCAGGGACTCATCGGCAGTTGGCGCCGCACGCGACGTACGGGATTCACGTCGGGCGTGCGGCTGTCGCGCCGCACGCGGGAGACGGTGGACGACGCCATGGCTATCCCTGCTGCTCGAGCAGCGTGTCACAGGCCTTGACAGCGTTGTCGAGAGCTTCCTGGGGGCTCTCCTTGCCCTGCAACGCCTTCGCGACCTCGTTGCGCAGGGCCGTCTTCATCTGCTCGCTGAACAGCACCGGTGTGTAATTGACCGCGTTCTTCAGCGACTTGGCGGCGGCGACCCGCACCCGCGTCTCGTCGGTCCCGTCCTCCTTGGTGAAGTAGGGGTCGTCCAGCGATCCCGCGGTGCTGGGGAAGATGGCGACCTTCTTCGCGAAGGACATCTGGTGCTCGGCGTCGGTGACGTAGTGCGCGAAGGCGACGGATGCGGCCTTCTTCTTGGTCTGCGCGTTCACCATCACGCCCATCACGTACATGTTGACGTGCCCGGTGCTGGTGATCTGGTCGGTGATGCCGATGTTCTTGTACAGGTTCGGCGCCTGCTTCTTGAAGTTGCCGAGGTCCAGTGCGCTGCCGGGGTTCATGGCGACGGCCCCGGTGAGGAACTTCTTGCCGGAGGACTCGGGCGTGGCGGTGAGCGCCTGCGGGTCGAGCGCCTTGGCGTCGTACAGCTCCTTGTACTTGGTGAGCAGTTCGACCCCCTTGGCGTCGTTGAAGGCGAAGGCGGTGCCCTCGGAGTTCATGAGCGGGACGCCGTAGCGGCCGAAGTCCTCGATGGTGGGCACGTTGGCGAGGGTGGCGACCTTGCCGTCGCTCTTCTTCGCCAGTTCCAGGGCGTCCGCGAAGAGTTCGTCGTACGTCTTCGGCGGCTGGTCGGGGTCGATCCCGGCCTCCTCGAAGAGGGACTTGTTGTAGAAGAGCGGTCCGGTGTTGAGGTACCAGGGGAAGGCGTACGTGCCGGTCACACCGGGTACCTGGTGGCTCGCCCAGGCGCCGTCCAGGTACTCCTTCCTGTACTGCCCGGCTGCCTTGTCGAGGTCGAGCGCGAGGCCGGCCTCGGCGAGGGGCGCGACCAGGTCCGGGGACACGTTGACGACGTCGGGCAGGGTGCCGCCCGCGGCATCGGCGCTGATCTTGTCGGCGTAGCCCTCGGCGGGCTGGTCGATCCACTTCACGTCGGTGCCGGGGTACTTCTTCTCGAAGTCGGCGATCAGGCCCTCGAAATAGTCCTTGAAGTTTGCCCTGAGGTTCCAGGTCTGGAAGGTGATGTCGCCCTCGATCTTGCCGGAGGCGTCACTCGAACCGCCGTCGTCGCCGGACCCGCAGCCGCTCAGCGGCAGAAGGACACAGACAGCGGCGGCAGCGAAGGTTCTGCGGGAAATAGGCACGGCGAACCGGGTCTCCTTTGCGGCGGAGTTGGCCAACGACGGAGACCCTGCACGCCGTTCCACGGGCCCGTCAATGCATCTCGCGCAGCTAATTTGTTTAGTGACTAATGCGTATTAGGTTGACGCAGCTGAACCGCATTAGTGCATACTGTCCCGACGAACCGCAGGGAGAATGGGGAAACAGCGTGTCAGGCAAGCGGTCACCGGTCCGCAGGCCCACGATGAAGGACATCGCCCGGCGGGCCGGCGTCTCCCAGAGCGCGGTCTCCTTCGCACTGAACGGCCGGGCCGGGGTCTCCGAGGACACCCGCGACCGGGTGCGCAGGGTCGCCGAGGAACTCGGCTGGCGCCCGAGCACCGCGGCCCGCGCGCTGTCCGGCGAGGGCGCCGCCACGGTCGGCTTCGTGCTGGCACGGCCGGCCGAGACGCTCGGCGTCGACTCGTTCTTCCTCCAGCTCGTCTCCGGGATACAGGAAGTGCTGGCGGAGCGTCATCTCGGGCTGCTGTTCCAGGTGGTGGAGGACGTCGAGGACGAGTGCGCGGTGTACCGGCGCTGGTGGGCCGAACACCGGGTGGACGGTGTCCTGGTGGTCGACCCGCGCACCAACGACCCACGCACCGGGGTCCTCGACGAACTGGGCCTGCCCGGTGTGGTGATCGGCGGCGCCCCCGACGAACGCCATCCGGGGCTGTCGACCGTCTGGGCGGACGACGCGGGCGCGATGGCCGCGGTCGTGGACGAGCTGTACGCGCTGGGCCACCGGCGGATCGTGCACATCGCGGGCCTGCCGGGACTCGCGCACACCGAGCGCCGGATCCGCACCCTGCGGGCGGAGGCCGAGCGGCGCGGGCTGACCGGGGTGAAGTCGGTGACCACCGACTACTCGGACGCCGCGGGCGCCGCCGTGACCCGCAGGGTCCTGGAGGCGTCCGCTCCGCCGACCGCGCTGATCTACGACAACGACGTGATGGCCCTCGCCGGAGTCGCCGCCGCGACCGAACTGGGTCACTCGGTGCCCGCGGACGTGTCGGTGGTGGCCTGGGAGGACTCGGCGCTGTGCCGCATGGTCAAGCCGTGGCTGTCGGCCCTGTCCCGGGACAGCGTGGAGTTCGGCCGTACGGCGGCCACGGAACTGACCGCGCTGCTGGACGGCGGTCCGGCGCGGACCGTACGGGTGCCGGTGCCCCGGCTGATCGTGCGGGACAGCACGGGAGCGGCCCGGGGCACCTGAACCGAGGGGGACAGCGAGCGCCCCGGCGGGGACAATGGCCGTATGCGGACAAGGGGAGCGTTCTGTGCCGCCACCGCACTCGCGCTGTCGGCCGCGGTGGGCTGTACGACCGGCGACACCGAGGACCGGACCCGCCCGAGCAGTCCGGCCGCCTCGACGCCGCGTACCGCGAGCCCGACGGCGACGGCCGCGCCGGTGAACCCCGTCTCGATCCCGGCCATGATCCAGCGCGATCACACGGGGTCCGGTCTCGAGCTGGGCAGGGTGCTGACCCGTACCTCCGCCTACACGAGCTACGAGGTGACGTACGAGTCGGACGGCCTGACGATCTCGGGCCTGATGAACATCCCCTCGGGCAAGGGACCCTTCCCGGCCCTGGTGCTGGCGCACGGCTACATCGACCCGGAGATCTACACCACCGGCCGCGGCCTCCCCCGCGAGCAGGACCTCCTCGCCCGCAACGGCTACGTCGTCCTGCACACCGACTATCGCAACCACGCCCGCTCGGACAAGGACACGGACAACGACGTGAACCTCCGCCTCGGTTACACCGAGGACGTGATCGGCGCGGCGATGGCACTACGGTCCTCCGGGCGCCCGGAGATCGACACCGACCGCCTCGGCCTGCTCGGCCGTTCGATGGGCGGCGGTGTCGTCCACAACACGCTGGTGGTCGCCCCGGGCCTGTTCGACGCCGCGGTCGCCTACGCGCCGGTCAGCGGGCGACCCCAGGAGAACATCGACCAGTTCCAACGCCCCGAGGGCGACCCGCTGGTGGCCGAGATCGAGTCCGAACACGGCACCCCCGAGACGAACCCCCGGTTCTGGCGCGAGGTCTCCCCCCTCACCTACGTCGACCGCGTCACCGAACCCCTCCTGATCCACCACGGCACCACCGACACGACCTGCCCCATCCGCTGGACCCGCCAGACGGTGACCGCGTTCGAGAAGGCGGGCAAGGACGTCGAGCTGCGCACATACCGGGGCGAGGGGCACACCTTCTACTCCCAGTGGGGGCGCTCGATGGACACCACCATGGAGTTCTTCGAGCGGCATCTGAGCTGAGGGGTCCTCAGGCCCGGGACCGGTACAGCCCGAACTCCTCAATGCGTACGGCACTTCGGGCCTGCGTCACCCGTAGTCGCCACCTCCGGGCCCGTACCGGAGCCGGCAGCAGCAGGATGCGGCTCGCGCCGATGGTGCCGGCGCCCGTGACCTCCGTCCAGGTGCCGTCGTGGAGCGCCTCGACGACGAAGCTCTCCACCTGCTGGCCGTAGCGGATGTCCTCGGCGAGGCGGATGCGGTCGACCTCGTGTTCCGTGCCGAGGTCGACGGTGACGCGGCCCGGTGCCGACGTGGTGCGGCCGCGGGCGGCCAGGTCCTGCGGCAGCTCCCGCTCGATCCGTTCCCTGAACTCCCGTAGCCGCACGACATCCGTGCCGTGCAGCAGGCCCTCCGTGTCCGGTGGGACATTGAGCAGCAGCACCGCGTTGCGTCCCACCGACCCGAAGAAGATCTCCGTCAGGTAGTCCACGGACTTGGGCTGCTGGTCGGCGTGGTAGAACCAGCCGTCGCGGATGGAGACGTCGCACTCGGCGGGCCACCACTGGAGGTAGTCCGTCGCGGGCTGCGCCTTCACCAGGGCGGCGCGGCTGCCCTCGTCGGGGGTGTCGTAGGACAGGGCCCAGTCGGTGCGGCCGTACTGGTTCTCCTTGACCGGGATGACGCTCCACTCGTCCTCGCGCGCGATGCCGCT
Organism: Streptomyces sp. SAI-127; assembly: GCF_029894425.1. Lineage (NCBI taxonomy): Bacteria > Bacillati > Actinomycetota > Actinomycetes > Kitasatosporales > Streptomycetaceae > Streptomyces > Streptomyces sp. SAI-127. The sequence goes on from NZ_JARXYJ010000001.1 coordinate 1,660,024, forward strand.
CTCGTTGCCGACCCAGCGCAGGTCGGGACCGGTGACGGCGATCGCCGCGTCCGGGGCGAGGGTGCGCACCAGGGTGTACCAGCTGTCCCAGTCGTAGCTCTCCACCTTCTCGGGCGGGATGTGCCCCTGCGCGCCGTCGAACCACACCTCGTCGACGGGCCCGTATTCCGTGAGTACTTCGTACAGCGTGTTGAGCATGTGGGCGCCGTAGTCGGTGGCGTCCAGGGTGTGGAAGCGGTCCGGCGTACGGTCGTCGTCCGCCACGAGGGTCGGGATCGTGCGCGGGGCGCGGGCGCTGCCGTTGGCGTACACGCCGTGCAGGTACTGGTTCTCGTCGGCGGGCGAGATGTAGACGCCGACCTTGAGGCCATGGCGGCGCATGGAGTCGGCGAAGGAACGCAGCACATCGCCCTGACCGTCACGCCAACTGCTCGCTGCCACCGAGTGATCGGTGTAGCGGGAGGGGTAGAGGACGAAGCCGTCGTGGTGCTTGACGGTGAGGATGGCGAGCTTGAAGCCGCCGTCCTTCAGGGCCGCGGCCCACTGGTCGGTGTCGAGGCCGGTCGGCTGGAAGACGTCCGGGTCCTCGTCGCCGGTGCCCCACTCCAGGCCGGTGAAGGTGTTCACGCCGAAGTGCAGGAAAGCGGTCCGCTCGAGGCTCTGCCAGGCGACCTGCCGTGCGGTGGGCCTGACGTGGGACGCCTTGCGGACGAGGTCGGCCTCGGTGTCGTCCGGGGAGACGGGGATGCGGTAGGAACGGTCGTCGGAGGCCGCGGCAGCCATCGTGGGGATGCCGGTCACCGCGAGTGCGGTGGCGGCGGTGACGAAGAGGCGTCTGGAGACGGTCATGGGGGGTGCTCCTCAGCTCAAGTGCCAGACGGCGGGGGTGCGTTGGTCGGCCGGGTACTGCACGATCCGGCCGTCGTCCGTGACGGTGAGCGCCATCTGCGTGATTGCGTTGACGAGCCGGTAGCCGCCCGCCACGGGCTCCAACTCCCAGCGCTGCAGGGTGCCGGACGGGTCGCAGGTGTCCCAGGTCGCCTCGACGCCGGGCTGCAGCGGCACGCTGAGCGTGAGCTTGCCGCCGCTGATCGCGAGGCAGCCGGCCGCCGACCGGAGGGTCACATAGCCGTCCGCCGTGCGCTGCACGGAGGCCGTGAACGACGGCCCGAAGGTGTACGTGCCGTCCGCCACCGGCACCCGGGTCAGGTCGCGCCAACCGGGCGCGTGGCCCACCGCCGCACCGCGCGCCACGAACTCCGCGTAGGTGGCGTCGGGATGCGGATCCCCCCAGGTGGCCTGGGCGACATGCCGTAGCGCCGGCCAGAGCCGGACGGCGACCTCGTTCTCCGTCTCGCCGCGTCCGTTGTCCGGCCACAGGCTGATCTTCGCGCCGGTGACCCCCCGGGAGGAGGCGAGCTTCTCGCCCTCGAAGCTGCGCGGGTCCCAACTCTGGTCGTAGAGCGACTCGGTGTCGCTGTGGAAGCCGCCGCGGATGAGGTAGAGCGAATAGGAGGAGTTCATCACCGAGTAGCCCTGCGCGATGAGTTGACTGGGCTTGACCGCCACGTTCAGCCAGTGCTCGACCGTGGTGTCGGTCTTCACGGGCACGGTGTTGGCTCCGGTGAGCCCGTCGTTCCAGATCCGCAGCTTCACACCCTTGCTCGCCGCGTAGTCGTGGACGCGGTTGACGAAGTCGACGAAGGCGTCCTGCGGGGTGGCGCCCGAACCGTACTTCTCCTGGGCGTACTCGAGGATCTGCGGGTACTTCGCGAAGTCGGAGCCGAGCATGTACTCGTCGGCTCCCATGTGCCAGGACTTCGCCGTGAAGACCTGGGCGTACTCGTCCATCAGGCTCTTGTAGTAATCGAAGGCGGCCTGCTGGGTGATGTCGAGCCGGGAGGGCTGCTTGACGCCGTCGGAGTCGGTCAGCTGGAGGTCCGGACGGTTCTCGATCCACGGGTCGATGTGCCCCGGAGAGTTGATCTCGGGGATGATCTCGACGTGGTACTTGTCGCCGAGCGCGACGAGCTGCCGTATCTCGTCCTTGGTGTAGTAGCCCCAGGTGTTGGCCTCGGGGTGGGCGTCGCTCTTGACCTTCAGCTCCACGAGCAGCTGGTTGAGCTTGTTGTAGGCCATCTCGCGGACGAGGTTCTCCAGCCAGGGCAGCGAGACATGGATGTAGCAGGCGCACACGCCGACGCCCCGCTCCTGGTAGCGCGGCACGTCGACCGTGCGCCCGGCGGGGATCCGGTCGCCCTGCGCGAGGAGCTGGAGGAGGGTCCGTGTGCCGTAGAAGGCGCCGGTCTCGGTCGCTCCGGTGATCGACAGGCTTCTGCCGGCGTGGAGTTCGTAGCCCTCGGCGCCGAGGGAGCTCCGGGACGGATCGACCTCGATAACGATGTCACCGGACCGGGCGGCGCCACGTACGACGGGGACCGAGCCGTGGCCTGCCGTCCGCAGATCACCGGCGAGCGTGTCCGCCACCCGGCGTTCGGCCGGATCGCCGGCGACGAGCCGGGCCCCGGGCCGGTAGGCGTAGGCGCCCGACTCCGGAGTCCACCGGGTCAGGGCAGGCACCGTGACCGGCGGGCCCTGGTCCGAGCGCGCGAGCGCCGGGGCGGGCGCCAGGAGCAGCGTCAGCAGCGCCACGACGGCGGCGAATCTCAGCCGTTTCCTCATGAGCGACTCCCTATTCATCGGATGGCTGATAATTGAGGTCCCCACAAGGGCTGTCAACGGGGCTGGATCAGCCGAGAGTTGAGCCAGAGATCGGATGACCTGCTGATCGGCGCCTGTCACCGACGTCCCCCGTCGCGAAAAGTCCAAGAAGACCGGTCCGAATGTCCAAGCGCGAGCGCTCTCGACGCGACGTCCGCCTCCGGGCAGAGTTCTCCCTACGTACTCGCGAGTAGCCCCGAGGAGCGCACGTGACCAGCTGGGTCGGCAGTACCGCCGCCGAGATCGCCGCCGCCGTCCGCGAGAAGCGGGCCACGCCCCGGGAGGTGGTGGCCGAGCACCTCGCCCGGATCGAGAAGCTCGACGGGCGGATCGGGGCGTTCCGGGTGGTGCGCGCCGAAGCGGCGCTGGCGGAGGCCGACGAGGTGGGTTCCAGGGGCGACCTCGGCGAACTGCCTCTGGCCGGGGTGCCCGTGGCCGTCAAGGACAACCTCTCCGTGCGCGGCGAGACCAACCGCGTCGGCACCGCCGCGACCCCCGACACCCCCGCCGGGGCCGACCATGAGGTCGTGGCCCGGCTGCGGGCCGCCGGCGCGGTGGTCGTGGGGCTGACGAACGTGCCGGAGCTGTGCGTCTTCGGGACCACGGAGGGCGTCCACGGCACCTCCCGCAACCCCTGGGACACCACGCGTACGGCGGGCGGCTCGTCCGGCGGCAGCGCGGCCGCGGTCGCCGCGGGCCTGGTCCCGATCGCCCTCGGCAACGACGGCATGGGCTCCCTGCGCATCCCGGCGGCCAACTGCGGGCTCGTCACGCTGAAGCCGGGGTCGGGGGTGGTCCCGGCCGGCATCAGCGACGGGGACTGGTTCGGCATGTCCGAAAACGGTCCGCTGTCGACCACGGTCGAGGACGCCCGCCTGCTGCTTTCGGTCATCGCCGGCACCGAGTTCGTACGACGGGACGCGCCCGCCACGCTCGACGTCGCCGTGTCCCTGCGCAGCCCGCTCGCCGGGGTCACGGTCAGCGCGCCGTATACGAACGCGGTCCGGGAGGCGGCCGGGCTGCTGATCAAGGCGGGGCATCTGGTGCGGCGCGCCGACCCGCCGTACCCGCTCTCGCTGAGCCTCACCTCGCTCGCCACCTGGACGGCGGGCACCTCGGTGGACGCCGCGGGGCTGGATCCGCGGCTGCTGGCCCGGCGCACCCGGGTGCACGCGGCGATCGGCCGGCGCTTCGTCAAGGCCGTGCGGACGGGCAAGGCCCGGCAGGAACTGCGCGAGCGACTGGAGCCGTTCTTCGCCGAGCACGACGTCCTGCTGCTTCCGGCGCTGGCCCGCCGCTCCCCCAAGGCCGAGGCCTGGCACGAGCGGGGCTGGCTGCGCAACGTCCTGGTCAACACCAACTACTCGCCGCTCACGCCGCCGTGGAATCTCACCGGCTGGCCGGCGATGTCGGTCCCGCTCGGCACTCTGCCCTCGGGCGCCCCCACCGCCGTACAACTGGTGGCCCGGCCCGGGTCGGAGACGGTGCTGCTGGAGGTCGCGGAGGAACTGGAGCGGCGGCAGCCGTGGCGGCGGACGGCGCCGCTCGACTGAACGCCGAGCCCTAGAGGGCCTTGTACATGATGTGCAGCCCGACCCGCCCGTGCCGGGGGTGTTCGAAGGCGTCCGGCACGGTGCCGAGGATCGTGAAGCCGAGCGAGGTCCACAGCCGCACGGCCGGGTTGGTCTCGACGACGGCGTTGAAGACCATCCCCCGGTAGCCGTCGGCCGCGGCGGCGGCCAGGACGTGCTCGGCGAGGGTGCGGCCGATGCCGCGGCCGCCCTGGTCGGGGTCGACCATGAAGCCGGCGTTGGCGATGCGTCCCGCGGGACCGCCGTAGTTGGGAGTGACGTAGGCCGAGGCGACGAGGGCGCCGCTCTCGTCCTCGACGACGTAGACGCGCTTGGCCGGGTGCATCCACAGGGCGCGCGCTGCTTCTTCGGGGGTGCCGGGGTCCCAGGCGTAGGTCTCGCCCGCGGCCACGATCCGGTGCCAGAAAGGCCAGATCCGCGGCCAGTCCTCGGCCGCGGCTTCTCTGATCAGCATGGGCGTGAGTCTCGCACGCCCATGCCGTCGGCGATCGCGAAGGTCCTGCGGTCAGTCCACGCTGGGCAGGATGTGGGGCTCGGCGAGGTCGTCCTCGTAGCCCGCGAGACGGATGGGGGCGGAGCGCGCCCACACGTCGAGACTGCCGATGTCTCCGGGCCGTAGGCCCGCGCGCTCCGGGCGTTCCTTGGGGCGCTGTTCGCGATTCGTCTTCTCCGGTGTCACCGCGCACTCCTTATGTGTCGGGCTCACCCTCGGGACGTACCAGTGCAACCTACGGTCGGTGCCTGGACGTCCGCTCGGGTCTGGGTCGAGATCGGGTTCGGACGCGGTGGCGCCGGTAACTCAGCTGAGAGCAGGCCGTGGTGACCGACTTGTCCCGGGACGGACTGTGGGTGTGGGTGGGACCCCTTACTGCCGTCCGTCGGCTACAGATTAACCAGATGAGCGGAGGTCCGCTCGATAGGGGCTGAAAACAAGGCGTAACCATCGCGAGTCACCTAAGGTCTTTCGGCCATGTTCTGGGCCCGTTTGTCACTCGATGCGCGGTTTGAGAGTCACCCGACCGGCCTACACGCCCGCGCAGGCCTTCGACGGTCCGAAGCCACGCAGTTCAGGTCCTGTTGGCCAGAAAGCAAACCACCCATGATCTGCTGACGTGCGGCAACGGCTTGTCCCGCGGGTGGACTCGGGAGGACTGACGCATGGAGCTGCGCAGTGTCGAGGAGCTGATGGATCTGCTGTACGCCTGTCGGCACCAGCAGGCGTTGCGGACCGCCGCCCTGCTGCGCCGCAGCCGCCCCGCCGACAAGGAACTGCAGGTGGCGGGGCTGGTGCGGGACATCGGGCAGCTGCTGTCAGCCGCCGACGGCAGCGCCCGGGCCGAACGCGCGGCAGCGGCGGTACGCCCCCTGCTCGGCGAGCGCGTCGCCCACCTGGTCCGCCACCACGGCCCGACCTCCGACGACGACCTCTCGCGCCTGCGGGAGGCGGACGAGGAGAGCCGGGCCGTCGTCTTCGACGCCGGCGTCCTGGAGGACTGGCGCACCCTGCTGGAGCTGGTCGCGGCACGCAACTCCCGTCTCGGGGCTGTCGACTGACGGTCCGTCATGAGACGGTACGGCGATGACGCCTGGACTGCACGGCAGGGCCGCCCTGGTCACCGGGGCCACGCGCGGCATCGGAGCGGCCGTCGCCCGGCAGCTGGCCGACGCCGGGGCGCGGGTGTGTGTGACGGCCAGGGACGCGGACGAGGTCCGGCGGACCGCCGAGCAGCTCGGCGGCATCGGCCTTGCGGGGAGCGTCGCGGACCCGGAGCACGCACGGGCGGCCGTGGATCTCGCTCTCGGCGAGTTCGGCCGGCTCGACATCCTCGTCAACAACGCGGCGACGAATCAGCCGTACGGCCCCCTCATGGACGTGGATCCCCAGGCGTGGCGCGAGGCCTTCACCATCAATGTCGAGGCACCGCTGCGGCTGGTGCAGGCGGCGTGGCGGGGGTGGATGCGGGAGCACGGCGGGTCGGTGGTCAACGTCTGCACGGAGGGCGCCGGACACGTGGGGCCGAACGTCGGCGCGTACGGCACCAGCAAGGCCGCGCTGCTCCACCTCACCCGGCAGCTGGCGGGCGAGCTGGCCCCCCGGGTGCGGGTCAACTCCGTCTCTCCCGGTCTCGTACGGACGGAGATGGCGCGGTTCGTGTGGGAGAAGGGCCCCGTGGAACTGCCCCTGGGGCGGATCGGTGAGCCCGAGGACATCGGGCGGGCCGTGGTGTGGCTCGCGTCCGACGCGGCCGAGTGGATCACCGGGGCGGATCTGCTGGTGGACGGGGGCACACGGGTGCGGGCGGCGCACCCGGGCGGGTACGCCGTCCATGACCGGCTGCGGTCGTACGCCCCGCCGCCCTCATGACGGCGTCACGGGAACAGGGCGATGCCCATGAGGACGATCAGGCACGCGAAGACGACGAACGCGATCATTCCCCAGCTCCAGGGGTGCCTGATCGGGTCGGAGGGACCTCCGCGGGGCCGGTCCTCCGGGAGCTCGTGCTGGAGCGGACGGTCGCTCGCGTAGAACTCCTCGTCGGTCGGGTAGCGGTTGCGCGGATCGTTGAAGGCGCGCGGATCGATGCTGTGTGGACGTGCCATGACAACTCCTGGCAGAGAACCTTCCGGGCCCCGGGTTCCCCGTCGGCGGCGGCCCACACGTCAGGGCCGCCGGCCGAGCGTCAGTGCCGCGGCCTCACCACTTGCCGGGCGCGTAGTCCTTCAGGAAGACCCCGTACACGTCCTCGCCGTCCTCGCCGCGCACGATCGGGTCGTAGACGCGGGCCGCGCCGTCGACCAGGTCGAGGGGCGCGTGGAAGCCCTCCTCGGCGAGGCGGAGCTTGTCGTAGTGGGGGCGTTCGTCGGTGATCCAGCCGGTGTCGACCGAGGTCATGAGGATGCCGTCGGTCTGGAACATCTCCTGGGCGCTGGTCCGCGTGACCATGTTCATCGCGGCCTTGGCGGCGTTGGTGTTGGGGTGGCCCGCGCCCTTGTAACCGCGGCCGAAGACGCCCTCCATCGCCGAGACGTTCACGACGTAGGCGCGTCCGCTCCCGGCCTTCTTCGCGGCGTCGGCCATGGCCGGGCGCAGCGCGCTGATCAGGATGAACGGTGCCGTGTAGTTGCACAGCTGGGTCTCGAGCAGCTCCACCGGGGAGATCTGCTCGATCGTCTGGACCCACGTGTTGCTGTCGACGACGTCCGGGACCAGGCCACCGGCGTCGATGGCGGTGCCGTCCAGGTGCCGGGCCACGCTGGCGTTGCCCGCGACCAGGGCGAGGTCGGCGATCTGCTGCGCGTCGAGGCCGGAGATCCCGGCGGGCAGGGAGGCGAGTCCGTCGACCGCGCCGGAGCCGAAGGCGCCGATGACGTGGTGGGCGGGGAGCTCACCGGCGGGCAGCGGGGCGCTCTCGCCGTCGACCAGGGCGGCGTAGGCGGAGGGCAGCCGTCGTACGGTCTGCGTCGCGTTGTTGACGAGGATGTCGAGCGGGCCCGCCTCGGTGACCTGCTCGGCGAGGGCCACGGCCTGCGCCGGGTCCCGCAGGTCGATGCCGACGACCTCCAGGCGGTGGATCCAGTCCGCCGAGTCGTCCATGGCCTTGAAACGGCGGATGGCGTCCTTCGGGAAGCGCGTGGTGATCGTGGTGTGCGCGCCGTCGCGCAGCAGCCTCAGCGCGATGTACATGCCGATCTTGGCGCGGCCGCCGGTGAGCAGGGCGCGCTTGCCGGTGAGGTCGGCGCGCACGTCGCGCTTGGCGCGGTTCAGGGCGGCGCAGTCCGGACAGAGCTGGTGGTAGAAGTAGTCGACCTCGACGTACCGGGTCTTGCAGGTGTAGCAGGAGCGCGGGCGCTGGAGTATCCCCGCGATCCGGCCCTCCTCGGTGACCGACGACGGCAGGATGCCCTCGGTCTCGTCGTCGATGCGCTGGGCGGAGCCGGTCGCCGTGGCCTCCGTGACCGCCTTGTCGTGGGCGGTCTTGGCGGCCCGGCGCTCCTGCCGGCGGCGCTGCTTCACGGTGCGGTAGACCCCGGCGGTGGCCCGGCGCACGGCGATCGCGTCGGGGTGGTCGACCTCCAGCTTGTCGAGCTCGTCGAGCACGCTGAGGCAGACGGCCAGCCGCTCCGGGTCGATGCCGGGGCCGTGCACGACCTCGTCACCGGGCCCGCGCACGACCTCGTCCATGGTCGCCGAGCCGTCCTCTGTCACCGTCATCGCGCTGCCGTTTCCCTGGTCACCCGAGCGGCGCGTGGGCCGCGTCCGCTTGTCGAACGCGGAATTTTACTTCAGCGCCGGGCCTGACCCGCAATCCGGAACGATCAAGAACCGCAGGCAGCCAGCAGTTCCTTCACCTCCTCGGACAGCGCCCGGGCGAAGAGGTCCAGGTCAGGCACGGCTTCGGCGTCCGCCACGAGGCCGTAGTGGACCTGTCCCCGGTACGTCGAGATCGCGACCGCGAGGGACTGGCCGCGGGCGAGCGGGGCGAAGGGGTAGACCTCGGTGACCGGGTTGCCGCCGAGCTTCAGGCCGATGCCGGGCAGCGGGACGCTGGTGACGAGGATGTCGAACCAGAGCCGGGCGCCCTGACCGGCCAGGGGCCCGCCGAGGCGGTGGCCGAGGGCCGGGACGTGGTCGGCGAGCAGGGCGACGGCGCCCGCGCCGCGGTTGGAGCCGGCGTCCTTGTTGCGGTCCATGGCCATGCGGACCGTGTCCAGGCGGCCCAGCGGGTCGGGGTCGCCGACCGGAAGCCGCATCAGGTACCCGGAGAGCCGGTTGCCCTGCGGGTGCGCGGTGCGCGGACGGCGCTTGGAGACGGGGATCAGGGCGCGGGGCGCCACGCCCGCACTGCCGTCCCCCCGCTCGTCCAGCCAGCGGCGCAGCGCGCCCGCGACAACGGCGATCAGGACGTCGTTGACGGTGCCGCCCCGGGTCTTGCGGACGCGGTGCACGTCGTCGAGGTCGACGACGACTCCGGCGGTGCGGCGGGTGCCGCTCGGCTCGGACACGAGGGCGGCCGAGGAGCTCACACCCACGCAGGACAGGGCGACGGACGCGCCGATGTCGAGGGCGCGGCCCAGGTCGGAGACGGCGGACCGGACGAGCCCGGGCAGCTTGCGCACGTCCGGGAGCAGGGCCTTCGCGGGCTCCGCGGGGCGCGGCTTGCGCACGGGCAGGTCCATCGGGTCCAGGACCGCGGCGGCGAGCGTCAGGGCCCGCAGTCCGTCGGCCAGGGCGTGGTGGAACTTGAAGAGCACGGCGAAGGAGACCCCGTCCTCCCCCGGCAGCACATGCGCCTCCCACGGCGGCCGTTCGCGGTCGAGCGGCCGCTGCATGAGCCGGCCGGCCTCGGTGTGGAAGTCCGCCGTCGGGGCGTGCAGCAGGACGTGGCGGAGCGGGTCGAAGTCCGGGTCGGGTACGCGGGCGGCTCCCCCGAAGGCGTACGGGAAGCCGAGCGGCCACACGTCCCGGATCCGCATCCTGAGGCCGGGCACGGCGGCGGCCCGGCCCGCGAGCAGATCGGCCGCGTGCGCGCCGGCGGTGGGCGAGTGTGCCGTGAAGACGCCGAGCGCTCCCAGGTGCATCGGGTGCTCGGCGGATTCCATGTTCCAGAACGCCAGGTCGAGAGGGGCGAGCAGGTCAGAAGTCAATGGCTTGCCTCGCGTCGACAACGGGTGGGCCAGCAGTCAATCGCCCTACGGCGATTACGGTCAAGTACGATCAAGCTACGCACAGTTAACAACAGATTAAGTCCCGCCCCCAGTTGAAAGGGGCGGGACACATGGGGCGAATGTAATCATCCGTCGGTTGCCGCACACCCCGCCGGCATCGCCCGGGACGCGTCCCGGATCAGGGCTCGGTGCGCGGCCCTGACCCGCTCGGCGTCCGGTTTGAGGACCTTGCGGTCGTAGGTGAGCAGCCCGTTCAGCTCACCCTCGACGTCCGTGATCTGGGTGTAGACGGCCCCGTTGCCGCCCCGGCAGGCCAGGGCCCGCACCTCGTCGAGCCTGGCCAGATAGTCGTCGGTGTAGGTCGCCGGATCGACGTCGACGTACGACTGCTGGACGGACCAGGCGTGCCCGGGAACCGCCAGGCCCAGGCCACCGTACTCGCCGCTGACCAGGGCGCGTCTGCCGTCCGGGTGAGCCGGCAGGGCGGGACTGGGATAGCCGTGCTCGTCCATGATGTCGCCGGCGTTGCCGTCGGCGCCGAGGTTGAGGCCCGACTGGTTGTTGACCAGGCGGGTCGGGTCCCAGGCCTTCGCCTGTTCGGCGATCCGGCCGATGTCGTACTGGCCCCAGCCCTCGTTGAAGGTCACCCACATGACGACCGACGGACTGCTGATGTGCTCGTCGATCATCTGCTTCATCTCGAGCTCGTACTCGGCGCGGGCGGCGGGACCCGGATTCACCCCCGCGGTCATCGCGGGCATGTCCTGCCACACCATCAGGCCCAGCCGGTCGGCCCAGTAGAACCAGCGGTCGGGCTCGACCTTGATGTGCTTGCGCACGGCGTTGAAGCCGAGCTTCTTGTGCACCTTCAGGTCGTACGCCAGGGCTTCGTCGGTGGGCGCGGTGTGCAGGCCGTCGGGCCAGAAGCCCTGGTCGAGGGTGGCCATCATGAAGACGGGCTCGCCGTTGAGGACGGTGCGCGGGGTGCCGTTGACGTTCTCGACGGTGATGGAGCGCATCCCGAAGTAGCTGCCGACGCGATCGGCACCGACGGTCACCTTCAGGCCGTACAGGAACGGATCGTCCGGCGACCACAGGCGCGGGTTCTCGACGGTCAGGGTCAGCGGTCCGCCGGTGCGCCCGCGGGCCGTCGCGACCTTCCGCTTTCCGTCGTACGCCGTCGCCGTGATCGGTACGCCGTCCCGGACACCCTGTGCCTCGACCGTCAGCCGGTCGGCGGAGACGTCGGGGGTCAGTTCGAGGGAGCCGACGTGGTCGGGGGCGACCGGCTCCATCCAGACGGTCTGCCAGATCCCGGAGGACGGGGTGTACCAGATACCGCTCGGGTCGAGACGCTGCTTGCCGAGGGGCGGGTTCTCGCCGTCGGCCGCGTCGGTGGGGTCGTACACGCCGACGATCAGTTCCTGGGTGCGGCCGGGCTTCAGCGCGTGGGTGATGTCGGCGCCGAACTTGTCGTAGCCGCCGGTGTGTTCGGCGACCTTGCTCCCGTTGACGTACACCTCGGACCGCCAGTCGACCGCCCCGAAGTTGAGCTGGAGGCGCTTGCCGGAGCCGATGCGCCAGTCGGCCGGGACGGTGAAGGTGCGGCGGTACCACATGCGGTCCTCGTGTCGTTCCAGGCCGGAGAGCTGTGACTCCACGGGGTACGGGACGAGGATGCGCTCGGCCAGGTTCCTGCCCACCGGCGGCTGTTCACCGGCCTCGGCGGCGGCGAACTGCCAGCGGCCGTTGAGGTTCCGCCAGTCGTCACGGGTCAACTGCGGGCGCGGGTACTCGGGATGGGCGTTGTCCGGTCCCACCTCGTCGGCCCACTTCGTGCGCAGTTCGTACATCGAGCGATTGGGTCCGCTGCTCCAGAACGCGCTGACAACGTTGCCGTCGGCACTGGTGAGCCCGCCTTCGCCGTCGTAGCGGAGGTCGGCTGTGCCGGGCGCGGTGCCGGTCCTGTTGCCCACGACGGGTTCGGCGAGGGTGACGAGCAGGACACGGGGGTCTTCCGGGTCCGGTTTCGCCGTGCCCAAGGGCCACTTGGCGCCGCCGATCACCGCCTGGAAGTGGTCGGTGAGCGCGGCCGGAGGTGCGGCGAGGGGCTGGGCGAAGTCGAGCTTCAGGGTGCGGCCGGTGGCGAGGACGGTGGTCGCGAGGGGGCCGTCGTAGTCGTAGCCCTCGGGCAGCCGGAACGCCGACTGCGGAACGGCCTCCTTGGTTCCGCCCGGCTGGACCCAGCGCAGGTGGAGGTTGGAGCCGCCGTAGTGCTCGAAGTACTCGACCTTGATGTCGTAGGACTCGCCGGCGGTCAACTCGACGGGCTGCGCGGTCTGTTCGCGGTCCCAGTCGTCGACCCAGTGGTCGATGAGGAGCTGTCCGCCGATCCAGAGGCGGAAGCCGTTGTCGCCGATGACCGAGAAGGTGTGGGGTCCGGAGGCCGCCGGCACCAGCCTGCCGGTCCAGCGGACGCTGACGTCGTCCGAGCGGCCGGTCGCGGCGGCCAGCCGGGGCTCCAGGTTGTCGAAGTCGAGGTGCGGGTCGAAGGTGGTCGCCCTGAGCTCGTGGAAGTCGAAGGCGCCGGGGGCGGACTGCCTGTAGTACTCGCCCTTGAGACCACGGGCTTCGACGGGAGCGTCGGCCAGTGCGGGGGCCGCGCTCAGACCGGCGAGACCGATGAGGGCGGCGAAGAGTAACGCCAGCCGGGCTCTGAGACGGGTGATGTACCTGCTGTGCACGGAAGCCTCCATAACAACGTTGTCATGGGCAGGAGTTGGCATGACAACACGGAATCCGGCTTCCGTCCAGGGACATGACAAGTTCGCGAGGTGAGCATGAAGTCCACAGCCCGGCGGCACCCGCCACCGGGCCGGCCCCACCGCCGGTCAGGACACCAGCTGTCCCTTCCCGAGCGCGATCACCCCGCCCTTGGACACGGTGTACAGCTCCGCGTCCCGCTCCGGGTTCACGCCGATCGTCGCGCCCGGCGGGACCTCGACGTTCTTGTCGAGGACGGCGCCGCGGACCACCGCGCCCCGCCCGATCTTGACGTTGTCGTGCAGCACCGAGCCCTGGACCACGGCCCCCGGGTCGACCAGGACACCGGGCGAGAGCACGGACCGGGTGACCTGGCCCCGGATCAGGCAGCCCGCGCTGATGATGGACTCGCTGGCGATGCCTCCGGAGTTGAAGCGGGCCGGGGAGAGCTGGCCGGAGTGGGTGTAGATGGGCCACTGCCGGTTGTAGAGGTTGAAGGCGGGGCGCTCGGCGATCAGGTCCATGTGGGCGTCGTAGTAGGCGTCCAGGGTTCCCACGTCGCGCCAGTAGCCGCGGTCGCGGGTGGTCTCGCCGGGGACGTGGTTGGCGCTGAAGTCGTAGAGCTGGGCCTCGCCGCGCTCGGTGAGCTGCGGCAGGATCGAGCCGCCCATGTCGTGGACGGAGTGCTCGTCCTCGGAGTCCCGCTGGAGCGCCTCGATCAGGGCCTTGGTGGTGAAGATGTAGTTGCCCATCGAGGCGAACACGCTCTCCGGGTCGTCCGCCAGCCCCGGCGGGTCGGCGGGCTTCTCCAGGAAGCTTTCCACCGTGAGGCCGTCCGAGCCCGGGGCGATCACCCCGAACGAGGGGGACTCGGAGCGTGGGACACGGATCCCGGCCACCGTCACGCCCGCGCCGGACTCGATGTGCTGCGCGAGCATCTGGCGCGGGTCCATGCGGTACACGTGGTCGGCGCCGAAGACCGCGACGTACTCGGGGCGCTCGTCGTAGAGCAGGTTCAGGGACTGCAGGATCGCGTCCGCGCTGCCCAGATACCAGCGCGGTCCCAGGCGCTGCTGGGCCGGCACCGGCGTGATGTAGTTGCCGAGCAGGCTCGACATCCGCCAGGTGGTCGTGATGTGCCGGTCGAGCGAGTGCGACTTGTACTGCGTGAGCACGCAGATGCGCAGGATGTCGCCGTTGACGAGGTTGGACAGGACGAAGTCGACGAGACGATACGTCCCTCCGAAGGTGACCGCCGGTTTGGCGCGGTCGGTGGTCAAGGGCATCAGGCGTTTGCCTTCTCCGCCCGCGAGTACGATGCCGAGCACCGAAGGTCCGCCACGACGCATGGCCGCTCTCCTCACCCTGGTTTGACCCATCACTGCCCTTGCGAGGGGCCTAGTACGCCTGTTTGAGGATCTCCTCGTAGAGCCGGACCGTGCGCCGCGCGACGGCATCCCAGCCGAACTCGCCCACCGCGCGCTCACGTCCCGCCTCGCCCATCCGCCGCGCGGTCTCCGGATCGCCGATCACGGAGTCGAGTGCCCTGGCGAGGCCCGTCTCGAACGCGTCGTCCACGGTGACGAGCAGGCCGGTCCTGCCGTCGTCCACGACCTCCGGGATACCGCCGACCCGTGAGGCCACCACGGGGGTTCCGCAGGCCATCGCCTCCAGGTTGACGATGCCGAGGGGTTCGTACACCGAGGGGCAGACGAAGACGGCCGCGTGGGTCAGGAGCTGGATCACCTCGGGGCGCGGCAGCATCTGCGGGATCCAGTGGACGCCCTCGCGGACCCGGCTCAGCTCCTCGAAGAGCTCACGGAACTCACGGTCGATCTCGGGAGTGTCCGGCGCGCCCGCGCACAGCACGACCTGCGCGGCCGGGTCGATGTCCCGGACCGCGCGCATCAGGTGCGGCACGCCCTTCTGGCGGGTGATACGGCCGACGAACAGCACGAACGGACGATCACGGTCCAGTCCGATCCGGTCCAGTACGTCGGTGCCGTGGTCGGGCCGGTACAGGGCGGTGTCGATGCCGTTGTGCACGATGTGGACCTTGGCCGGATCCAGCGCCGGATAGCAGCCGAGGATGTCCTCGCGCATGGCTCCCGACACGGCGATCACCGCGTCGGCGGTCTCGATCGCGGTGCGCTCGGCCCAGCTGGAGAGGGCGTACCCGCCGCCGAGCTGCTCGGCCTTCCAGGGGCGCAGGGGCTCCAGGGAGTGGGCGGTCATCACGTGCGGGATGCCGTGCAGCAGCTTGCCGAGGTGGCCGGCGAGATTGGCGTACCAGGTGTGCGAGTGGATCAGTTCGCGGCCTTCGAGGCCCGCGGCCATGGAGAGGTCCACGGAGAAGGTGCGCAGCGCGTCGTTGGCGGTGTCGAGCGCGGACCAGGGCCGGTGCCGGATCACGCCCGCCGCTCTCTCCTTGGCCGACACCTCGCCCCAGCAGTGCACGTCCAGGTCGACGAGGGACCTCAACTCCCGGGCGAGGAACTCGACATGGACACCGGCACCGCCGTACACGTCCGGCGGGTACTCCCGGGTCAGCAGGCCCACACGCACCCGGAACCCCCTGTCTCATGGCTGGTTGGCTTTCATGGTCACCCAGATGCGCCGCGCGGGGAAGGGCGCGGGGCTCGTGTGAAGCAACAGTCACCACATACGCCACCTTCCGGCACCCGGTAGTACAGACAGCAGCTGAGGCGGCGGAAAGCGGTGCCGGTGAGCGTGCCGGTCCCGGCGAGGAGGGGGTGGGCGAGGAGTTCCGAGGCCAGGTCACGGGCGCGGGCGGAGAGGTCGGGACGGTGGCCCAGCTGACGGGCGGCGCCCGCGAGGGCCGAGGCTGCGTTGCCCCACAGCAGTCCGGTGGCGAGCCGGTACTCGGCGTGCAGCGCCGCCGTGAGCGGTTCGAGGTGGCCGTGCAGGACGACGTCGGCGATGGTCCCGGCATCGGCCGGCAGAGGCTCCACGGCATCCAGCCACAGGTCGTCCGGGGCGCTCGCGTCGGGGTCCCAGTGCAGCCGACGCGGCGACAGGTCGGGGATCCGGCCGTACAGGGCCGCGCAGCCGAGCGCCACCGACCACAGCCGGGCCGCGAGGCCCTGTTGGGCGATGGAGGCCGCGATCCGGGGTTCGGGGGCGCGCAGGGCGCGGGCGACCTTCCGGACTCGGAAAGTCAGGGTATTTCCATAAACTTCCGACGCCTGGTGCTCGTAGACTTGTGCGAGGGTCGGCAGCGCCGGGCGCGCTGTCCCGGAAGTGCCGCCGATCGTCCGTAGTACGAAGAAGGCGCCGAGCGGTCGCAGCGCCGCGAGATCAGGGTCCAGGTCCACGACCAGCAGTAGTACCAGGACCCGTAGGGGTACCCAGCAGGGGCCCTCCACCCCGTGTCACCCGCCTTGGGGAGGACACGGACCCTTTTGTACTCCATCGGCAGTAGGACCCATTGCCTGCTCAGGTACGACGACGGGAAGAACTTTTCCCGGCATCGTGTTGGTCATGGAAGACGACCGTTCGTCGCGCCGGGCAGCCAGCCCCCGCCTCACGCAGAGGAGCAGCTCATGAGTGCCCTCGCGTTGTCCGTGCTCCTCTCCCTCGTCTCCGCCGTCGCCTACGCGGGCGGAGCGATCGTGCAGGAACAGGTCGCGGTGTCGCACCCGGACGAGCAGTTCGCACCGCTGCGCCGGCCGAGCTGGTGGGCGGCGGTCGCGCTGAACGGCCTCGGTGGACTGCTGCACGTGGTGGCGCTCGCCTACGGCCCCCTCAGCCTGGTCCAGCCGCTGGGCGCCCTGACGATCGTGTTCGCACTGCCGATGGCCGCGCTGTTCGTCGGCCGCAGGGCCGGAGCCACCGCCTGGCGGGGCGCGATCATGGCGACGGTGGGTCTGGCCGGTCTGCTCTCCCTGGTCGGCGCGTCCGACGCACAGTCCCTGAGCGCGGCTCAGCGAGTGTTCGCCGGTCTGGTGACGGCCGCCGCGGTGGTCGCGCTGATGATCGCGGGCCGGGCCGCGCACCGGCACCCGGTGGTGCGCAGCGTGCTGCTCGCGACCGCGTCCGGCATAGCGTTCGGTATGTCCTCCGTGTTCACCAAGACGGTCGCCGTCGACTGGAGCGGTGGCGTGTCGGGGGCGGACCTGCCCTCGCTGGCCGCGATCGGCGTCCTGGCGACGGCCGGGCTGATGCTGTCGCAGGCGTCCTACCGCGGCGCCGGTCTCGCGGCCCCGCTGGCGACGCTGACGGTCGTGAACCCGGTGGTGGCGGCAGCGGTCGGCATCACGATGTTCGGAGAAACCTTCCGCTACGGCACCACGGGTACCGCGCTCGCCCTGAGCTGCGGTGTGGTGGCGGCCGGCGGCCTGATCCTGCTGACGACGGAGCGGATCCAGCGCACCCACGCCGAGCCGGAGCCCGCGGCGCCCGTCCTCGACGGCGAGGGCGGCTTCGTCCCGGCACCCGCCGAGGAGCCGGCGGCGGCCCTCCTGCGCGAGGCCGTACTCGTCGACGAGGTCGCCGCCCTGCGCGAGGAGATGCTCGTCCCGGCCCCCGCAGCCTCGGCGGCCGCCGAGGCGGCACTGCCGGACGGCACCTCCGACGAGCTCCTGGAGAAGCTGGGCGACGAGCCCCCGGCGTACTACGGCCCCTTCTACGGCGCCGCGTACATCCCGGTGCCGGTCCTGGACCGGCACCGCACCCGTGTCAAATCCTGATGCCGCCGGCCCTGAGATACGCCACCGGGTCGATGTCGGAACCGAAGCCGGGCCCCGTCCGCACCTCGAAGTGCAGATGCGGGCCCGAGCTGTTGCCGGTGGAGCCCGAGCGGCCGATGCGCTGCCCGCCGCCCACGCTCTGCCCGGACTTCACGGAGATCGCGGACAGGTGGGCGTACTGCGTGTAGCGGCCGTCGGCGTGCCGGATCACCACCTGGTAGCCGAAGGAGCCTCCCCACCCCGAGGTGACGACCTTCCCGGCCGCGACCGCCTTCACGGACGTCCCGGTGGGCACCGCGAAGTCGACGCCCGTGTGGTAGCCCTTCGACCAGGCGGAGCCCGCCTTGCGGTAGGGGGTGCCGAGGGAGGCGTTCACGGGGGCGACCAGGCCGGTGTCCGAGGCCTTCTCGGTCTTCTCCGCGGTGTCGGAGGAGGTCTTCCTCGTCGACGTCCGGTCGGTGGTGGTGGTCGTTCCGGCGGTGGCGCGCACCTTGAGCCGCTGACCGGGCAGGATCAGGTCGGGGTCGGCACCGATGGTGCTCCGGTTGGCGGCGTACAGCCCCCGCCAGCCGCCCCTGACCTTCTGGGCGTCGGCGATCCGGGAGAGCGAGTCGCCGCGGACCACGGTGTACATCTCGGCGGACCCGGCCCGCGACTGCGGGGTGGTCTGCGGCTGTACGTCCGGTACGGAGGCCGTCCTCGTCGTGAGGGGATCGACGTCCGGAGCGGAGCCGTCGCGGATGAGCCCGGCCCGCACCGAGCAGGCCGGCCAGGCGCCCGGTCCCTGTCCGTCCAGCACCTTCTCCGCCACGGCGATCTGCTGGTCCCTGGTGGCCAGATCCGCCCGTGCCGCGTACCGGGTGCCGCCGTAGGCCTCCCAGGTGGACTGGGTGAACTGGAGCCCGCCGTAGTAGCCGTTGCCGGTGTTGATGCTCCAGTTGTTGCTGGACTCGCACGCGGCGACCTTGTTCCAGGTGTCCACGTCGGCCGCATGGGCGGTGCCGGTGCCGATGAGCGGGACCGCGATGCCGACGCCACCGGCGGTGACCGTGAGCGAGGCGCGGTTGATCCTGTTCGGCTGATACCGGCGGTGCCGGCCGCGTACGGCCATGGAGGCCTCCCCCTACAACATGCGTCAGGAGGGGCAAAAGTAAGCGCCGCGAACAGGCCATGACAAGACGGCAACCAGCCGCGTGGGGGCGCGCGTCGGACCGGCGTCCCCGGCTGAACGCAACGAGGCGCCCGAACCGTATCCCTGGTGTGCGGACAGTCCCCCGACAGGCCAGGATGACCGGTGGACGATACTGACAAGCACGACCGGCAGCAGCGATCGATGACCTACGCGATCCACAGGATCTTTTGGGAGCAGGCGGTATGAGCACAACAGCGCAGATCGGCGTCACGGGCCTCGCGGTCATGGGCCGCAACCTGGCCCGCAACTTCGCCCGCAACGGCTATACGGTCGCCCTGCACAACCGGACCGCGTCGCGCACGCACGCCCTGGTCGAGGAGTTCGGCAGCGAGGGCGACTTCATCGCGGCCGAGACCGCCAAGGAGTTCGTGGCCGCGCTGGAGCGGCCGCGCCGGCTGGTCATCATGGTGAAGGCCGGTGAGCCGACCGATGCGGTGATCCAGGAGTTCGCGCCGCTGCTCGAGCCCGGCGACATGATCATCGACGGCGGCAACGCGCACTTCGCGGACACCCGGCGCCGGGAGCGGGACCTGCGCGAGCAGGGCATCCACTTCGTCGGCATGGGCGTCTCCGGCGGCGAGGAGGGCGCGCTGCACGGACCGAGCATCATGCCGGGCGGCCCGAGGGAGTCGTACGACTCTCTCGGCCCGATGCTGGAGAAGATCTCCGCGAAGGCGGCGGACGGGGCGCCCTGCGTGACGCACGTCGGTCCCGACGGAGCCGGGCACTTCGTGAAGATGGTCCACAACGGCATCGAGTACGCCGACATGCAACTCATCGGCGAGGCGTACCAGTTGCTGCGGGACGTGGCCGGATACTCCCCCGCCCAGATCGCTGACATCTTCCGCACCTGGAACACGGGCCGGCTGGACTCGTACCTGATCGAGATCACGGCCGAGGTGCTCTCCCACGTGGACGCGGCGACGGGCAAGCCGTTCGTGGACGTCGTGGTGGACCAGGCGGAGCAGAAGGGCACGGGCCGCTGGACCGTGCAGATCGCCCTGGACCTGGGTGTCCCCGTGTCGGGCATCGCGGAGGCGGTCTTCGCGCGGTCCCTGTCGGGTCACGCGGAGCTGCGGGAGGCGTCCCGCGGTCTCGCCGGGCCCAAGGCGTCCCCGCTGTCGGAGGCGGAGGCCGGGGCCTTCGCGGACCGTGTCGAGCAGGCGCTGTACGCCTCGAAGATCGTGTCGTACACGCAGGGCTTCCACGAGATCGCGGCCGCCCGTGAGGAGTACGACTGGGACATCGACCTGGGTGCCGTCTCGGCGATCTGGCGCGGCGGCTGCATCATCCGCGCGGCCTTCCTCGACCGCATCCGGTCCGCTTACGACACCCGCGCGGACCTGCCCAGCCTGCTCTCCGACGACACCTTCGCCCAGGAGATCGCCGACGCCCAGGACGACTGGCGCGAGGTCATCATCGCGGCGACCCGCCAGGGTGTGCCGACGCCCGGCTTCGCGGCGGCGCTGGCCTACTACGACGCGCTGCGCGCCGAGCGGCTGCCTGCGGCGCTCACGCAGGGGCAGCGGGACTTCTTCGGGGCGCACACGTACCGGCGCACGGACCGCGACGGTTCCTTCCACACGCTGTGGGGCGGTGACCGGTCCGAGGTGACGGGCTGAGCGTCGCCCTGACGTGGAGGAGGGCCACCGTTCGGTGGCCCTCCTCCACTGTGTTCACGTTGGTCGCCGTCAGCTGAGCGGTGGTCCCGGCTCCGGGTTCGGTACCGGTTCAGGGCCCGGCGGGACCGGGGACGGCGACGGGTCGGGGACCGGGCCCGGACCTGGGCCCGGTCCCGGCGACGGGTCCGGGTCCGGGGGTGACGGGGGCTCCGGGGTGGGGCCCGGCGGCGTGGGGACCGGGCCGGGGCCCGGAGTGGGACCCGGTGGGACGGGATCGGGGTACGGGTTGGTCATGAGGTCCTCCAGCCAGTCGGTCGACGTCGGCTCTGGACTACTCCCCGCGTACCCGTGAGCCCTCCCGCCAGTCACCCACCCGCGTGACGGGCGTGGCCCGCGTGGGTGTGCTCGGGGTGCGGGGGAGGGTCTCGACGCGCGGTGCGGTGGGGCGGGGCCCGGTGCGACGCGGCCCGGAGCGACGCGATGCGGCCCGGTGCGACGCGGACCGGAGCGACGCGATGCGGCCCGGTGCGACGCGATGCCACCCGGCGAGACGCAGCCCAAAGCGACGCGATGCCACCCGGCGAGACGCGGACCGGAGCGACGCGATGCGGCGCGGCCCTATGGGGCCCGGTGGGGTGCGCGAGGTCGGCGTGACCGTGGCTTTCGGACCCGCCCGCTCAGAAGCCCTCGGGGTTGGCCGCCAGCCACTCCCGCGCCGCGCGGAGCAGTTCCGGGCCGGCCGCCGGGGCCTCGTCGGGGTGGCGCTCGGCCCACTTGACGACGTACGGGCAGAGCGGGGCGACGGTGCTGCCCTCGCGAGCCGCGATGGTGTAGAGCTCGCGGGCCAGGGAGCCCGCGATGCCCTGTCCCTCGTGGGCCGGTTCGACGATGGTGTGGACCGGGACCAGGGCGCGCGCCGGGGATTCGAGGACGAAGTACTGGATGTGGCCGACGACTTCGCCTCCCCCGGAACCGAGGGCCTCCAGCCGGCCGGCCTGTCGGTCGTCGCGGATCTCTATGTCGCTCATGGGCACGCTCCTGGTCCGAAGGTCGTCGAGCAGGGTCAGGCCGACACCGCCTGCGGGCTGCGCTCCTGGTCCGAACCCGGCACCGGCTCGGACAGGTCGGCCCCCAGCGCCACGATGCGGTTGTCGTGGTCCACGTGCACGACCCGGGGTACGAGCGCCCGCGCCTCGGCGTCGGTCACCTGAGCGTAGCTGATGATGATCACCAGATCCCCGGGGTGGACGAGATGAGCGGCGGCACCGTTGATGCCGATCACGCCGGAGCCGCGCTCACCCTCGATGACGTACGTCTCGAGCCGGGCGCCGTTGGTGATGTCGACGATGTGGACGAGCTCACCGGGCAGCAGATCGGCGGCGTCGAGGAGATCCGCGTCGATGGTCACCGATCCCACGTAGTGCAGGTCGGCCTGGGTGACGGTGGCCCGGTGGATCTTGGACTTGTGCATGGTACGCAGCATTCTGGACTCCCAAGAGACGGCTCCCTGCCCGCTTTATGCAGGTCAAGGGCGCTCAGCAGCGTACACCGGCACGGGTTGAACCCGAAGAGTGAGGAACATCGCGCGGCGGGACCGTTGCCCACCTCAGCGCACGATCCGGTAGCGGTGTTCGGGGCGGCCGGTGGCTCCGTAGCGGAGTTCGAGACGGACCATGCCCTCCCGTACCAGGTACGAGAGGTAGCGCTGGGCCGTGGCGCGGGAGACACCGGTGAGTTCGGCCGCCTGGGCCGCGGACAGGGCGTCCTGGGCGGTGCGCAGGACCTGGTGCAGCAGGGCGAGGGTCGGTGCGGAGTGTCCCTTGGCCGGGACCCGGGGTATGGCCGGTGGCCGGGCGGCGCTGAAGAGGGCGTCCACGTCGGCCTGGTCGGTCCGGGGGGCCAGACCGAGGGCGTCCACGCGGTGCTGCAGTTCGCGGTAGGCGGTGAGCCGCTCGGCCAGGTCGCCGGCGCTGAACGGCTTGACCAGGTAGCCCACGGCGCCGAGTTTCATGGCGGTCCGTACCGAGGTGATGTCCCGGTCGGCGGTGATCACGATGGCGTCGGGGCGGGCACCGCCCTCGTCCCCACTGAGCTGCCGCAGCACGTCGAGTCCGCTGCCGTCCGGCAGGAAGACGTCGAGCAGCACCAGGTCGGGGCGGAGGGTGCGCACCGCGTCCAGCGTCTCCGCCACGGTCCCCGCCCGGCCGACCACCTCGAAGCCCTCGACGCGGGACGCGTAGTCGCAGTGGATGTGGCTGATGTGGAAGTCGTCGTCCACCACCAGGATCCTGATCACGGGCGGTCCCCTCCGATCGGCGAGGCCGTCGTGAACTGTGCGTCTCGCGGTACGAGGCCGGCATCGGGCAGGGGGAGTACGACGGTGAAGACCGCGCTCGGTCCCTCGCTGACCGTGATCGTGCCACCATGCTGCTGTGCCAGCCGGTGGACGAGGGCCAGCCCCAGCCCACGCCGGGCGGTGCCCCGGTCGGGCCGGGTCGACCAGCCGTCCTCGAAGATCGATTCGGCGGCGCCCGGTGGAATCCCCGGGCCGCTGTCCGCGACCCGCACCATGACCTGGTCGACGGCCTCGATCAGCGAGAGTTCGACCGCACGGCCGGCGGACGGGGGCGGTCCGCCGGCCGCCGCGTCGATCGCGTTGTCCAGCAGGTTGCCGACGATGGTCAGCAGCCGGCGCAGATGGGGCAGATCCTCGCCGAGTGCGGAGTCGTCGCTGAGCACCACCTGTACCCCGCGTTCCGCGGCCACCGTCGTCTTCGCGACGATCAGTCCCACGAGCAGCGTGGGGCCGATCCGTTCGCGTACGGACTCGGTCAGCGCCTGCTCGGCTCCGGCCGACTCGACGGCGTACTCGTAGGCGGCGTCGGAGTCACCGATGTCCAGCAGCCCGGCCACGGTGTGCATGCGGTTGGTGAACTCGTGCTGCTGTGCGCGCAGGGCGTCGGTCAGTCCGCGCACCGAGTCGAGTTCGCGCAGCAGACCGATCAGCTCGGTACGGTCGCGTACGGTGACCACCGCGCCCAGCTCACGGCCGTGCAGTGCGACCGGCATCCGGTTGACCACCAGGCAGTGGTCGTCGGTCAGCACACTGAGGTCGGTGCCGGTCAGGGTGCCGTCCAGCGCGCGGCGCAGGCGCCCGTCGGGCAACACCTCCTCGAGCCTGCTGCCGAGGGCCGTGCCGAGGCCGAGCAGGGAGCGGGCCTCGTCGTTGACCACGCTGATCCGGCCGTCGGGAGCGAAGGCGATCACGCCCTCCCGGATGCCGTGCAGCATGGCCTCGCGGTCCTGGAGCAGTCCGGCGATCTCCTCCAGCTCCAGCCCGAACGTCGACCGCTTCAACCGGCCGGCCAGCAGGAATGCCGCCGCTGAACCGAGCGCGACGGCGATCGTGGCGTACAGGCCGAAGGTGGGCAGTTCCCGCCACAGCTCGCCGAGCACGTCGTGTTCCGGGATGCCGGCCGAGACCTCGCCGACCAGCGTGCCCGCAGGGCCGTACAGCGGAGCCTTTCCATTGGCGGACCGACCGGTGACGCCCTGGTCGGAGCCGACGTGGGGGCGGCCGTCCAGCACCGGGATCGGATCGCCCACCGGCTCGCCGATCAGCGCCGGATCGGGGTGCGAGTAGCGGATGCCGTGCAGGTCGATCACGACCACGTAGGACGCCCCCGACGCCTTGCGGATCCGTTCGGCGACGGTCTGCACGATGCCGTCGCCGCCCCCGTGCGCCACGGCCTGCCGGATCTGCGGCTCGGCAGCCGTGGTCTGTGCGATGTCGAGTGCCCGTTGCTCGTAGGCGCGGTCGATCTCGGACCGCTGGGCGAAGACGAACAGTACGAAACCGATGGCTCCGGTCAGCGTCAGGATGACCAGCTGGTTGGCCAGGATCCGCGCGGAGAGCCGCCCCTTCCCGCCGCGGCCGATCCGGATACGGATGGGCATCACAGGTGCCTTCGCCCTTGTCGTGCTGCCGGGAACGGCCCCTGCGCCGTACCCGTGGTGGCGTGATTGTGTCCCACCGAGGACCTTCTGCCCACCCCCCGGCCCCCTGAGCAGAACGCGCAGAACCCCTGTTAACACGACTAACGCGAGATACGTCGGAAACAGCGACGTAATACCGGGCGCCATCTAGCGTCTGCCTTCCTCGACCTCCGAGGACCTCCGAGGTAAGGAAGGAGACGGCCTCGAATGGCTTCGCGAAACGATGTGGCGACGAGTCCCGTCGCCGAGAAGATCGGCCGGGACAGCGCGCGAGTCGAGATCTCAGGACTCACCAAACGGTTTCTGACACCTGCGGGTGAGGTGTTCACGGCGCTGGAGGACGTCTCCTTCACCGTGGAGCCGGGCCAGTTCTGCGCGGTGGTCGGACCGACGGGCTGCGGCAAGTCGACGACGCTGAGCATGGTGTCCGGGCTCGACCGGCCCAGCGAGGGCTCGGTCAAGGTCGGCGGCCATGAGGTGGACGGCGTCGCCGACGGCGTCAGCTTCATGTTCCAGACAGACGCGCTGCTGCCCTGGAAGACCGTCCTCGGCAACGTGCTGATGGGTCCGGTCTTCCGCGGCGTCCCCAAGCAGCAGGCACAGACATCGGCCCGCGACTGGCTGCGCCGGGTGGGTCTGACGGGGTTCGAGGACCGCTACCCGCACCAGCTCTCCGGCGGGATGCGCAAGCGCGTGGCGATGGCCGCGGCACTGATCAACGAACCCAGGATCCTGATCATGGACGAGCCGTTCGGCGCCCTGGACGTGCAGACCAAGGCGATCATGTCGACCGAGCTGCTCGGCCTGTGGGAGCAGATCCGTCCGTCGGTCATCTTCATCACCCACGACCTCGACGAGGCCGTGGCGCTCGCCGACCGGGTGGTCGTCATGACGTCCAGCCCCGGGTCGGTCAAGGCGGTCTTCGACATCGACCTGCCGCGCCCGCGCGGCGCGGTCCAGGAGATCCGCTTCCAGCCCCGCTTCATCGAACTTCAGCACCAGATCTGGGAAACGCTGCGCGAGGAGGTGGAGCGCGCCTACGCCCGCACCGCAGGAGGTACGGCATGAGTACGACGTCCGCGGTTTCCGCCGGCCGGGTCAAGGACGGGACACCGTCAAGGGCTGCCGACGCCGCCAAGCGCGCCGCCCGGCGGCGCACCGCGCAGGTGTGGGCGGCCCGCGTCGGCCTCGCGGCCGTCGTCCTCGGCGGCTGGCAGGCGTTCACCACCTGGGGAATCGTCGACCCGTTCTTCTTCGGGCAGCCGTCCGGCATCGCGAAGCGGCTGGTCGACCTCTTCCGCAACGGCACCGAGTTCGGGTCCTTCTACGCCAACATCTGGACCACCATCCAGGAGGCGCTCGCCGGCTTCGCCCTCGGGGCCGTCACCGGCGTGGTCTTCGGCGTCACTCTCGGCCAGAGCCGGTTCCTGGCCGACGTGCTCGGCCCCTACATCAAGATGGTCAACGCGATTCCGCGTATCGTCCTCGGCTCGATCTTCATCGTCGCGTTCGGCATCGGCGTGCTGCCGAAGATCCTGCTCGCCGCGGTGCTGGTGTTCTTCATCGTCTTCTTCAACGCCTTCCAGGGTGTGCGTGAGGTCGACCGCAACATCCTCGCCAACGCCAAGGTGCTCGGCGCCTCGCAGCTGCAGATCACCCGGCACGTCATCGTGCCGTCCGCGCTCACCTGGATCATCGCCAGCCTGCACAGCGCCTTCGGTTTCGCCATCGTCGGCGCCCTGGTCGGCGAGGTGCTCGGCGCGCAGAGCGGTCTCGGCCTGGTCATCAAGACCGCGCAGAACAACTTCGACCCCGACGGCGTGTTCGCCACGATGCTCGTCATCTCGGTCATCGTGCTCGGCGCCGAGTGGCTGATCGGCAAGCTCGAACACCGGCTGCTGTCCTGGCGCCCGCCGGCTCCGACCGAGGCCAACTCTCTCTGACCCCCGCTCACTTCTCTCCCCTTCATCTCGGAACCCTCAGCAAAGGAATGTGGTCAGCCATGTCCAGACGACCCGCCGCCGTCGCCGCGTCCGTCCTCGCCGTCCTCGCCCTCGGCTCGGTCAGCGCCTGTTCCAGCAGCTCGTCCGCAGCCAACGGCACGCCGAGCGTCAAGCTCATGGCCGGTGGCCTCGACAAGCAGATCTACCTGCCGTACGAGCTCGCCCAGCAGCTCGGCTTCTACAAGAAGTACGGCGTCGACGTCCAGCTGAGCACCGAGCAGGACGGCGGTGTCGGCGCCGAGGACGCCATGGCCTCCGGGCAGGTGGACATGGCGGGCGCCTGGTACAACCACACGATCGAGTTCCAGGCCAAGGGCAAGGCGGTCGAGGACGTCGTGCAGCTCTCCGGCGCACCGGGCGAGCGCGAGATGTGCACCAAGAAGTCGGGCGTCCACTCGGGCGCCGACTTCAAGGGAAAGACCGTCGGCGTCACCGACCTGGGTTCGGGCACCGACACCCTCACCCAGTTCCTGGCCGCCAAGAAGGGCGTCAAGACCAGCCAGTTCCACCGGATCGGGGTCGGCGCGGGCTCCACCGCCATCGCCGCGCTGCAGAACGGCAAGGTGGACTGCGTGATGACGACGCAGCCGACGGTCGCCGCGATCCAGAAGAAGGGCGTCGGCACCTCCGCCATCGACCTGGCCACCACCTCAGGCGCCACGGCGGCGATGGGCGGCGCCTATCCCGCGGCCAGTGTGCTCGCCCGCACGGACTGGGTGAACTCGCACAAGGCCACGGTGCAGAAGGTCGTCGACGCGCTCGTCGCCACCATGCACTGGATCAACACCCACAGCGCGGCCGACATCGCGAACAAGCTGCCCGCGTCGTACGTGTCGAACCAGCTGGTGACCAAGGCCGACTACATCTCGGCCCTGACCGAGGACAAGGGTCAGTTCCTGCCCGACGGCCTGATGCCGGCCGGCGGCCCGAAGACCTCACTGGCGACGGAGCAACTGGTCGGCAACGTGAAGTCGTCGGTGGACCTCGGCAAGACGTTCACCAACGACTTCGCCGTCCAGGCCAACAAGACCGAGGGCTTCAAGACCACCACGACCCCGGCGGGGCCGAACGGCTGAGCCCGCAGCGCGTCCAGCCCGGCCCCTCGCCGGCTCAGTCCACGCTGGGCCGGGCGAGGCCGTGGTCGTAGGCGAAGATCACCGCCTGGATGCGGTCGCGGACCCCGATCTTGGCGAGGACCCGGCCGACGTGGGTCTTGACCGTGGACTCGGACAGGACGAAGCGAGTGGCGATCTCGCCGTTGGTCCAGCCCTTGCCGACGGCGACGAGGATCTCGCGCTCGCGGTCGGTGAGGGAGCCGAGTCCCGGATCCTCGGCAGGGTCCCGGCGGTGGGCGGGGACGTAGCGGGCGTACTCCTCCAGGAGGCGGCGCGTGAGGGCGGGCGCGATGACGGCGTCGCCCACGGCGACGGCGCGGATGCCGGCGAGCAGCTCCTCGGGGCGCGCGTCCTTGAGGAGGAAGCCGCTGGCGCCGGCCCGGAGGGCGGCGTGGACGTATTCGTCGAGGTCGAAGGTGGTGAGCACGAGGACGCGCGAGCGGCCGCCGGAGGCGACGATGCGGCGGGTGGCCTCGATGCCGTCCATGCCGGGCATGCGGACGTCCATCAGCACGACGTCCGGGCGCAGTTCGGCGGTCTTGCGGACGGCCTCGGCGCCGTGGGCGGCCTCACCGACGACATCGGTCTCGGGGACCGAGTCCAGGAGCAGGTGGAAGCCGTAGCGCTGCAGCGGCTGGTCGTCCACGATGAGCACGGTGGTCATCGGTCACCGCCGCTTCCGGGCGTGAGGTCGAGGACGGCCTCGACGCTCCACCCTCCGCCGCCCGCCGGTCCGGCGCTGACGGTTCCGCCGTACAGAGCCGCTCTCTCCCGCATGCCCACCAGGCCGTGTCCTTCCTCGTTCGGCGGTCCCGGTGGTGTGGCCGGGCCGGTGTCATGGACCGTGATGCTCAGCCGGCTGTCCTCGACGAGGATCGCCAGACGCACCAGGGTGCCGGGGTCGGTGTGCTTCAGGATGTTGGTGAGGGCTTCCTGGACGATGCGGTACACCGTCAGCTGCACCCCGCCGTCCAGGGCGTCCATCTCGCCGGAGGTCCGGTAGACGACCTCGAGCCCGGCGGCGCGCACCTTTGTACACAGCGCTTCGATGTCCGCGATGCCGGGCTGCGGGCTGAGTTCGGGCCCGCCCGGGGGACGGTCCGCGGCCTCGCGCAGCACGCCGAGCACCCGCCGCAGCTCGCCCAGGGCCTGCCGGCCGGTGTCGCCGATGAGCTGCAGGGCCTCCTTGCCGCGTTCGGGAGCGATGTCCGTGGCGTAGGCGCCGGCGTCGGCGAGCGTGATGATGACCGACAGGTTGTGGCCGACGATGTCGTGCATCTCGCGGGCGACACGGGTGCGTTCGGTGGCCGTGGCCAGCCTGCTGCGCTGGTCGCGCTCCGTCTCCAGGCGGGCCGCCCGCTCCCGCAGTCCGGCGAGCTGGGCCCGGCGGATCCGCACCATCAGGCCGAGCGCGAGGGCCGCGGTCGCCGTGCTCAGCAGGAAGAACAGCGCGTCCCACACGCTCACGGCCGAGGATGCCCGAACCGCGACCAGTGCCATGGCGCCCGCCATGACCGTGCAGGCCCACGGCAGCTGCCGCAGCCGCCCGTGCAGGGCGAGGCTGTACAGGGCGATGAAGAGGGCGATGTCCGCGCGCAGTGCCGCGCCCAGGGACCACTGGAGGACGAACACCGCGGTGATGGCGGCGAACGCCACGAGGGGTCTGCGTCGCCGCCACAGCAGGGGCAGGACGAGACCGGCCTGCAGGGCCAGCATGCCCGCGACGGGCAGGTGGGTGAAGGCGAGCCGGAACCGGCGGGGGCCGTCGCCGTCGTCGGCACCGCCGTGCAGCAGGTCGGGCAGGCAGAACATCAGGAAGACCACGATCACGACCCCGGTGTCCAGCACCCACGGGTGTGTCCGGTCGGCCTGCCGCAACCGCTGGCCGCCCCGGGACAGCCGGGCGACCAGCGGTCCCATCCCGCTGATGTCATCGGTGGTCACGGACGTCACCTGTTCATGATGCGGGTGTCAGACGTCGGTGCGCGCGAGCCGGTACGCCGCCCCGCCCAGGGCCAGCGCCGTCCAGCAGAGGAAGACCAGCAGTCCGGTGCCCGGCGACAGGCTGGTGGAGTCGTGGGTCAGCGCGAACATCGACTGACCCGCGTTGGAGGGCAGGTAGGGGCTGATGTCGTCCTGCCAGGAGCTCGGCAGCAGGGAGATCAGTCCCGGGATCAGCATCAGGGCGGCCACCAGCACCGAGATCCCACCGGCCACCGACCGCAGCAGCGCGCCCAGCGCGGTGCCGATCACCCCGACCAGGCCGAGGTACAGCCCTGCGCCGAGCAGGCTGCGCAGGACGCCCGCGTGCGAGAGGCTCATGGCCGCGGGCGTGCCCGAGACGATCCCGCTCCCGATCAGGAAGGCGACGAACCCGCCCAGTGTCCCCACGGCCAGCGCGACCAGCCCGAACACGGCCGCCTTGGACCACAGCACGGGCAGGCGTCGGGGGACCGCCGCGAGCGTCGAGCGGATCATGCCGGTCGAGTACTCCCCCGCCGTGACCAGCACGCCGAGTACGCCCAGGGCGAGCTGGGCGAAGTTGGTCCCGAAGAGAGACAGGCTGACGGCCGTCGAGTCGGCGAAGTCGCGGTCCAGGTTCCCGGAGTCGATCCCCGACTTGTAGCGGCTCGCGGAGATCAGGCCGAAGGCCACCAGGAACAGCAGGCCGAGGCCCAGGGTGATCCAGGTCGAGCGCAGAGACCACAGCTTGGCCCACTCCGAGGCGAGCACCCGCCGTCCGGTCACCCGGTAGACGGGGCGGGCCGGGGTGGTGCGGGGTTCCTCGGTGGTCGCGGTGAGGGTGCTCATGCGGGCCTCCCGAGGGATTCGATCCCGGTCGTGGTGCCGTGGTACTCCACGGCATCCCTGGTCAGGTCCATGAACGCCTCCTCCAGTGACACGGTTCGCGCGCTCAGTTCGAACAGAGCGATCCCGTGTTCGGCCGCCTTCAGTCCGATCTGACGGGCATCCAGCCCGGTCACCTGCAGTTCCTCCGAGCCGATCCGCCCGGTGACGTCGACGCCCGGTCCGGCCAGCACGTCCCGCAGCCGCGCCGGGTCCTGCGTCGCGACCTTCACCGTGTCGCCGCCCGCCTCGCGGATCAGATCCGCCACGGTCGTGTCGGCCAGCAGCCGGCCGCGCCCCACGATGATCAGGTGGTCCGCCACCAGGGCCATCTCGCTCATCAGGTGGGAGGACACGAACACCGTCCGGCCCTCGTCGGCGAGCCCCTTGAGCAGGTTGCGGATCCAGAGCACGCCCTCCGGGTCCAGCCCGTTGACCGGCTCGTCCAGCATCACCGTCTGCGGATCGCCCAGCAGCGCCGCCGCGATGCCCAGCCGCTGGCCCATCCCGAGGGAGAAGGCGCCGGCCCGCTTCTTCGCCACGCTGGTCAGTCCGGCGAGGTCGATGACCTCGTCGACCCGTCGGCCCGGAATGCCATGGGTCAGCGCGAGGGCCCTGAGGTGGTTGTACGCCGAACGGCCCGGGTGGATCGACTTCGCCTCGAGGAGCGCGCCGACCTCCTGGAGCGGTGCCTGGTGGCGGGCGTAGTGGCTGCCGTTCACGGTGACGGACCCGCTCGTCGGCGCGTCGAGACCGACGATCATGCGCATGGTCGTGGACTTGCCCGCGCCGTTGGGTCCGAGGAATCCGGTCACGGTGCCCGGCTTGACAGCGAAGTCCAGTCCGTCGACGGCCGTCTTCTCGCCGTATTTCTTGGTCAACTGCCGTGCGTCGATCATTCGCGTTCTTCCTGTCGGACTCCGGCGTCCGTCGCTTCTGACGCCTCAGCGGCAACGCTAGGTGCCGCATCACCCCGATCCGGTGGTACCGGGAGGCTGTACCGAGCCGGGCGCGTGGTACCGCGGTACTACACGCCTGCCTGCGGCGACTTGCGTGGTCCTCGGCGTCGTCGTGGTGGCAGCAGGGATCCGGCCAGGTGGTCGCCCCGCGTGCGCCACGCTTGATGACCACTTCTCCGGCACCCGCGGCCAGGAGACTCTTCACGCCGTCGTCCTCGCATACGTCGGGCCCTTCCAGCACCAGCGGCAGCTCGTCCTCGGAGGCTATGAGCAGGTCGGTGCGGGCCAGCAGCGGCCGGAGCACGGTGCGGGCGCGGTCGGCGGTCCACAGTCGGGAGCGGTGGTTGACGTCGAGGCATACGGTGATGCCGGCCTCGCGGGCGGTGGTCGCGGCGGCCAGGGCGGCCTCGGCAGCCGACGGGCTGAGCACCGGGGTGATGCCGGTCAGATGCAGGATGCGGGATCCCGGAGCCAGTGCGGGCAGGACGTCGGCCGGTGAGACGGCCGAACCGGCGGAACCGGCGCGGTAGTAGCTGACGCGTGTGAGCGTGCCGAGGCGGGGTTCGGTGAGGAGCAGTCCGGTGGGCCGACCGGTGTCGTCGGTGAGCGCGTGGTCGATGTCGACGCCCTCGGCGCGCAGGGTGCGCAGGACCAGCGCGCCGAGTTCGTCCGCGCCGACCCGGCCCGCCCAGCGCACCCGGTGTCCGAGCCGGGCGAGGCCGATGGCGACGTTGGACTCGGCTCCCGCGACGGACAGGCCGAGGCTGCCGCCGAGCCGCAGCGCTGCGTGTGCCCGCAGCGCGGCCATCGTCTCGCCGAAGGTCACCACCTCCGGCGGGGCCTCCAGGTCTCGTGCCGTCACAGCGTCTCCCCTGCGGTCACCTTGCGGAACACGGCCGCGCGGGCCCGGAGTTGGTCCAGGTCGCCACCGTCGGCCGCGTCCCCCACGAGGGGTGAACCGACCCCGACGGCGAGGGCGCCCCGGTCCAGGTAGTCGCGTGCGGCCTGCGCGTCCACTCCGCCGACGGGAACGAAGTGCACCTCGGGGAAGGGATCCCGCAGAGCGCGCAGGCGTCAGCCGATGCCAGGAACGCGACGGCGGCCGCCACCTCCTCCGGCTGCCCGAACCGCCGGGCCGCGGTGGCCGCCACGCCGCGTTCCCGGTCGGGCTCGGGGATGCCGTCCCAGGCGGCGGTGAGGATGGGGCCGGGCAACACGGTGTTGACCCGGATGTCAGGACCGTACTCGACGGCCAACTGCCGTCCCAGCGAGCACAGTGCGCCCTTCGCGGCGGCGTAGGCGGCATGGCCCGGCAGCCCGATGACCGCGTGCACCGAGGAGGTCGGTACGACGGAGCCCCGAGCTTGGCGCAGCATGGCCGCGAACGTCTTCATCGCCCGCCAGGCGGGCTTGAGGAGCACGGCCATCTGACCTCTCACGAACCGGCCCGGGCACCGTCCACGGTGACGGCCTCGGCTCGTAGTACGCGTCCGCGCCGCGGTGGACGTCCGCCGAAGGGCTCAGTGCTGACCGATGTAGCAGCGAACGGCCGTTCCGTCCGGGCCGGTGTGGATGCGTACGAGGTCGGCGAGGGAGTGCACGAGCAGCAGGCCCCGGCCGCCGAGCTTGTCCCGAGCGGGCGGGCGACGGCCGGCGAGCGGATCGTTCAGGTCCCCTTGGTCACGCACCTCGCACACCACTTGGCGCCCGTCGGCCCACACCCGCAGGACGCCGGAACCTCCGCCGTGCACGACGCTGTTGGTGGTCAGCTCGGCCACGATCAGGGCCACGTCCTCCAGACGGCTGCCGGACAGACCGAACCGCGCGGCCTGTTCGACCGCGAAGTGCCGGGCGTTCGGCAACTGGTCGGCATGGAAGGTGAGTTCCTCGGCCGCCGCCGGCTGCTCCAGGGGCTGGTTGTAGCGTGCGACCACATACTCGGGGGCGTAGGCGGTGCTGGGCTGCTCCCTGCCGCCGGAGATGATCAGGGGATGGGTCGCGTACGCGTCGGTGAGTACCTGTTCGTCGAGGCGGTCGGCGTCGTACGGGCACAGGATGGTGACTTCCCGGCCTTGGAACGCCGGGTTGATCAGTGCCTCGTGCTGGACGCATGCCGGGTACTCCACGGCGCTGCGGCCGGCCCAGATCGGCTCACCGATGATCCGCACCCGCGTCCGGCGATGGGTGTCCGCGAAGGCGCGCAGCACTCTGGGGATGATCCGACCCGGGTTGCGCCCCGCCTCGGTCATGTCGAGGAACTTCACGTGTGCGACGTCCTCGCCCAGAGCCGACTTGAGCATGGCGAGGTTCGGCCCCGGCACGGCCACCGCCACCGGCTCCCCGGCCTTCAGGCCGTCGCGGACGAAAGGCACCGTGCCGTGCAGATACTCCTCCTCGCCCCGGTAGAACAAGGCGGGGTGAACGAACGGTTCGACGCTGGGAGCCGTCATCGCCCCATCACCTCGACAGAAAGCAGGTCCGGCCAGAACATGTCCAGAACGCGCCGCAGGGTGGCGGGCGGCTCCTCGAGCACGATGCGTCGCCCCTGCGGAAGGCCCTGGGCGGTCATCGCCAAAGCGGAGACACCGGCGACGTCGACGAAGGTGACCGCGGAAAGCTCCAAGTGGCACGTCTCTTCGTCGCTGCGGGCAAGGTGGGCCAGCGTCTGTTCCCAGGCCGGGCGGGTGAGCAGACTGATCTCGCCTGCCGCTTGCCAGCCGGGCCGGTCCGTCAACGGGAACATGCGCAGAGCGCCCCCGGGCGGGGCCGACGATGCCGTCGGCGCGTCCGCCTCCCTTGAACTGTCCACGCAGTCACCCCTGGTTGCCTGCTGTCCTGCTCCCCATTATCTCCTCCCGGTGGAGAGTAGGCGACGACAGCGTGCCCGAGTGCGGCGGAGTACCCCTACACGCCAGGGTGTCTCCCCGGCCTGTCCACGGGGCCGGTCCCGGCCGGTCGGCGGCTGTCGCCGTGCCAGTCCAGGATCAGGACCGTGGCGTCGTCCCTGAGGCTGCCGTGGCAGGCATCGAGGACCGCGCCGGTCAAGGCCCGGACGGCTTCTCGCGGGTGCAGCGCGCCGGTGTCGTGAATGACCGAGGTCAGGTCGGCGGCCGCGGCACCGCGCTCCTGCATGCCGTCGGTGAGAAGGATCAGACGGTCCCGGGGACGCAGTCGCAGTTCCTGGACGCGGTAGGAGGCGGGTGCCGCCACACCGAACGGCAGGTTGACGGCGAGCTTGACCTCTTCGACGGTGCCGTCCCGCAGCCGCAGCGGCCAGGGGTGGCCGGCGTTGACCAGTTCGCACAGGCCGGTTTCGAGGTCGACGCACAGCAACTGTCCGGTGGCCAGCCCGCGGCTGTGGCTCAGCAGGGCCTGATGGGCGTGGTGGGCCTGCTTGAGCGCGTCGCAGCCGCTGCGGCGAGCCTGCCGGAGCGCGCCGACCAACAGGGTGGCCAGCAGTGCGGAGTTGGTGTCGTGGCCCATCGCGTCGGTGATGGACAGGTGCAGGGTGTCGCGGTCGAGGGTGTAGTCGTAGGTGTCGCCACCGATGTCGTCGGCCGGGACCAGCCCGGCGGCGAGGGTGAACTGGGCCGCCTCGCAGCAGGGGGCCGAGGGAAGCAGTTGGTGCTGGATCTCCGCGGCCAGGCTGGTCTCGGTGGTGCGCCGGCCCAGGTGGTAGAGGTCGGTGAAGCGCCCGTCCGTGACGATGATGTAGGCCAGCGTGTGTGCCGCCTCGCGGACCTGCCGCAGTACGGTGTCGTCCGCGGACTGCAGGGTCAACTCCAGGACGCCGATGCAGTCGCCGCGGTTGGTGACCGGCGTGATGACGCGCCGTCCGCCCTGGCCGTCCGGCTCCACGTGCTGGCGCTGGCTGCGCAGCACGCTGTCGTAGACGCTGCCCTGCAGGTCGATCGGCTCGGCCTGGTCCACGACCTCGTCGTCGGCCGCGGCGAGCCGTACCAGCCGCTGACCGATGAGGTCGACGAACAGGAAGGACACCCGCTGCGCACCGAACCGCTTCTGCAGGTCGCGGGCCACCACGTCGACGGACTCACCGGGCGGGGCCGCTTCCGCAGCGGCCAGCAACTCGCCCAGTTCCAGATCTCCACCCTCCACAGCAACCTCCCGTCGGTTGCCGCAACTTCTTCCCCGCATCTCCGCAACGTCACCCCACGTGGCCAACCTGCCTGGTCGGAGACAGAGGCTCGGTGCCGGATGCCGGGACTGCGGTGGAGGCGGCCGATGGCGGGAAGTACGCGACACCGGCCCCGTCCTGATGGCGGCTGCCGCTCCCCGGGTGTAGCGTCGTGACTCAGCAGTCGTGGTTCCGAAGTCCCGTTCGCCCGTGATCGCCATCACGGGCGTTCTTGCGTTTCAGCGCCTCTCCGGACCAGGGCGATCACCTCCGGGCACGCAAGGTGCGGGCCCGGTTTCCCTCGAAGGAGACAGTCGTGGCCAAGGGCACCGTCAAGTGGTTCAACAGCGAAAAGGGCTTCGGCTTCATCGAGCAGGAGGGTGGAGGCCCCGACGTCTTCGCCCACTACTCCAACATCGCCGCCCAGGGCTTCCGTGAGCTGCAGGAAGGCCAGAAGGTCGAGTTCGACGTCACCCAGGGCCAGAAGGGCCCGCAGGCGGAGAACATCCGCCCCGTCTGATCGCGCTGTTGCGGCGAGGCCCGGTATACCCACTCGGGTATGCCGGGCCTTGCCGTTCGGTCCCCGACAAACGGGCGGCCGCCCTGCCGTCGGACCGCCCCGCCGCCCCCGCGACCTGGGCGTTTCCACGGTCCCCCGGTGGGGACCCGGTGGTCGTGGTGGCGTACGGAGCGGAGCAGCGGGTGCGGGTGCCGGCTGTGCGGGCGGGCCGGCGCAGGCAGGCCTTCGTGCACTTGCCCTTCCCGCCGCAGGCGGTGCAGGCCCTCCTGCCCCGGGAGCTGGTCGCCACCGTCCCCGGACTTCCGTCCTTCGCGGTCCATCGGCGTGGCCTGCCGCCTGCTGCCGGCGCGCCGGCCTGCGCGGCCGTAGACGTGCTGGAGGAGACACTGACCGCCGCGGCGAGCCTGCCCGCCCCGCTGGACGAGCCCGTCGTGCACCACTCGCCGGGTGTCGAACACGTCCGGCCGGCGCCCTCCCGGCCCCTTTTCACATGAGCGGGCCGCCCACCGGGGCCCTGCGCGGCGGGCGGCTGCGCTTCGACGGCTGGATCGCCGGTCTGGGCACGGCGTCCGGGACCCGCATCGTGGTGGGGCACTGGCCAAGGTCGCCGTTCGGGCCGTTCAGCGACGTGATGCTGGAGCGGCCCGACGGAGAACGGCTGCTGCTCGCCCCCACCCGGCAGACGGCGGAATTCGTCGCCGGGACCTACGTCTTCGACACCGTACGCGTCGTCCCGGTCCGGGTGCGCGTCGCGGACGGGACCTGGAGCGTCACCGCGGGGCCGCTCGACCTGCGTTTCGTGACGGGCCGCAGACGGCTCCTCGGGCTGCTGCTGTGCGCGGTGCCCGGCGTGCTCGCCGGACGTCCGGGCTGGTGCACACTCACGGCCCTTCCCGCCCGCGTGCTGCTGCCCGGCGTACGCACCCGCGGCAGTGCGCGAGTGGGCCGCCGGGAGTGGTACGGCGCCCGGGACCTGCGGCCGGTCCACGCGGTGTCGGCCGCCTTCGAGGGGGTCGACCTCGGTGCGATGGCACCCGTCGTTCCGCCGGTGCGCTTCGGATTCGGGTCCGTGCCGAGGAGCCCCGCGCTGACCCGGGTCACGACGACGGTGGCTCTGGAGCCGGAGTGAGGACACATGGCCAGGGGTACCCGGCAGGCCGGACGTCGTGGGTGGTCTGTGGCCGCTGGTGCATCTGCGCAGCTTCGAGTGGGTCTTCGGACCGAAGACCGACGTGTGGCTCCAGAGGACGACCGGCGGGCTCCTGGTCTCCGCCGGTCTCGCCCAACTCGCGGCGGCTCCCGGCCCGCAGGGGCCGGCCCAGGCCCGCCGTATCGGACTGGGCACGGCCCTGACACTGCTGGCCGTGGATCTGGTCTACGTGCCCAAGGGGCGGATCCGGCCGACGTGTCTTTTCGACGCCGCGGTGCAGACCGGGTGGATCAGCACCTGGCTGCGGTCCGTCCCCGGAGGGGGCACAGCACGGGCGAGGAGGGGAAAACGGTGAGCAACCGCCCAGCACAGACACCCCGCAGGAGGCCGACCATGAGTGAACGGACCCCGTCCCAGGCGGAGGGTGAACGCCGGGATGACAGGCCGGAGGACCCTGGCAGCTGTCCTGGACATCGGCGGGCTCTGGCTGGTGTACCGCACGGAACTGTTCGCGGCCACAGCACACCGGCCGCCGGCGCACGGCGCGGTACAGGTGCACATGGTGGCGGCGGGACTGCTGTTCGCCCTCGCCGTGTGCGGGCTCGATCCGGTGCGTCGCCGCTGGAGTCTCGCCCTGCGCGGCGCGACCGTACTGGCCGCCGGCACCGCGCACGCCGTGCCGGCCCGCACGCTCTCCTCCCGGCCGCCGCCCGGCACCGGCTTCACCCCCGCCGACCTGCATCACGGGGCTCAGTGGATGTACCACGGGGGCGACCTCGTGGAAGCGGGCCTGGCCGTGGTGACGGGGGTGTGCCGGTACGCCGGCGCCAGACGTGCCCGGCCCCGCCGCCGGCGCCGAGTCGGCAGGACAGAGCGGTTGACCGGCCCGGCCGGGGCACTCGGAGACCATCACAGGACTCCGGCAGCCGGAGGGGAATCATGAACAGGACGGCACGGACCTCGCACGACGGTCCGACGCGGCAGAAGCGGCTGGTGATCTATCTCAACGACCACCTGGCCGGTGCGACGGCGGGTGTCGAGCTCGCCCGCCGGATGGCTCAGGAGCACCACGGTTCGGCCTACGGCGAGACCCTGGAGAGCCTGCGCAAGGAGATCTCGCAGGACCGACAGGCACTGGTACGCCTCCTCGCCGACCTCGACGTCCCCGTCAGGCACTACAAGACGTACGGAGCGTGGCTGGGCGAGAAGGCCGGGCGGATGAAGCCCAACGGCCGCCTGCTGCGCCGCTCCGGGCTCGCGCTGCTGGTCGAGCTCGAAGCGATGCGGCTGGGTGCGCAGGGCAAGGCCTCGCTGTGGCGCGGGCTGCTCGCCGCGTCGGCGCAGGACTCGCGTCTGGACGCCGACCGGCTGGAGGAGTTGCTGCGCAGGGCGGGGCAGCAGATCCGGACATTGGACGCCCTGCACGCGAGGGTCGCCACGGCACTGCTGTTTCCCATGACGGGGCAGGAACCGGCGTCGACGGCCACGGCAGGCACGAGCTCCTCGAGCTGACGGCCTTCGTCGGTCCGGCCGATTGGGCCCCACCACACCCTTCACACTTCGGTTACACGGCATACGCACGGGTACTCGCGGGAGCTCGACGTCGAGCCCGTGGAACGTCGCCTCCCGGGAGAGGAGCTGACATGGCCGGGATCGCGGCGAGCGACGCCGATGTCGTGGTCATGCTGATGCGTCAGCACGGTGACATCCGCAACCTCTTCGACGAGGTGGAGCGCACGGCCGGGGACGAGCGCCGGGCGGCGTTCCGGAACCTGGTGCGGCTTCTCGCCGTGCACGAGACGGCGGAGGAGGAGGTGATCCGTCCCTTCACCCGCACCTCCGTGCCGGACGGCGCGAAGGTGGCGGACGAGCGGCTGGCCGAGGAGCGGGAGGCGAAGGAACTCCTGTCGCGGCTCGACGGCATGGACACCGACGACGCCAAGTTCCTGCCCGAGCTCCAGACGCTGCGCCTCGACGTGATGAAGCACGCCCGCGCCGAGGATGCGGTACGAGTTCAACCACATCCGCCGCCACGCGGACCACGCCCGTCTGGCCTCCATGGCCACCGCCCTGAAGGCGGCCGAGGCAATGGCCCCGACCCACCCCCACCCCGGGACCGAGTCGGCGGCCAGGAACATGGTCCTGGGGCCGGTCGCCGCCCTGGTCGACCGCACGCGGGACGCCGTACGCAGGGCCATGGGCAAGGACGGCTGACCGGCCCGCGCCCTCGTCCGGCAACACGATCCTGGGCTGTGACCTCGGCAGTGACGGCCGCGGCTCAGGAGTCAGGTGCCCGGCTGCGGGTACGCGGTCGGTCTCCGAGCGCGTGACCGGGGTGGTGGGATGGTGAACACCGGGGACACCGGGCGGATGCTGCGGCAGCTGCTGCAGGCCGCACACACGGTGACGCTGGAGGAGTTGCCCGGCCTCCTCGCCGGCCAAGCGGGTGACGCCGGGTTGTACGACGTGGCCGTCTTCGCCGTCGACATCCGCGAGACGCTGCTGCGGCAGATCACCGGCCGCGGTCTCGACGCGGCGGCGGGCGGGGAGGAGATGCGGATCGACGGCACCCTGCCCGGGCGCGCCTACCAGCGCGTGACGCTCGTCGCCGAGACACCGGGCGGGGCACCGTCCCGGCGGCGGTGGTGGGTGCCGGTGACCGACGGCGTCGAGCGCATCGGGGTGCTCCGGGCGGACTCGGAGGACGGTGACGACCAGGCCGTACGGCAGAATCTGCGCGACCTCGCCTCGCTGGTGGCCCTGGTCCTGCTCAGCAAGCGGTCCTGCAGTGACTCCTTCGCCCGGCTGGTGCGCACCGAGCCGATGAACGTGGCGGCGGAGATGCAGTGGAAGCTGATGCCGCCCGCCGCCTTCGCCGGCCGTGACGTGACCCTGGGTGCCGCGAGCGAGCCCGCCTACGAGATGGGCGGTGACGCCTTCGACTACGCCCTGAGCGGCAGCATCCTGCATCTGTCCGTGTTCGACGCGATGGGCCATGACACCACCGCGGGGATCACCGCGAACGTGGCGGTGGCCGCCTGCCGCAACGCCCGCCGCCAGGGGGCCTCGCTCGCCGAGACGAGCCGCGCCGTCGAGGACGTGCTCGTGGCCCACTTCGGGACCAGCCGCTACGTCACCGGCGTCCTCGCCGACCTCGATCTCGACACCGGGCATCTGACCTGGATCAACCGCGGTCACCCGCTGCCGCTCGTCGTCCGGGACAATCGCTGGACCATCGAGCTCGACTGCCCGCCGGCCGGGCCGATGGGCGCGGGCCTGGGGCTGCCGATCGTCGTCAGCCGTCAGCAGCTGGAGCCCGGCGACCGGCTGCTGCTGTACACCGACGGGATCGTCGAGGCCCGCGACACCGAGGGAGAGCGGTTCGGCCGTGAGCGGTTCGTCGACTTCGTCGTCCGCCACCACTCCGGCCGCCAGCCCCTGCACGAGACCCTGCGTCGGCTGATGCACGCCGTCCTCGACCACCACTGCGGCCGC
Organism: Streptomyces sp. SAI-127; assembly: GCF_029894425.1. Lineage (NCBI taxonomy): Bacteria > Bacillati > Actinomycetota > Actinomycetes > Kitasatosporales > Streptomycetaceae > Streptomyces > Streptomyces sp. SAI-127. Next base: position 1,700,510 of record NZ_JARXYJ010000001.1, read on the forward strand.
CTGGACGACGACGCCACCGTCCTGCTGACCGAATGGCGCGCCGGCCACCAGCACCGGCTCGTCCCCTGACTCCTTCGACTCCTTCGACTCCTTCGCCGGTTCCGGCTTTTCCCCCGCGGGGCCAGGGCACCCGCGCCCGGTCATGGTCGTTTCCCGACGGACCTCGCAAGGAGGCGTGATGCAGGAGCAGGGCCGGGACCGGATCAACGCCCCTCCGGTGATCACCTCGGAACCCACTCCGGACTTCCCCGAGCGGAAGCAGGATCCGCCGGGCCTCGAGTCCGATATGGACCCCAGGCCCCGGTACCGGGCCGAGCGCTACCGGGCGGCGGGCAAACTGACCGGCAAGGTGGCCCTGATCACCGGAGGCGACTCCGGCATCGGCCGTGACGAGACCCGGCAGGTGGTCGAGGAGCAGGGCCGCAGGTGTCTCCTGCTGCCGGGCGACCTGTGCGAGCCGGAGTTCTGCCGGGACGTCGTCGAGCGCACCGTGCGGGAGCTCGGGCGGTTGAACATCCTGGTCAGCAACGCCGCCTACCTCACGCCTACGCCTACTTCCACCTGGTCATGGCCGCCCTTCCGCACCTGGACAAGGGTGACTCGATCATCGCCACGGCCACGGAGGAAGCCCTCAAGGGCACTACCACCATGATCGACTACGCGGCTTCGAAGGCCGCCCTGATCACCTTCACCAAGTCCATCGCCCCGCATCTGGCGGCGCGGGGCGTGCGGGCCAACGTCGTGGCCCCCGGCCCCACCTGGACGGTTCTGAACGTCGCCGACCGGCACATGCCGCCCGGCGACCTGGCCCAGGTGGGCAGCGAGACGCCCGTCGGCCGACCGGCGCAGCCGGAGGAGATCACCCCGGCCTACGTGTTCCCGGCGTCGGACGCGGACTCGAGCTTCGTCACGGGAGAGGTCCTCGCGGTCACCGGTGGTGAGACGGACACCCGCTGACGGGCTACGCCACGGCTGTCTCGGCCACCCCGCCGTCGTGCGAGGCGAACTGGGTCCGGTACAGCTCCGCGTACCGGCCGTCGAGCACGAGCAGTTCCTCGTGCGTCCCCCGTTCCACGATCCGCCCGTCCTCGACCACCAGGATCTGGTCGGCCGCGCGGACCGTGGACAGCCGGTGGGCGATCACGATCGCCGTCCTGTCCTCCAGCGCCTCGGCGAGCGCCTCCTGAACGGCGGCCTCCGAGGTGTTGTCCAGGTGGGCGGTGGCCTCGTCGAGGATGACCACACGCTGGCGGGCCAGCAGGAGGCGGGCGATGGTCATGCGCTGACGCTCGCCGCCGGAGAGCCGGTAGCCGCGCTCGCCGACCACGGTGTCGAGACCGTCCGGCAGGGACCGGACGAGGTCGTCCAGGCGGGAGCGGCGCAGGGCGTCCCACAGTTCGGCCTCGGTCGCCCCGGGGCGGGCCAGCAGCAGGTTCGCGCGGACCGTGTCGTGGAAGAGATGGCCGTCCTGGGTGACCATGCCGAGGGTGGCCCGCAGGGACCCGGCGGTCAGGTCGCGGACGTCGACGCCGCCGATGCGTACGGCGCCCTCGTCCACGTCGTAGAGCCGCGGCAGCAGTTGCGCGACGGTCGACTTCCCGGCGCCGGAGGAGCCGACGAGGGCGACGGTCTGGCCGGGTTCGGCGCGGAAGGAGACGCCGTGCAGGACCTCGGCGCCGCCGCGGGTGTCGAGGGAGGCGACCTCCTCCAGGGAGGCCAGGGAGACCTTGTCGGCGGAGGGGTAGCCGAAGCGGACGTCGGAGAACTCCACGGCGACCGGTCCCTCGGGGACCTCGCGGGCGTCCGGCTTGTCCTCGATCAGCGGCTTCAGATCGAGTACCTCGAAGACCCGCTCGAAGCTGACCAGCGCGCTCATGACCTCGACGCGGGCGCCGGCGAGGGCGGTGAGCGGGGCGTACATGCGGGTCAGGAGCAGCGCGAGGGAGACCACGGCGCCGGGTTCCAGGCTGCCGCGCAGGGCGAACCAGCCGCCGAGGCCGTAGACCAGGGCGAGCGCCAGCGCGGAGACCAGGGTCAGGGCGGTGATGAACACCGACTGGGCGGTGGCGGTCCGCACCCCGATGTCGGCCACGCGGCGGGCCCGGGCCGCGAACTCCTCGGACTCCTGCTCGGGGCGGCCGAAGAGCTTGACCAGGGTGGCTCCGGGCGCCGAGAACCGCTCGGTCATCCGCGTGCCCATGGCCGCGTTCAGCGCGGCCGCCTCCCGCTGCATCCGGGCCATCCGGCTGCCCATGCGGCGGGCCGGGATCACGAACACCGGGAGCAGCGCGAGCGCGAGCAGGGTGATCTGCCAGGACAGGGTGAGCATCACCACAAGGGTCAGCAGCAGGGTGACCAGGTTGCTGACCACGCCTGACAGGGTGTTGCTGAAGGCGCGCTGCGCGCCGATGACGTCATTGTTGAGACGGGAGACCAGCGCTCCCGTACGAGTGCGTGTGAAGAACGCGACCGGCATGCGCTGCACATGATCGAACACAGCCGTCCGCAGATCGAGGATGAGTCCCTCCCCCAACGCGGCCGACAGTCGTCTGCCGAGGACGCCGAGGGCGGCCTCCGCGACCGCGATCAGGGCGATGAGCAGGGCCAGGCGTACGACCTTGCCCTCGTCGTCGCCCGACACGATCGCGTCGACGATGTGTCCGGCCAGTACGGGCGTGGCGACGGCGAGCAGCGCGGTCGCCACCCCGAGTACCACGAAGCGGGCGATACGGGTACGGTGCGGGCGGGCGAACGAGCCGATGCGGCGCAGTGTCGCGCGGGCGAACGGGCGGCGCTCCTGCTCGGCGGTCATGACACTGTGCAGCTGTGTCCAGGCTGTGGTCTCCATGCTCATGGGAGAGAACCTAGAACCTCGAGCGTTATTGAGGTCAACGCCCGAACATCAATCGCCCGACCGAAGGACTCGATGACCGTACGTAAGACCCTGGCCCCGCTTCCGCAACCCGCCGTTGGGGCGGCGAGGAAAGCCTCTCCCGATGTGACAGCGGTAGAACTCCCCCAGGGACGCCCTCCCCAGCGCCTCCCCGTCCGCCGTATCCGACAGATCCTGTGTCTGGTCCCGCTCCTGCTGGTCACCCTGGTGGCCGTGCGGCACCGGTCGGTGCTCGCCGAGGGCTTCGGCCATCTGAAGCACGCCGAGTGGCCGTGGCTCCTCGCCGCGGCCGGTGCCACATCTCTGACCTGGGTGGCCGCCTCCTTCACCCGGCAGGGCGCGGTGGTGGAGCGGCTGCCCCGGCGGCGGCTGCTGGCGACACAGTTCGCGGCGGGCGCGGCGAACCATCTGCTGCCGACGGGCCTCGGCGCGGGGGCGGTCAATCTGCGCTTCATGACCGTGTGCGGTGTCTCGCTCGCCCGCTCCTCGGCCGCGCTCGCCCTGTATCTGCTGGCGGAGTCGATCGGCCGGCTCACTCTGCTGGCCGTGCTGTTCGTCGCCTTCCCGGACGCGCTGCGCCTCGACGGGCTGCTGCCCGAAACCGCGGTGGGTCCGCTGCTGCTGGGCCTGGGCGCGGTGCTCGTGGTGGCCGTGGGCGTGCTCGCGGGTGTCCGCCGGGTGCGGACGGCCGTGGGCTCCTTCCTGCGGACCGCGCTGTGCGAGGCCCGCTCGGTGCACACCCGCCCGTCCCGGGCGCTCGCGCTGTGGGGCGGTTCGCTCGCCTTCCCGGCGCTGCAGGCGGCCGGGCTGGCCGCGGTGGGGCAGGCACTGGGGCTGCCGGTGCCGCCGTTGCACATGGCCGTGGCGTATCTGGCGGCGACCTGCGCGGTGGCGCTGGTGCCCACACCGGGCGGGGTCGGCTCGGTGGAGGCGGCCCTCGTGGTGGCCCTGGTGGCGGCCGGCGGCCCGGCGGCCGTGGCCACGGCGGTCGTGCTCGCCTACCGGATCATCACGGTCTGGGTACCGCTGGTGCCGGGGGCGCTGACGCTGGGTGCGCTGGTGCGACTGAAGGTGATCTGACCCGGGGGTCGCGCACCGGGCGCGGGTTCACCGATTGGTGATCAGCTCGGTGGGGGCGGCTCTCGTCGTGGCGCTGGGGGCGGCCGGGTGGCCGTGGCCACGGCGGGAGGTGCTCGCTGAGGGTGATCTGACCCGGGTGGCGCGCGCCAGGGCCCGGGGTCACCGATTGGTGAGCCGCACGTGCACCGGGCCGCCCTCGGGGTCGACCTGGTGCGTCCAGCGGGCGGTCAGGGTGATGGTCCGGTTCGGGGCCGCCGTGCGCAGGCGTGCGCGGTGCAGGGTGCGGCCGGCCTGGGTGATGTGCAGGACCGGGCGGGTCAGCGGGGCCGCCGTGCGCAGGAGGTACGGCAGGCGGTCGGCCGGGGTGACGCGGTTCGGGGCGATCCAGCGCAGGGACGGGTCGGCCGACAGGGGGACGCCGTCGGGGCGTTCGGCTCCGGCGAGGGTCTCCAGGACGGCACCGGCCACGTGCGCGCCCTCCCGGGCCGCGGTCGCCGCGCTCTCCACGGGGTGCAGCACGCTGCCGACGGCGAACACGCCGGGCCGTGAGGTGTGCAGTGAACCGTCGACCACCGGGCCGCGTGTGCCGGTGTCCAGGGCCAGGCCGCCCCGTCGGGCGAGCTCGTGGTCGGGCACGAAGTCACCGGTGAAGACGACGGTGTCGCAGGGCAGTACGGCCGTTCTGCCGTCGCGGTGCCGGACGCGCAGACCTGACAGCCGGCCGTGGCCGAGGAGTTCGGTGACCGTGGTGTCGGTGAGGAGCGGAATCCCCTGGCGGAGGCGGGCGTCGGTGGCGCGGACGGGTGTGGTCTGCGGTCGGGGAAGCTCGGTGAGCATGGCGACGACCACCGCTCCGGCGGCCCGTACGGTGGCGGCGGCCGCGTAGGAGACGTCCTCGGCGCCGACCACGACCGCGCGCTCACCGATGTGCTGCCCGTAGAGGTGCACGGCCTGCTGGAGTTCGCCCGTGGTGTACACGCCGGCCGGACGGGTGCCGGGCACCAGCCGTGCCGAGCACGGCCGTTCGCGGGCACCCGTGGCCAGGACGACCGCACGTGCCCGGACCGTCTCCGGACCGCGTGGACCCACGGTGTGCAGGGACAGCGGCCCCGCCCAGTCGAGGGCGGTGACTCCGGTGCGTACGGCGGCTCCGGCGCCCTCGGCGGCGGTGACGAGGAGTCGCGCGTAGGCGGGGCCGGTCAGGGGACGCGTCCAGGTGCCGTAGCCGCCGTGGGCACAGTGCCGTGGCACTCCCCCGGCCTGTGGTTCCCGGTCCAGGATCTCGACCCCGGCCGCTCCGGCGGCGGCCAGCCGGGCGGCGGCCGTGAGTCCGGCGGGCCCCGCGCCGACGATCAGGACGCCGACCTCACGCGTCGCATTCATGGCTGTCCCTTCTCGAACAGTTCCCGCACCGCCGCCCCGCAGTGGAACCCCTGGCACCGCCCCGCCCGCGCCCGGGTCCGGCGGCGCAGTCCGTCGAGGCCGGCCGGGGGGATGGTGGCGGTGAGGGCATCACGGATCTCGCCCCGGGTCACGCGCTCGCAGTGGCAGACGAGGGTGCCGTACTCGGGGTCCGCGGCGATGAGTTCGGGCCGCTGGTAAGGCCGGGGGAAGGCCTCGCCGAGGTTGGGCATGCGCACCGGTTCCAGCTCCTCGGCGGGCCCGAGGTCCAGCCCGGAGTCGGCGAGCAGCCGCGTCACGTGCGCGGCGATGGCGAGCGAGGCGGTCAGTCCGGTCGAGCGGATGCCGCCGACGGTGACGTACGCCTGCTCGGGGTGGGCCGAGATGCGGTAGTCCTCGTGCTCGGTGGCGGCGCGCAGGCCCGCGTAGACGGCGGTGACCTCCTCGTCGAGCAGGCCGGGCAGGATGCGTCGGCCCTTGGCGCGGAGTCCTTCCAGGCCGTCGGCGGTCGATCCGGTGGCCCGTTTGTCGGTGAGGTCCTCGGCGGTGGGGCCGAGGAGGACGTTGCCGTACACCGTGGGGGCGACCAGGACACCCTTGCCGAGTGCCGTGGGAACGGGCAGGAGGATGTGCCGCACGAGGTCGCGGGCGAACTTGTCGAAGACGAGGAGCTGGCCGCGGCGCGGGGTGACGGTGAAGTCGGTGTGGCCGAGGGCGCGGTCGAGCGTGTCGGCGTGCAGACCGGCGGCGTTGACGAGCCAGTGCGTGCGCAGAGTGCCCCGGGAGGTCGTCAGGTGGTGCTCGCCGTCGCGGTGACTCGCCTGTTCCAGGCGGGTGTTGAGGTGGAGGTCGACGCCGTTGCGGACGGCCTGGGTGGCGTACGCCAGGGTCGTGGTCCAGGGGCAGATGATGCCCTCGCCGGGGACGTGCAGGGCGCCGAGCGCGCCGGGGCCGAGGTGCGGTTCGCGGTCGTAGAGCTCCGTGGCTCCCAACAGGCGGGTGTCCGCGTACGCGTTGCGCTCGGCCTTCTCCGCGAGGCGGGGCAGTGCGGCGAGTTGTTCCTCGTCCCAGGCGACGAGGAGGGCGCCGACGGGCTCGACGGGGATGCCCGTCTCCGCCGCGTACGCGGCGAGCTGTCGTGACCCTTCGCGGACCAGGCGGGCCTCCAGAGAGCCGGGGGTGGCGTCGAAGCCGGTGTGCAGGATCGCGGTGTTGGCCTTCGAACTGCCCTGGCCGATGTCGTCCTGCGCTTCGACGAGGGCGATGCGGAGGTGGGGGTGGCGGGCGAGGGTGCGGGCGATCGCGGCGCCCACGACTCCGGCGCCGATGACTGCGATGTCGTACGGCGACGCGGGGAGGGCGCCTTGGCGGGTGAGCGTGCCATCTGTGCCGGGTTTCGGCTGCGGCGCCGTCGTGGCCGGCCGAGCCCAGGGGCTGAGCCGCACGTCGATACGGTCCCGCGCCCCGTCCGGGCGCGGCCCGGCCTTCGCCCTCATCCCGAAGACCCGTCGAGCAGCGTCGCGACCGCCCTCCAGAAGCCGCACATCGATACGGTCCCGCGCCCCGTCCGGGCGCGGCCCGGCCCTCGCCCTCATCCCGAAGACCCGTCGAGCAACGTCGCGACCGCCCTCCGGAAGCCGGCCAGCCGCTCCCTCGCCTCTTCGGCCGACACTCGCGGCTCGTACACCGCCGCCGGCTTCCAGTCGGGCAGGGCGTCGGTCACCGTCAGACCCGGTTCCGCACCGGTACGGGCCAGCGCCCCCACCCCCAGCGCCGTCGCGTCCGGCATTGCCGACACCTCCACCGGCCGTTGCAGCAGGTCCGCCTGGGTCTGCATGAGCAGGGCGGACCGGGTGAGGCCACCGTCGACGCGCAGTACGTCCAGGGGCGAGCCGAGGTCCCTCGCGGCGGCCTCGGCGAGCTCCACGACCTGGGCGGCCAGCCCCTCGCACAGGGCCCGCACCAGCTGTCCCGGACCGGTGTCGAGGCCCAGGCCGGTGAGGGAGCCGCGCAGGTCGCCCCGCCACCAGGGGGCCGCGAGCCCGGCGAGGGCAGGCACGAAGGTGACCCCACCGCTGTCGGGGACCGCACCGCCCACGGCGTCGAGGTCGGCGGCGCCCTCGATGACACCCAGGTCGGTGAGCCAGCGGACCGCTGACGCGGCCGTGTACACCTGGCCGTCGAGGCAGTAACCGGCCCGCCCGCCGAGTTGCCAGGCCACACAGCTCACCAGTCCCGAATCACCGCGCCGGGGCACGGACCCGGTGTGCGCGAGCAGGAACGCGCCTGTGCCGTACGTGCACTTGGCGCCGCCGGGTGCGGTGATGCGCTGGGCGAGCAGGGCGGCCTGCTGGTCGACGGCCAGACCGGTGAGCGGTATCTCGGGTCCGAAGTCCCGTGTCACACCGACTTGTCGGGCGTTGTCGACGACCTCCGGGAGGCGTTCCGCGGCGAGGCCGTACAGGTCGAGGGCGCGCGCGGACCACTGCGCCCGGTCGAGGTCGAGGAGCTGGGTGCGTCCCGCGGTGGCCGCGTCCGTGACGAAGGCTCCGGTGAGCCGGTGGACCAGCCAGGCGTCGCTGGTGGTGACGACTCCCTCGCGGGTGAGATGCCGTCGTATCCAGGCCATCTTGGGCGCGGCGAAGTACGGGTCGAGCGGAAGGCCGGTCAGTTCACGCAACTCATCGGCGGACGGGGAGAGTTCCGTGCACACGCTCTGTGCCCGGCGGTCCTGCCAGACGAGCGCGTCGGTGAGCGGACGGCCCGTCGCCGGGTCCCAGGCCAGCACGGTCTCGCCCTGGTTCGCGAGGCCCAGCGCCACCACGGGTTCACCGGCCTCCGCCAGCGCCCGCGAACCCGCCTCGATCACCGAGTCGTACAGCTCCGCGGGATCGACCTCGACGAGTCCGCCGGGCAGGTGGCGGGGCCGCACCTCGGCGAATCCGCTGCCGATGACACCGCGCTCGGGGCAGATCACCAGGGCCTTGGTGCCGGACGTGCCCTGATCGACGGCAAGCACCGGACCGGTCATCAGGTCCCTCCCTGAGTGATCACGGTCCGACAGCCTGCCGTCGCCGTCCGTGCCGCGTCAAGGGGCCCCCGGCAGCGGCGAATCGGTCGCGTCGACTGGCCGATCACCAGTCAACTCCCCTTCTGTGAAAAGAAGTTCTGAATGATCGCGAAGGTGATGTGCCCTCGAATCCACGCCCCTATAGTGACCTCCGACCAACGCGATCTCCTCAACCGCCGCCCCGAGGAGGGCTGTTGTTACTCCACCTTGCCGTCCTGCCCGGTCACACGTCCGGGGCGGGCTGGTGATGGCCAGAGAAGGAGCACGCCCCGTCTACGATCCCGCCGGCCACGATCCGGAACTGCGCGCGGCCCTCCAGGAGGTCCGCGCCGGGCGGTGGATGTCGATGCGCACGCTGCTGGAACGGACCACCGCCTGGTGGCAGTGGACCCAGCGCACCCAGGTGCTGGCCGCGGCGGCCGCGGGCACCGACGTCGTCCGGACCTGGCTCACCGAGGAGCCCGGAAGTGTGCCGGCCACGGTGATGCGGGCCAGGGTCGCCGTGGAGCGCGCGCTGCGGGCCCGGCGCGAGCACCACCGCCGTACGCACGAACTGTGGATCGAGGCCTGGGACGTCAGCCGGACCGCAGCCCGGGTCGCGGCCCACGACCCGGTGCCCTGGGTGTGCCTGCTGGCCCTGGCCCAGCTGGACCACCGGCTGCTGTGGGAGGAGCACCGCGTCGAACCGCCGGGGCCGATGCTGCCGCCGGGGCCGTGGGGTCTGCTGGCCGAGGCCGGCAAGCGGGACCCGTACAACCGTGAGGCCCACCACCGGATGCTTCAGTTCCTGTACGCGCGGGCGTCCTCGGGACGGCTGGCGGAGGCGGCCGGCTACGCACCGGCTGGCACAACCCCGTCTACGTGGCCGCGATCGGCCTGCTGCTCGCGCAGTACACGTTCTCCGGCTACGACGCCTCCGCCCATTTGTCCGAGGAAACCTCCAACGCGTCGGTCTCGGCGGCGAAGGGCATCGTGCGCTCCATCTGGGTGTCGTGGATCGCCGGGTTCGTGCTGCTCGCGGGGCTCACCTTCGCGATCCAGGACTACGACGCCACGCGCACCAGTGAGACCGGGGTGCCGCCGGCGCAGATCCTGCTCGACGGCCTCGGTACGGACGGCGCGAGCGCACTCCTGGTCGTGGTGATCGTGGCGCAGCTGTTCTGCGGCAACGCCGAGGTGGCCGCGGCCAGCCGGATGGTGTTCGCGTTCAGCCGGGACAAGGCCCTGCCGGGTTCGGCGCTCTGGCGGAAGGTCAGCGCCCGTACCCAGACCCCGGTGGCCGCCGTATGGCTGTCGGTCGTGGTCGCCGGAGTGCTCGCCCTGCCCTCGCTGTACTCGGCGACCGCCTACGGCGCGGTGACCGCGATCAACGTCATCGGCATCACACCCGCGTACGCCATCCCCATCCTGCTGCGGCTGCGCGCGGGGAGCCGTTTTCAGCCGGGTCCGTGGAGCCTGGGGCGGTGGAGCAAGCCCGTCGGATGGACGGCTGTGGTGTGGGTGGCCTGTGTGACGGTGCTGTTCTGTCTGCCGCAGTCCTCGCCGGTGACGGTGGACACGATGAACTACGCCTCCGTCGCCCTGGCCGTCGTCCTGCTTCTTGCCACGGTGTGGTGGTTCGTGGCCCGGCGGTCGTACGGAACGCCCACGACCGCCGCGTACTCCGACCGGGAGCAGGCCGAACTCTCCGAGGGCATCGTCTGAAACCCCGCCGTCCGCCACCGGGCCGACTACGAACTCCCGTGCCGGATACGGCAGGATGAGCGGTCGCGTCGGCCACGGAACCTTCACACGGCCGACGCGATCGCACATCCCGCAATTTCGAACAGGTGGCAACGTGACGGCATTTCAACGGGATCTCACCATGGACGACATGGTCGGCGCCGGCATCGCCGTGGTGGCGGGCCTGGTGGCGGCTTTCCTGCTGCGCATGTTGCTCAAGTGGCTGGGCAAGCACGCGGACCGCACCAAGTGGGGCGGCGACGACGTCCTCGTGGCCGCGCTGCGGACCGTGGTGCCGTCGGCGGCGGTCGCGGGCGGCATCGCCGTCGCGGCGGCGGCGCTGCCGCTGACCAAGGCGGTCCAGCACACCGTCAACCAGGTGCTGACCGTGCTGCTGATCTTCGTCGTCACGGTGGCGGCGGCCCGGCTGGTCGCAGGGCTCGTGCGGACGGTCACCACGTCCCGCTCCGGGGTCGCCGGTTCGGCCACGATCTTCGTCAACATCACGAGGGTGCTGGTCCTGGCGATCGGTTTCCTGGTCGTCCTGCAGACCCTCGGCATCTCCATAGCGCCGATGCTCACCGCCCTCGGCGTCGGCGGTCTCGCGGTCGCGCTCGCCCTCCAGGACACCCTCGCCAACCTCTTCGCGGGCATCCACATCCTCGCCTCCAAGACCGTCCAGCCCGGCGACTACATCCGGCTGGCCAGCGGCGAGGAGGGCTACGTCGAGGACATCAACTGGCGCCAGACGACGGTCCGCGCGCTCTCCAACAACCTGATCGTCGTGCCCAACGGCGAGCTCGCCAAGACGAACATGACCAACTTCATGCGTCCCGAGCAGCAGTTGACGATCCTGGTGCAGGTCGGGGTGGCCTACGACAGCGATCTCGACCACGTCGAGCGGGTCACCTGCGAGGTCGTCACCCAGGTCATGACGGAGATCGAGGGCGCGGTCCCGGAGCACGAACCGCTGGTCCGCTTCCACACCTTCGGCGACTCCCGCATCGGCTTCACGGTCATCCTCGGCGTCGGCGAGTTCAGCGACCAGTTCCGGATCAAGCACGAGTTCATCAAGCAGCTGCACAAGCGCTACCGCGAGGAGGGCATCCGGATTCCGGCGCCGACGCGGACGGTGGCCCTCCAGCAGGGCTCGGTGTCGATTCCCCAGCAGCGCGGCGCGGAGACCGTGATCGAGCCGGGCGAGGTGCCCTCCGCCCGGCTCGACTGAGTCCGCTAGAGGGTCGCCGAGTTGTCGTGCCAGTGGCCGTCCGTCCGGTTCTGCGGCTGCCGCAGCGCGGAGCTGACCGGCGTCACCGTCCAGTCCGGGTGACCGGGCATCCTCGGGGTCCTGGTGCCGTAGAGCCAGTCCCGCAGGAAGCCTGACTGGTCGGAGCCGGAGACCTCCGAGGCGACCGCGATGTAGTCGCCGGTCGACGCCGAGGCGTTGCGGAAGCGCTCCAGGAAGGTGGACTCGATCGCGCTGAAGACGCTCTCGCCGACCTGCCGGCGCAGCGCGTACAGGACGAGGACGCCGCCGAGGTAGCGCTGGCTGTCGAAGAGGTTGGCCTCGTTCGGGGCGGCGACCGGGCCCGAGGTCCTGCGCCACTGGTCGCCGCGCGCGTAGGTGTCCTTCATGCGCGCTTCCATCGTGGTGAGACCGAGGGAGTCGGCCCAGCCGCGCTCGTAGCGGTAGAGCAGCCCGTAGAAGTCGGCGTGGCCCTCGTTGAGCCACAGGTCGGACCAGGTCGCCGGGCTCACGCTGTTGCCGAAGTAGGAGTGGACCAGCTCGTGCATCATGTGCGAGCCGATGCTCTTCTCCGCCTGAAGCAGGAAGTTCGGCTTGTACAGGGTGAGGGTCTGGGTCTCCAGACCCGTGAAGTCGAAGGCGTCCGAGGCGTCGTTGTTGCACGGCAGCAGGCCGTACGTCTCGAACGGGAAGGCCCCGAGCCGCTGCTCGATCCAGCTCACCAGGTTCGGCGTGAGAGCGAGCGCGGGCTCCAGAGCGGTGGCCCGGGCGGTCGGTACGACGTCCCTGAGCGGGAGTCCGTGCGGCCCCTGCCGGTCCTTGATCACGTAGTCGCCGACCGTGATCTGCACGATCTCGGTGGCGATCGGCTCCCGGGACCGGTAGCAGTACGCGGTCCGGCCGTCGCCGAGGTCCTCGGTGCTCACCAGATGGCCGCTCGCGACGCCCCTGAGTCCGACCGGGACGGTGATGCGGAAGGTGAAGTCCGCCTTGTCCGAGGGGTGGTCGTTGCACGGGAAGACGGTGTGCGCCGAGTGGGGCTGGGGGCAGACCGCGAAGCCGTCCGGGGTGGGCACCCAGGCGGTGTGGGCGAGGGCGGCCCGCGGGTCCGCCGTGTACGTCACGGTCACGGCCGCCGTGGTCCGCGCGGCCAGGGGGGCGGCCGGGGTGATCCGCAGCTTCTCGCCGGTCTGCTCCCGGGCGGCCGGGACGCCGTCGAGCAGCACCTCGTGCACGTCGAGGCCCAGCGCGTCCAGGGAGAGGCGGCTCAGCTCCTGGGTGGTGGTGAGCTTCAGGGTCGCCGTCGCGTCGACGAGCCGGGTCGTGGCGTCGTACGCGAGGTCGAGGTGATAGGCGAAGACGCGGTAGCCGTCATTGCCGAGGCTCGGGAAGACGGGATCCCCGAGGGTCTCCGGGCCAGGGGTGCCGGTCTCCGGGTCAGCGTGCGCCGGGGAGGCCACGGACAGGGCCGCCACGGTGCCGAGCAGAGCTGCCGGGGCCGTCACTCTGGTGCGATATCTCATGGTCTGCTTTCCCTCGGGCGGCCGGGTGGTCGGGTCCGGCCGTCGGATGAGTGCGATCAACCTGCATGACCACAAGATCAGACGCTTCGGTTGCCCCGGGGGAGGTGCGGGATCTTCGGAAGTAGGCGAGGACCGCTGTCGAGACCGGCGGGATCACGAGATATCTTGATGTCGAGCAATGTTGCAGACGTGGAGCGGAGCACCCGGTGACTGACTCGACCATCATCTATACGCACACTGACGAGGCCCCGGCCCTGGCGACGTATTCCTTCCTGCCGGTGGTCCAGGCGTACGCCTCGCAGGCGGGTGTCTCCGTGGAAACGCGGGACATCTCGCTGGCCGGGCGCATCATCGCCGTGTTCCCGGAGTACCTGACCGAGGACCAGCGGATCCCGGACGCCCTGCACGAGCTGGGCGAACTGGCCAAGACGCCCGAGGCCAACATCATCAAGCTGCCGAACGTCTCGGCGTCGATCCCGCAGCTCAAGGCCGCCGTCGCCGAGCTTCAGGCCCAGGGCTACGCGCTGCCGGACTACCCGGACGACCCGAAGACCGACGAGGAGCGGGACATCCAGGCCCGCTACGACAAGATCAAGGGTTCCGCCGTGAACCCGGTCCTGCGTGAGGGCAACTCCGACCGCCGCGCCCCGGCCTCGGTCAAGAACTACGCCAAGAACCACCCGCACCGCATGGGCGCCTGGTCGCCGGAGTCCAAGACCAACGTGGCGACGATGGGCGTGGACGACTTCCGCTCCACCGAGAAGTCCGTCGTGATCTCCGAGGCCGGCTCGCTGCGGATCGAGCTGGTCGGCGACGACGGCTCCACCACCGTGCTGCGCGAGTCCGTACCGGTTCTCGAGGGCGAGGTCGTCGACGCCTCGGTGCTGCACGTGGCCCCGCTGCGGGAGTTCCTCACCGCGCAGATCGCCCGCGCGAAGGCCGAGGACGTGCTGTTCTCCGTGCACCTGAAGGCCACGATGATGAAGGTCTCCGACCCGATCATCTTCGGTCACGTGGTGCGCGCGTTCTTCCCGAAGACCTTCGCTCAGTACGGCCAGACGCTCGCCGCGGCCGGCCTGACCCCGAACGACGGTCTGGGCGGCATCTACAAGGGCCTGGAGTCCCTGCCCGAGGGCGCCGCGATCAAGGCGTCCTTCGACGCCGAGCTCGCCGAGGGCCCTGCCCTGGCGATGGTCGACTCCGACAAGGGCATCACCAACCTGCACGTGCCGTCCGACGTGATCGTGGACGCCTCGATGCCGGCCATGATCCGCACCTCCGGCCACATGTGGGGCCCGGACGGCCAGGAGGCCGACACCCTCGCGGTGCTGCCGGACTCGTCGTACGCCGGTGTCTACCAGGCCGTGATCGAGGACTGCCGTGCCAACGGCGCCTACGACCCGTCGACCATGGGCTCCGTCCCGAACGTCGGCCTCATGGCGCAGAAGGCCGAGGAGTACGGCTCCCACGACAAGACCTTCGAGATCCGGACCACGGGCACGGTCCGCCTCGTCGACCAGAACGGCAACGCCGTCATCGAGCAGACGGTCTCCGCCGGCGACATCTTCCGCGCCTGCCAGACCAAGGACGCCCCGATCCGCGACTGGGTGAAGCTGGCCGTCACCCGCGCCCGCGCCACCGGCAACCCGGCCGTGTTCTGGCTGGACGAGACCCGCGCGCACGACGCCAACCTGATCGCCAAGGTCAACGCGTACCTCCCGGAGCACGACACCGAGGGCCTGGACATCCGGATCCTCAACCCAGTCGAGGCGACCAAGCTGTCGGTGGAGCGCATCCGCCGCGGCGAGGACACCATCTCCGTCACCGGCAACGTGCTGCGTGACTACCTGACCGACCTGTTCCCGATCCTGGAGCTGGGCACCAGCGCCAAGATGCTGTCGGTCGTCCCGCTGATGGCGGGCGGCGGCCTGTTCGAGACGGGCGCCGGCGGCTCCGCGCCGAAGCACGTCCAGCAGCTGGTCAAGGAGGACTACCTGCGCTGGGACTCCCTCGGTGAGTTCTTCGCGCTGGTCCCGTCCCTGGAGCAGTACGCCGACTTCACGGGCAACTCCCGTGCGAAGGTCCTCGCCCACACCCTCGACCGCGCCACGGCGACCTTCCTCAACGAGGACAAGTCCCCGACCCGTCGCGTCGGCGGCATCGACAACCGCGGCAGCCACTTCTACCTGTCCCTGTACTGGGCCCAGGAGCTGGCCGCGCAGACCGACGACGCGGACCTGGCGAAGGCCTTCGCCCCGCTCGCCGAGACGCTCGCCGCGAACGAGCAGAAGATCGTCGAAGAGCTGAACGCCGTCCAGGGCAAGCCGGCCGACATCGGCGGCTACTACCGGCCCGACCCGGCCAAGGCCGCGAAGATCATGCGCCCGTCGACGACGTGGAACGAGACGCTGGCGTCCTTGAGCTGACCCAGGCTCGCCGCGTGACCTCGCCCCGGCCGGCAGCTGCCCGGCCGGGGCGAGGTCGTCTCCGCTGTGGGGTGACAGTCACCAGTCCCGGGTCGCGATGAGCTCCTCGACGTCGGCGTCCGCGAAGCCGTAGGCGCCGGCCACGAACCAGAAGTTCTCGGCTATCTCCTCGCGGGCCACGGTCTCGATGTCGAAGTCGTCGTCCTGCAGGTCGTTGAACTCCTCGGTGGCCGCCTGGGTCAGCACGTACAGCGCGGACAGGTCGGCGGGCCGGTCCGCCTCGATCCGCTCGCACAGCCGCAGCAGGATCTCCTTGCCCCGGTCCACCGCGCGGTCGGGGTAGTAGCCGTCCCGGTAGAGCGCCTCGAGGAACGAGTGGGCGGTCACCTGCTGGTTGCTGATGTTCATGCTGAGATGGTGCACCACGCCACTGACAACGCCCCGGGAGCAGCCGTATGACCTCGTTCGACCTGTTGCCCGGTGCCGGGCGGTCGCCGGTGATCCTCCATGTGCCGCACTCGGCGCGGGAGATACCGGCCGAGGTACGGGCCGGGATCGTGCTGGACGACGTCGCGCTGGAGCGGGAGCTCGATCACATCGTGGACGCGCACACGGCCCGGCTCGCCGAGGAGGCGGCGCGTCGGGCCCGCCTGATGCCGTGGCGGTTCGTGAACCGGCTCTCGCGGTTGGTCGTCGATCCCGAGCGGTTTCCGGACGGGCGGGAGGAGATGCTCGCCGTGGGGATGGGGGCCGTGTACACGCGGACCACGCACGGGGCGGAGCTGCGGCCCGCGGGCACCGACCCCGAGCCGCTCCTCGCGCGCTACTTCCGGCCGTACGCCCGGGCGATGACGGACGCCGTGGCCGAGCGGCTGGCCGTCACCGGGCGGGCCGTCGTCATCGACGTGCACTCCTATCCCAGCGCGCCGCTGCCCTACGAGCTGCACGGCGCGGGGCCACGGCCGCCGGTCTGCCTCGGTACCGACTCCTTCCACACCCCGCCCGAACTGCTCGCCGCGGCCCGGGAGGCGTTCGGGGACGTCGGGCTGGACAGTCCGTTCGGTGGGACGTACGTGCCGCTGGAGTTCTACGGCCGCGAGCCCCGGGTGAGTGCCCTGATGGTGGAGATCCGGCGGGACACGTACATGACGGAACCGGGCGGGCCCGCCGGGCCGGGGCTCCACCGGCTCGCGCAGGCACTCGCCGCTCTCGTGGACTCTCTGGACTCTCCTGACGTGCGGTTCAGACGGTGAGCCAGTCGGTGACGATCACTCCTTCACCGGTCCGCAGCCGCAGGGCGAAGGGACCGGCGGGCGACGCCTCGTAGAGGAAGCGCCCCATGTCGTCGGTCGCGAGCGGCGAGCCCGCCTGGGGACCGCTGAGCACCTCGATCCGGGCCGACTGGGGCGGCAGCACCTGCCCCATGAGGCCCTGCGGGGTGAGTTCGACGTCGACCGTCACCTCGCCCGCGTGGAAGGTCAGCATCCGCGGCGCCCCCGTCGCTCCCCTCACCGGAAGGGCGTCCACCACCGAGTCGAAGGTGAGCTCGGCGATCCGGCTGTCCAGGTCGTGCAGCGCGAACGCCTCGACGGCGATCTGCCGCAGGGCGGGCGGTACGGGGTCCAGGATGGCCGTCGCCTGCCGTAGCTCCTCCTCCAGCAGTTCGAGGGCGAACTCCTCGTCCGGCGACGTCTCTTCGTCGAAGACTGCGTCCTGATCGTCCCGATCGTCGTTCATGTCGCTCATACCGCCCCCCGGGCTTCGAGCCGCGCCCGCAGCCGCCGCAGGCAGCGCTGGCGCAGTGGTCCGATACTGCCCACCGCGATCCCCAGGGCGGCGGACACCTCCTGGTATCCGGGCTTCGGCGAGGCCATCAGGATGCGCAGCAACTGCCGGCAGCGCTCGCCGAGTTCCTCGAACTCCTGCCACAGGTACCGGACACGCTCGCTCTGGGCGGCGGCCTCCTCGGAGTCGATGAACGACTGCTCGGGCGTACGGTCCTCGCTGATCCGGTCCAGGAGCTGCGGATCGTCCGTGACGGTCAGCCGCCTTAAGCTCTTGAGCACCTTCAGGCTCTCGTGGCGCGCGGTGCTCGCCAGCCAGGACTTGGCCTTGTCGGGTTCGCGGATCCGCCCGAGGTGCTGGGCGAAGCGGAACCACACGGTCTGGTACACCTCGTGCGCGTCGGCGTCGGAGAGACGGTGCGCGCGCACGACGGACCACACCAGTGGGCTCAGCCCTTCCACGAGCGCCTTCCAGGCCGCCGCGTCACCGTCGACGGCGGACTGGACCAGCGCACCGACGTCTGCTCGGTCCACGGTCCCACCCCTCGTGTACGGCAAGTCATCGTACGCCGTGGAAGGGACCACTCCGGCCGTCATGCGCCGACAGGGCGCTGCACGACCGGCACCGGGCGCCAGCCGGCCGGCCTCAGCGCCGGTACGTGCGCCCCGCGCACTTCGGCGAACTGCGTGTTCGTGGCGAGCAGCTGCTGCCGGGCGGCGCGCGGGTCGGTCTCCTTGTTCGCGGTCATGTGGGCGGCGACCAGGCCTGCCACGACCGGGGTCGCGAAGGAGGTGCCGCTCCAGTGGGCGTACCCCTCGAACATCACCTGGTCCGGCTTGGCCGGGGTGCCGTCCTCGCTCAACACGCCGACGTGGGAGGGGGACTGGCAGGTGCACACGTAGGTGAAGCCGTACCTGCAGGCCTCGTAGGTGGAGTGCTGGTAGAGGTACGGCACGGGCGCGTCGAAGCCGGTGAGGGCGCTGGTGAGCCGCTCGCCCGGGGCGTAGACCTTCACCCAGGAGCCGTGGTTGCTGAAGCAGGCGCCGAACTCGCCGTCGCCGCGCAGCGCGCCGACCGACAGGACGACGTCCTGGTACTCGGGCAGGTCGGCGTAGGCGGCGGGCCAGAAGGGGCTGGCGCTGGCGTTGTTGCCGGCCGCGGCGACCAGCAGGGTGCCGTGGGTGCGCAGTTCCTGCATGAAGGCGTCCATGCCGAGCAGTCCGTCGCTGCGGCCGTTGGAGGTGCCCGCGGAGAGGCTGATGAGGTCGGGCCAGCCGTCGGCGACGGCCTCGAAGAGTTTCTCGCCGAGCTCGGACTCCAGGATGGCGCCCGCGTCGTTGAGGGTGTTGCGGACGGTGATGTCGGTGTTGGGCGCGACGGCCGCGAGGACACCGGCGATGAACGTGCCGTGGCCGACGTACTGGAGGAGGTTGCCGGCCCCGTCGGTCTCGGTGCCGTGCAGGTCGCCCTCGACGTGGGCGAGCAGCGGGACCAGGCCGTGGTCGTGGGTGAGTCCGTTGTCGACGACGAGGACCCCCACGGCGGTGTCGGGGTCGTGACCGGCTTCCGCGGGGGCCGGGTTGGTGCCCTGGCTGAGCGCGGCGGGCACGGGCTCGTCGCCGGGGCAGGAGTTGACCGCGATCGACACCACGTGGTTGCGGCTGACGAGTCGGTGTCCGGCGCGCCCCTCGCGCTCGCTCATGGCGCGCAGGGCGTGGGTGACGGCACGGTCGCCGCGCCGGTCGCCGTGGCCCGGGTCGCCGACCTTGATCCGGGTGATGCCCGAGCGGTTGGTCTCCGGGCTGTCCCGGCGCACATGGTCGCCGGTCAGACCGGTCGCCTCGGTGAAGTGGGTGCGCACGGTCTCCTCGACGAGCGCCGCGTCGCGCCCGTCGCGGGCGAGCACGACACCTTTCTCGTAGATGAACTCCGAGGCGTCGTCGGGTCCCAGTGCCAGCGGGACGTCGGGCATGGAGCGCTGGATCTGGTCGAACTGCTCGTGGAATCGCTGAGGTGCCATGGCGTTCCCTTCCACTGAGGCGGCGGTCGTCAGTCAGAGCCGCGGGGCCGGTGATTGATACAGCGCCAAACCGGTGTGGCCTGCCACCTGGGCCACTACCATCCATGGAGTGACAGCGGGAAGCGACTCGGTTCTCGAACTTCTGCCGATGGTGTTCGCCGCCCCCAACCAGGCGCTGGCGAGGGCAGAGGAAGTACTCGGCTCGGATCCCTCACCGCTGCACGCCTCCGTCGCCCATCAGGTGATCGGCATCTGGCAGCGGGACTGGGGCGACATGCGGATCGCCCTGGACCATCTGCGCCGGGCCCGCGATCTCGCGGCGCGCTCGGAGTCGGCCGACCGGGAGGCGGACGTGCTGGCCGCGCTCGGTGTGGCGCTGGTCCACGCCGGGCGGACCCGGCAGGGTCTGGCGGCGCTGGAGCGGGGGGTGGAGGTCGGCAGCGGGCACACCCGCGCGCGCGTCCTGTTCCGGCGTGCCTACGCGTCCTGGGTCCTCGGGCATCACCGGGCGGCGCTGGAGGACGTACGGCGGGCGGTTCCTGTGCTGCGGCAGGCCGACGACGTGATCTGGACGGCGCGGGCACTGACCCTGCGGGCCACCGTGCATCTGGCGCTCGGGGCGGTGGAGCGGGCGGACGCCGACTTCACGGCGGCGGAGGCGCTGTGGGACACCACGGGCCAGGAGCACGACAAGGCCGACGCGGTGGAGAGCCGGGGGCTGGCCGCGTACCGGTCGGGGAACATACCCGCCGCGCTGCGGCTGCTCGACGAGGCGCAGGAGCGGTACGCCAAGCTCGGCACGCCGATGTTCATGCTCAACATCAGGCGCTGCGAGGTCCTGATGGCGGCGGGGCTCGCCCCGGAGGCGCTCGCGGAGGCGGACGCGGCGATCGGGGTGCTGGACGGGATCGGCGGGCAGTCCACCCGCAAGGCGGAGCTGCTGCTCGCCGCGGCGCGGGCGGCCCGGCTCGCGGGGGACGCCCACACCGCGATCGCGCGCGCCGACCTGGCCGTACGGCTGTTCGCGGGACAGCGGCGCACCTGGTGGGAGACGCATGCGCGGCTGGTGCTGATCGAGGCGCGGGTCGCCGCCGGGCGCGGCTCGGGACGGCTGGTCGCGGACGCGGCCGCGGTCGCCGACCGGCTGGCCTCCTTCGGCGCGCCCGCCGCCCCGGAGGCCTCACTGCTCGCGGGCCGGATCGCGCTCGGCCTGGGGTGGCGGGAGGACGCCCAGCGGCATCTGGAGGTGGCGGCCCGCAGCCGGCACAGCGGGCCGCCGCTGGCGCGGATGACGGGGTGGGCGGCGCAGGCGCTGTGGGCGCGGGCCGTGGGCTCCGACCGGCGGGTGCTCGAGGCCTGTCGCCGGGGTCTCGACGTGCTCGACCACCACCGTACGACGCTCGGTGCCTCGGAACTCCGGGCACGGGCCACCGCTCAGGGCGCTGAGCTGGCCGGGCTCGCCGCGCGGGCCTCGCTCGCCTCGGGCGGGCCGCGGCGGCTGCTGGTGTGGAGCGAGCGCTGGCGGGCCACGGTGTTGTCCGCGCCGCCGACCCGCCCGCCGGCCGATCCCGAACTGCTCAGTGGCCTGACCGCGTTCCGGGAGATCGCGGCCCGGGCGGAGGCGGCTCGGATGGAGGGCCGGCCGGTGCCGACGCTGGAGCGTGAACAGCGGCGCCTGGAACGGGAGATCCGCTCCCGGACCCTCCACATGCGGGGAGACGCGCCCGGTGACGGCTACCGGTTCGACCCCCGCAGGCTGCTGGAACGGCTCGGTGACGACGTACGGCTGGTCGAACTGGCCGTGCTCGACGGGCGGGTTCAGGTGCTGCTGTGCGCGCAGGGGCGGGTGCGGCGGTTCGAGGGCGGGTTGCTGGCCGACGCGGAGCGCGAGGCGGAGCACGTCCAGGCGGGGCTCAGGCGGCTGGCCCATCCGGGGGCCGAGGCGCGGCTTCCGGTGGTGGAGGCGGCCGGACGGCGGCTGGAGGAGCTGCTGCTCGGGCCGGCCGCGGCGCAGCTGGGCTCCGGACCGGTCGTGGTGGTGCCGCCGGGGCGGTTGCACCGGGTGCCGTGGGCGCTGCTGCCCTCGCTGCGGGAACGGGTGTTCAGCGTGTCGCCGTCGGCGAGCAGCTGGCTGCGGGCGAGAGAGACCGTGCCGCCCCCGGGCGGGCGTCAGGTGCTCGTTCGCGGGCCGGGCCTCGCGACCGGGGGCGCCGAGGTGCCCGAACTGGCCGGGCGGCACGGCTCCGCGACCGTCCTGGAGTACGACGACGCGCGCGTGCCGCGGGTGCTGGCGGAACTGGACGGGGCGGCGCTGGCGCACATCGCCGCGCATGGCACGTTCCGTGCGGACAGCCCGTTGTTCTCGGCGTTGCGGATGGCCGACGGGCCGCTCATCGTCCACGACTTCGAGCGCCTGGACCGCAGCCCGTACCGGATCATCCTGTCCTGCTGCGACACCGCCCGGTTCGCCTCGGTGGGCGCCGACGAGCTGCTCGGCCTGGTCACCGCGCTGCTGCCGCTGGGCACGGCGGGAGTGGTGGCGTGCAGCGCGCCGGTCAACGACGAGGCGGTGGTGCCGTTGATGCTCACGCTGCACAAGGGGCTCAGTACGGGGGCGTCCATGGCGGAGGCGTTGCGCGACGCGCGGGCCTCGCTGCCGGGGGACTCGGTGCATCAGGCGACGGGGTGGGCGTTCTCGGCGTTCGGGGCGGCGTGATGCCCGAGTGGGTGATGTGTGGGGCGGCCTGACCCCTCCCCCGAATACTGGGGGTCAGACCGCCCCGGTCCGGGGTACGGCTCAGGCCGGCTGCGCCTCCGGCAGCTCGACCAGGCACGGCAGCGCGTCGCGGTCGCTCGCACCGAGGCGGGCGTACGCGCTGTAGAGGTGGTTGCCGACCGTGCGGATCGACAGGGTGAGCTTCTCCGCGATCTGGCGGTTGCTCAGGCCGGCGGCCGCGAGGGTGACGATCTGCCGCTGGCGGGCGGTGAGTTCGCCGAGGACCAGCCCGGCCAGGGCCGGGGTGCGGGCGCCCTGGCAGCGCCGGGCCAGGGCGACGGCTCGGGTGCGTGAGGTGCGGGCGGCACTGGGGTCCCGGTGCGACCGTACGGCCTGGGCGTACGCCTCGGCGGCGAAGAGCAGGAAGCCGCGCTCCTCCAGGGCTCGCGCCGCCCGGTCGAGGGCAGGACCGTCGTCGTGGGCGAGCGCCTCGGCGTGTTCGGCGAAGACACCGGTCAGCCGGCCGACGGCCCGCTCGGGTGCGCCGAGCCGGACGGCGTCGTACGGCTCCTCGCCGACCGTGCCGAGGGCCGCGTCGAGATCACCGCGTGCGGCGGCCCACCAGGTGGCCACCGAACCGCCCGCGACCTCCCGCGAGTCGGCTGCGCCGCTCGACCCGGTGGGGGTTGCGGTGAGTTGGGGAGTACTGGAGTCGACGACGGCTGCGGGTGGTTGGAGGGGGCCGGAGTCCATGACGGGCGCGGGCGGTTGGAGAGGGTCGGCGAGTCGGCTGTCACCGGACCGGCAGCCCCGGGACTCGACGGATTCCGGTGCCGTGGACCCGGCCGGGACGACGGCTGGCCCGTCGTCGTCGGACCCGGTCGAGGGCTCAGGGGATCGGTCGACGCCCGGGCCGGCCGGCAATGCGGCGAGGTCCGGCTGCCCCGACTGTGCCGCGGCCAGGGCGAGTTCGAGACGGCAGGCCGGGTCGTCGGCAGCAGCCCGCAGTCCCTCCCTCGCCCAGGCCGCGGCCTCCCGCAGTTCCCCCCGCAGGCGTGCGAACCGCGCCCGTACCGCGGCGTGCCGGGCCGGGACGCCGGTGCCCTCGTCCAGGAGCCACTCCCCCACCGGCGCGGAGACGGCCCGTACGTCCGTCTCGCCGATCGCCCGGGCCAGTGCGGCCGTCTCGGTCTCCAGGGCCACCGCACAGTGGGCCGGGGTGCGGGCCAGGCGCAGCGTCTTCAGGCGTCCGGCGGCGGCTCGCAGCACCGGGGCGTGCAGAGGGTGGGCGAGACGGGCGGTGCCCTGCTCGTCGACGTGGACCAGACCGTCGGCCTCCAGGCGTTCCAGGGCGTCCAGATCGAGCGTGCCGGCGTCCACGGGGAGCGGCTCGCCGAACGCCAGGCGGTCCAGCGTCTCGCGCTCGCCGGGCCCCGTGCGGTCGAAAAGGTGCGCGGTGCGCTCGCGGACGGTCGCGGTGACCGGCACCGGGCCGCGCCACTCCCACTCGGCCGAGTCCGGGACCTGGTTCAGCAGCCCCTGCTCGCGCACCGCGTCCACCAACTCGCGCAGCAGTCGCAGATCGCCCCGGCACATGCGGTACAGCCGGTTGACGGTGAGGGCTTCGAGGCCGCCGACGCCGGCCGCGAGCAGCTGCGCGGTCTCCTCGCGGGGCAACGGCTCCAGCGCGAGGCGCGGCAGGAGCTCTCCGGTCCACAGGCGGGAGATCGCGCCCGGCGCGCGGGCCCCGTCCGTGGCGACGACCAGCAGACGGGTGCGGCCGTGCACGGCGAGCTGGTGGACCAGGGCCGCCGAGGCGTCGTCCAGCAGATGGGCGTCATCGACGACCAGCAGCCGTACGCCTGACAAGAGTTGGACCGCGCGGTGCAGGGACGCGGTCTCCGGAACAAGGTGCGCGAAGGCGGCGAACGGGAGCCCGCGGGTCTCGGGCGTGCCCGCCACCCTGGCACAGTCGGTGCCGCGCACGGCCTCCGTGACGAGCCGGGTCTTGCCCCGGCCCGCGGGACCGGTGACCACGATGCCGTGCCGCCCCCCGGCGACGGACCTGCGGACCAGCTCGAGTTCGTCCTCCCGCCCGGTGAACGGCAAGGGCAGTTCCAGGGTCTTCGCGTCCCGTTCGAATGTCATCACGGAAGCAAGAGCGCCGCTACTCAGTCCTGATACAGGGGGACTTGAGTAGCCCCCGACTCAGGCGTCCCGAGACGCCTCACGGCACGCTGAACCCCATGACCGCACGCTACTGCTCACTCGCGCAGCAGTCGGCTCCGGCGTTCGCCCCGGGGCTGGCCGCCGAGCGGTTGAGTGCGCTCATCGGCGGCAGCCGGATGTGGGTCAACAGCACGGTCCTGCACTACTGCTTCTTCGACGGCGACACCGACGGGTCGGTCATTCCGGTTCCGGGGACGGGGCAGTCCCGTCGGGTGTCGTGGGTCGGCGACAAGGAGCAGCGGGACGTGGTGCGCGAGTGCTTCCAGGAGTGGCAGGACCTGGGGATCGGCGTCACGATCACCGAGGTCGGCGACCGCTCGGAGGCCGAACTGCGCATCGGGTTCCAGCTCGGCGACGGCTCCTGGTCGACGGTGGGCAGGGACGCGCTCCAGGTCGGTCTGAACGAGCGCACGATGAACTTCGGCTGGGACCTGACCGCGCCGGGGGGACGCGGGACGGCCCTGCACGAGATCGGGCACTCGCTCGGCATGCTGCACGAGCACCAGAGTCCGTTCGCCGGGATCCACTGGGACGACGAGGCCGTCTACGCCGATCTGGCGGGCCCGCCGAACTTCTGGAGCCGGGACCGGACGTTCTTCAACATCCTGCGCAAGCTCGACCCGGACGAGGTGAACGGCACCGTCTGGGACCCGCAGTCGATCATGGAGTACGCCTTCGAGGCGGGGCTGATCCTGGAGCCGGAGCAGTTCCGCGCGGGCCTCGACCCGCCCGGCACCCTGTCGGCCGCCGACAAGGAGTACGTCCTGCGCTGGTACCCGCCGACCGAGCCGACCCGGCCGCCGGCGCTGGTGCCCTTCCGGTCCGCGCCGCTCGGGCTCGGACCGGGTGAGCAGGCCGACTTCACCGTGGAACCGCCGGAGACCCGCGAGTACACCGTGGGCACCTTCGGCGACAGCGACACCGTCGTCGTGGTCTTCGAGGAGCGGGACGGGGAACCCCGCTATCTCACCGGCCGGGACGACGGAGGCACTCCGCACAACGCCACGATCAGGGCCCGTCTCGTGAAGGGCCGCCGCTACTTCGTCCGTGTGCGCCTGTACTCCGCGTGGGGTTCGGGGGAAACCGCGGTCATGTGCTGGTGACAGCACAGACGGGCCGCACGGGCGAGGCTGGACCGCTGTCCGGCGCCGGGGGAATGGCCGGCGCACGTCACCTTCGGGGGAGGGAGACGTGCGCCGGCCACACGGCGTGCGCGTGGTGAAAGGGTGTGGGGCATGCTGATCGTCATCGGCGGCCTGCCCGCCACCGGCAAGACCACCCTCGCGCGACTTCTGGCCTCCAGGACGGGCGCGGTCCATCTGCGGGTCGACACCATCGAGCAGGCGGTCGTCCGCTCCGGACTGGCCCGGCATCCCGTGGGGCCGGTGGGCTATGTCGTGGGGTACGCCCTCGCCGAGGAGCAGCTGCGGCAGGGTCTCACGGTGATCGCTGAGTCCGTCAACCCGCTGGCGATCACGCGCGATGCCTGGTGCGGCGCCGCGACGAGGGCCGGGGTGCCCGTGGTCGAGGTGGAGATCGTCTGCTCCGATCCGGACGAGCACCGGCGCCGCGCGGACTCGCGCTCGGTGGACATCCCCGACCTGCCGCTGCCCACCTGGCAGCAGATCGTCGACCGGGAGTACGAGCCGTGGCAGCGGGACCGCCTCGTGGTCGACACCGCGGGACAGGAGCCCGAGGATTCGCTGGGCCCTCTCCTCGATGCGATCCTCACAGCAGGTCCCGGGTGAAGACGACGCGGGGGCGGCCGGGGCCGTCGTAGTCCTCCACCACTCGGGCGTCGAAGCCGAGGCTGCGGTGGAAGGCGATCGAGCCCTCGTTGGTGACCGAGGTGATGGCCTTGAGGCGGACCGCTCCCTGCCCGCGGGCGGCCTCGGTGAACGCCTGGTAGAGGGTACGGCCGAGGCCTGTGCCGCGGGTGTCGTCGCGGGTGGCGATCAGGTGTACGTAGCCGGTGTGGTCGGGGGTGACGAATCCGAAGAGGTAGCCGCGGATGCCGTCCTCCGCTCTGGCGACCAGGCACGTGGAGCCGAACTCCTGCACCAGGGCCGTGAGGTGGAGGGCGCGCAGGTCGCGCTCGCCCCAGTAGCGGGCGTGGTCGGCCAGGACCTGGTGGAGGTCGCTGACATCGGCGAGGTCGATTCGGACGGCCATGGCGTCGATCATGGCATGGGGTCGGGCGCGTCCCGGTAACGGGCGGCCGTGCGGCGCGCGGTCTCCGCCAACTCTGCGCGGACGTCCGCCGGTTCGAGGACCTCGGCGTCGGGGCCGAAGCCGAGCAGACGGCGGCAGGCGGTGCGCCGGTCGTCGAAGTGGAGGACCAGGCGGTGCCGGCCGGGTTCCTCGGGGTCGGGGACCGCCCGTGCCGCCGACTCCGTGTCGCCGAGTACCTGCGGGAGTGCGGCGAGCCCCGCCGCCGACAGCCGTACCGTGACCGGGAGTTGGTCCAGACTCGCCTCGAACTCGGTGGTCCAGCGCGCCCAATAGGCAGGCAGGTCGAAGTCGGCGGGGCGGGCGAAGGTCTCGGGCAGGAGTTCCGCCTCCGTGATTCTCGACGCCCGGTGGGCGCGGACGCCCCGGTCGGTCCGTACGACCAGGTACCAGATGCCCGCCTTCGCGACCAGGCCCAGGGGGTCCACGTCGGACCAGACGGCACGCTGCACGTGCCGCAGACGCAGCCGCCTGTCCCGTCGTACGGCATCGACCAGCACGGCGAGGTGCGCGACCGGTTCGGGTGGCTTGAACCAGGCCTGGGTGTCGATGTGGAAGCGGCTCGCCGTCAGGCTCACCTGCTCGCGGCCCGCCGCCGGCAGGGCGGACAGCAGTTTCAGGCGCGCCTGGGCCAGCGCGTCGCCCAGCGCGATCCGTTCCAGCGGACCGCCCCCGGAGGCGACCGCCAGCAGGGCCGTCGCCTCCTCCGCGCTGATTCCGAGCAACGGACTGCGCCAGCCCTCCATGAGACGGCAGCCGCCGCCAGGGCCACCGCTCGCCACCACCGGTACCCCCGCCGCGTTCAGCGCCTCCAGGTCCCGGTAGACGGTACGGACCGACACCTCGAGTTCCGCGGCGAGTTGACGTGCCGTCATCCCTCCGCGGGACTGGAGGGTGAGCAGGAGGGACAGCAGCCGGTCCGCACGCATCGGGCGATCACCTCATCGACGTATGACTGACGGCCGTATGACTGACAGAGGATGTCAGCCATACGGCCGTAGCGTCATCCGCGGAGCCCCCGATCAGCAGGGAGACAGCACATGATCACCGGATACGTCATCGGCGAGAGCCTTCGGCCCGGCGCGGTGTTCGAGCCGCGCGGGCTGCGGTTGCGGAAGGTCAGCAGGGTCGAGATCGGCGGGACGAGCGACGCGCAGCCGCCGGTGTGGACGCTCGTCGAGTGGGAGACCGACGGCGAGGACGTCGGCGCGCTCGCGGACGCGTTGGCCTCGGCGCTGGAGCCGGAGCTCGGCTGGTACGCGGATTTCACCGCCGGGGACGAGCGCGTGGTCGTCTTCGCGGGCAAGGTGTTCCGCTATCGGCGCGGCGACGGGGCGGGCCGCGCCGAAGCGGTGGCGTACGGGCGGTCGGTGGGTACGCCCGGGCATCAGCTCGACTGGGAGGAGTGACCTCGCTTCACGACGCCACCCGCTGTTCGTCCTGGAGGTCGTCCGGGTGGGCGAGGCCGAGGTGGTGGCGGAGGGTCGGGCCCTCGTACTCGGTGCGGAAGACGCCCTGTTCCTGGAGGAGCGGGACGACCTTGTCGGCGAAGGCGTCGAGGCCGGTCGGGGTGATGTGCGGGACGAGGATGAAGCCGTCGCTCGCGTCGGCCTGCACATACTCGTTGATCGTGCGGGCGATCGTCTCCGGGGAGCCGACGAAGTTCTGCCGGTTGCCGGTGTTGATGACCAGGTCGCGGATGGACCAGTTGTTGGCGGCGGCCAGTTCGCGCCACTCGCGGGCGGTGGCCAGCGGGTCCCGGTACATCCGGACCTGGGCACGCCCCTTGGAGATGTGGTTGTCGCTGACGTCCGGGTCGATGTCGGGGAGCGGTCCTTCGGGGTCGTACGACGACAGGTCCCGGTTCCAGACGAACTCCAGGTGCTTCAGCGCGGTGGCGCCGCTGACCTGCTGGCGTCGGACGGTCCGCGCCAGTTCCTCGGCCTCGGCGTCGGTGTCCGCGAGGGCGAAGGAGGCGGCGGGCAGGATCAGCAACTGGTCGTGGCGGCGGCCGTACTTGGCGAGGCGGTTCTTGACGTCGGTGTAGAAGGTCCGGCCCTCCTTGAGGGTGGCGTACCGGCTGAAGATCGCGTCGGCACTGGACGCGGCGAACTCCCGGCCCTCCTCGGAGTCGCCGGCCTGGAAGACGACCGGACGGCCTTGCGGGGAGCGCGGGACGTTGAACTGCCCGTGGATGTCGAAGTGTTGGCCGGTGTGCACGAAGGAGCCGGGCTTCGCGTCCCGCAGGAACACGCCCGACTCCTGATCGGCGAGGATCTCGTCGCCGTGCCAGGAGTCGAAGAGCTCCTGGGTGGTGGCGAGGAACTCCTTGGCGCGGGAGTAGCGCTCCTCCTGGGGCAGGAAGCCGCCGCGGCGGAAGTTCTCGCCGGTGAAGGCGTCCCAGGAGGTGACGACGTTCCACGCGGAGCGGCCGCCGGAGAGGTGGTCGAGGCTGGCGAACTGGCGGGCCACCTCGTAGGGCTCGTTGAACGTGGAGTTGATGGTGCCGGTCAGGCCGAGGTGCTCGGTGACGGCGGCCAGCGCGGCGAGGACGGTGAAGGTGTCGGGGCGGCCGACGACGTCCAGGTCGTAGATCTTCCCGCCCTGTTCCCGCAGCCGGAGGCCCTCGGCGAGGAACAGGAAGTCGAACTTGGCGCGTTCGGTGGTCTTCGCGAAGTGCGCGAAGGAGCTGAACTCGATATGGCTGCCGGCCTCGGGGTCGCTCCACACGGTGGTGTTGTTGACGCCCGGAAAATGCGCGGCCAGGTGGATCTGCTTCAGCGGCTTGCTCATGATGTGCGGTCCTTCCGGCTCGAAGACTCAGAGGCTCAGGCGGCGGCGTAGCGGTTGGCGGGGCGGTCGAGGCCCAGCAGGCCACGCAGGGTGTCGGCCTCGTAGTCGGTGCGGAAGGCGCCCCGGCGCTGGAGTTCGGGGACCAGACCGCGGGTGATCGCCGGGAGGTCGTGGCCGAGGACGGCGGGCCGCAGCCGGAAGCCGGTGAGGCCGGCGGCCTGGAACTCACCGAGCAGGTCGGCGAGTTGGGAAGGAGTGCCGGTGAAGATGCGGGCGTCGCTCTGGTACGGCTCTCCCGCGAGGGTGTCGAGACGGTCCCGGCGGGCGGCGGCCTCGGCGGGGTCGTCGTCGAGGAAGACGACCAAGTCGCCGAAGACATGCAGGAGTTCGTCGGCACGGCCGGCCGTCTCCTGCTCGGCGCGGATCTCGGCGACGATCGCGCGGGCCTGGTCGGTGTCGTGCGGGGTGACGTAGCCGACGTCGGCCTGGCGGGCGATGAGCCGGTAGGGGACGGTCTGGTGACCGAGGGCGGTGACGAGCGGCTGGCCCTGCGGCGGTCGGGGCGTGATGGAGGGGCCCTTGACGCTGAAGTGCTTCCCCTCGAAGTCGATGTAGTGCAGCTTGTCCCGGTCGATGAAGCGGCCCGTGGCGGCGTCGCGGATCTCGGCGTCGTCCTCCCAGCTGTCCCAGAGCCGGCGCACGGCCTCCACGTGGTCGGCGGCCTCGTCGAAGAGGTCGGTGACGAGTTCCTGGGTCTCGGGGCTGTCGTAGGCCTCGATACGCGGGATGGTGCGGCGGCCGAAGTGCGCTGCCTCGCTGGGGCGCGCGGTGATCTGGACCCGCAGGCCCGCGCGGCCGGTGCTGACGTAGTCGAGGGTCGCGATGGCCTTGGAGAGGTGGAAGGGCTCCGTGTGGGTGACCACCGCGGTCGGGACCAGGCCTATGTGCCGGGTGAGAGGGGCGATGCGCGAGGCGATCAGGACGGCGTCGAGCCGGCCGCGTACCTGGTCGGTGCGCTCGTCGGGGTCGAGGAAGTGGGAGGACTGCGGGCCGAGGCCGTCCTCGATGGTGACGAAGTCCAGCAGGCCGCGCTCGGC
Source organism: Streptomyces sp. SAI-127 (assembly GCF_029894425.1). NCBI lineage: Bacteria > Bacillati > Actinomycetota > Actinomycetes > Kitasatosporales > Streptomycetaceae > Streptomyces > Streptomyces sp. SAI-127. The sequence goes on from NZ_JARXYJ010000001.1 coordinate 1,730,740, forward strand.
CTCGGCGACCAGGTCGGCCCAGTATCCGGCGGTGAGCAGCTCACGGGGCCGGGCCTCTGGCTCGCGCCAGGAGGCGGGGTGCCAGCCGGTGCCGTCCAGAGCGACGGCGAGATGCAGCAAGGAGGGAGACGAAGAAGAGGGGGACACGGGTGGGTGCCTTCCTGAAGATCCGTACGAGAGGGCCGGCCCGCAGGAGGGCGGGGCACGGCGGCTGGGGCAACTGAACGGGTCAGGAACAACAGAGCGCGGTGGACACGCGCAGGAGATCGATGTGGGGCCGGGAGTGGAGGTGGGCGGAGCGGAGTGTGCTGATCACGCCCGTCACCTCCTCCTTCTGGACGCGCGACGGCGCCCGGCGGATCTCGTCGTGAGTCACAACACCGCGCCCTGGTGGGATGTTCCTGGACTGCGGACCTGGAGGATGGGCGAGCGGCGGCGCAGAGTGAAACCGATCGACTCGTAGAGCCGGATCGCGTCGGCGTTGTCGGCGGCGGCGTGCAGGAACGGGATGTCGCCGCGCTCCCGGATACCGGCGGCGACCGCGCGTACCAGGCGGGTGGCGAGGCCCCGGCCCCGGTACGCGGGGTCGGTGCAGACCGCGCTGATCTCGGTCCAGCCGGGCGGGCGGATCCGCTCACCGGCGAGGGCGATCAGCCGCCCTTGGTCCCGGATGCCGAGGTAGGTGCCGAGTGCGATGGTCCGCTTGAGGAAGGGTCCCGGCTTGGTGCGGGCGACCAGGTCCAGGATCTCGGGTACGTCGTCGGGGCCCAGCCGTACCGCCTCGGGGGCCGGTTCGGCGCGCAGCGCGGTGTCGACGAGTTGGACGCCCTCCCCCATAGCCTTAAGGGCATGAGAGGTACCCCCACCCCCGCCGACGACCTCCCAGCCGTCCGGGACCGTCTCAACGGGCTTGATCCGTACGGTGGTTCCGGGGCCGACGAGCGTGAGCAGGTCGGCCCAGGCGGCCGGGTCGCCGGGATCGGCGAGGGCGGCGAAGGCGTAGACGTCCGCCGGGTAGCGGGCGGCGCGGCCTACGCGTTCGGCGAGGTGGGCGTGCGGGCCGTCGAGGGCGGCCCATACGGCGTTGTCGAGGACGGAGGTGTCGTGCGCGGTGGGTCTCGAGGAGGCTCCGCCTGCGCGGATGTCGGTCTGCTGGGCCACGGAGGCGGAGTCCTTCCTACCGGATTCGCCGAGACGGGTCAGGAGTTGTCCAGCGGCAGCCCGGGCGGGTTGACCTCCGACTTGGAGACGGCGTCGTTGGAGAGGTTCCACGCGGTGAGCCACTTGGCGTACTGACCGTTGTCGATCAGGTAGTTGATCGCGTCGGCGAGGGGCTTGGCGAGGCCGCTGCCCTTCTTGGCGGTCGCGGCGATCAGGCCCTGGAGCGTCTCGCCGGCACCGGAGTACTGGCCCGCGATGCGGGTCGCGTTGGGCGTGCTCGCGGTTTGGGTGACGTGGTAGGAGGAGTTGGGGCTGGGGCCCAGGTATGCGTCGATCTTGCCGCTGGCGAGGGCCAGGTAGACGCTGGGAGTGTCCTGGAAGTACTTGATGGTGAGCTTCTTGCCCTCCTTCTTCAGCTTGGCCTGCCACTCCAGCAGGATCCGCTCCTGGTTGGTGCCGGCGCCGACGGAGACCGTCTTGCCCGCGAGGGCCTCGTAGTCGCCGTCGAAGGTCCACTTCGAGGTCTTGAGTGTCTCGAATGCGAGGTCGTCCTTGCGGTAGGAGGCGAACTCGTACTTCTGCTTGCGCTCCTCGGTGTCGGTGATGTTCGAGAACCCGACGTTCACCTTGCCGCTGTCGATGCCGACGAAGAGGTTCTCCCAGGTGAACCGCTTGACCTCGGGTTCCAGGCCGAGGACGGCGGCGATCAGGCGGGCCAGGTCGGTCTCGGAGCCGGTGAGGGTCTTCTGGTCGCTGCCCACGAAGCCCAGCGGCGGGGAACCGGAGGGCAGGGTGCCGGAACCGATGACCAACTTGCCGCTCTTCTTGACGGCGTCGGGCAGTTCGGCGCTGATGGACTTCACCTCGGCGACCTTGAGCACTGTCTCCTTGGCGGCGCCGTTGGACAGGCGGCCCACGGTGACCGTGCCGGCGCTGTCGGTCGTCCTGGTGGCGGCGTCGCTGTCACCGCCGCAGGCCGCGAGCCCGCCGGCCAGGGCGGCGACGGTGGTCGCCGCGGTGATGCCGCGTATCAGGCCGCGTCGGGAGGGGTGAATAGGCATGGCTGTCCTTGGGAGTTGGGAGAAAAGGGGTCAGGAGTGGGGGAAAGGGGGTTCAGAGGACCTTGCTCAGGAAGTCCCGGGTCCGCTCGTGCCGCGGCCGGTCGAGGACCTCGGAGGGCGGGCCCTGCTCGACGATGCGCCCGCCGTCGATGAAGACGACCCGGTCGGCGATCTCGCGGGCGAAGCCGATCTCGTGGGTGACGATGACGAGCGTGGTGCCGCTGGTCGCCAAGTCCTTGATCACGGCGAGGACTTCACCGACGAGCTCGGGGTCGAGGGCGGAGGTCGGCTCGTCGAAGAGGATGACGCCCGGGCGCAGGGCGAGGGCACGGGCGATGGCCACGCGCTGCTGCTGGCCTCCCGACAACTGCCGGGGGTAGGCGCCGGTCCTGTCGCCGAGCCCGACCCGGCCGAGGAGTTCGCGGGCCAGTTCCTGCGCCTGCGCCCTGCCGAGCTTGCCGGTCGCCACCGGCGCGGCGGCCACGTTGTCGAGGACGGTCAGGTGCGGGAAGAGGTTGAAGTTCTGGAAGACGAACCCGATGCGGCTGCGCTGGGTCAGGATGGCGCGCTCGCTGAGCTCCTTCAGCCGGTCGCCCTGTCGGCGGACGCCGATCAGCTCGTCGTTGACGCTGACATGGCCGATCTCCGGCTTCTCCAGGTGGTTGATGACCCGCAGCAGGGTGGACTTCCCGGAGCCGGACGGGCCGAGGATCACGGTGACCTCGCCGGGCCGCACGGTCAGGTCGACCCCGTCCAGGACCCGGTGGGTGCCGTACCACTTGTGCACACCGTGCACTTCGACGGCTGTCGCGGTCATACGGCGGCCTCCCTGCGGATGCGGGCCCGCAGGTCGGTGAGACCGGCGCGCAGTTTCTGGAGCGGGGTCGGCGGCAGGGAGCGGGTGGCGCCCCGGGCGTAGTACCGCTCGACGTAGAACTGGACGACCGAGACGGCACTGGTGAGGATCAGGTACCAGACGGTGGCGACCAGGAGCAGCGGCACGATGTCTCCGGGGTAGGTGGAGCCCATGGACTGCACGGTGCCGAACAGGTCGAGCAGGGAGACGTAGAAGACCAGCGAGGTGCTCTTGATGAGGCCGATGAGCTGGTTGACGTAGTTCGGGGTGATCGAGCGCAACGCCTGCGGAAAGACGATCTTCCGGAACTGGTAGCCCTTCGGCAGACCGAGTGCCGAGGCCGCTTCGTGCTGGCCCTGGTCGACGGAGAGGATGCCGCCACGGACGACCTCCGCGGCGTAGGCGGCCTCGTTGAGGCTGAGGCCGATCACCGCGATGACCATGTCGGTGGCGAGCCGGGACTCGTCGAAGGAGAAGAAGGCCGGCCCGAAGGGGACGCCGACACTCAGCGTCTTGTACAGGGCGCTGAAGTTGTAGAGGAACAGCAGGAGGACGATCAGTGGAATGGAGCGCAGAGCCCACACATAGGTCCAGCTCACCGCCCGCAGCACCGGGCTCTTCGAGAGCCGGGCCAGGGCGAGCAGAACGCCGCCGAGGAGGCCCAGCACCGCGCTGTAGGCGGCGACTTCCAGGGTGATCAGAAGCCCGTCGAGGACGGTCGGCCGCAGGAACCAGTAGCCGAACCGGTCCCACTGGTAGAACGGGTTGCTCACCAGGCCGTGGACGAACTGGGCCGCCAGGACCAGGACGACGGCGGTGGCGATCCAGCGGCCCGGTCGCCGCAGCGGCAGAACTCGCTGTGCTGCGAGTGGCTTTGACGGGACGTCGGGCTTCGGCGGCGCCTCGGTGACGGACACGGCGGCGCCTGGGGGTTCACTCATGAAGGGGCTCCGGCGGAGTGGGGATTCCCCTGGGACACGGCGAGCACGGCGAACTACGGGCGCAGGACGCGACGCACGGGAACCGGGGGCTGGGCGGACAACGGCACACCGCGAGCGCGGTGTTCGTCAGGAACGCGGGGGCTGCGGAGGCGGTACGTCAGCCCCGACAGCGGGCACGGCCCGGTGCGGTACACAGTGCGCTGCTCACGCGGAGCAGGTCGACGGCCCGGTTGGCGACGAGCGGATTGCCGTACGGCCGTACGCAGCCCGGGGAACGGCGTGAGGCCGTCCTGGGAGCTGCGTACATGTCGGTCACCGTCGCTGTTCTCGTGGGTTCGAGGCTCTTGTGAGCCGCAAGTAAAAGCAGTTGCCCGGACCGGTGTCAACGCCGGTCCAGCAGATGGGACGTCAGGAACGCCTGAAGGGCCGGGCGGCGTGCGCAGCCCAGTCCAGAATCTGTACGGCGGCCCCGGCGGCCTCCAGGCCCTGGCAGTGGGCGTGGTGCCGGCGGGCGATGCCGTCGAGGTCGAGGTGGGTGCCGAAGGCCGGGTGGGCGGTCAGACGGCGGGCGTAGGCCCACAGCGTGGGGTGGCCGGCGATGCGCTGCACCGCGGCGGCGTCGAGGTGGTGGCGGTGCACGGTGTCGAGTTGCACCAGCGTGACCCACAATTCCACGTCGGCAGCGGTGATGTGATCCCGGATCAGGAACTCGCGCTCCACCAGCCAGCGCTCCAACGATCCCAGGGAGTCCAGCAGTTGCTCCAGGGCGGCGGCACGGTCCACGTCGTCACCGCCCGTCGACCCGGCCTGCTGCGCGGCCCGCGCGATGCCCTTGCTCATCCGCTCGACGGCCTCGGTCTCCGACTCCGCTCCGCACGGGTACAGGGCCGGACGTCCGCCGCCGAAGTGCCGGGCCAGGTCGCGGGTGATGTCGGTGGCGTGGGTGCTGACGATCCGACCCGACCAGTCGTCGCTGAGCACGGGTGCGACGGCCGCGCCGGTGTACCGGTGCGCGCTGGCCTCGTACAGCGGGCGCAGCGCGGAATGCCCCCCGTCGGGACAGTCGGGGACCGGGTCCAGGAGAGTCACGGGACAGATGTCGTCGAGGCCGAGCAGGCTGTGCACGACGGCGATGCGCAGTCCGTCCGCGCAGGCGGTGGCCAGGTGCAGCCGGTAGCGGCGCGGCACGGCGTAGTGGCCGCTGCGCGCGTCCCTGCCGATCCGGCCCCGGAAGGCGGGCGCGGGTCGGTCGGTCGTGTGGGCGGCCAGCGGTGTGACGGTCATGACTCTCCCCGGGAGCGGGCGCGGACGTACGCGCGGCGGAAGCGACGTCGAGCAGCGGAATGGGGCGGCGGCAGGGCTCTGGGATCAGGGCTCACCCGTGCGCGCCGGACGGGGCGCGGCCCGAGGGGCACTGTGGGCGCGGGAGGGGCGACGGCTCAGCCCTGGGGCCCGATCGCGCTGCAGACACGCAGCAGATCGATGTGGCGCCGGGAGGTCAGCAGAGGCGAACGGACCACTCGGACGGTGACCGGTTCACGGCGCCTCATGTTTCCCTACCTGTTCACTAGGATTCCTTCAGTGAGTGTCGATCCGGCCGGGACCCACGTCAAGAGGGCCGTCCCGCATCGCGGACGCCCCGACGGATCTTTCCTGGCGGCGCGCCTGCGGTGCTCAAGCGGTACGAGGGTGTCGGCGAACTCCGATCACGTACAGGTGCTCGATGCCGTCGCCGGCAGCATGACGCCGGCGAAGCCGAGGACGTACGGCAGCGTCGTGCCGACGCCGATGCCGGGGTCGCCGGAGATACGGCCGACGAGCTTGGGGGCGAGTAGCGGCGCGATGTAGTTCAGACCGATGTTGCCCAGCGCCGGCAGCAGCCGGGCCGGCTCCCGTCCGTAGTGGCGAAGCGTGAGGAGCACGGAGCCCCTGTTCGTCCCATCCTGATCCTGGGGTCGCGGGTTCGTGCAGGCCAGGGAAGGGGAGTGTCCCGCTCTGTCCATTCCTGACATCGCGAGAAGGGTTCAGCCCGTGAACTTCAGGATGCAGCCGACCTCCCAGGTCGACGAGACGGCCACCATCGGCGACGGGACGACGGTCTGGGATCTGGCCCAGATCCGGGAGGACGCCCGGCTGGGCAGCGGGTGCATCGTGGGCCGGGGGGCCTATGTCGGCCCGGGGGTGCGGATCGGCGACAACGTGAAGCTCCAGAACTACGCGCTGGTCTATGAACCCGCGGTCCTCGGTGACGGGGTGTTCGTGGGCCCGGCGGCCGTCCTCACCAACGACTGCTTCCCCCGTTCCGTGGACCCGAAGGGCCGGCTGAAGCGCGGCGGCGACTGGGAGGCCGTGGCGGTGGAGGTGGCTGAGGGGGCGTCGCTGGGGGCCCGTTCGGTGTGTGTGGCGCCGGTGCGCGTCGGCCGGTGGGCGCTGGTCGCGGCGGGCGCCGTGGTGACCAAGGACGTACCGGACTTCGCGTTGGTGGCCGGCGTTCCCGCACGCCGGATCGGCTGGGTCGGCCGGGCCGGCGTCAGCCTGGTCGGGCGGGACGGCGATCCGGGCGGCTGGAAGTGCCCGGCGTCCGGTGCGCTGTACGACGAGAAGGGCGGCCACCTCGTCGAGCGCGCATGACGCCTGCCCGAGTGGCGACAACGTTCTGAGCCACCCGACGATGGCCTCCGCGCCGGCGGTGCCGCCGATGTAACCGACCGGCCACGGCTGCCTGGGGCTTCCGATAGCGTGTTGCCCATGATCACGGGCGAGATCAAAGGCACGGTGCACCGCGTCTGGGATGCGTCCTGGCCGGTTCGTCCTTGCGGGTCGGGACGTCGTCCAGCCCTGTTGTTCACTGAGGTCACCGCGGGTCGACCGGACGCGGTGGGCGTGTGACCGGCCGGCCGGCGCCCGCGGTGCTGCCCCCGTCGCTGCGCGCGCGGCTCGGGCTGGTCGCGGCCCTCGCCGCGCTGGTGGTCGTCGCGCTCGCGGTCCTGTACGCGGGCCACAGCCGGCCCGGCAGGGTGGACAGGTGGATCATCCCGCCGACGGCGGACAGTGTGCGGCCGCCGTGGCGGTACGTCGCTCTGGCCGTGGACTTCCTGGGGGAACCCGCGGGATCCGCGATGGTGGTCGTGGCCGCCGTGACAGGCTGCCTGCTGCTTCGGCGTCCTCGCGCGGCCGTCCTCATGGTTGCCGGCACCGGCCTCGCCGTGGGAACGGCGACGCTGCTCAAGCACCTGGTGGGCCGCACCATCCACGGCCCCGACAACCTGTCCTACCCGAGCGGACACACCGCCTTCCTCACCGCACTCGCCTTCGTCGCGGCGCTGCTCGCGACCGACCGGCTCGGCCTCGGCCGTACGGCCGGCACATCACTCGTGCTCGCCGCGACGCTGCTCGCCGGCGCCGCGATGGGATGGGCCCAGGTCGCCCTGGGCGCCCACTACCCGACCGACGTCCTCGGCGGCTGCTGCACCGCGCTGGCGGTGATACCGGCGACCGCCTGGCTGGTCGACCGGATCGCCGACCGGGTCGCCGACCGGTTGGCCGACGCCGGTCCGCCGCCGCGCCGCTGACGTCTGCTCACGCCAAACGACGGAACACGGGCTTCACCGGTCGCCCGGCCAGCCAGGGGGTGGGGTCGGCGGCGTCCAGCGCCTTCCGGTACACCGCGCATGCCTGCGCCACCACCTCGACGGTGCGGTCGATGTCGGCGTCGCTGAGCGCGCTGCTCACCACGAACGACGGAGCCAGCACCCCGCCCGCGAGAAGCCGGCGCAGGAACAGCGTGCGGTACTCCTGCGAAGGCTGCCGGTTCTCGTCGAGGGTGGCGAAGACCAGGTTGCTGGCCCGGCCCCGGACGACGATGTGATCGCCGACGCCCATGCCGGCCGCCGCGTCACGGACACCGGCGGCCAACCGCTCGCCGAGGGCGTGCAACCGCGCGGTGACGCCCTCCTCGACGTAGGTGGCCTGCACGGCCATCGCGGCTGCCAGGGAGTGTGTCTCCGCGCCGTGCGTGGTCGACAGCAGGAACACCCGGTCGTCCGAGTGACGCAGTCCGCCCGGTTCCATCACTTCGCGCCGCCCGGCCAGCGCCGAGACGGCGAACCCGTTGCCCAGCGCCTTGCCGAAGGTGGAAAGGTCGGGGACCACCCCGTACAGGCCCTGGGCGCCCGCCTCGGACCAGCGGAAGCCGCTGATCATCTCGTCGAAGATCAGTACGCAGCCGTGCCGGTCGGCCAGCTCGCGCAGGCCCGCGAGGTATCCGGGCGGCGGCTCGCTGTGGCCGGCGGGTTCGAGGATCAGACAGGCGACCTCGTCCTGGTACCGGGTCAGCAGCGCTTCCGTGGCGGCCAGGTCCCCGTAGGGGAACGCCACGGTGAGCTCGGTGATCGCCGCCGGAATGCCGGCGGACATCGGCGTGGTGCCGATGAACCAGTCGTCGACGGAGAAGAACGGATGGTCGCCGCAGATGGCCACCCGCGGGCGCCCGGTGACGGCGCGGGCGAGACGCACCGCGGCGGTGGTGACGTCGGAGCCGTTCTTCGCGAACTTCACCATGTCGGCGGTCGGTACCGTGGCCAGGAAGCGCTCCGCGGCCTCGAGCTCCACGATGGAGGGGCGGACGAAGTTGCTGCCGCGGTCGAGTTCCCGCCGCACCGCCTCGGTCACGCGTGGGTGGGCGTGACCCAGACTGACCGACCGCAGGCCGGACCCGTACTCGATGTAGCGGTTGTCGTCGATGTCCCACACGTGGGCACCGCGGCCGTGGCTGATGACCGGGGCCAGGTTCTCGGGGTACTGGTCGTCGCCCTTGGCGTAGGTGTGCGCGCCGCCGGGGATCAGGGCGTGCAGCCGCTCGTTGGCCGCACGCGACCGGGGCAGTTGGAAGTCTTCGCTGTGCAAGCCGGCTTCACCCTTCCTTGTGCTTGAGGAGTTCGGCGAGGCTCGGCGCCTCCCGGTCCCGCTGGGACATCGACGTGACCGGCAGTGGCCAGGGAATGGCGAGCTCCGGGTCGTCGAAGGCGATAGTCACGTCCTCGGCCGGATCGTGCGGACGGTCGATACGGTACGAGGTGTCGGCGGTTTCGGTAAGCGCCTGGAAGCCGTGCGCGCACCCCGCCGGGATGTAGACGGTCTTCTGCGTCTCGCCGGACAGCTCGAAGAAGGCCCGGCCCAGGTACGTGGGCGACTCCGGCCGCAGGTCCACGACGACGTCGAAGATCTGCCCGTACGAGCACCGCACCAGCTTGGCCTCGCCGGCGCCGGAGCGCAGATGCAGGCCACGCAGCACGCCACGGACCGAGCGGGACAGGCTGTCCTGGACGAAGGCGTGCGGGTCGAGACCCACCGAGCGGACCACGTCGACGTCGAAGGTGCGGCAGAAGAAGCCGCGTTCGTCGGCGTACGGCGTCGGCTCGAAGAGGAACACGCCGGCGATCTCGGGGACTTCGGTCGCTTTCATGGAGCCTTCCGCAGGGCGTGGGCGTTGGTTTTCGCGGGGAACAAGGTCGTGGTCAAGGCGGTGAACTGCTGGGCGAGTTGCTGTGCGACGACCTGGTTCCGCCCGGACAGGGTCTGCCGTACTTCGGCCGAGTGCTTCTCCAGGTCCCGGAACTGCTCGAGCAGCCGGTCGGCGTCGACCTCGCGTGCCGGGTGGCAGTACGCGCCGAGGCCCATCCCGTCCATGAGCGCATTGCTCTTCGCCGCGTAGCAGACGGCGAGCACGGGTGTTCCGGTCCTCAGCGCGCAGATCAGGTTGTGGTAGCGGACAGCCACCACCGTGTCGGCAGCCGCCATCTCGTTCATCAGGTCGGCCAGTGAGTCCGGTTCGGCCGCGGTGACCAGCGGTGAGTCGACGGCATCGAGGATCGCGGCGACCACCGACAGATCGCACTGGTCGCCGGTGAGCAGCCGGACCGGCCTGCCCTCCTCGACCAGTGCGCGGACGAACCGGATCGTCCCGTCGAGGTAGCGCCGGTATATCTCCTCGGCCCGGGCGCGGTCGTCGTTGCCGCCGTGGAAGTCCATGACACCGACGCAGACCGGGCCCGGCGCGCCCGAGGGCGCGCTCGCCCGGGGCGCGGGCAGCGAGAACGCGAGGTCCGGATAGACCTCGTCGCGCTCGGTGTCCACGCCCATCGCCCGCATCGCGTCACGGGACTGGGTGTCCCGGTACGACCGGTACGTGGCCAGCCGCGCCGACCAGCGCATCAGGGCCCGGGTCGGCCGGTTGCGGATCTCGGCGGCGCCGACGCTGACCAGCGCGACCCGGGTGCGCAGCAGCCGGCCGCTCGCGCAGAGCAGGAACAGCGAGTAGGGGAAGCCCCACGGCCGCAACGGCAGCGTGTCCTCCAGGACGCCCATGCCCGGCACGATCACCACGTCGTGCCGGCGCGCCCAGGCGGCGGTGCGGAAGACGTCGACGAGTTTGCCCACGCCCTTGCCCGCGATCGCCGCCGCGCGTGACGCGGTCCGGTACTCCCCGCGGTACCAGTGCAGCCGTGTCGCGGGGATCCCGAACCGGGCCGTGACGGCCTCGGGTCCGCCGCACAGCGCGTCCACCTCCGCGTCCGGGTGCTCGGTACGGAGGTACCCGAGCACCGCCTCGAGCGATCCGTCGTTGCCGAGGTTGCCGGAGCCGAGCAGGCCGAACACCCCTACGCGCACCGGAGTGTTCATGCCCGGCGCCCCTCCCGGCCGGCGACAAGGGCGTCGACGGAGACCGTGAGCCCGCCCGCGTCGACCGGGGCGCGGTCCTCGACCCGCTCACCGGCGCCCGGCCGGACCCGGCTGGTCATCCACGCGGCCAGGTGGCGGTAGCACTCACGCCGCTCGGCGGGGGACAGCGGGGCCCGCCGGATCGCCGAGGCGAAGCCCCAGACGTACTCGGCCAGCAGCCGGGGAGTCGGGTGCAGCGGGCCTGCCCGGCGCGGGTCCAGGTTGACGCACCGGGAGCGCTTGGACGGGTTCGCCCGCTCGGCACGGGTGGGGTGGTCGCGGCGGAAGTACAGCAGCTCCGGCACCTGGTGGAAGCGCCCGTGCAGGGTGATCTCGGCGACGTACGTGCGGTCCGCGTGGTGGTAGCTGTCCATCGGTTTCACCCGGCGCAGCACGTCGGCCCGCATCACCCCGTAGAAGTCGTCGCCGCCCGGCTCGAACAGCAGACTGCGGAAGCGCTCCGGGGCGTGCGGCGAGTCGGTGGCGAGCGTGTACTCGTAGGGGACCTTCACCTGGCCGTCGCCGTCGATGACCGCCTGGCCGGTGTGCGCGAGGATCATGTCCGGCCGCTCGTCCAGCGCCTGAACGCAGCGCCGCAGCAGGTCGCGGCCGTAGAGGTCGTCGTGGGAGGCCCACTTGAACAGCTCGCCGCGGGACTCGGCGAGCACATGGTTGTGGTTCGGCGTGGCGCCGATGTTCCGGGACAGCCGGAGGTACCGGATACGCGAGTCCTGCGCCGCGTACTTGCGGCAGATGTCCTGAGTTCCGTCGGTCGAGGCGTTGTCGGAGATGACCAGCTCGAAGTCCTCGTAGGTCTGGCCGAGCAGGGCGTCGAGCGACTCGGCCAGGTACTCCTCGCCGTTGTACACGGGCAGGCCGATGCTCAGCCTGGGTCGGTCGGTCATGAGGTCCTCACTTCGGGGACGGGATTGTGGTGGCGCTCGCGCCGGGCGGACCGCAGCTGCAGCCACCACACGGCCGAGCCGCTGACGGTCGCGGCGGCGACGCCCCAGGCCGAGCCGACCGTGCCGGCCACGGCCGCCCCGCCGAGCCCGCCGCTGACATAGCAGACCGAGGCGAACAGCTGGGTGCGCAGGCTGCGCCGGGCCGCGCCGAGCGCGCGCAGCCCGGCCGCCGCGCCGGTGCCGAGGCCGGCGCCCGCGACGCCGAGGGTGATCGGCGCGATGAGCTGCGAGGCGGAGTGCCAGACGCTGCCGAGCGCGAGCTCGCCGAGCCGGTCCGGCATCAGCAGCAGCGCCCCGCCCCAGAGCAGCGCGGCGGCGGCCTGCCCGCCGCCAAGGAGAAGGCAGAACTTCCCGAGCCGCTGCGGGGCCTGCCGCAGCACCCGTGCCGCCTCCGGGACGGTGACCAGCGACAGGCCCATCAGCACAGCGAGGAACGGGCCCATCAGGAGCTCGGCGCCCCGCACCGCGCCGACCGCGCCGATCCCGACGATCGCGCCGAGCCCGTACGCCCGCAGCTGGCTCGCGCCGCTGAGGCTGACGTTCTCGACCAGGTACCGGTAGCCGAGATCGCGCTGTTCGCGAAGCCATCCACGCGCCTCGGTCATCCGGGGCCGGATGCCGGACTGGATGTAGCCGTAGCCCGCCGCCACCGTGGCGGACGCGCCCCAGGCGAGCACGAAAGCGGCCACGCTGCCCACGCGGTCCGCGACGACCATGGCCGGGACGAGCGCGACACCCCACACGACGTCGTTGACGAACGCCTTCCGCCCGGCGCCGGCGGCGAAGAACGAGAACCGCCAGGCGTCCTGCAGCAGCAGCCCCGGCAGCATGACGCCGAGGCAGGCGAACGCGGGCCCCAGCCGGCCGCCGAGAGCGAGTCCGGCCACCAGACACGCCGCACCTATGGCCGTACCGACGCCGAGTGCGGTACCCGTCGACCGGGCCACCGCCCCGCGCCAGGACGCGTCCGGCACACCGCTGAAGCGCACCACGAGCGGGTCGGTGGACAGGCCGCGGGAGACGTTGAGCACCACGCCGTAGGTCACCCAGGCCAGGCTGAACACGCCGAACGCGGTCACCCCGAGCGAGCGGGCCACGTAGATGCCCACCGCGAAGTTGGACATGCTGGAGGCCGCCTGGTCGGCCAGTCCCCAGGACAGCCGGCCGACGAGGGCACGCTTGGCGGATCGGGCCGGTGGCGCCGCGGTCTGCGGATTCTCCCCCTCGACGGGCATCGACGTCATGTCTTGATCAGCCCGGCCTCGTGGAGGGCGTCGGCCGCGTCGGCGACGGCACTGAACGGCAGCCCGGACCGCTCGGCGACGTCCAGCAGACTGTGCTCGCCGTCGGACAGGTTGAGCACCCAGAGCATGGCCATCTGGGCCTGCTTGGTGTCGCTGCGGCCACCCAGCGCCTCGTACAACCCGCGCCGGCCCAGCTGTGGCTCGCCGTAGGGGCTGAGGTTGACGTACTGCCGGTTGCGGTCGAGGACGGCGGACGCCTCGCGGCAGACCGCAAGAGTGTCCGCCATGGCCTCCGGGGAGACGAAGTCCAGGTTGTCCGCGGAGGTGTGGTACTCGGGGTAGCCGGCGTACGGGGTCCGGGTGAGCGAACCCACGCCCAGGTTGAACCCGGGCGAGCAGTACTGCCGCTCGTCGTAGCCGTAGGGAGTGAACTCGGTGATGTGGTGCGGGCGTTCGGAGGCGGCCAGCACGTGCCGCATCACCCGGTCGATCTCCGCGTCGCCGCGTCTGCTCTGTTTGTACGTCAGCCCGCCCGGGTCACCGGCGCAGGCCAGCACGAGCCCGTGCTTGACCCGCTCCACCCGCTCCGCGTTGCGGGCCAGCCAGGTGATCGCCCCGATGGTGCCGGGCGCGAAGATGAACCGGTAGGTGTAGTACGGCGTCTGCTCGGCCAGTGCCCGGGCCAGGAACGTCGCCACCGCGATGCCGGCCAGGTTGTCGTTGGCCAGCGACGGGTGGCAGACGTGGCAGGAGACGATCACCTCGTCGGCGACCTGCCCAGGGACGACATGCTCGGCGTAGGTGAGGTGGCCATCGGCGAGGGTGGAGTCGATGCGTACCTCGTACTCGCCGTCCGGCATCGCGTCCAGGGTGTCCTGGGCCAGGCAGAATCCCCAGTCCGGTTTGTAGTAGCTGGTGCGGTAGGGCACCCAGGCCGGCTGGTCCGGCAGGGTGTGCAGGTGTTCGCGCAGTTCGGCCAGCGGCATGGTCGCCGACACCGGCACGCTGTAGCCGAGCACGTGCAGGCTGGACGCGGCGAAGTCGACGACGCGGTGGCCGGAGCCGTCGGCGATGTACGCGTCCCGGATGTTCCACTCCTGCGGCACCGTCCAGTCGAGCACCTGCGTCCCGGTCGGCACCTCGTGCCTCTGCAGCGGGATGTACTCGCCGACGATGTCCAGGGTGGCGCGCACACCGTCGCCGGTGATGCTCCGGCAGAGCGGGTACAGCCGCTCCACCAGTGCGTACATCTCCTCGCCGGGTGTGGTCATCGGCGCCACCGCAGGGTGTCGTCGACGGTGCCGGCGTCGGACGCGGCGCGCAGCACGGCAAGGCGGGTGAAACGCTGCTCGAAGTCCTCCCGGGTCAGGTCGAACTTCCGGTAGGCGTCGGCCAGTTCGAGCGCCCCCTGCTTCACGGTCCACTCGCAGTCGAAGCCGGGGATCGCGGCGCGGAACCGGGAGAAGTCCACCCGGTACGACCGCGGGTCGGCACCGTTCTCCCCGGTGATCACCACCTTCGAGCCCGGCACCGCCTCGGCGACCTGCTGGGCGATCTCGGCGACCGTGACGTTGTTGGTCTCGCTGCCGATGTTGAACGCGCGGTCGTGCACCGCTTCGCGTGGCGCGGTCAGCGCGGCCGTGAAGGCCCGTGCGATGTCGGCGGCGTGCACCAGTGGGCGCCAGGGGGTGCCGTCGGAGAGCACCAGGACCTCGCCGGACAGGAGCGCGTGGCCCACCAGGTTGTTCAGCACGATGTCGGCGCGCAGCCGGGGTGAGTAGCCGAAGGCGGTGGCGTTGCGCATGAACACCGGGGTGAAGTCGCCGTCGGCCAGTGCGTGCAGGTCGTCCTCCACCCGCACCTTGGACTCCGCGTACGGGGTCACCGGGCGCAGCGGGGCGTCCTCGGTGACCAGGTCGTCGCCGCCGGAGGCTCCGTAGACGGAGCAGGTCGACGCGTACAGGAAGCGTCGTACTCCGGCGTCGCGGGCCAGCCGGGCCAGGCGTACGGACGCGTGGTGGTTGATGTCGTAGGTGAGTTCCGGCGCCAGCGATCCCAGCGGGTCGTTGGACAGCGCGGCCAGGTGGATCACGGCGTCCACCCCGGCCACGTGTTCGGCTGTGACGTCGCGGAGGTCCACCCGGTGTCCCGCCGGGTCCGCGGGTGTCTCGCCGAGGATGGAGTCGGCGAACAGGCCGGCGTCGAGGCCGACGACTTCGTGTCCGGCGGCCGTGAGGACCGGGGCCATCACGGTGCCCAGGTAGCCCTGGTGTCCGGTCAGTAGTACGCGCATGGTTCAACCCCCCAGGTTGAGCGTGAGTTTGGTGGCGGCGAACGCCTCGGCGTAGCGCGCGTGGCATTCGATGCCGCGAATCCGTGCGAGGCCGAGGAAGGCCTCGCGGTCGTACCAGGGCCGGTGCCGCTGCGAGGGGTAGTGCTCCTGCAGCAGCCGTACCTTCTGTTCGGCGATCTCCGGTGACAACGGCTGGTACGCCGCCATGCGGCCGAGATCGCCGTCCCACTTGACGATCTCGTAGCCGAGGACCAAGTGGTCGCGGAATGCGGTGGGTATCAGCTTCGCCAGGCCGCGGTGGTCCTGGTGCGCGTCATCGGTACGCGGCGCCAGGATCAGATCCGGGTCGGTCCGCGCGCGCAGTTCCTCGACCGCGGCCTTGGCCTCGTCCCAGTGCACGGGCAGCCGGCCGTCCGGCAACTTGTGCACGGTCAGCCGCAGGTCGGCGCCCGGGCAGAAGGCGTCGAGCGCGGCCTGCTCCTCCTGCTCGCGCTCGCTGCCACCGCCGGAGAGCACCAGCGCGTCGACGCGGACACCCGGGTGCGCGAGGCACAGCGTCAGCAGTGTGCCGCCGGCGCCGATGGCGATGTCGTCGCAGTGCGCGCCCACCGCGACGATCCGGTCCAGGCGGCCGGCCCCGAGGCGGATCACGCGCCGACCCCGGCGTCGTCCCGTTCCCACACGGCCCATGGGCGGTCGCCCCGGGCGTAGGCCTCGTCGAGCGCGGCCCGCTCCTTCACGGTGTCGGTCGGCTTCCAGAAGCCGCGGTGCTGGTGCGCCACCAGCCGCCCGCGCTTGGCGAGTTGGCCGCATCCGTCGGCCACCAGGTCACCGTTCTCCGGTATGTGGTCGAAGACCTCCTGGCGGAGCACGAAGTAGCCGCCGTTCTCCCACAGCGGCAGTTCACTCACCGCGGTGATGCCGCCGACCAGGCCGTCCTCGCCCAACTCCACGCAGTGGAAAGAGGATTGGGGCGGTACGACCATCATCGACGCACCGGCGTCACGCTGCGCGAACTTCTCGATCATCTCGGGCAGCGGGGCGTCGGTGAGGACGTCGGCGTAGTTGGCGAGGAACATCTCGTCGCCGTCCAGGTGGTGCCGCACCCGGCGCAGCCGCTCTCCGATCGGGGACTCGATGCCGGTCTGCGCGAACGTGATCGTCCAGTCCGAGATGTCGGTGGACAGCAGCTCGGTCTCCCCCTTGCGCAGCACGAAGTCGTTGGACGTCGTCTCCTCGTAGTTGAGGAAGAAGTCCTTGATGTGTTGTGCGCCGTACCCGAGGCACAGAATGAACTCCGTGTGGCCGAAGTGCGCGTAGTAGCGCATGACGTGCCAGATCAGCGGCCTGGGGCCGACCATCGCCATCGGCTTGGGCACGTCGTCGGAGGCCCCGTTGCGCATCCGCATCCCGTAACCGCCGCAGAACAGAACGACCTTCATGCCTTGACCTCGACAATGCTCAGTTCCGGTATGGGAAAGACCAGTCGGCCGCCCCAGTCGTGCACGAAGGACAGCTGCTCGACGAGCTCGGCCCGCAGGTTCCACGGGAGGACGAGGACGTAGTCCGGTTTGTCGGCGGCTATCTGCTCGGGCGGCAGGATCGGGATGCGGGTGCCCGGCGTGAACCTGCCGTGCTTGTAGGGGTTGCGGTCGACCGTGTACGCGAGCAGGTCGGGCCGGATGCCGCAGTGGTTGAGCAGGGTGTTCCCCTTGCCCGGGGCGCCGTAGCCGACGACCGTCTCGCCGCGCTCGGCCGCCTCGACGAGGAACTTGAGGAGGTCCCGGCGCACCTTGGCCACCCGGGCGGAGAACTCGGTGTAGCCGGACAGCTCCTGAAGCCCGGCGGCCTTCTCGCGGGCCAGCACGTCGGCCACCCGCCCGCTCGGCTCACCGGCCACCTCCGTCGGCCGGGCCCACAGCCGGATGGAGCCGCCGTGCGTGGGCAGCAACTCCACGTCCACGAGCGCGAGTCCGCCGCTCGCAAGGGCTCGGATCGCGGACGCGACCGTGTAGTACTGGAAGTGCTCGTGGTAGATCGTGTCGTACTGGTTCTCCTCGATCAGGGTCAGCAGGTGCTGCACCTCGATGGAGACCCAGCCGTCGTCGGCGACCAGGGCGCGCAGCCCCTGGGTGAACCCGACCACGTCGGGGATGTGCGCGTACACGTTGTTGGCCACGACCAGGTCCGCCGGGCCGTGCTCGGCGCGCACGGCCGAGCCGGTCTCCGGGCTCAGGAACTCCGTGAGCGTGGGCACCCCCGCGTCGCTCGCCGCGGCACCGACGTTCACCGACGGCTCGATGCCGAGGCAGCGGATCCCCCGGTCCACCACGTGCCTGAGCAGGTAGCCGTCGTTGCTCGCGACCTCGACCACGAAGGCGTCGGGACCGAGAGCGACGCGCTGTACGGCGTCGGCGACGAACGTGCGCGCGTGCTCCACCCAGGAGGTCGAGTACGACGAGAAGTACGCGTACTCCTTGAACGTCTCCTCCGGTGTGATCAGCGGCGGGATCTGCGCCAGCCAGCAGTCCGTGCAGACCCGCAGGTGCAGCGGGTACGCCGGTTCCGGCAGGTCCAGTTGGTCCGCGGCGAGAAAGCTCTCGCACGGCGGTGTCGCCCCCAGATCGACGACGCTCGCCAGCGTCGTCGAGCCGCAGAGTCGGCATCGTGTCATTTACTGCCCCCCATTGATTCCGTCCCCCATTGATTCCGCCGACCCGCGATCGCGGTGCGGTACCCCTCCACCAGGCGCTCGAGGCCGACGGCCGGGCTGAAGCCCTGCTCGTAACGGCGCCGGGCCGCCTGGCCCATCTCCCGGCCCAGGGCCGGCTCGGCCGCGATCCGGCGTATGCAGGACGCGAGCGAGGCTGCCTCGCCCGGCCGGTGCAGCAGTCCGGTCACGCCGTCCTCGACGAGTTCGACGAAAGCGCCGTGGCCGGCGGCGACGGTCGGCACCCCTGCCGCCATCGCCTCGACCACGACCAGGCCGAACGCCTCCAGCCACGTCGAGGGAGCCGCCACGGCGACCGACCGCGCGATGACCTTCCGGCACTCCGCCGTGTCCAGCAGGCCGGCGTACCGCACGTCGTCCCGGCCCGCCGCCCAGGCGGTCACCTCTCGCTCCAGCGGCCCCGTACCGGCGATCACGAGCGGCACGCCCACGCCGCCGCCCGCCGCGATCTCGTCCCACGCGGTCATGAGCAGCCGCACGCCCTTGGCCTCCGCGAGCCGGCCGAGATAGAGCACGTGCTCGCCGTCACCCGTTCGGCACGTGCCCGGCTCCGGCACGAAGTTGTGCTTCACCGCCAGCCGCTCGGCCGGCATGCCGGACCGCACCAGGACGTCGCGCTGCGCCGCGGAGATGCAGAAGAACCGCTCCACGCCGGACCACCATCGCCGCCGGTTGACCGAAAGGCTGACCGCGAGCGGCACGGTCGCCAGGCGGGAGTTGCGGTAGCAGCCGTGCCGGACGGCGGGCAGCGGCGTGGAGCCGACGCACTCGGTGCACGGCCGGCCGTCCCGCTGCAGCGTGCCGGGAGGGCAGACCTGGGTGTAGTTGTGCAGCGTGGCGACGACGGGCACGCCGACGTCGGCGCAGGCGGCAAGCACCGCGGGCGACAGCAGCGGGAAGACGTTGTGGACGTGGACCACGTCCGGCCGCTCGGTGCGAAGCCTGGCGGCGAGTTCGGTGCGGACCGCCGGGTTCCAGGGCACGAGGAGCGGGATTGCGGCCTTGGCGAGCAGGGACCGGGCGGCGATGTCGTCGCTGCGCCGCTCGAACACCTCGACCCGGTGGCCGGCCGCGCGCAGCAGCTCCACCTCCTGATCGACGACCTTGTTCTCTCCGCTCGGCTGCGCCGAGGCGTAACGGTTGTGCACCACGAGGACGTGCATGCTCAGATCGCCTCCGATCTCTGGGCCCAGCGCGGGACGCGTCGTCGAGGGACTTCCGGCGTCGAGAGCGGAGCGGGCTCGGCAGGTGCCGCGAGGAGCGAGGCGGCGAGAGCCAGGTGCAGCAGATACGGTGAGGCGTCGCCGAGGCCGGCCTCGGTGTACGACGCGATCGCGCAGTAGCTGATCAGGAAGATGGCGCAGGCCCTCTGCAGCGACGGTGGCCGCAGCAGCGCGACGCCGCCCAGCACGATGATGATCGCCGCGACGAGAGCGACGCCGATCAGGCCCTGTTCGTTGTAGACGGCCAGCCAGCTGTTGTCGATCGGCAGCCCACCGAACGACTTGTCGCCCAGGCCCACGCCGAACAACTGCTCCGAGGTCGATCGGGGCGCAGCCAGCAGGGCGTCCCAGACCTTGGCCCGGCCGGTGAGGCTGGAGAAGTTCTCCTTGCTCTGCCCGCGCAGGAACCACGCCTGCAGCGCGGAGGCGAACCCGACCGCGGCCACCACGGCGCACAGCACCGCCCAGGTGAAGAACCGGCGGGCGGCGGCGCTGGTCAGGATGAGCGAACCGATCGCCAGCACGAGCCCCAGGAGCAGGCCGAGCGTGGCCGTCCGGGTATGGGTCAGCGCGAGCAGGACGAGCGACGGCACGATGACGACCGCCGCGCTCACCCGGTCGGTCCTGCGGCCCAGCAGGAGCAGCACGGTGAGCCCGATGATCACCGCGGCGTACTGGCCGATCTGCGGCGGGGTGAGCGGCCACAACGCGCCGACGAGGCGTCCGCCGTAGAGGTCGGGCAACGCCGCGCCCGGCGAGACGGCCAGGCCCGCGGCCACCGATCCGAGCACCGCGAAGTACATCCGGACGTGGTGCCGGACGAACGTCAGGCCGCCGTCCCACCAGCGGCTGAGCAGCCACAGCGTGCCGACGAAGAGAGCCAGCCGGAAGCAGCGGAACAGCGCGCCGAACCCGGACTCCAGGTGCGCGCTGGAGATCACGCTCGCCACCAGGAGCAGGGTGAGCAGGAGGACGTAGGCGCTGGCTCGGATACGCAGCCGGGCATTGACCGCGAGCGCCAGCGCGAACGCGGCGACCAGTGCGCCCATGGTGACCATCTGGATGAGGGAACGGGGCAGCGGGATGATCGTCTTCGCCCCGGTGGAGCCGAGCGTGTTGAGGATCAGCAGCCCCCAGGCCGTGCCGACGATCTTCGGTGTGCCGGCCGGGCGCGGTTCGGCGCCGGGCCGCGTGCCCGCCGGGTCGGTTGTGCCCGGCAGCCCGTCGCGCCGCTGGTCTCCGCTCATCTCAACCACCTGCCCGTGCGCGGTAGGTGCTGCCCGCGTCCTGCTGGTACGGCGTGACCCGCCACTCCTGGAAGGTGAGCACCCGGCTCGGGTCGTAGGCGACGAACTTCCACGGTCCGAGGTAGACGTTGTCGTGCCAGCGGTTGTGCTGCTTGTGGGTGATCGCCTCGGCCACCTTCTCGCCCTTGTACGGCGACCAGTCGGGATAGGTGCCGTAGTTGGAGAGGACCGCCATGCGGTCGCAATTCTCCGTGCACTTGACGACGGACTCGTCCAGCACGAAGCGGTTGTCGTGGATGTCCACCCGCTGGGTCTTCCACCGGCAGTCGTCGTAGAGCGGTGGCTCGGCGATCGCCGGCTTCGCGCAGCGGTCGGTGTTCTTCACCAGCAGGGTGCAGTCACCTGACGAGGTGTTGGCCGGGCTGTTGCAGAACCGGTCGGCGTTCTCCCACAGGGTGATCCCCGACCAGTTGTCCTCCAGCAGGTTCCGATAGATCTCGATCTTGTCGGTGCGGGCCTTGATCCGTGGTTCGCCACCGGACTCGGACAGGTAGACGGTCGCGAACGGGAAATTGTCGCCGCTCTCGGCCGCGGTGCGGCCCTCGACCCAGTTGTTCCGCCGGATCGTGTTGTTCCGGATGACCGCGTTGTAGCTGATCTCGTAGATCAGCGCGGCGCCGTCGTTGGCCTCGATCACGTTGTTCTCGATGCGGAAGTCGTTGTTGTTGGTGTCCGCCCACAACCCGGTGCCGCGGTTGTCGTGCACCCAGTTGCCGCGCACGTCGGCGCCGTCGACGGCCCAGAACTTGATGCCTCCGGTGCAGCCGCAGCCCTTCCGCCGCCGCTCCCAGTCGCCGGTGTTGTTGCCCACGATCTCGTTGTCCTCGACCACCAGACCGGTGATACGGCCTGTGGCCTTGTACGCGTTCATGCCGTACTGGCCGTTGTCGCGCAGGCAGTTGGCGCGGACCTGCTGGCGGTCGCCCGCCATCAGTCCGGCGCCGGAGTTGTCCTGGATGGTCGCGTGCTCGATCACCCACCCGTCGGCCGAGTCGTGGTTCACCACGCCCTCGTCCGGCGGCGCCACGAAACGCTCCACGGTCAGGTAGCGGATGGTGACGTCGCGGGCGGTGCCGCTGAACGCGTACTGGTTCTTCTTCCGGCCGTCGAGCACCGCACCGGGCGCACCGAGGTAGCGGTCCCCCTCCTTGGGGAAGACCTGGGCGTAGCGGTCCGGGTCGAGCCTGTGCTTGCCCGGTCGAAGCCAGAACGTGGTGTGCGGGGGGTTGCTCCTGGTCTTCGCCGCCAGATCACCGACCACCGCGGGGTCGACCGTCACCGCGCCCGCCGGCGCCTTCACCGGCCCGGCCGCGGGCTCGGAGCACACCCGGTCCACGGCTCGGGCGCCGGACGTGGACGGCGCGGCGGTCGGCTCCGCGCCCCGGGCGCCCGGGGCGCCTGAGGTGCTGTCACAGCCGGTCGCCAGAAGGGCCAGCGCCAGCGGTGCCGCCGCCCACGCCCAGTGCCGCATCGTCATCCCCACGCGCCCTTCTTGGGGGTGTGGTGAAAGTCCCGCACAGCGCCCACGGCGCCCGGCACGCACCTTCGTCGGGTACGCCGAGGGCACGCACCGGACACCGCGGGCATGGCGCAGGAAGTTCACGACGCCCCCAAGCCGCGGAACCCGAGCACGGTGGTGAAGCCCTCCGTGCCGTCGGCGAAACCGGTACCGACAAGCGTCGTCGAGGGTTCCTTGCGCCCGAATCCGGCGGAGTACCAGCCGAGCGGCGGGTCGGTCTCGCCGCGATGGGCCCGCCAGGTCAGCTGCCCGGGCAGGTCGAGCACCGCGGAGCGTCCTTCGCCGTCCGCGATCCAGGTGAGCACTGCGCTGTTCCCCACCAGGTCCGCGGCGATCGCCGGACCGAGGTGGAACGCGAGGCGTACGTCCCGGCGCGGGCCGCGCACTTCGTCTACCACCCTCAATTCCTGGCTCTCGGCGCTCAGTTCCACCGTGCGGCGGTGCACGGAGCCCTGGTAGCCGTCGTGCTCGGCACACCAGCGGGCCGTCCCCCCGTCGGAGGTGCCGGATGTGTCGGCGACCAGGACGCGGCTCTTGGCATGCCGGGTCCACAGGAACGGGCCGCCGGAGACGGACTGGTCACCGCCGTCCAGCTGCAGGGTGTTGTGGCCGAGGGTCGAGCGGAAGTACTGCCGCCACTCGGGCTGCCCGTGGTAGCAGAACGTCCCCGGGTCGGCGAGCACGTCGACGCCGTCGTGCCGCACCTCCACGGACAGCGCGTCCGCGTGGGCATGAGCGGCGATGGACAGGAAGCCGTGCGGACCGCCGTCGCAGCGGCACCAGATCTCCTCCGGACCGCGCAGGATGGTCATGCCGGCGTCGGCGAAGTGGGCCGGCCGGCTTGCCGGGCGGGTCACGGCGGGTGCGGCTCCCTTTTCCGGGTACGGCCGGATGAGCGCCGCCAGCAGCGGGGTGCGCACATCGGTGCCGGTCACCGCCGGCCACCAGGCGAGCCTGCCGAACGCGGCGTCTCCGGTGGCCAGCAGCGAGGCCCAGCGGTCGGTACCCGCGCCGTCCACGACCAGACCGTGGCCGTCGTCCGCGTCTCCCTGGCGCGGCGGCCGCAGCCGGTTGTCCACGACGGCCGCGAGCGCGTCGGTCATCCTCAGCAGTACGAGCCGGACCGTCGGGGGGATCGGCACGCGGGCGGCGTCCGCCTCGGCCACCGCGGCCAGGCCCAACTCCAGTACGAGTCCGTGGTATTCGGTGGCCAGCTCGCGGTTGAGGCCGGAGAGGTAGGTGTTGCCGCGCAGATGCCGCTCCAGCGACCGCAGCGCGCCGGCCCGCCAACGCTCCGACGAGGGGAACCAGCCGAACGCGCAGGCCGCTGCGAACTGCCCGGCGGCCTCCGCGATGACGTGGTTGTTCGCCGAGGACCCCCGGCTGGGGAAGGCGGCCAGCCAGCGCTGGTGGTGCCAGATCTGGTTCAGCGCCACCTGGTTGCCCTCGAACAGGCCGGCCGCACCGGGCCAGCCGTCGAGCAGCCGGCGGATCCACACCCAGGACAGCAGCCGGATCCCCAGCTCGATGCCGCTGATCCAGTGCACGCCGCGCAGCGGTGGGTTGGCCGCCCACCACGACCGCAGGTGCGCGGCCACGCGCTCGGCGTACCGCTCGTCCCCGGTGACCGCGTAGGCGGCGGCGAGCACGGTGAGGTACTGATGCCGGGACGGCTCCCAGATCTGCTTGATGTCCCCGACCGCGTCCTCGCTGCGGTACGGCACGTCGAAGGCGTAGCCCGACGGAGCCCGGCGACCGGTCTTCGGGTCGCACCACCAGTCCGGGTCGGCCAGGTCGTCGCGGACCACCCCGAAGTACTCGGCGTGCCCGTCCATCAGCCGGTCCGCCTCGGCGATGAGGCGTTTCGCGGCGTCCGGGGGTACGGCGGCGATCGTCCCGGCGGGCAGTACCGCGGTGAACCGGGCGTCGGGCACGCTCGGGCAGTTCGGCGGCGCCGACCGCCACCGCCGCCTGCGCACCGCGTCGCCCACCCGGCCGCCGACCTCCCGCGGTCCCATCCGGGACAGCCGCCGCAGGTACCAGCCCGCGCTCATCGTCATTACGCCCTCGCCAACGTCACCGGCGCGCCGCCGGCCAGGCCGGACTGCACGGCGAGGGTGGCCGTCGTGGTGGCGACCAGGGACTCCAGCGGCACCGGCATCGGCCCGCCGGTACGTACGGCCTTGATGAACGCGGCCAGCTCGGCGTTCTGGCCCTTGTCCCGGGCCTTGGGCAGCCGGGAGCTGACCCACTTCTTGCGGCCGTAGACCGAGGCCCGGACGAAGTCGTCGAGCCGCAGCACCTTGCCGTCGGCGACCAGGTCCAGCGTCTCCTTGGGGAAGCCGGGCGCGCCGGTGGTGACGTAGCTGATGGCGGCGGTGGACCCGTCCGGGTAGCGCAGGACGATCTGCAGGTCCTCGTTGCCGGACGGGGCGACCGCGTACACCGAGACCGGATCGGCATCGAGCAGCCAGCTCGCCGTGTCGATGAAGTGGCCGCCCTCGCCGGCGAACCGCGAGCCCTCGGTGCCCTGTTGGAGGTACCAGCTGCCGTGCGCCAGCGTGCCCGCGTTGACCAGGTAGCGAAGGCTCGCCGGACCGGTCCGGGCGCCGAACCGCTGCCTGGCCTCCTGCAGCAGCGGCGCGAACCGGCGGTTGAAGCCCACCTGCAGCCGGTCGTTGCCGGACTCCTCCACCGCGGCGAGCACACCGGCCAGCTCGTCCTCGGTCAGCGCCAGGGGCTTCTCCACGAACACCGTCTTGCCGGCGAGGAGCGCCTTCCGGGTCAGTTCGGCGTGCGAGCTGTGCCGCGTCACCACGAACACCGCGTCGATGGACTTGTCGCCGAGCACGGCGTCGAGATCGGTGGTCGCCTCGGCGAAGCCGAACTTCCGCTGCGCGTTGGCCGCGGACAGCGCCGTCGTGGTGACGACGGTCGACAACTCGACGCCGTCGCGCTGTGTCAGGTGCGGCAGCAGCATCGACGTCGCGTAGTTCCCCGCGCCGACGAACGCGAGGCGCACCGGCGTCTTGGCGGCCCGGGCCGGACTCGGCTTCACGTTCACCGTGGGCACGGCCAACGCCGGAGATTCCGCTTCCACCCCTTGTTCGGGGTACCGGAACAGCGCGGTGATGGCCTTCAGGTCGCCGTCCTTCAGGCGCTGGTACGTCTCGACGGCGTCGTCGAAGTCGGCGACGTGGGAGATCAGGGGCTCCACGTCGACCTTGCCGCGGGCGACGAGGTCGAGGAAGCACGCCAGGTTCCGGCGCTCGGTCCAGCGGACGTAGCCGATCGGGTAGTCGCGGCCCTCGAGCTCGTACGCCGGGTCGTAGCGCCCGGGGCCGTAACTGCGGGAGAACCGGACGTCGAGCTCCTTCTCGTAGTACGCGTTCCACGGCAGGTCCAGGCGGCACTTGCCGATGTCGACGACCCGGCCGCGGTCCCGGCAGAGCCGGGCGGCCAGCTCGACGGGCTGGTTGCTGCCACCGCCGGCGGCCAGGTACACCTGGTCCACGC
Source organism: Streptomyces sp. SAI-127 (assembly GCF_029894425.1). Taxonomy (NCBI): domain Bacteria; kingdom Bacillati; phylum Actinomycetota; class Actinomycetes; order Kitasatosporales; family Streptomycetaceae; genus Streptomyces; species Streptomyces sp. SAI-127. Next base: position 1,756,277 of record NZ_JARXYJ010000001.1, read on the forward strand.
CGTGACCGCCGGTGAGTTCGGCGACGGCGGCCTCCACGGCCGCGGACTCGGGATCGCCGCAGGCGGCGGCGCCCAGGCGCTCGGCCAGCTCGCAGCGCACCGGGTCGGGGTCGACCCCGACGACGCGGACTCCCGAGGCGGCGAGGAGCTGCACCACCAGCTGCCCGATCAGCCCGAGACCGATGACCAGCGCCACCTCGCCGAGCTGCGGCTCGCCCTGGCGGACGCCCTGCATCGCGATCGACCCGACGGTGCCGAAGGCGGCGTGCCGCGGCGCGAGGCCGTCCGGCACCGGGGCGTAGAGGTTCTTCGGCACCCAGTTCAGCTCGGCGTGCAGCGCGTGCTCGTTGCCGGCGCAGGCCACGAAGTCGCCGACCTTCACGTCGTCGATGCCGGCGCCGACCTGCTCGACCACCCCGCACAGCGAGTAACCCAGCGGCGTGTAGGAGTCCAACTTGCCCATCACCTTGCGGTACGTGGCGGGCACCCCGTTGGTGGCCACGCTCTGCATGACCTTGGCCACCTGGTCCGGCCGGGAGCGGGCCTTGCCCAGCATCGACATGCCGGCCTCGGACACCTTCATGAGCTCGGTCCCGGTCGAGATCAGCGAGTAGGCGCTGCGGACCAGCACACCGCCCGGCTTGCACCCCGGCACGGGCACGTCGAGCACCGCCAGCTCGCCGCTCTTGTAGTTCTGAACAACCTGTTTCACCCGAGCTCCTCTTGTTTCCACGCCGTCAGGCAGCTTGGCTCTGGCCGGAGCCAGAGGTCGCGTCGCGATACCAGTACTCAAGGGTCAGCACATGCCACAGATGCTTGGAGAAGTCCTGCTGCCCCGCGGCGTCCTGGGCGACCATCCGCGCCAGCGCGTCGCGGCGCAGGATCCCGGAGTTGACGAGCACGCCGTCGTTGACCACCTCGCGCACCAGCGGTGCCAGATCGCGGCTCATCCAAGCCCGCAGCGGGGCGCTGAACAGGCCCTTGGGCCGGTACACGATCTCCCGGGGCAGGATCGAAGTGGCCGCCTCCTTGAGGACGGCCTTCCCCTGCCGTCCGACGATCTTGCGATCGCCGGGCACGGCGAACGCCGCCTTGACCACCTCGACGTCCACGTACGGCACCCGCACCTCGGTCGAGGCGGCCATGCTCGACCGGTCCGTGTACGCGAGGTTCAGGCCCGGCAGGAACATCCGGGCGTCGCCCAGGCACATGCGGTTGACGAAGTCGTCGAGGTCGTTGTCCCGGTAGATGTCCGCGTGCTCGGTCAGCACGTCGTCGACCGTCCCCGCCAGGTCCGGATCGACCAGGGCGAGCAGCTCGTCCTGGTCGTACATGGTGTAGCTGCGCCGGAACGCGGTCTCCTCCGGCAGATCTGCGAAGGACAGGAACCGCTTCGCGAAGCGCACCGACCGCAACCCCCGGCGGCTCGTGGCGACCGGCATCCGGCCCACGGCCGCGGACACCCCGCGCCGCAGGGGCCGGGGCACACGCTGGTAGCGCAGCGCGAGCAGATTGGCCAGGTGCTTGCGGTACCCGGCGAACAGCTCGTCGGCACCCATCCCCGAGAGCATCACCTTGACCCCCGCCTCCCGGGCGGCCGAGCAGATCAGGAACGTGTTGATCGCGGCGGGGTCGCCGATCGGCTCGTCCAGGTGGTGCGTCATCTTCGGCAGCAGGTCGAGCACGTTCGGGGCGATCTCGATCTCGTGCAGGTCGACGCCGAACTGCTCGGCCACCTGCCGGGCATAGCGCAGGTCGTCCGGCATCGCCTCGAATTTGGCGTCCTCGGCGCGGAACCCGATCGTGTAGGCGGAGATCCCGGGATGGTCGCGGGCCGCCAGCGCGGTCAGGTAGCTGGAGTCGAGGCCGCCGGAAAGGAAGGTGGCGACGGGTACGTCGGAGAGCAGGTGGCGCCGGGTCGACTCCTCGACGACGGCGGCTATGTCCGGCTGCTCACCGGCCCGGGCCCGCTCCTGGCCCTCTGCGGCGACGTCCTTCAGGTTCCAGTACTGGCCGCGCTCCACCCGGCCGTCGGGGCGGCACCTGAGCCAGCTCCCCGGCGGCAGTTTCTCCGCTTCGCGGTACGCGCACCGTGAGTCGGGAACCCAGTAGTACAACAGGGAGGCCACCAGCGCCGCCTGGTCCACCTCCAGCGTCCCGCCGGTCGCGGCGGCGAGCGCCTTGAGCTCGGAGGCGAACACCAGGCCCCCGCCGCGCCGCAGCAGGAACAGCGGCTTGATGCCGAGCTGGTCGCGGGCGAGCACCAGTTCACCGGTTCGCTCGTCGAAGATCCCGAACGCGAACATGCCGCGCAGCCGGGGCAGGCAGTCCGTGCCCCAGCGCCGCCAGGCCTCGAGAAGCACCTCGGTGTCGGAGGTACCGCGGAAGCGCACCCCGGCGGCCGCCAGCTCGGCACGCAGTTCGGGCGCGTTGTACAGCTCGCCGTTGTACGTCAGGGCGAGGCCGTCCGACACCATCGGCTGGGCGCCCGTCTCGGACAGGTCGATGATGGCCAGCCGGCGGTGCCCGAGCTGGACTTCGCCGTCACCGACGGGGTGGCCGTAGCGGCCCGCCCCGTCCGGACCGCGGTGGGCGAGGGTGTCGGTGAGCCGGTCGGTCACGACCTTCCCGTCCGGCCATCGGTAAGTACCTGCGATGCCACACATGTCCTACCGCGCTTCCTGGTCGTTGTCCGGGCCCTGTGCGGCCCACACCGGCTCCCGCTCCAACCGCCGCCGGCCCGTCCCGTCCTGCCGGGACGGCCGCTCGCTCCGGCCGCGCAGCGCGGTGTGCAGGCCGTCCCACAGCGTGCCGTCGGTCCGGTCACGCGGATCGGGGTCGATCAGCACCACACCGATCACCGGGATGCGCTGGTCCGCGAGCTGCCGCGCCACGGTGTGCAGCCATGCGGCGCTGCCGTGCCCGGCGCGTACGACGAGCACGGTCTGGGTGCCGAGGTACTGCAGATCGGTCCACGCCGTGCCGGGCGCCACCGAGCCGACGCCGAGCCGGCTCTCCTGGGGTGGCACGGCCGCGGCGCGCTCGCCACTGACCACGGTGGGGTCTCCCGGCTTCGGGCGGTGGTTCGCGAGGTGCGGGCCGGGCAGACCGTCGATGACGACGACGGGCCCCTCCGCCGTCATCGCCCTGGCGAGGTCCAGGGCGATCACGCTCGCGCTGCGCGCACAGCCAAGTTCCAGCAGCGACACCGGTTCCGTGGAGTGGCGCACGGTGCGGGCGAGGGTCGCGGTGAGCCGTTCGCGTGCCGCCCGGGTCCGTCGGCGCCGCCCCGGCCTGCCCGACCGGCGGGGCAGCTCCGCGATGACCGAGGCGCCCAGGTTCGCCGCGATGTCCCGGCGCAGCACGGGGCGATCGGCCACCACAACACCGACCGCGGCCAGCGCGAGCCCGAGGACGAGCCCGAGGACGAGCCCGATCGCGGCGTCGGTGGCAGCCGACTTGGGCAGCGACTGCCGCACCGCGCGCGGGGCGTCCACGATCTGTGTGCCGGCGATGACGTTGGGCGTGCCGATGCGTGCCTCCGCGGCGCGCTGGTCGAAGTCGGCGATCCGCGAGTTGAGTTCGGCGCGGCGGGCGAAGAGCGACTCGATGCTCGCCGACGCCTGCGGGTCACTGTCCGGCGACCGGTTTCCGATCTCCTTGTTGACCTTGGCCAGTTCGCTCCGCATGCGGTCCCGCTGGTCGAGCAGGGCCTTGGCCTCGGCCTTCGCGGTGTCCCGCTCCCGCTTCACGTGGTCCGCGACGAACGCGTCGGCCAGCGCCTTGGCCCGGGCCACCGCGGCCGCGTCGCTGTCGCCCGTCACAGTGATCTGCAGCAGGTTGTTGGTCAAGCCGGTTCCCCGGTAGTCCCGCATGAAGTCCTCCGGTTTTTCCGGGGACTTGAGGGACTGCAGGGCCGATTCGGCGATCCGCGTGGTCTCCAGCAGCTGGACGTCGGTGCGGATCAGGGTTCCGGGGTCGTTCGGCTGGTCCTCCTCGTGCGCGACCAGCACCTTGGTCATCGCGGTCGGCGGCGACGGCATCAGGACCGCCACCGCTGCGCCGACCAGCAGTCCGAGCAGCGCCATGGCGGACCAGAGGCGACGGCGCCTGCGCACCGACACCACCAGGGCCTGCAGGTCGATGAGCGGAGTGGCAGCCGACGACTCCGTAGCTGTACTTGTCGTCACGCCGAGCCTCCCGTCGCGTGGCCGGGCATCGCGAGCGCCAGGGTGGCGTCGTCCGGAAGCTGGCCGGCAGACCGTGTGGGGCGGGCCTGGACCAGGCCGGCGACGACGACGCCTACGACCTCGTGCCTGCCGTCCGCGCACGCCTCGGCGATGCCGGCGAGCTCCTCCGCGGTCCAGCTGCCCGCGCTGAGAACGACCACGGCCCCGGACTCGTTGACTCGGTCCGGCACCGTCGGCCGGTCCACCGAGACGTCCACCATCCGCAGCAGCGGATCGCTCTTGCTCTCGGCGACGAGTTCTCCGGCGGCCCGGCGGGCGATCTCGTCGCCGTCCGGTACGACGACCAGCAGCCGCCGAGGGGCCGGCAGCTGTTCCCGGAGACGGGCGCACACCCGCCGGTAGCGAATCCGCCTGTCGGTCTCGTCGCCGGACCGCTGCGGGACGGGTAGGTCCCACCGGGTGTCGACGCCGAGGAGTCGGCGGATCCAGGCCCGTGGGCCCCCGCCTTCCGGCCGGTGCGCGTTCCGTTCACCGGGCACGTCGACGGTGCCGAGGACCGCCGAGCCCAGCGCCGCGGCGATCTCCGGTTCGGTGCGCAGTCGGCGATTCATCCGTGCGGCGACGAGATGGCCGACGACCGCGAGCAGGAAGAACAGCAGTGCCCCGGCGGCGATGAGCTGGACCCTCGTCGGGGGCGCCTCGCCGGTCGGGCGGGGTGCCGGGCCCATGACGACCATGCCGGCCTTGTTGGTCGCCGGGTCGGCCTGGTCCAGCTTCTGCATGGCATCCTCCAGCGAGGTGCGCAGGTTCTCGAGCGCGGTGCGGGCCTGGACGCTCTCCACGGTCTGCCCGGGATCGGCCGCCTCGGCCAGGTCGCTGATGCGGCGGTTGGTCTCCTCCACCTGCTGCCGCAGCGCCTCGGTGCCCGTGGCCGCGGAGTCGGTGCTGCCGCCCGAGACCCGCGCGGCGAACTTGACGAACTGCTGGGCGACCTGGTCGGAGAGCTGCTGGGCGCGCTTCGGGGTGTCGGCCGTACCCGAGATCTTGATGATGTTCCCGTCGGAGGCCTTGGCGCTCACGCGATCCCGCAGATCGATGCCGCTGACGCCGCTCCAGTCGAGAGCGGTGGCTGCCTGGTCCACCACCGTCGAACTGGTCGCGACGTCCACCTGGGTCAGCAGCTCGCGCTCCTCCCACTGCCCCGGCAACAGGACCGATGCCGACGCCGTGTATCGCGGCGGGAACACCACGGAGGTGCCGTAGCCGACGAGTGCGCCCACCAGGGCGAGGGTGGCGAGAAGGCGCCACCGCCGCCGGAGTATCCGCCCGATCGTGGCCAGGCGAATCGTGTCTTCGTTCAACGCCCAGGCCTCTTCCTCGTCCGGACCGCCTTGCCGGCCGACACCGGGGTGTCGCAGGCAGCGGCGTAGGCGGCGAGCAGCGAGGCTTGCGAGTTCCGCCAGGAGAGCGGACCGCTGATCCGCTCCTGGCCGATCTTGCCCATCCCGGCCCGCTTCTCCGGATCGTCGAGCAGCAGCGCGATGAGCTTGGCGAACTCGGCCTCGTCGTTGGCGGGCGCGTAGACGGCGGCCTCACCGGCGGAGACGCGCGCCTCCTTCAGGTCGAAGGAGACGATGGGACGGCCCATCGCCATGTACTCCAGGACCTTGTTCATGGTCGACACGTCATTGAGCGGATTGCGCGGGTCGGGAGAAAGGCACACGTCCGCGGTGGACAGGTAGCGCACCAGGTCGGCGTCCGGAATGCGCCCCGTGAACTGCACCTGCTCGGAGAGCCCGAGCTGCCGGGACAGCTCCACCATCGCGTCGAAGGCGTCGCCGGCGCCGACGAACACCGCGTGCCAGTCGGTCCGCCCGAACTCGTCACGCAGCTTCGCGAGGGCCCGCAAGGCGTAGTCGACGCCGTCCTGCGGGCCCATGACCCCGAGATAGCACAGCAGGTGAGGCTTGCCGCGCTTCAACTCCGGCTCGGGCGGCACCGGTTGGAACCGCTCGATCGCGGGTGCGCTGCGCACCACGAACACGTCCTCCGGCCGCCGGCCGCCACGGTGCATCGCGACGTCCCGGTAACTCTCGTTCGTGGCGAGGACGATGTCCGCGGCCCGGTAGGTCCGCCGTTCCAGCGCGCACACGGCGCGGTAGAGCAGGTCTTCGCCGCGGTCGAACCGGGAGAGGTACAGCTCCGGTACCAGGTCGTGCTGGTCGAAGACGAACCGCGCGCCGCGCCGCTTCAGCCACAGCGCCGGCAGGAACAGCAGGTCGGGCGGGTTGCAGGCGTGGACCACGTCGACCGGGCCGACCTTGCGGGCCAGCCGGGCCGTGTGCCACAGCGCCGATCCGTATTCCCGCAGGTAGCCGGCCGGTCCTCCGGTGGCCGCGCGCAACGGGTAGCGGTGGATCCGCACCCCGTCGATCAACGCCTCCGGCTCCGTGTCCCGTTTCTCCCCCCGGGGACAGATGACGTGCACTTCCCAGCCCGCGTCGCGCAGCGTCGTGCACTCCTGCCACACACGCCGGTCGAACGGCACCGACAGGTTCTCCACCAGGATCAGCGCGCGTCGGTTCGACCCGTCGCCGCTGATTGCGTTACCAAGCAAGGCCTATGTACCCCGGTTCGGTTCGACGCGTCTCGGCGTCGGGAAGGTGGATGAGGTCGACGATCACCGGGCCGTCCCCATGGGGCAGCGCCGACAGGACGGCCGGATCCTTGGTCCCGACCAGGCACACCTCGGCGTGGTCGAGCACCTCGTCGACGGAACTCGCCAGCAGCTGCGCGAGGTGCGGCAGCCGGGTCTCGATGTACTCGCGGTTCGCGCCGATCAGCCGGGAGAGGCTCACGTTGGCGTCGTAGATCCGCAGGTCGTAACCCTTGCCGAAGAGCCTCTCCGCCAGCTCGACGAGCGGGCTCTCGCGGAGGTCGTCGGTGCCGGGTTTGAAGGACAGCCCGAACAGGCCCACCCGGCGCTTGCCGGTGCGCTCGACCAGCTCCACCGCGCGCTGCAGATGCGCGGAGTTGGAGGGCAGCACATGGGCGAGGATGGGCACCGAGATGTCGGCCCGCTGTGCCGCGTGAACCAGACTGCGCAGGTCCTTGGGCAGGCAGGAGCCGCCGAAGGCGAAGCCGGGACGCAGGTAGGCGGGGCTGATGTTCAGCTTGCGGTCGGCCAGGAAGACGTCCATCACCTGGTGCGAGTCCACCCCGAGCGCCTGGCACACCGCGCCCAGTTCGTTCGCGAAGCCGATCTTGAGGCCGTGGAACGCGTTGTCCGCGTACTTGATGGCCTCGGCCGTAGGGACCGGGACCCGGAACACCTCGCCGGGCAGGCCGTCGTACAGGGCCATCACCGCGTCGCCGCTCGCCGGGTCGAGCTCGCCGATGACGGTCTTGGGCGGGTCGAAGAAGTCCCGCACGCTCGTGCCCTCGCGCAGGAACTCCGGGTTGACCGCGACCCCGATGTCCACCCCGGCCGTGCCGCCGACGTACTTCTCCAGGATCGGTACCAGCAGGTTCAGGCAGGTGCCCGGGAGCATGGTGCTGCGGAACACGACGGTGTGCCGCCCGCCCCGCTCTGCCAGCGCCGCGCCGATCTGCTCGGTGACCCGCTCCAGATACGTGGTGCACAGACTGCCGTTGGGCTCCGACGGGGTGCCCACGCAGACCAGCGACACCTCGCTGTCCATGATCGCCTCACGGACGTCGGCGGTGGCGCGCAGCGCTCCCGTCCGCACGACCTCGCTGATGAGTTCGCCGATCCGCTCCTCGACCACCGGGGCCTTGCCGTCGTTGACCAGGTCGACCTTCACCTGGTTGACGTCCACCCCGATGACCTCGTGGCCCATGCTGGCCAGGCACGCGGCTGAAACGCAGCCCACGTAGCCGAGCCCGAAAACGCTGACCTTCATGACGCGTCCCCTCCCCCAGGCAGGCCCTTGTGGCCTGCGGTTCGCGCGCCGACCGGTCGACGGCCCTCGCGCATCAGTACGCCCCCTGGCCGTGGAGCACCGCACGCAGCGTCTTCCACAAAATCACTGTGTCCAGGGCCAGCGACCAGTCCTCCACGTACCGCAGGTCGAGGCGGACCGCCTCGTCCCAGGGCAGGTCGCTGCGTCCGCTGATCTGCCACAGGCCGGTGAGCCCGGGCTTGACCAGCAGCCGCCGCCGGATGTCCGGGCCGTACGCGGCGGACTCCTCCGGCAGCGGAGGCCGCGGACCGACGAGCGACATCGATCCGGTCAATACGTTGAAAAGCTGCGGGAGTTCGTCGAGCGAGTACCGGCGCAGCACCGATCCCACCCGGGTCACCCGCGGATCCCGGCGGAGCTTGAACAGCAGCCCTGCGCCCTCGTTGCGGTCGGCCAGCTCGGCACGTGCCCTGTGGGCCCCGGCCACCATGGTGCGGAACTTGAGAATGGTGAACTCGCGGCCGTCCTTGCCGACCCTGCGCTGGCGGTAGAACGCTCCGCCCCGGCTGTCAGCCAGCACGAGCAGCGCGACGAGCACCATGAGCGGCGCGAACAGCATCAGCAGGATCGCCGCGCCCACCCGGTCGACGACCCCTTTGATCGCCCGGCGGCCCCCGGTGAAGGTCGGCATGCTGACCCGCAGCAGCGGGATCCCGAGCACCGCGTCGACGTGCAGGCGCGGGCCGGCCACCTCCATCAGCACGGGGGCGACGACCATCTCCGCATCGCTGCCTTCGAGGTTCCAGGCCAGCCGCTGCAGCCGGTCCGGTGACCAGTGCGGGTCCGGTGTGACCGCGACGACACGGTAGCCGTCGTGCTGGACGTGCTTGGCGACGTCTTCCAGCACGCCGATGACCCGCACACCGTCCAGTTCGTCCCCCTCGAGCCCGAGACCGTCCGTGGTGCACACCGCGTCCACCCGCCAGCCGAGGTGCGGGAACTTGCGGGTGCGGGCGATCAGGTCGCGCACGGTGGCCGGGCTTCCGGCAGCGAGCACCGGTCTCAGGCACCGTCCTTCCTTCCGCTGTTTGTGCAGCCTGAGGCGCAGCACATACCGCGCGGTCATGGTGACCAGCGCGATAGCGGGGATCGCGACGAAGATCCAGAGCTTGATGTTGCGTGAGGTGAGGGCGATCCCGCCGAGCGCCAGCACGACGGTCGCCGCGAACAGCGAGCGCCCCAACCGGCGGAATTCCTCGGCACCCTGGCCGAGCACGGCCGGAGCCCACGCCCGGCCCACCGCAAGCGCTCCCAGCACCAGCAGCTCGGTGCCGAACGCGAGTATCCCCCATTTCTCATGCCAGTTGGCCGCGTCCCGGGCTCCGAAGAAGTTGCCGATCCCCGCCACCACGAAGGCGGTGGCTGCGGTATCGCTGATGATCACTGTCCGGCGGTACCGCTGCTCCCAGTCGTTCGCCGACTGTCTGATCGCCCCATCCGTCAGACGCCCGTGCGCCGACGGAAAGGGGCTGACTATTTCCCCCTGCCGCACAGAACCCCCCCGGTCCCCAGTGGTACGACGTGGTTACCAGACACCGTTCCTCCCCCCGGGAGGCCCCCGCCTCCCGCAAAGTTCCTCCCCTCGCAGGGCCCCCCGCCCCGCGCCGCGCTGTTCCTCTCCCGGGAGGCTCCGCCCCCCGCGCATGACATGCCGGACACTTCAGCGCTAGGTGATCAACTCACCCTGGCGGCAGCGGACTTGGACGTCCCGCCGGCCTCTCGAGTTGCGCCGGAACCCACGAAATCCTCGGATGCTCCCCGCACCCGAAGCCCCCCTCGGGCTCCAAAAAACTGATCACCCCCGAGCCTGCGCCGAGACGTTTCTGCTCAACGTCCGCAGCACTGGACCCATAGATCACCATTTGTCGCTCGTGTCCCAGCATGGGCAGCAAGGTCAATCTAGACCATCGACACCCGTCTGCAGAGGGGGATGTGTGGAATATGTGCTTACGATTTGGAGATGGGACAATCGAGCCATCAGCGCAGCAGGTGATTCGGCCACGAAAGCAGGCCCCCTGACCTGCGGTGACAGGAGTCTCGGGTTGCAGGACGGCGTCCCGCGGGGTGACCGCCGAGTGGCGCAGCCGGTTCAACTCGCCTCAGCAGAGGGCCTCGTGGACGGCCGCACGCGGCAGCCGAAGGCCGGAGACGGCTCATACGAAAAGGGCCCCCGCAGGCTTCCGCCCGCGAAGACCCTTCGACCGTCGGGACGACAGGATTTGAACCTGCGACCCCTTGACCCCCAGTCAAGTGCGCTACCAAGCTGCGCCACGTCCCGGCCGCGTCTCCCACGTGTGCTCCGTGTGATCGCGCAGGTAGACCCTACCTCACAGGCGCGGCCGGACCGGCTGGCGGAAGGTCAGCCCCGGGTGGCGGCGGGCTCGCGAAGTTCCGTGGTTCCGGTGACGACCCGGCGCCCGGTCCGCCGTACCGGAACCAGCAGGGCCGCCATCGCCGCCGCCAGGCACAGCACCGCCAGCAGGGTGAAGCCGTGGGTGTAGCCGGACTCGTACGGCAGTCCCGAGGACTGCAGATGCCCCGTGACCAGGACGCTGGTGACGGCCGCGCCGATGGAGCCGCCGATGGTGCGGATGTTGGCGTTCATGCCGGTCGCGGCGCCGGTCTGGTCGGCCGGAACGCTGCCCACGATCAGGTTGGCCATGGAGGCGAAGGCGAGCCCGATGCCGAGGCCGAAGAGGCCCGCGACCACGGCGATCTGCCACTGCTCGTCGTGCCAGAGGGCGAGGAAGCCGCAGGCCACCGCGCCCAGCGCGGCACCGGTCACCAGAAGGGACTTGGCGCCGACGACCGGCTCCAGACGGCCGCTGAGCACCCCGGAGAAGAACATCGCCACCAGCATCGGCAGCATGAGCAGCCCGGCGGCGGTGACGCTCGCGCCGAAGCCGTACCCGGCCGACGACGGCGTCTGGACGAAGCCCGGCAGGAAGGACCAGATCGAGTACATCCCGGCACCGAAGAGCAGCGCCGCGGCGTTGGTGGTCCAGACGGCGGGCAGGCGCATCACCTTCAGGTCGATCAGCGGGCTGCGGGAGCGGGCCTCGGAGTACAGCCACAGCGCGAACAGCACGACGGCCGCGCCGAACAGACCGAGCACCCGGGCCGAGCCCCAGCCCCACCTGCCCGCCTGGCTGAGCGGCAGCAGCAGCGCGACCAGCCACGCGGACAGCAGGACGGCACCGAGCCAATTGACGTTCCCCTTCGCCCTGTTGGGCGACTCGGGTACATACCGTACGGCGATGAGCGTGGCGGCGATCACGATGGCGACCGGGATCCAGAACAGCCAGCGGTAGTCGAGCGCGGTCACGATGGGACCGGCCGCGACCATGCCGACGCCGCCGCCGGCGGCGATCACGGCGGAGAGGTTGCTGATGGAGCCGCTCACCTCGGACACGGCGAACTCGTCCCGGATGATGCCGAAGGAGAGCGGGAAGAGGGCGCCGCCGACGCCCTGGACGACCCGGGCGACGATGAGTACGCCGATGCTCGGCGCGAGCGCGGCGAGGAGACAGCCGGCCGCCACGGTCACGAGGACGGCGACGAGCGTGCGCTTCTTTCCGATCAGGTCGCCGACGCGGCCGAGGATCGGCGTGAAGATCGAGGCGGACAGCAGATACGCGGTCATCACCCAGGTCACGGTGGACTGCGAGGTGTGCAGTGCGTGCTGGACGGTCGGCAGGGCCGGCGCGATCAGCGACTGGAGCATGGAGAACACGCCGGCACCGGTCGCGAGGACCGCGAAGGTGAGACGGGTGGACTTGCGGGGCATGAAGAGCCTCTCCGAACACAGAGTGCGGCCGGAGCCTCGTGGGAAGCGGTCGCGGAAAGGACGATGGAGGCACCTCGACTGCTAAAGTGGAGGTACGCCTCCACTCTAGCGGAGGCGCACCTCCGCTTCAACCCGTACCGGAGGTCCACCTCCGTTTCACCCCCGGGAGGCAGCAGTGACCGCGCCGTCGTTCCCCGTCACCGAGATCGTCGCGTCCCGCCGGCCCCATCGGAAGGACGCCGCCCGCAACTACGACGCCCTGCTGGCCGCCGCCCGTGAGGCGTTCGCGGAGCACGGGGCGGAGGCCTCCCTGGAGGACATCGCGCGCCGGGCGGGCGTGGGCATCGGCACGCTGTACCGGAACTTCCCCACCCGCCGCCACCTCTTCGAGACGGTCTACGCGGACGAGGTGAACACCCTGGTGCAGGTCGCTCAGGACCTCGCCGACCAGGAGCCCTGGCAGGCCCTCACGGCCTGGCTCGACCGGTTCGCGGGCTACATGGTGACCAAGCGGGCCGTCCGCGAGGCCCTCAACGACGAGTCGGAGATCTTCGCGGCCTGCCGGGAGTCGATGTACGCGGCGGGCGGCCCGTTGTTCGAGCGGGCACAGGAGGCGGGTCAGGCGCGGCGGGACATGGACTTCGTGGACCTGCTGCGGATGGTCGCCGGCATCACGGCGACGGCCTTCGACGACGACGTCCAGCGCGATCGGGTGTTGTCGATCGCGCTGGACGGGGTTCGCGTGTCGCACTGAGCCGGGGCGCGCACCCGGGCTGACGCCGCCGCAGATGCTGAACGGCCCCGGCCGGGTCAGTGCGCGGCGACCAGTTCCCGCTCGCTGTCAGCGGCCGTGTGCTTGGGGCTGCGCAGGGCTGCGATGCCGATGAAGACCATGGACGACAGACCGGCGATGGCGAAGGCGGTGAAGCCCCAGTCGCCGTTGCCCGAGGCGAGGAGCCGGCCGCCGAGCCACGGACCGAAGACGGCGCCGAAGCGGCCCATGCCGGAGGTCCAGCCGACCGCGGTGGCGCGGTTGTCCGCGTTGGAGCGGATCGAGACCGTCGCGTAGATCATCGTCTGGGCACTGTTGAGGAAGACGCCCGTGAAGAAGACGACGATCATCGTCACGGTCATGTCCATGTGGATGCTCAGCAGGAAGACACCGGCGGCGGTGAGCGCGAACCAGAGCGCGGAGATACGCGGGGCGGTGAAGCGGTCGGCGGCCCGGCCCGCGACCAGCATGCCCACGATGCCGCCGAGGTTGAAGACGACCACGAAGGACAGGGCGGAACCCAGCTCGTAGCCCTCGGCGCGCATCAGGGTGGGCAGCCAGGTGGCGACGCCGTAGACGAGGAGCAGACCGCCGAAGGAGGCCACCCAGTGGAGCAGGGTCTGGATCCGCTCATTGCCGCGTAAGAGGTTCGCCAGGTTGGTCCAGGGGTCACCGGCGCCGCCGGTCCTGACGGCCGGCACCTCGACGTCGTACCGCTCGGCCAGCGCCCTGGCCTCCTCGCCGCGGCCCTTGGCGACCAGGAAGCTCAGTGATTCGGGCAGGAACTTCGCCAGCACCGGGGCGAAGAGCAGCAGGAGCACGCAGACCCAGAAGGCGGCACGCCGGCCGACGGGGTCGATGAGCCACTTGGCGAGGTAGGCGGAGAGGATGCCGCCCGCGTGGTGGGCGGTCATCAGCAGACCGATGACGATGGCGCCGCGGCCGCGCGGGGCGTAGTCCGAGACCATGCTGATCGCGGTCGGCAGCAGGCCGCCGAGGCCGACGCCCGCCAGGGTCCGGCCGAGGCCGAAGACCGTGACGCTGTCGGCCAGCGCGCACAGGCCGGAGGCCAGCGAGAAGAGGATCACGCAGGAGACCATCAGCTTCTTGCGCCCGATCCGGTCGGCGATCGTGCCGGCGACGAGGGCGCCGACCAGCATGCCGGAGGTGGCGTAGCTGCCGAGGTCGCCGGCCTGGTCCGCGGTGAGGCCGAAGGTCCTGGTCTCCAGCAGGTGCGGCAGCACCGAGCCGTAGATGAACATGTCGAGCCCGTCGAAGAGCACGGCCAGCCAGCACAGACCGACGACCAGGAGGGCCGGCCTGCTGCCGCGGGCGGACAGGAGCGGGGAGGGGTGGCTCCGGACGCGTCAGCCGACCGGCGGCGTCCCGTGCGTGTGGAACGACTCGATGGTCTTCAGTCCCCAGGCCTGCCCCTTCTTCCGCTCCTCCTCGGTCCAGGTGACGAGCGGCCAGTCGGGCGCCAGCACCAGCCGGGTGAGCGGGTTGCACAGCTCGATGCGGTTGCCGCCGGGCTCGTAGACGTACAGGAAGAACGTCTGCTGGATGGCGTGCTTGTGGGGACCCGTCTCGATGAACACGCCGGTGTCGATGGCGAGATCGGCCGCGCGCAGGATGTCCTCGCGGGTGTCGGTCGCGAAGGCGATGTGGTGCAGCCGTCCCTCGCTGCCGGTCCAGTCCGAGGTGTAGACGACGTCGTACGACTTGTTCGTGTACGTCAGCCAGCGCGCCGCGATCTTCCCGCTGTCCAGCCGGATCTGCTCGGTGGGCCGGGCGCCGAGGACGTCCTGCTGGAACTCGGCGTTGGCGAGCACGTCGGCGGCGAGGAAGTTGATGTGGTCCAACCGCCGTACGCCCACTCCCCTGTTGGGCTTGGCCTGCGGCTGGTTCTTCAGCGCCGGCCGGAGTTCCTCGGGGGCCCGGTAGTACTCGCTCTCCCAGTAGAGGGCGTGCTCATGGCCGTCCGGGTCGGTGGTGACGTACAGCTTGCCCAGGCCGGGTTCGTCCTCGACCCACCTGCCCGTGCCGCCCGACTCCTCGACTGCCTTGATACGGCGGTGAAGTGCCTCCTCGCTGGAGGTGCGCAGGGCGAGCCTGCCGAGGCCGGGCCGGTCGCGGGCGGTGAGCACCAGGCTGTGGTGCTCGTAGTCGTCGTAGGTCCGCAGGTACACCGTGTCGCCGTCCTGGCCGTTGACCGTCAGGCCCAGGTAGTCGGTGAAGAAGGCGACGCTGGCGTCCAAGTCGGGGGTGAAGAGCTGGGTGTGGCCGATGTGGGCGATGTCGCCGAGCGGCGGAGTCATCAGTGATTTCCTGTTGGTCGGTCGACGGCCCGGGAGAAGACGGTGCCGTCGAAGATCTTGCGGGCCGTACGGACCACAGCGGTGCGCCGCGCGGAGGGCGGACCGCCGGGGCCGGCGGCCAGGCTGCTCTCGATGTCCAGGAATCCCGTGGGGTGTTCTATGCGGACGCGGTCGCTCCCGGGATCGATCGCCGCGAGGCCGGCGCCCACACCGCCCTCGATCCGCAGGCCCGCGGCCACACTGGCCGCGCCCAGGACTCCGATGGAGGTGTGGCAGCGCACGGGGATGAAGGTGCGGGTGGTGACCGCGCCGCCGTCGCGCGGCGGGGCGAGCAGCGTGAGCTTGGGGACGGTGGCGTCGGACACGTCCCCGAGGCCCATCAGGCGGCCCGCCGCCAGCCGTATGGAGCGCAGCCGGTCGGCGAGGGCGAGGTCCTCCTCCAGGTCCCGGGGCCGCTCGTAGCCGGTGACCTCGAGCGAGGTCGCCGCGATCAGGACGGTCGGCATGCCGTTGTTCACGCAGGTCGCCTCGACGCCGTCGATGACGTCGACGGCCTTGCCGGTGGGCAGCAACTCCCCGGCGCCCGGCGGGAACTCGATCACCACGGGCGCGGCCGTGCCCGGCACGCCCGAGATCTCGGCGTCCCCCGTGTACCGCACCCGGCCCCCGGGGGTCGGGAAGGTCGCCGTCGCGTGGTCGCCGGTGTTGACCATGCGGATCCGGACGGAGGTCTCCTGCTCCCCCGCCGGGACGAGTCCGCGCTCGACGGCGAAGGGGCCGACGCCGGCGAGGATGTTCCCGCAGTTCTGACGGTCGCTCACCTCGGGCCGGTCGACGAAGACTTGGAGGAAGAGGTAGTCGACGTCGGCCTCCGGGTCGGCGGACCGGGAGATCACGGCGACCTTGCTGGTCAGCGGGTGCGCGCCGCCCAGGCCGTCGATCTGCCGTTCGTCCGGGCTGCCCATGATCCGCAGCAACAGGTCGTCGCGCAGGGCCGGTTCGGCGGGCAGGTCGTCGGCGAGGAAGTAGGCGCCCTTCGAAGTGCCGCCCCGCATCAGCAGACAGGGCACCCCCTCGGTCACGGCCGCTCCCCCTCGTACTCCTCGTACGTCCGGTACTCCACGCCGAGCCTCTTCAGGGTCTCCCGCAACCCGTAGCGGTCCAGGCCGAGTTGGCCCTCGACGAAGGCGGCGCGGGTGGCGGCCTCCTTGGCCTCGCGGGCCTCGGACCTCTCGATGGTCTCGCGGGCCCGCTCGCGGGGGACGACCACGACACCGTCGTCATCGGCGAGGATCACGTCGCCCGGGCGGATCACCTGGCCGTCGATGGCGATCGGGACGTTGACCGAGCCACCCGTGGCCTTGACCGTGCCCTGCGAGGAGACCGCGCGGGACCAGGCGGCGAAGCCCATGTCACGCAGTTCCTGGGTGTCGCGGATGCCGGTGTTGGTGACGACCCCGCGCACTCCGCGCTGCTGCAGGGCGGTCGCGAACAGCTCGCCGAACAGGCCGTCCGTGCACGGAGAGGTGGTGGTGACGACGAGGATGTCGCCTTCGCCGCACTGCTCGACGGCCGCGTGGATCATGAGGTTGTCGCCGGGCCAGCCGATCACGGTGACGGCCGTGCCCGCGACGCGTACGCCCTGCTGGACGGGGCGAACGGCCGGGCCCAGCAGTCCGGTTCGGCCCATCGCCTCGCTGACGGTGGCCACGCCGTACCGCGCCAGCGCGTCGACGTCCTCCAGGTCCGCCTTCGGCGGGTTGGTGACGATCACGCCCATCACGCCAGCTCCTTCGCGATCTGCGGGTAGGGGCGCATGTACGCCTCGGCCATGGTCTTGTGGGCCAGTCCCAGGTTCGGGCCGGCGTTGCGCTTGAGCTGGACGCCCCGGCGGACGGCGAGGTCGGTGTAGTAGTCCCACAGGTGCTGCTGGGCGCCGAGGCACTCCATGGCCTTGCGCTTGGTCTCCCAGACCTCGGTGATGTCGAGGAGCACCTCGGGCTTGAAGCCGCTCATCTCGGGCTGGTGGGGCTCGAAGTAGAAGACCGGCGGGGCGCCGATGATCTCGCCCTCGCCCGGGTAGCCGATGGCCTGCGCCAGGACCCGGGCCTCCAGGGCCATCCGGTTGGCGGCCGGGTGGTCGCCGTTGTACGGGTCCTCGACGGGGTGGGTGAGCACGACGTCGGGCTGGGTGGCCCGGTAGACCTCTACGAGCTTGTCGGTCAACTCGGCGGTGGCGACCAGCGGGTAGTCGCCGGCGTCGAAGAAGCGCACCTCGGCGCCGAGGGTCGCGGCGGCGCGCTCGGCCTCGTCCCGGCGTATCGCCTTGATCTCGTCGAGTTTCCTGCCCTCGCGCCAGGCCTTGGCGGACTCCCCACGTTCACCGAAGGTCAGACAGGCGACGGTGACCTTCTCGCCGCGGGAGGCGGCCAGGGCGATGGCTCCGCCCGCCCGCCACACGAAGTCCCCGGCATGCGCGGTGATCACCAGTGTCGAACGTGGAGTGGCGGGCGCGCCTGACTGCGTCATTACGGACATCTCCTTGAAGTGGACAGGTTCGCGCCCGCCTCGCGCGGCTCAGTCGCGCAGCGCCTCGATCACGCTGGTGAGGTGGGCGCGGACGGCCTTCTCTGCCGCCTGCGGGTCCCTGGCCCTGATCGCCTCGATCATCGCCAGATGCTCGTTCAGGGAGTGCTGCGGGCGTCCCGGCCGAAGCGCCAACTGGAAGCGGTGGCGCACCAGTTGGGCATTCAGCCGCTCCAGCAGATCCACGGCGGTCCGCTGGCCCGAGAACTCCCGCACCCTGGCGTGGAGCTCCTGGTTGAGCTCGGAGTAGGTCATCGGCTCACCGTCGGCCACGGCCTTGGTCATCGCCGTGCCCAGTTCGGTCAGCTCGGCGAGCTGCTCGTCACTGGCCAGGGTCGCCGCCTTGGCCGCGCACAGTCCTTCGAGGACCATGCGGCACTCGGTGATGGCGACCGCCTCCTCGACGGTCACGACCCGTACCCGGGAACCCCGGTTGCGGATCCGCTCGACGAGTCCCTGGGCCTCCAGATCGATGAGCGCCGCCCGGATGCTGGCCCGTGTCACACCGAACTGCTCGGCGAGCTCGTTCTCCACCAGCCGCTGCGCCGGTGCCATCTCGCCGTGCAGGATCGCCTGCCGCAGCTGCGCGAGCGCATGCTGTTTGGCCTGCTCCCCGGTGCTCGGACGGGCTTCTTTCGGCATCGTTGCCCTCCCTGAGTGAGTGCTTGTCGAACCTAAATCTAGCCAGACAAGATTGTCAACAATTTTGTCTGCCGTATCGCGCACATGATGTTCGTCGCGCACACCCCGGCCTGGGCTCGCCGGGTGGGATCGTCCCGCCACCGGGCCGGCCGCACGGCGATCGCTCGGCGTCCCGCACCGGCCGGTAGACGACACCGGGCGATCACGGTGAGCCAGTCGTCCACGTCCCGCGTCTCCCGTACGGCGGGACGGTCCCCCTCGGCCCACAGGTGCGGGGTCGTGGTCCCGGTACGGCGGTCCACGAGCAGGGTGCGCCCGGTGAGGTCGGCCGGCCGCACCGACCGGCGACGGGCGGCCCGTCACCGGGTCCCACGCCAGCACGGTCTCGCCCTGGTTCGCGAGGCCCAGCGCGACCACGGGTTCACCGGCACTCCGCCAGCGCCCGCGAACCCGCCTCGATCACCGAGTCGTACAGCTCCGCGGGATCGACTTCGACAAGTCCGCCGGGCAGGTGGCGAGGCCGCACCTCGGCGAATCCGGTGCCGATGACACCGCGCTCGGAGCAGATCACCAGGGCATCGTCGGCGGCCATCGCGCACAGCCGCCGCTCCAGCCCGACGATCGCCGTCTCGAACCGCCGGTCGGCCGGCGCCCTGCGCACGACGGCCGGTCGGCGAACGCGATCGGCATCCTCGCGTCGCGAGAGACCCGGGACGGCCTCGCGCGTGGGTGAAGTCTCGGGCGGTCTCTGCGGCCGCCCGGTTCACGGCGGCGAACCACCTCTGCGGGCCTGTGTGTTCACCTCGATCCAAGCCCGCGGTCACCCCTCGGTGCCGGTGTGCGACGTGCCGAGCCGGCAGCCGGCCAATGCCAGGGCGGTGGCGAGCAGTTCGGTCTCGATCCGGGAGCCCCGTGAACGGTCCCGCCGCGTACGTGAACGTCATCGACGGGCTCGGGCGGGGAGGTCGAGCGGGGTCTCGGTGTGGGCGACGAAGTCCTGGACCAGCCGGCGGAAGAGCGTGGCGAACCGCTCCAGCTCGTCGGGGGTCCAGTCGGCAAGGGCCAGCTCGACGCCCCGGCGGCTCGCCTCCCTTATGCGCTCGACCGCCGCGAGACCCGCGCCCGTGAGTTGCACGAGCTGGGCCCGGCGGTCGTCCGGATCGGCGACCCGCACCACGTACCCGATCCGCTCCAGCTGCCGCAGCTGTCGGGTGACATGGGAGGCCTCCACGGACAGCCGGACCGCCAGCACGCCCGGGCGCACCGGGTCGCTCGCCGCGATGTTCCGCAAAATGGTCACGGCGGCCCGGTCCAGGTCGAGCCCGGCAGCCGCCATCAGCCGCTCGTGCTGACGGGCTCTCCCTGCCACGTAGGTCATCCGGCTGAGGACGTACTCGATCTCGACCACGTTCGCCGACACACCTGCTGCCGACGCGGGGTGCTGTGCGGGCATGACGCCACCTTCAATTGATTGCTTGACTTAAGTAACTCGCATGTGCTTGCCTAAGTCAAGCAAGATGACACCCCCAGTCGGGCACCCCTCAGTGCCCTCCAGAAAGTGAGACACCCATGGCCACGATGAAGTCCGTCCACGCCGCCAAGGACAAGGTCGACGTGGTGGACGTCGAGCGGCCCGTACCCGGCCCCAAGGACGCCCTCGTGCGGATCCGGGCCTGCGGGATCTGCGGCACGGACACCTTCTTCCTGCACCTGGGCGGCATGCCCTCCGGTGCGGACGGAGCGACGCGGGCCATCCCGCTCGGCCACGAGCCGGCCGGTGAGATCGTCGAGGTGGGCGCCGAGGTGAGAGGTCTCGCGGTCGGCAACCGGGTCGTCGTCAACCCGCAGGGCGCACCCACCGGCATCATCGGCTGCGGTGGCGAACTCGGCGGTATGGACGAGTACTTGCTCATCGAGAACGCCGAGGTCGGCACGAACGTCGCCGTCTTCCCCGACGACATGCCCTTCGACGTCGCCGCCCTCAACGAGCCGATGGCGGTCGCCCGGCACGCCGTCAACCGCTCCGGGGCGAAGCCCACGGACAAGGTGGTCGTGTTCGGCGCCGGACCGATCGGTCTGGGCGCCACGATCTGGCTGAAGCTGGGCGGTGTGGAACACGTGACCGTGGTCGACGTCATCCCCGAGCGCCTGGAGACCGCGCTGGCGGTCGGCGCCGACGCGGTCGTCGACTCCGCCACGGAGGACCTCACGGGCCGGCTGAAGGAGCTGCACGGCGAGGCCGCGAACGCGCTCGGACAACCACGGGTCGGCACCGACGTCTACATCGACGCCGCGGGAGCGCCGGCGGTCTTCGACTCCGTGATCGCCAACGCCAAGTGGCACGCCAAGCTCGTCATGGTCGCCGTACAGAAGATGGGCGAGGTGGATCTCGGCGGCATGCTGCGCAGTGAGCTCACCCTCATCGCGTCGCAGGGGTATCCGACGGAGATCTTCGAGGTCACGGCGGAGCTGGTGGAGCACCGGGAGCGGTTCGCGAAGCTGATCAGTCACCGGGTGCCGTTCTCCGAGGTCGGCCGTGCGTTCGAGCTCGCGCTGACTCCCGGGGCCGCGGAGAAGGTCGTCGTCACCTTCGGCGAAGCATCACACCTCTGAATGTGCCCCACCATGCCGTGCACGGCATCGGACAGGGACTCCGACCCCCATGATCGACAACCTCTTCCGCCGCCGCCCACGCCTCTGCGACGCGGCACTGCCCCTCGGTCTCTTCGCCTGCTCCTTCCCCGGGAGCCTCGTCACCCTGCCGGGCAGCGACCCCGCGGTCGCCTGGTGGCCCGGTGTCCTGCTCACCGGCCTGGCGTCCGTCGCACTGCTGTGCCGCCGGAACCGTCCCCGAGGCACGACGGCCGTGGCCATGGTGTGCGCGACCGCCGTGTCCGCCTTGGGCTACATCCTCACCGTCCTGCTGCTCGGCCCTCTCATGACCGCCCTCTACTACCTGGCCCTGCGCACGGACCGCAGGACCGCCCACACCTTCGCCCTCGCGAGCATCGTCTGCCTGATCTCGGTGGCTCTCATGGCCGGACCCGGTGACGAACCACTGGTTCTCAATCTGCTCGGGCCCGCCGCCTGGCTGCTGCTGCCCGTCGCCCTCGGCACCACGACCCGGCTCCGCGGCGCCTACCTGGAGGCCGTGCAGACCCGTGCCGAGCACGCGGAACGCACCCGGGAGGAGGAGACGCGGCACCGGGTCACGGCCGAGCGCATGCGCATCGCCCGCGATCTGCACGACGTGGTGGCCCATCACCTGCTCCTGGCCAACATCCAGGCCGGCACGGTCAGCCGTATGCTGCCCGCGCGACCCGGCGAGGCCGGGAGGATCGCCGTCGAGCTGGCCGCCACCACCTCGTCGGCACTGCGCGAACTCAAGTCCACCGTGGGCCTGTTGAGACACGACGCCGACCGTGCGACCGACTCCGACAGGACACCGGAGCGCACCCCCGGGCTCGCCCATCTGCCCGAACTCGCCGCCTCCTTCCGGCACGCCGGGCTCACGGTGGCCGTCACCACCGAAGGAACGGTGAGGCCTGTGTCCGCCGGTACCGACCTCACGGCGTACCGCATCGTCCAGGAAGCCCTCACCAACGTCACCAAGCACGCGGCCGTCGACACGGCGGAGGTACGGCTCGCCTACCGGGCCCACGACCTCCTCGTGTCCGTCGTCAACGACGGCCCCGTGTACACCGACTCCCCCTCCCCCGGCGGCGGTTACGGCCTGATCGGCATGCGTGAGCGGGCCCGTTCCGCGGGGGGCCGGATCCGTTCGGGCCACCTCGTGCAGGGCGGCTTCGAGGTCGCCGTCGAGTTGCCGTATCACCCGGAATGTCACGCGGAGGAAGCGGCCGTCTGAGCCGTGTCGTCCAGCCCACCCCGATTGAACTTGCTTAAGTCAATCAATTGCGATTCACTTGAGTGAGTCAAGCAATCCCCATGGTTCCCGACCGGAGGCCCCGCCATGTCCGACGCCCTTGCCCGACCCGCCGAAGCGGGGTCGTCAGCCCCGCCGAAGCCGAACGCCGTGGTGGCGGTCCTGGCCCTGGCCGGAATCGTCGTCTCGCTGATGCAGACCCTGGTCATCCCGATCGTTCCCGAGCTGCCCAAGCTGCTGAACGCGGAGCCCTCCGACACCGCCTGGGCGGTCACCGCGACGCTGCTCGCGGCAGCCGTGGCCACGCCGGTCGTCGGGCGGCTCGGCGACATGTTCGGCAAGCGCCGGATGCTGCTGCTCAGCATCGTGCTGCTGGTCTCCGGTTCGCTGGTCTGCGGCCTCGCCGACTCCCTCGTCCCGATGATCGTCGGACGTGCTCTGCAGGGTCTGGCCGCCGCGGTCGTGCCGCTCGGCATCAGCATCATGCGGGACGCGCTGCCGGCCGACCGGCTGGCCGGGTCCACCGCGTTGATGAGCGCCTCGCTCGGTGTCGGTGGCGCGCTGGGGCTGCCCGCCGCCGCGTTCATCGCCGACAACTGGAACTGGCACATCCTGTTCTGGGTCTCGGCCGCTCTCGGTGCCGTCACCTTCGTCCTCGTCCTGCTGATCGTGCCCGAGTCCAAGCTGCGCGCCGGGGGCCGGTTCGACCTCGTCGGTTCGCTGGGTCTGTCGGCCGGTCTGGTCTCGCTGCTGCTGACCGTCTCCAAGGGCGGTGACTGGGGCTGGACGAGCGGCACCACGCTCGGTCTCGGCGCCGCCGCGGTCGTGATCCTGCTGTCCTGGGGCTGGTGGGAACTGCGCAGCCCGCAGCCGCTGGTCGACCTCCGGACCACCGCCAAGCCGCAGGTGCTGTTCACCAACCTCGCCTCGATCGCGCTCGGCTTCTCGATGTTCGCGATGTCCCTGGTGCTCCCGCAGCTGCTCCAGCTGCCCGAGCAGACCGGCTACGGCCTCGGCAGGTCCATGCTGACCGTCGGCCTGGTGCTGGCCCCGCAGGGCCTGGTGATGATGGCCATGTCCGCCGTCTCCGCGGGGGTCACCAAGACCAAGGGTCCCAAGGTCACGCTGATGATCGGCGCGCTGATCGTGGCCGCCGGTTACGGGCTCAATATCGTCCTGATGTCCGAGGTCTGGCACCTCGTCCTGGTCTCCTGCGTCATCGGCGCCGGCATCGGCTTCACCTACGGCGCGCTGCCCGCCCTGATCATGGGTGCCGTGGACCCCACCCAGACGGGCGCCGCGAACAGCCTCAACACCTTGATGCGGTCCCTGGGCACCTCCTTCGCCAGCGCTCTCGCCGGGGTGATCCTCGCCCGGATGACCACCGACTTCGGCGGCACCGCGCTGCCCTCGGAAAACGGCTTCAAGGTCGTCATGGCGATCGGGGCGGGGGCGGCGCTGCTCGCCTTCGCCGTAGCGACCTTCATCCCGCACCGGCGGCCCGCCACCCCGCAGCCCCCGACCGACGGACCGACGAGGCCGACGGAGGTCGGCGCCAAGGCGTGAGCCCGGGTCCGGTACCGGGCTGACCGGCCGTCGCTCCGTGGTGGGGGCGGCGGCCGCCTGGCGTTTACGGGGGCCGCGGCCACTCGGCGGCGGCGAGGCCGGGCCCGATCGCGGGACGATGACCGCTCAGGCATTCAGGAGGTGCCGCCAGTTCGCGACGGAGTGTCTTCCCACCTGCGCCGACACTCCACACACTGTCGGCCCACGGGCCGGGAACGACCTCGCTAGGGTCGCAGCATGGACCACAGCTTCGTACTCCACATCCCCGACACCGAGCTCGAATCCGAGCCTCTCGCGCGGGAGCAGATCGTCTCGGGGACGCCCGAGGTGACCGGAAAGGTGGTCTGGGAGTCGGAGGACGGACGGCAGCTCCGCGGCATCTGGCAGATCACGCCCGGAGTCGTCACCGACACGGAGGCGGACGAGCTGTTCGTCGTGATCAGCGGGTCGGCGACGATCGAGGTCGAGGGCGGGCCGACGCTGAAGGTGGGGCCGGGCGACATGGCCGTACTGCGTGAGGGCGACCGTACGACGTGGACCGTGCACGAGACACTGCGGAAGGCGTACGCGATCAACCTGTGAGCGGGCCCGCCGTCGTCCCCCGGATCTCCAGCACCGGCGCGGCAAGATCCGTGCGCCCCTCTCCCCCACGCCCCTCGAACCGGTCGAGCAGGCACCGCGCGGCCCGGCGGCCGACCTCGTGACTGGCGTTGTCGACGGTGGTGAGCCAGACATGGCGGAGCCGGGCGATGCTCGTGTTGTCGTAGCCGACGACGGACAGGTCGCGCGGCACGCTCAGGCCGAGTTCCTCCGCGGCCGACACCGCGCCGATCGCGGCGATGTCGTTGAAGGCGAAGACGGCCGTCGGCCGGTCGGGGCGGCTCAGCAGCCGGACCGTCGTGCGGTAGCCGCCCTCCTCGGTCATGTCACTCGCCTCGACGACCGACTCCTCCGCGAGGCCGTGCGCCCGCATCGTCGCCTCGAAGCTGTGCCGGCGCAGCTCGCCGACCGCCCCGTACCCCGCGATGTGCGCGACGCGGCGGTGTCCGAGGCCGATCAGGTGCTCGGTGACCAGGCGGGCGCCGCGCTCGTCGTCGTTGGCGACGACGTCCACCCCCGGCAGGCTGGGCTCGCGCGCACCCGCCACGACCACCGGGAGCCGCTCGGCCACCGCCCCGAGCGCGGCGGGGTCGGGCAGCGTGCCGACCACGATCAGACCGTCCACCCCGAGGTCCAGGAAGGGACCGGCCGGATCCTGTCCGGTACGGCGGTTGAGACGGGCGTCGGCCAGGAGCATACGCAGGCCGTTGTCGTGGAGCAGGGAGTTCAGACCGTCGAGCAGGTCCACGAACCAGGGGTTGCGCAGGTCGTTCAGCAGGACCCCGACCGTGCGGGTGCGCTGCTCGCTGAGGCTGCGGGCGGCGGCGTTCGGACGGTAGCCGAGCTCGCGCACGGCCCGCAGCACGGCCTCCCGCTTCTCCGGGCGCACCTGGTCGGAGCCGCGCAGCACGAGTGAGACCAGCGACTTCGAGACACCGGCCCGGTCGGCCACATCACGGATCGTCGGCGGTCTCATGGCATGGACCGTTCCATGCGGCCGTGTGGCTTGTCAAAGGGTTGACAGCCAGGGAAGGCGGCACTCAAGGTGACCTGGATAGGAAATGGACCGGTCCAAAGAGGTGCTCCCCCATGGTCGATACGCTCGGTGTCGCCGTCGTCGGATTCGGCTGGATGGGGCGGGTGCACTCCCAGGCCTACGCCCGTGTCCCGCACCACTACCCCGCACTCCCGCTGCGCGCCGAACTCGTGACCGTCGCCGAGGACGGGCCGGGACGGGCCGAGGAGGCCGCCGCGCAGTTCGGGTTCGCCTCGGCGACCCGCGACTGGCGCGAGGTCGCCGCCGACCCGCGCGTCCAGGCCGTCAGCATCACCGCGCCCAACTTCCTGCACCGCGAGATCGGCGTCGCGATGGCCGAGGCCGGCAAACACATCTGGATCGAGAAGCCGGTCGGCCTCACCGCCGAGGACGCCCGCGCGGTGGCCGACGCGGCGGCCCGGACCGGCGTGCGGAGCGCGGTCGGCTTCAACTACCGCAACGCACCCGCCGTCGAGACCGCACGCGAGCTGATCGCCTCCGGGGAGATCGGCACGGTCACCCATGTCCGCGTCCGGCTCTTCAGCGACTACGCGGCCCACCCGCAGGGCGCCCTGACCTGGCGTTACGAGCGTGAACGCGGCGGCAGCGGAGTGCTCGGAGACCTCGCCTCGCACGGCGCCGACCTGGCCCGCTTCCTCCTCGGCGACATCGCTTCCCTCACGGCCGACACCGCGATCTTCGTGCCCGAGCGCGCCCGCCCCACCGGGGCCACCGCCGGGCACACCCTGGCGACCGGAGAGCTCGGCCCCGTCGAGAACGAGGACTACGTCAACTGCCTGCTGCGCTTCACCTCCGGTGCCCGGGGCGTCCTGGAGGCCTGCCGGGTCTCGGTCGGCGAGCAGAACAACTACGGCTTCGAGGTGCACGGCACGAAGGGCGCGGTGTTCTGGGACTTCCGCCGCATGGGTGAGCTGGGCATCAGCCGCGGCACCGGCTATCAGGACCAGCCCGTCAGCACGGTGCATGTCGGCCCGGGCGACGGCGAGTTCGGCGCCTTCCAGCCGGGCGCGGCCAACGCCATGGGCTATGACGACCTGAAGGTCGTGGAGGCGTACCGCTTCCTGCGTTCGGTCGCCGAGGGCACGTCGTACGGGGCCACTTTGGAGGACGCCGTGCACAGCGCCGCCGTACTGGACGCCATGTCCCGGTCCGCGGAAAGCCGTGCCTGGGTGGAGGTGTCGGCATGACGGTCCGCGTGGGGGTGATCGGGGCCGGGGTGATGGGTGCCGATCATGTGCGGCTGCTGCACGGGTTCGTGTCGTCGGCCGAGGTCGTGGCGGTGGCGGATGTCGACGGGGCGCGAGCGAGGGCCGTCGCGTCCGGTGTGCCGGGGGCGCTCGTCAGCCCCGACGCGTCGGCACTGATCGCCGATTCCCGGGTGGACGCCGTCGTGGTCGCCTCGCACGACTCCACCCACGCCGAGCTGACCGTGGCCGCCGTGCGCGCCGGGAAGCCGGTGCTGTGCGAGAAGCCGCTGGCGCCGACGGTCGCCGAGTGCGTCGAGGTCGTGCGTGAGGACCACAAGGCGGGCGGCGGGCTCGTGTCGGTGGGGTTCATGCGGCGGTTCGACCCGGCGTACGTCGCGCTGAAGGCCGCGCTGGGAGAGGGCCGGTGCGGTCGGCCCAGGGTGGTGCACTGTGTGAGCCGGGGTGTGACCTCGGCACCGGGCGCGGTCAGCGAGTTCAGCGTCACCGGGTCGTCGATCCACGAGTTCGACGTCGTGCCGTGGCTGCTGGACTCACCCGTCACCGCGGTGTCGTGGCACGCGCCCGAGGGCGAGTCCGCTCCCGGTCTGCGCGACCCCCAGGTGATGCTCCTGCACACCGCCGACGGCACGCTCACCACCCTCGAGACCTTCCTCAACGCCCGCTACGGGTACGAGGTCCGCTGCGAGATCGCCGGCGCGCGGGGCGCGCTGCGGCTGGCCGATCCCGCGCTGGTCGTGAGTTCTCTGGAACGGAACCGGTCCACCGGATATCCGGCCGACTGGCGGCCCCGGTTCGCCGAGGCCTACCGGCTGGAGCTGCAGGCGTGGATCGACTCGGTCGACGCCGGACGGCCCTCGCCGCTGGCGTCCGCGCGTGCGGGGCTGACCGCGTCCGCGGTCGCCGAGGCGATGATCGCGTCGATGCGCGACGCGGGCCGGACCGTGCCCGTGTCCGTACCGGCCGTGTGAGGCGTGCCGTGACGACACTTCCCGCGCCCCGCACCCCCGACCCCATGGCCGCGCCCGCCCTCAACTGGGGTGTCCTCGGAACGGGTTGGATCGCGGAGCGGTTCATCGGTTCGGTACAGCGGCACACGCGGCAGCGGTTCACCGCCGTGGCCTCGCGCGATGCCGCCCGGGCGGAGGCGTTCGCCGCACGGCACGGGATCACCCGCGGATACGGCTCGTACGAGGAGCTGGTGGCCGCCGCCGACGTCGATGTCGTGTACGTCGCCACCGAGCACACCGCCCATCTCGCCTGTGCGCGACTGGCGTTGGAGGCGGGCAAGCACGTCCTGGTCGAGAAGCCGCTCGGCCTGAACGCGGCGCAGGGGGCGGAGATCGCCGAACTCGCCGCCTCACGTGGGCTGTTCTGTGCCGAGGCGTTGTGGACGTTCTTCCTGCCGCGCTTCGATGTCGTACGGCAGGTGCTCGACTCCGGGATGCTCGGCGAGGTGCGCTCCGTGCTGGCCGACCTGGGTGAGTACTTCGACCCCGCCGGGGGTCATCGCATCCTCCGTGCCGATCTCGCCGGTGGACCACTGCTCGATCTCGGTACCTACCCACTGTCGCTGGCCACCTGGGTGCTGGGCCCCGCGGAGAATGTGCAGGCTTCGGGGCAGGCGCACCCCTCGGGGGTGAACGGACAGATCGGTGCCGTCCTGGACGGGCGGGCCGTCGTTCACACCACGCTGTTCAGTGACACTCCGAGCACGGCGGTGATCGCGGGGACCGAGGGAACCCTCCAGCTGCCGGGGCCCTTCTACCAGCCCGGTGACGTGGTGTTCGGCCCGGCCGGAGGGGGCCCTCCACTGACGTACACCGAACCCCGTACGGGCCACGACGGCCTGCACTTCGAGGCCGCCGAGGCGGCCCGCTGCATCCGGGCCGGCCTCGTCGAGACGCCGCTGCGACCGCTCCCCGAGTCGGTCGCCACGCTGCGGGTGATGGATGAGATCAGGAGACGGTGCGGGATCGTCTTCCCCGGCGAACAGCCGGACCGGACCCGCGGTGGGACAGCGACCTAGTACGGCATGTTGTACGGCGTCACCACCTGTATCGCCGAAGGCGTCGTCGGCCCCGCCGGCGGCAGCGCCCCGTGCGCCCGCATCACGATGTGGCACGCCTCCCGCATGTCCTGCCGCAGATCGTGATGGAGGACCGCCGACAGGCGGTGTTCCCGCAGCAGCCGGTCGTTGTCGTGGTCCAGATCGTGGGCCACGAACACCGCGCACTCCCTGCCCAGGTCCTCGAAGGCCCTGAGCGTGGCGATGTTGCCGCCTCCGATGGAGTAGACCGCCCGGATCTTTGGATCCCGCTCCAGAGCGGCCCGGACGAGGTCGTACTGCGTGGCGTCCAGGCCCTGTCCCTCGGCGATCTCCACCACCGCGCGTTGCGGGTGCCGGGTGCGCATCGCGCTGCGGAACCCCATCTCGCGCTCCTCCTCGTTACGGAAGAAGCCGCTGCTGAGGCTGGTGAGAACGTTGCCGGGGCGGTCGCCGAGCCACTGGCCCATGAGGTAGGCGGCGGTCGCTCCCGCCGCCCGGTTGTCGATGCCCACGTAAGCGAGGCGGGCCGTGGAGGGCAGGTCGGTGACCAGGGTGACCACGGGGATGCCCGCCTCCGCGAGCCGGCCGACCGCGGCCGTGACCTCGGGGACGTCGGGAGCCTTGAGGATCACGCCCTGGGAGCCCCGGCGGGCTATCCGGTCGAGGGTCTTCGTCAGCTCCGCGCCGGGGCCCGTCTCGCGGAAGTGGAAACGGGAGCGCAGGACGGCGGGATGCAGCGCGGGCAGCTCGGCCTCCAGGGCCGCGCGGACGGCCGTGGAAAAGCGTTCCGGCGTCTGCATCACTATGTCGATCATGAACGTGCGCCCGACCAGCCGGACCTGGGTGCGCTGCCGGTCCAGATCGGTGATCGCCTGGCGGACCTCGCGGGCGGTGTTCTCCCGGACCCCTCCCCTGCCGTTCAGGACCCGGTCGACGGTGGCCTCGCTCAGCCCCGCCTGACGTGCGATTTCCCGGATCGGGTACGGGTGACCCACGCGTCTGCTCCTTGAGGGGTTTTTGATGGCTGCCTGCTGGTTGTTCGACGCCTTTGTCATGACAAGAATGACAGCGCTGAGTCGCCCCTGTCACCGAGAGGACGCCGATGTCCTTCACCGCCGTACACCGCCGCGCCTGGCTGTCCGAGCAGGACTGCGACCTCGACTCGTTCCGCGCGCTCGTCGAGCGGACGGCCGACCCCGCCGACCACCCGCACGCCTCCGGGGTCGAACGCAACGTCCTGCTGTACGACGCCGAGCACGTCCGCGGCGCCAAGGACCGCAGGGAGCTGCAGGAGGAGCTGGTGCGGGCCCTGACCGACGGCCCCGGGGTCGTGGTCTTCCAGGGGGCGTTCCCCGACCTCGCGGTCGTCGACCGGTTCACCGAGGTCTTCGACTCGCTGATCCGCGAGCAGTACGCGGCGGGCACGACCGCGGGCGACCACTTCGCGAAGCCCGGTGCCAACGAGCGGGTGTGGAACGCGCTGGAGAAGGCGGCGCTGTACGACCCCTCGGCGTTCGCCGACTACTACGCCAACCCGGTCATCGCCCTGGTGTCCGAGGCCTGGCTCGGCCCCGGATACCAGGTCACCTCGCAGGTCAACGTGGTCAACCCGGGCGGCCTCGCGCAGACCGCGCACCGCGACTACCACCTCGGTTTCCTCTCCGACGAGGTCGCCGCGGCCTATCCGGCGCACGTACACCGTCTCTCCCCCGTGCTCACGCTCCAGGGCGCGGTCGCGCACTGCGACATGCCGGTGGAGTCGGGACCGACGCTGTACCTGCCGTTCTCACAGATGTTCGAGCCCGGCTATCTGGCATGGCGGCGGCCGGAGTTCCAGGCGTACTTCAAGAAGCACCACGTCCAGCTGCCGCTGGCGAAGGGCGACGCCGTCTTCTTCAACCCGGCGCTGTTCCACGCGGCCGGGACCAACCGCACCACCGGCGTGCGGCGCATGGCCAATCTCCTGCAGGTGTCCTCGGCCTTCGGGCGTGCCATGGAGACCGTGGACCGGGAGGCGGTGTCGAACGCCGTCTACCCGGCGCTGCTGCGCCGCAAGCAGGACGGCGCCGACGCACAGTGGCTGGACAACGTGATCGCCGCGAGCGCCGAGGGCTACCCCTTCCCCACCAATCTCGACAGCGACCCACCGGTCGACGGACTCGCCCCGCCCTCCCAGGCGGACCTCGTACGACGGGCGCTCGCCGAGGGCTGGACCCCACGGACACTCAGGGACGAGCTGCGCGCGGGCGCCGACCGGCGTACGAGCTGAATCAGCGCTGCACAAGCCGAAAGGTACTGGCACATTCATGGGACTTCTCGACGACAAGGTCGTCCTCGTCAACGGCGGCAGCCAGGGCGTCGGTGCCGCCATCGCCCGGGCCGCCGTCCGCGAGGGTGCGGTCGTGGCCGTGACCGGCCGCCGCCCCGAGCCCGGTGCGGCACTGGTGGCGGAGCTGGAAGCGGCCGGCGGCAAGGCGCTGTTCGTCCGCGCCGACCTCGCCGACGCCGAGCAGGCCAGGGCGTCCGTCACCCGGGTCGTCGAGGCGTACGGCCGGGTCGACTGCCTGGTGAACTCCGCCGGACTCACCTCCCGGGGCACACTCCTCGACACCACTCCCGAGCTGTTCGACCAGCACATCGCGATCAACCTCAAGGCGCCCTTCTTCGCCATGCAGGCGGCGGTGGCGGACATGGTCGGACGCAAGGCGCCCGGCACGGTCGTCAACATCATCACGTCCTCGGCACACGGCGGGCAGCCGTTCCTCGCGCCCTACGTCGCCGCGAAGGCCGGCCTGATCGGCCTCACCCGCAACGCCGCACACGCCCACCGCTGGGACCGGGTCCGGATCAACGGCCTCAACATCGGCTGGACGGCCACCGAGGGCGAGGACGCCACCCAGAAGACCTTCCACGGCGCCGGCGACGACTGGCGTGAGGAGGCCGCCGCGAAGCTCCCCATGGGCAAGCTCGGCCAGCCCGACGAGATCGCCGACTTCGTGGTCCTCCTGCTGTCCGACCGGTCGGGCGTGGTGACCGGTTCGGTGATCGACTGGGACCAGAACGTCCTCGGCGGCCTCGACTGACCGCTTCGCCCACTTGAGAAACACCGCTCGCAAGAAACACCC
Organism: Streptomyces sp. SAI-127; assembly: GCF_029894425.1. Classification (NCBI taxonomy): domain Bacteria; kingdom Bacillati; phylum Actinomycetota; class Actinomycetes; order Kitasatosporales; family Streptomycetaceae; genus Streptomyces; species Streptomyces sp. SAI-127. The sequence continues at coordinate 1,788,044 of NZ_JARXYJ010000001.1, forward strand.
TCAAGGAGCTGCACCCCCATGCGCATCGGAATCCTCGGCCTCGGCCGCATCGGCGCCTTCCACGCCGAGACCCTCTCCGGACTCGACGCCGTCGAGTCGCTCGTGCTCACCGACCCCTTCGCGGAGGCCGCCAAGTCCGCCGCGGAGCGCTTCGGCGGCGAGGTCGTGGACTCGCCCGAGGCCCTGCTGGCCGCCGGCGTGGACGGCATCGTGGTCGCGGCGGCGACGGACGCCCACCCCAAGCTGATCCTGGCCGGCGTCGAGGCCGGCATCCCCGTCTTCTGCGAGAAGCCCGTCGCCAAGCACATGAGCGAGGGCGTCGAGGTCCTCCGGGCCGTCGAGGGCAGCGCCGTCCCGATCCAGATCGGCTACAACCGCCGCTTCGACACCGGTTTCGTCAACGCCCGGGCCGCCGTGCAGAGCGGCGAGCTGGGCAAGCTGCACACCGTGCGCTCGACCACGCTGGACCCGGCCCCGCCGCCGGCCGCGTACATCGCCGCCTCTGGGGGCATCTTCAGGGACTGCTCGGTGCACGACTTCGACATCATCCGCTGGGTGACCGGCCGCGAGGTCGTCGAGGTGTACGCCGTCGGCGGCAACCGGGGCGCCGAGTACATCAAGGAGGCGGGCGACGCCGACACCACCGGCGCGATCCTCACCCTCGACGACGGCACGCTCGCGGTGATCTCCAACTCCCGTCACAACGCCCGTGGTTACGACGTCCGCATGGAGATCCACGGCTTCGCGGACTCCATCGCCGTCGGCCTGGAGGACAAGCTCCCGCTGCGCTCGGTCGAGCCCGGTGTGACCTTCCCGGCGGGCACCCCGCACGACTTCTTCATGGACCGCTTCACGGCCGCCTACCGCGCCGAACTCACCGCGTTCACCGAGGTCGTGGCCGGCACCCGGCCCTCGCCGTGCACGATCGCGGACGCCCTGGAGGCCGGCTGGATCGCCGAGGCGTGCACCTTGTCGCTGCACGAGCACCGCCCGGTGACGATCGCCGAGGTCCGCTCCGCCTGAGTCGCCGCCCGCGTCCCGGGGTGCCCCTGGCCCCGGGACACTGGCGCACACTGATCCGGCAGGATCCCCGTCCTGCCGCCATCGAGGAGGAACCGCGGACATGAGCGAACCGCTGCGCATCGGAATACTGGGAGCCGCGCGGATCAGCGGGGCCTCACTGATCGGCCCGGCCCGGGCCACCGGTCACCGGGTCGTCGCGGTGGCCGCGCGGGACCGGTCCCGCGCCGAGGGCTACGCGGCCGAGCACGGTGTGGAGCGGGTGGCGGGGTCGTACAGCGAGCTGATCGCCGACCCCGAGGTCGAGGTCGTCTACAACCCGCTCGCCAACGGTCTGCACGGGCCGTGGAACCTCGCGGCGCTCGCCGCGGGCAAGCACGTCCTGAGCGAGAAGCCGTCGGCGAGCAACGCCGAGGAGGCCGCGGAGGTGCGGGAGGCGGCCGCGAAGGCCGGCACGGTCTTCATGGAGGCCTTCCACTACCTCTTCCACCCGGTCACCCGGCGGCTGCACGAAGTCCTCGCGAGCGGTGAGATCGGCGAGCTGCGGCACGTCGAGGCCATGGTCGCGATCCCGGCGCCGCCGGACACCGACCCGCGCTGGTCGCTGCCACTGGCCGGCGGCGCGGTGATGGACCTCGGCTGCTACAGCCTGCACGCGCTGCGCATGCTGGCCCCGTGGGCGGGCGGCGCACCGCGGCTGGTCTCCGCGCGGGGCGGGCAGAGGGCGGGGGCGCCCGGCGTCGACGAGTGGCTCGACGCCGACCTGGCCTTCCCCGGCGGCGCGACCGGGTCGGCGCGCTGCCACATGGCGTACGACAGGCTGGAGATGAGCTGCCGGATCACCGGTTCGCGGGGCGAGGTCTTCGCGCCGAACTTCGTGCTGCCGCACACGGACGACCGGGTCGTGGTGCGCACCGGAGACAGGGAGCGCACCGAGCGGCTCGGCACGCGGTCGTCGTACACCTACCAGCTGGAGGCGTTCGCGGACCGGGTGCGCGGGGGCGCCCCGCTGCCGCTGGACGCGGACGACGCGTTGACGACGATGACGCTGATCGACGCCGCCTACCGGGCGGCCGGGTTCGAGCCGCGGCCGCGCGTGTCCTAGCCGTCGCGCAGCTCGGCCAGGCAGTCCAGTGCCGAGGTCAACTCGCCCGCGCCGTGGGGCTTGCGGGCCTCGGCCACCGCCGCCACGGCACAGGCGCGGGCCTCGGCCGGTTCCCCGGTGGCGGTGTGGCAGCGGGCGAGATCGATCAGGAGCCGTACCCGCAACGGCAGAACGATCTCGGGGGCGGCCCACGCGAGGGGCCCCCGCAGCGCCTCCCGGGCCTCGGGGCCCACACCCAGCGCGTCCCCGTACCGCCCCAACACCCTCAGTACACCGACCAGTTCGGCGAGCACCTGCGGACGCACCAGCTCGACATGCGCCAGTTCGCGGAGCGACATGGCGGCGAGGAGCGCGGCACACTCCTCGTAGACGGCCACGGACTCCTCGCTGCGGCCGACCGCGGCGAGCAGCATCCCGTACGTCCGCAACGCGCCGGGCAGGCTGCCGAGCGCCCGGTCCCTGCGGTCGGGGGCGGACGGGCGGCGGTACGCCGCCACGGACGCCTGTGCCACCGACACGGCCTCCTCGGTCCGGCCGAGGCCCGCGAGCGCCTGCGCCCGCACGTCCCCGACGAAGGCGGTCAGTGCCCGGGACGCCTCGTCCGGTACGGCGGTCGCTGCCGTGCACGCCTCCTCGAAGCGGCCGGACAGCAGCAACGCGTGGGCACGCAGCGCCAGGGCCCGGCTCAGCCCCTCCGTGTCGGCCGTCCCGCGGTAGACCTCGACCGCCTCCTCGGCCCAGGCCAGCCGTCGCGCGGGCGACGGCGGCGGCAGCCCCGCCCAGGAAGGCGTGACGCAGTACGACAGCGCGGCCCCCAGCAGCGGCCCGCCCTTCTCCGGCGCCCATTTGGCCGCCGCACGCGGCAACGGCAGCAGTATCCGTACGAGTCCCATGCACACCCCCTCGCCGCCCCGCCGAGGACAGCCGCGCCATGGTCGCACAGGGGGTCACGCCGATGCCGCGATTCACGGAGTACGTAGCGAGCACGGGGGAACTTCGCCGAACTCCCCCTGTACGGCGTGAAGTCAGCCGTACAGGGCGGGCCGTTCCACGAGTTCCACGGTCATCCGGCCGCCCTCGTTCAGCGACCGCACGCCCGCCTCGCACACCGCGGCCGCCGCGTAGCCGTCCCACACGCTGGGGCCGGTGACCTCGCCGCGGCGGGTGGCGTCGACCCAGGCCTGGACCTCACGGTCGTAGGCGTCGGCGAAGCGTTCGACGAAGTCCTGGGCGATGGTGCCGCCCCAGCGTCCTGCCATGTTGGTGACCATGGCGTGGCCGTCGCCGATGCGGGCGGTGCCGCGTTCGCAGACCGCCTCGGCCTGGACCTGGTAGCCGAAGCCGCAGTTGACGAAGATCTCGACGTCGGCGAGGGCGCCGCCGTCGGTCTCGAAGACGACGAACTGCGGGTCCTGGAGGTCGTCGGGGGCGTTCGCGGACGGCGTCGGGCGCAGGACCGTGACCGCGGTGATCTCGTGCCCCAGCAGCCAGCGGGTCACGTCGGTCTCGTGGGCCACGGAGTCGCTGATCAGCATGGAGCTGGTGAAGAAGGGCGGGCTCGCGGCGTTGCGGTGCCGGTTGTGCAGCATGAGGGGCCGTCCCAACTGGCCTGTCTCCAGCAGGGACTTGAGCTTCATGTACTCGGTGTCGTAGCGCCGCATGAAGCCCACCTGGGCGCGTCTGCGGCCCAGTCCTTGCTCGGCCTCCACGACCCGCAGTGCGGAGGCCGCGTCGGGGGTGAGCGGCTTCTCGCACAGCACCGGCAGATCGTGCTCGAAGGCCTGGAGGAGTGCCGCCTCGTGGGCGGGGCCCGGCGAGGCGATCAGGACGGCGTCGACATCGGCCGCCGCCATCGCGGAGGCCGGGTCGGTGTAGGCGGTGCAGCCGTCGACGCGGGCGGCGATCGCCTTGGCCCGTTCCGCGTCGACGTCCACGACGGCACTCACCCGGGCGCCGCTGACGACCTCATGGATACGGCGGACGTGGTCGGCGCCCATCTTGCCGGTGCCGATGACGGCGACGCCCAGGGTGGCTCGCTCGGTCATGGTCATCCCTTCAGGCGCCGCAGGACCTCAGGAACTTACGGGTGCGCACCGCGATCGGCAGTGGCCTGTCCGGCTCGCACGGGTACATGTCCTGCTCGACGATGGCGAACAGCTCCACGCCGAGCTTCTGCGCCGCCACCAGGACCGGCTCCAACTCGGGTACGCCGGACGGCGGTTCGCACATCACTCCGCGCTGGACGGCCGGGCCGAACGGCACCTCGTTCGAGACGACGTCCGCGAGGATCTCCGGGTCGACCTGCTTGAGGTGCAGATAGCCGATGCGCTCGCCGTACGTCTCGATGAGCTTGACGCTGTCGCCGCCGCAGTAGGCGTAGTGCCCGGTGTCCAGACAGAGGTTGACGAGCTCGGAGTCCGTCGAGTCCAGGAAGTGCTCGACGTGGTCCTCGGTGTCGAGGTGGGTGTCGGCGTGCGGGTGGACGACGATGTCCAGGCCGTACGCCTCCTTCACCTCGTGACCGAGCCGCTCCATGCCCTTGGTCAGGTGCGCCCACTGCTCGTGGGTCAGCTCCGGCGGCTCGAGGATCTCGGCGGTCTTGTCGTCGCGCCAGAAGGACGGGATGACGACGAGATGCCGTGCCCCCATGGCCTGGGTGAGCGCGGCGACCTGGCTGACGTGCTCCCAGGTCGACTCCCATACCGAGGGTCCGCGGTGCAGCCCGGTGAAGACCGTGCCCGCCGAGACCTTGAGGTCGCGCCGGGCGATCTCGTCGGTCAGCCGGGCCGGGTCGGTCGGCAGATAGCCGTACGGCCCCAGCTCGATCCAGGAGTAGCCCGCCTCGGCGACCTCGTCCAGGAAGCGGTCCCACGGCACCTGCACCGGGTCGTCGGGGAACCAGACGCCCCAGGAGTCCGGGGCGGAACCGACGCGGATACGGTCGAGTGGGGCCGCCATCTCAGGACTTCCCCTCGCCGGTGGCGGCCACGGGTGCGGTGAGGTCCTGCTCCTCGGGGAGGGCTTCGGTGTCGACGCCGCGGACCTGGGACAACTCGTGTTTGAGGGCGGCGAGTTCGGCGCCGCCGGCCATGTGGTTGGTCAGCTCCTCCAGGGTGATCTGGTCGCGGGAGGCGGACAGTTCCATGGTGCCCAGGCGCAGCACGCTGAAGTGGTCGCCGACCATGTAGGCGTGGTGGGGGTTGTGGGTGATGAAGATGACGCCCAGGCCGCGGTCGCGGGCGGCGGCCACGTACTTGAGGACCACGCCGGACTGTTTGACGCCCAGTGCGGCGGTGGGCTCGTCCAGGATGAGGACGCGGGCGCCGAAGTAGACGGCGCGGGCGATGGCCACGCACTGGCGCTGGCCGCCGGAGAGGGTGCCGATGGGCTGTTCGAGGTCGTCGAGGATGATGCCCATCTCGCGCAGTTCGTGGTCGGCGGTCTTCTTCATCCTCTCGATGTCCAGGCGGCGGACGGGCCAGGGGCCCTTGGTCATCTCGGAGCCGAGGAAGAAGTTGCGCCAGACCGGCATCAGGGGGACCACGGCGAGGTCCTGGTAGACGGTGGCGATGCCCTTGTCGAGGGCCTCGCGCGGGGTGGAGAACCGTACCGAGGTGTTGTCGACGAGGAACTCGCCCTCGGTGTGCTGGTGCAGGCCGGAGATGATTTTGATGAGGGTGGACTTGCCGGCGCCGTTGTCGCCCAGCACGCAGGTGACCTGGCTGGGGTGCACCTTCAGGCTGACCCCGTGCAGGGCGCGGATGTTGCCGTAGGACTTGCCCGCGTTGCGCAGCTCGACGATCGCCCCGTCACCGCCGGCCGGGTCGGGAGAGTCGGTGAGGATGGCGCCGTGGGTGCCGGATTCTTCAGTGGTCATAGTGCGGTTACCTCCGGGTCGCGGTGCGGCTGACCCACAGATTGATCATGACGGCGCCGAGCAGCATCACGCCGAGGAAGGCCTTGAACCAGTCCGGGTTCCAGCCGGCGTAGACGATGCCCTGCTGGACCATGCCGAACATGAACGCCCCGAAGACCGGGCCGATCGCCGAGCCCGCGCCGCCGGTCAGCAGACAGCCACCGATCACCGCCGCGGAGATGTAGATCAGTTCCTGGCCCACGCCCTCGCCGGACTGCACGGTGTTGAAGGAGAACAGGTTGTGCATGCCGACGAACCAGGCCGCGAAACCGACCAGCATGAACAGGCTGATCTTCGTGAAGGTGACCGGCACGCCCACCGCCCGCGCGGAGTCCTTGTTGCCGCCCACCGCGAAGACCCAGTTGCCGTACCGGGTGCGCAGCAGCACCCAGGTGGCGATCGCGGCGAACACCAGCCAGTACACAATCGTGATCTTGATCTGGACGCCGCCGACCTCGAAGGAACTCGCGAAGACCTTCTTGGCCTGGTCGAAGCCGTCCATGTTGCTGATGTCGTCGGTGGCCACATTGCCGGTCACCAGCTTGGTCACCGCCAGGTTGACACCCTGCAGGATCAAGAACGTGCCCAGCGTGATCAGGAAGCTGGGCAGGCCGGTCCTGACCACCAGCCAGCCGTTGAGGAACCCGATCGCCAGCGCCACCAGCAGCGCCACCACGATGCCCGCCCACACGTTCAGGGTGAGCTGGAAGGCGAACATGCTCGCGGTCAGCGCGGAGGTGATCACCGCGACACCCGACGACAGGTCGAACTCCCCGCCGATCATCAGCAGCGCCACCGGCAACGCCATGATCCCGATGGTGGACGACTGGTACAGGATGTTCGCCATCGAACTGCCGTCCCGCACCGGCGGAGCGGCGATCAGGAAGAACACCCACACCGCCACCGCACCCAGGAACACACCGACCTCCGGACGCGCCAACAGGCGCAGCGCCAGGGATCGTTCCGTGGTCCGGCCGTCCTTGACCTTGCCCGGGCCGGAGGCCGGCGGTGTGGTCACCGCCGGCTCGGCGTGCTGGGTCATACCCATCACCTGGTGCCCTTCGCGGCGAAGGCGGCCACCGCGTCGACGTTGGACTTGTCGACGAAGGCCGGGCCGGTCAGCACCGGCTGCTCGCCACCGCCCATGTAGTTGCCGTTGTTCTTGTAGAGCCACAGCGAGTCGATGGCCAGGTAGCCCTGGAGGTAGGGCTGCTGGTCGACGGCGAACTCGATGGTGCCCTTGCTGATGGCGCCCGTCAGGTCCTTGTTGAGGTCGAACGTGGCGATCTTGGCCTTGCTGCCCGCGTCGGACGCCGACTGCACCGCGGTCAGCGCGAAGGGCGCGCCGAGGGTGACGACGTAGTCGATGGACTTGTCCTGCGTGAGCTTGGCGGTGATCGTCGACTTCACGGACGGCATGTCGGTGCCGTTGACGTTCAGCGTCTGCAGCTTGCCGGTGAAGGTCTTCTTCACACCGTCGCAGCGCTGGGTCAGGCCGATGTTGCCCTGCTCCTGGATGACACAGACGGCACTCTTGGCACCGGCCTCGTTCAGCCGCTTGCCGAGTGCCTCGCCGGCCACGGACTCGTCCTGGCCGAAGAACTCCATGAGGCCGAGCTTCTGCCAGTCGCTGACACCGGAGTTGAGGCCGACGACGGGTATGCCGGCCTTCTTCGCCTTGGCCACGACGTCCTTGAGGGCGTCCGGCTTGGCGAGGGTGATCGCGATGCCGTCGACCTTCTGGTCGATGGCGTTCTGGACCAGGTTGGCCTGGTTGGCCGCGCTCGGGTCGGCCGAGTAGACCAGCTTGACGTTGTCCTTGGCGGCGGCGGCCTGGGCGCCCTTGCGGACGATGTCCCAGAAGGTGTCGCCGGGCGACTGGTGGGTCACCAGCGCGATGGTCATCCGGGGGGTGGTGGCCTTGCCCGCGGAGGCGCCGTCCGCGCTCTCCTCGGACTTCTTGCCGCCCGAGCTGCTGGAGCAGCCGGCGAGCGTCAGGGCCGCGGCCGCAGCCAGGGCCACGGCGGGAGCGAATCTCCGCGAACGGGAGAGAGAAGAGCGGTCCATCTTTCCTTGCACCTCACTGTGCGACGGGGAGAACGTCGGGAAAGGGGGTGGGATTCATGGCCCGGGACCTCGGGAGTTCCGGGTCTGGTGCCGCGACAGCACGGCAGTTGCGTTGGGACGGAATCCAATCCCCGAGTGCGCCCGCTGTCAATACTTTGTTAAGACATCATTTCACAAGCAGGTCCGAATGTAAGTACAAACTATTGACAGCGTCACCCTTCGAGTCCTACACCTGGGGATGCAACGGGCCCGTAGGGCCCGTACGTCCCCAGGTCGGATCGAGGAGCGTCGCGCATGGTCGAGCCAGTCCAGCAGTTCGACGTGATCAGTATGGGCCGTATCGGAGTTGATCTCTACCCGCAGCAGTCGGGGGTGCCTCTGGCGCAGGTCCAGTCCTTCGGCAAGTTCCTCGGTGGGTCGGCCGCCAACGTCGCGGTCGCCGCGTCCCGGCTCGGCCGCTCCACCGCGGTCATCACCCGCACCGGAGCGGACCCCTTCGGTACGTATCTCCACCAGACCCTCACGGAGTTCGGCGTCGACAACCGCTGGGTGACTCCCGTGGCGGCCTACCCGACCCCGGTCACCTTCTGCGAGATCTTCCCGCCGGACGACTTCCCGCTGTACTTCTACCGCCGCCCCAAGGCCCCCGACCTGGAGATACACACCGACGAGCTCGACTACTTCGCCATCCGCGCGGCCCGGATCTTCTGGATCACCGGCACCGGTCTGAGCGAGGAGCCGAGCCGCTCGGCCACACTCGCCGCCCTGAAGTGCCGCGACCGGGCGGGCACCACGGTCTTCGACCTCGACTGGCGGCCCGAGCTGTGGAGTGAGACGGCCTGGGCCGACCCCGACGAAGCCCGCCCGTACTACGCCGAGGCCCTGCGGCACGCGACCGTCGCGGTCGGCAACCTGGACGAGTGCGAGGTCGCGACCGGGGAGCGTGAACCCCGGGCGTGCGCCGAGGCGCTGCTGGCGGCCGGTGTGGAGCTCGCCGTGGTGAAGCAGGGCCCGAAGGGCGTCCTCGCCGTGCACCGCGACGGCACGACGGCCGAGGTCCCGCCGGTCCCCGTCGAGGTCGTCAACGGCCTCGGCGCCGGCGACGCGTTCGGCGGCTCGCTGTGCCACGGGCTGCTGTCCGGCTGGGAGCTGGAGCGGACCGTGCGGTACGCCAACGCGGCCGGCGCGCATGTCGCCGCCCGCCTCGCCTGCTCCTCCGCGATGCCGACCCAGGCGGAGGTCGACGGTCTCCTGAACGGCGTCGCGCCGTGACCGGCCCGCCCCTCAGCGGCTTCGCGCACGGGTCACGCGATCGCCGTACGACGGTCCCGGCACCCGGCGGCCGACGATTCCGGGCCCCCGCCCCTCGCCAGGCCAAGCCACTCCCCGTACCACCTCGACGTCACGCCGGGCCCGGCTGATCCGCGCCCACCCCGACCAGCCCGCCGCCCCCCGCCTCCCCCTCTCACGGCACCGGAGAAGTCCTGATGAGCAGCACCACCCGCCTGACCGTCGCCCAAGCCCTCGTGCGGTTCCTGTCCGTCCAGTACACGGAGCGGGACGGCGTACGGCACCGGCTGATCGCCGGGACCTGGGGCATCTTCGGCCACGGCAACGTGGCCGGCATCGGGCAGGCCCTCCTGGAGGCGGGTGAGGACGCGATGCCGTTCCACCAGGGCCGCAACGAGCAGGCGATGGTCCACGCGGCCGTCGGCCACGCCCGCCAGCTGAACCGCCTGTCCGCCCAGGCGGTCACGACGTCGATCGGCCCGGGCGCCACGAACCTGGTCACCGGCGCGGCCCTGGCGACGGTCAACCGCCTCCCGGTCCTGCTCCTGCCCGGCGACTACTTCGCCACCCGCGCCGCCGACCCGCTCCTGCAGCAGCTGGAGCATCCGACGGAGGCGGACGTGTCGGTGAACGACACCCTGCGCCCGGTGTCCCGCTACTTCGACCGCGTCCACCGCCCCGAGGCCCTGATCCCCGCTGCCCTCCAGGCCATGCGGGTCCTCGCCGACCCGGCCGAGACCGGCGCGGTCACCCTCGCCCTCCCCCAGGACGTGCAGGCGGAGGCGTACGACTGGCCGGAGGAGTTCTTCGCCGAGCGGGTGTGGCGGGTACGGCGTCCCGCGCCCGATCCGGTGGAGCTGGCGGAGGCGGTGCGGGCGGTCCTGGGGGCCGCGCGCCCGCTGATCGTGGCGGGCGGAGGGGTCCACCACAGCGAGGCCGAGGAGGCGTTGAAGGCCCTCACGGACGCCACCGGCATCCCCGTCACCTCCACCCAGGCGGGCAAGGGCTCCCTGCGCCACGACCACCCCGCCGACCTGGGCGGCATCGGCCACACCGGTACGGCGGTCGCCGACGACCTCGCCCGCACCGCGGACCTGGTCATCGGCGTGGGCACCCGCTACTCCGACTTCACCACCGCCTCCGGCACCCTCTTCCAGAACCCGGACGTCCGCTTCCTCAACCTGAACATCACCTCCTTCGACGCCCACAAGCTGGCCGCGCGGACGGTCGTGTGCGATGCGCGAGCGGGTCTGGAGGCGCTCACGTCGGCGCTGGAGGGCCACCGCGTGAACGCGGCCTACGAGGCCGAGTACGGCGCGGGCAAGGAGCGCTGGGAGCAGATCGTGACCCGGGCCTTCGAAGCTGCGGACGAGAACGCGGTACCGACCCAGACCCAGCTGCTGGGCGCGCTGGACGCGGTCGTCGGCGACGAGGACGTGGTGATCAACGCGGCCGGCTCGCTCCCCGGCGACCTGCACAAACTGTGGCGGGCCCGCAGCCCCCGCCAGTACCACCTGGAGTACGGCTACTCCTGCATGGGCTACGAGATCCCGGCCGCGATCGGCGTGCAGCAGGCGACCCCGGACACCCCGGTGTGGGCGCTGGTCGGCGACGGCACCTACCTGATGATGCCGACGGAACTCGTCACCGCGGTCCAGGAGGGCCTGCCGGTCAACCTGGTCCTCATCCAGAACCACGGCTACGCCTCGATCGGCGGCCTGTCGGAGTCCGTGGGCGGCGAGCGGTTCGGCACCGCCTACCGCTACCGGGCGGCCGACGGCACCTTCAGCGGGGCCCCGCTCCCGGTCGACCTGGCCGCGAACGCGGCGAGCCTCGGAATGGACGTGCTGCGCGCCAAGACCGTACGGGAGCTGCGCGAGGCCCTCGCCACCGCCCGCGCCTCGGACCGGCCGACCTGCGTCTACGTCGAGACGGACACCGCGACCCCGACCGCTCCCCCGGCAGAGGCCTGGTGGGACGTGCCGGTGGCGGAGACTGCGTCGCGCGAGGCCGCCGTGGAGGCGAGGACGGAGTACGACCGTCAGGCAGCCGCCCGCCGCACCCACCTCTGATGGCCCGCCCCCGACCCTCTGAGGGAGGTACCCCCATGGCGAAGCCCGGCGACACGTCACGTGCCGCGACCACCCCCGCGCTCGACTCCCTGGACTTCGCCCTGGACCGGGGCAGTCCGGTGCCGCTGTACTACCAGCTCGCCCGGCAGCTGGAGGCGGCGATCGAGCACGGGTCACTCGCCCCGGGAAACCTCCTGGGCAACGAGATCGACCTCTCGATCCGCCTCGGCCTGTCCCGCCCGACCGTCCGCCAGGCCATCCAGACCCTGGTGGAGAAGGGCCTGCTCGTCCGCCGGCGCGGAGTGGGCACGCAGGTGGTGCACAGCCAGGTCAAGCGCCCCCTGGAGCTCAGCAGCCTCTACGACGACCTGGAGGCGGCCGGGCAGGGTCCGGCGACGCGGGTCGTGCGCAACGAGACCGTGCCGGCGTCCGCCGACGTGGCGGCCGCGCTGTCCGTCCCGGAGGGCAGCGAGGTCACGGCGCTCGAACGCCTGCGCCTGACCCACGGCCAGCCCGTGGCCCTCCTCTGCAACCACCTCCCCACCGGCCTCCTCCACCTCGACAGCGACCGCCTGGAGGCCACCGGGCTCTACCGCATGCTGCGCACCGCCGGCATCACCCTGCACAGCGCCCGCCAGACGATCAGCGCCCGCTCCGCCACCGCCGAGGAGGCCGCCCGCCTGGACGAACAGGCGGGCGCGGCGGTCCTGACCATGCAACGCACGGCCTACGACGACACCGGCCGCCCGGTCGAGTACGGCACCCACATCTACCGGGCGTCGCGGTACGCCTTCGACTTCCGGCTGCTGGTCAGACCCTGACCGGGCAGCGGGATCAGTGTGCCGAGTCCAACCGCGCCCGCTGCTCCCCCGTGAGCTCCAGATCCACCGCCGCCAGGTTCTCCTCCAGCTGGGCCACGGACGACACCCCGGCCAGCGGCATGATGGGCAGGTCGCCGGCGATCTGCCAAGCCAGGACCACCTGGTTGACGGTCGCGCCCGTCTCCTTCGCCACCTCCGTCAGAACCTTCAGACGAGCCGGCGTGCCCGGATGGTCGAAGTCGGCGGGGAGGCGGTCCGGGTGGGTGTAGGCGCCCTTCAGGAGGGGTGAGTACGCGACCAGGGTGAGGGCGGGCTCCGCGCGCAGGTAGCTCAGCAGGTCCGCGCCCGCGTGGCCGAGGCTGCCGTCGGGGAAGAGGGGATCGGGGACGTCGGTGCGGGGGCGCAGGTGGCTGTGGGCGTACTGCAGGACCTCGTAGGCGGGAAGGCCGGCCGCGGCAGCCAGGGCGCGGGCCCGTTCCACCCGCCACACCGCGTGGTTGCTCACGCCCAGCAGGCCCACCGTGCCCTCGGCGACCAGTTCGGCGAATCCCTCCACCGTCTCCTGGAGCGGGACCCGGTGGTCCTCGATGTGCGCGTACAGCAGGTCCAGCTTCGACACACCCAGGCGTTCCCGGCTGCGTTCCGCGGACTCCCGGATCACCTTCGCCGACAGTCCCTCCGCGTTGTCGAGGTAGCTCGTGCCGGGCGCCAGGGGCCGGGCGCCGAGCTTCGTGGCGATGACGATCTCGTCTCCGACGCCGCGGCTGCGTCGCCACCGGCCGAGCAGTTCCTCGCTCTGGCCGCCCTGGCCGCCGTCCTCCCAGAAGGCGTAGTTGTCGGACGTGTCGATGAAGTTGCCGCCGGCCTCGACATAGCGGTCGAGGACGGCGAAGGAGGTCTCCTCGTCGGTCCGTGAGCCGAACAGCATCGCGCCGAGCGCGAGGACACTGACCTCGCGGCGGGTCGCCGGATCGGTGCCGATGGTGCGGTACTTCATGATGATTTCCTCCCGTGTGTACCCGTCTTCGGGCACACACGGGAGTCTTCATCTTGAAGCGCACTTCAAGTCAAGGGCCCGCGTGGTCACTTGGCGAACGGGCCCTCCAGGGCCGCCCATTGGAGCAGCATGATGGTCTTGGCGTCCGCGATCTCCCCGGTACGGATCATCTCCAGGGCTCTGCGGAAGGGCAGTTCGAGGATCTCGATGTCCTCGCCCTCCTCGTCGAGGCCGCCTCCCTCGTGCGTGCGGGTCGACGGGGCGTACTCGGCGGCGTAGAAGCTGACGCGTTCGGTGACCGAACCGGGGCTCATGTAGACGTCGAAGACGTGCCGGACCTCGCCGATGGTGTGCCCGGTCTCCTCGACGACCTCGCGTCGTACGGCGATCTCGGGGTGCTCGTCATCGTCGTCGAGCAGGCCGCCGGGGGTCTCGATCAGCAGTCCGTCAGGATGTCCGTTGACGTACACCGGGAAGCGGAACTGGCGGGTGAGCAGGACGGTCTCGCGTTCCGTGTCGTACAGCAGCATGGTGGCGCCGTTGCCGCGGTCGTGGGTCTCGCGCTGCTGCGTGCTCCAGCTTCCGTCGGCGTGCTGGATGTCGAAGGTCGTGGCCCGCTCGACGTACCAGTGACTGGACAGCAGTTTCACATCGCGGACCTTGACGCGCGGGTTGCCGGTCAGGTCCAGGCCGGTGCGGTCGAGTCCGGTACGGCCCCGGCTGTCGGGAGTGTCGATGCCCTCGGTCATCGGACACCTGCCGGACGGGAGGAGGAGCGGGAGAAGTGCGAGTTGGTCATGACCGCTTCTACCATTCCGCGGCGGGCCGCGTCGCGCACGGCGCCCCTTCCCCGGCGGGCCTCGCGCTGCTTAGCGTGCTCGTATGGATCATCCGTCGCAGCCGTCCGAACGGCACTTCGACCACTGCCCCTGGCTCTTCGCCGCCGAGGCGACCGAGGAACAGCGCGCCGCGCAGCGGGAGGTGCAGCGGGCCGTCGGCGGCGACACCGTGATCGGTGAGCGGTGTTACGTCGCCGAGTCCGCGGCGGTGTTCCCGGACCGGCTGCGGCTCGGCGACGACTCGTACATCGCCGCGCACGCCTATGTCACCGGGGAGCTGGACACCGGCTCCCACTGCACGCTGAACCCTTTCACCACGGTGCGTGGGAACGTCGTACTCGGTCACGGCGTACGCATCGGTGCCCACACCTCGCTGCTCGGCTTCAACCACTCCATGGCCCCCGACCGGCCCGTCTTCCGCCAGCCGCTCACCAGCCGGGGCATCCGGGTCGGCGACGACGTCTGGATCGGCTCGCATGTGATCGTCGTGGACGGCGTGACCATCGGCGACCACTGTGTGATCGGGGCGGGGGCGGTGGTCACGAGGGATCTGCCGGCGTGGTCGGTGGCCGCGGGAAACCCCGCACGGGTGTTGCGGGACCGGCGGCAGGTGCGGGGGGAAGGGTCGGCTGCGCCAACCGATCCGGCTGCCCCTGCGGATCCGGCTGCGTCAGGCACACGGCAGCCGGATGACAGCCGCACGCCCACGACCCACCCGACGCCTCACCCCGCGCCCAGCGCAGTGGCCGCCGACGATCCGGAGCACGCGCTGCAGGTGGCGGGGGCAGCGGGCGCCAAGGCGGCTGCGGCTGCACCGGGGAAACGGCCGGATGACAGCCGCACGCCCACGACCCACCCGACGCCTCACCCCGCGCCCGGGACAGTGGCCACCGGCAATCCGGAGCACCCGGTGCAGGTGGCGGGGGCAGCGGGCGCCAAGGCGGCTGCAGCTGCACCGCGGAAACGGCCGGATGACAGCCGCACGCCCACGACCCACCCGACGCCTCACCCCGCGCCCAGCGCAGTGGCCGCCGACGATCCGGAGCACGCGCTGCAGGTGGCGGGGGCAGCGGGCGCCAAGGCGGCTGCGGCTGCACCGGGGAAACGGCCGGATGACAGCCGCACGCCCACGACCCACCCGACGCCTCACCCCGCGCCCGGGGCAGTGGCCGCCGGCAATTTGGAGCACGCGCTGCAGGTGGCGGGGGCCGCGGGCGCCGAGGCGGCGGATCTGCCAGGGATACTGCCGGGGGGCGGCCGTACGCCTGGTACCCGCCCGACGTCCGATGCCGGCCCCCGATCTGCCAACCTTGCTGCATTCGCCGACGCTGCCCGGGATCAGACTGCCGGGCTCCTCGACCGTTGCTGGAACGGTGAGCGGTACGTCGATCGGCCCGGCGCCGGTCCCACCGTGCGGGCTCACTGCGACGCCGTGGAGATCGCCGACCTGCTGCTCGGGGCTGTGCCGGCGCATTTGTCCGCCGAGGAGCACATCGGGCGGCTGAGCGGGCTCCAGGATCCGAAGAGCGGTCTCGTGCCGGAGTTCGGCGAGCCGCTGCCGGTTGCGGACGGCGACGGGTTCATCGGGGAGGGAGCGGCGCTCTATCACGTGCTGTGCGTGGGCTACGCCCTCGATCTGCTGGGCCCCGGGCTCCCCCATCCGGTGCAGGGCGTACGGGATATGACGGTCCATCAACTCCTCGTACGACTGGAGGCGTTGACCTGGCGCACGGGCGCGTGGGGTGCAGGCGCTTGGGTCGACAGCTTTGCTACTGCCGCGCATTGGAACCTGCGGCACGACGACGGCCACGGGACGCCGGAGTCGTTGTTCGGCTGGCTGCTCACCAGGGCTGATCCCTGGACCGGGATGTGGGGCAGCCCCTCTGCCGAGGAGGGCCGGCTCCAGGTGGTCAACGGCTACTACCGGCTGACCCGGGGCTCGTTCGCGCAGTTCGGGCTGCCGGTGCCGTATCCGGAACGGGTCGTGGACGCGGTCCTGGACCACGCGCGCGACGCCCGGCATTTCGGTCCCGGCCGGGAGAACGCCTGCAATGTGCTGGATGTCGCCCATCCCCTGTGGCTGTGCACTCAGCAGCTCGGGCGGAGCGCCGACGGCTACCGCTCCGGCGAGATCCGCGACTGGGCCGAGCGGCAGCTGGCCACGGTCCTGCCGCGCTGGCAGAACGGCCGGGGCTTCGGCTTCGGCCAGGGCGCCGCCGGCCCCGGACCCGAGCCCGGGCTCCAGGGCACGGAGATGTGGCTTGCCATCATCTGGTACCTCGCCGACCTGCTGGGCCGTTCCGACGAACTGGGCTACCGCCCCCGCGGCATCCACCGCCCAGAACCGGCCCGCCAGGGAATCACGGGCCTGAGCTGAGCGGCCGGGGGCTCGGCTCGGGCCCCGCCCGGTCGACGACAGACCACCTGAGGGCCGCACCGTGCCCACCCCTGAGCGTCGGTCCGGGCACCAGCGCCCTGCCCTTCCTCAGCGCCGCCTCCAAGGCAGCACCGCCGGACCCGCCTCCGCACTCTCCACCCGGTGCAACGCCTCCCCGATCGCCTCCCCGATCTCGGCGAGTTGCCGCACCTGCTCCCGGCTGAGCGCGTCGAAGACCACCCGGCGCACCGCTTCGACGTGTCCGGGAGCGGCCTGTTCCAGCAGCGTCATGCCCGCCTCCGTGAGGACGGCGAGCTGACCGCGCCCGTCCGTCGGGTCCTCACGGCGGTCCACGAGGCCCGCCTCGGCCAGCCGGTTCACCGCGTGGGTGAGCCGGCTGCGGGTGATCTTCAGACGCCGGGCCAGCTCGGACATGCCGAGGGCACGGTCGGGGGCCGAGGAGAGCTGGGCCAGCAGGGTGTAGTCGGCGTGGGTCGTCCCGGCGTCGCGCCTCAGCTGACGGTTCAGGTAGTCACCGAGCAGGGTCGAGAATTCGACGTATGCCATCCAGGCCCGCTGTTCGTCGGCGTCCAGCCAGCGTGGCGTCGTGTTCATGGAGCCACCCTACTCACGCCCCGTTTTAAGCTTCAATCACCATGTCTGCGGCCCCACCCCGCGTCACCGGTAGGTGATCCCCGACGCGCTGTACCGGCAGTGCGTCCCGTCCGCCCCGGTGCCCAGTGAGGACGGTTCGGCTCCCGACGAATTGCCCTGGAAGCGTTCGCAGACGGTGATCTCCCTGCTGCTGTCCCCGACGATGGTCACGCCCGAAAGGGTCGCCGTGTCACCGTAGTTGGCGTTGACGCCCGCGATGTCCTTACCGGGCCCGGTGACCTTCACATTGCTGATGACGACATGGCGTTCGTACTGCGTCCTGCAGTTGCCGCACGAGCGGTAGAGCTTGCCGAAGTCGGCGACCTGGAAGTTCCTGATGGTCAGGGTTCCGGCGCCGTTGTGCTGGAAGACCTTGTCGTCCGCCTTCCGCGCACCGCCGCCGTCGACGACGTAGGTCGCGGAGGCCGATGTGCCCTTGAAGGTCGCCGCGTCCTCGCCGACGTCCTGCCACCACACGTTCTTCAGGGTGCAGCTGCCCAGGCAGTGCACGCCGTCGGCGGCCGGGGAGCCGAGGATGACGTTCTTCAGCGTCGCCCCGTCGGCGAGTTCGAAGAGCGGGCCCTGGTCTTCGCTCTGGTTGTCGCTGCCCAGGTCGCCGGAGCCGTAGAAGCGCTTGAGGGTGCCGTCGTAGGTACCGGAGACCTCGATGGTGGTGGAGACCGCCTTCTCACCGGTGGCCGTGGGCCAGGCCGCGAATCCGGCGGTGGACGTGGTCGGCGTGGATGTGGAGGCGCTCTTCGTCGCCGATGCGGAGGCGCTCTGGGAGGCCGACGTCCTCGAAGCAGACGGAGATACGGACGGAGATGGGGATACGGAGGACGACGGGGAAGTGGACGCGGTCATGGGCGGCGGGGACGCCGTCCCCGTGGCGCCGCCCAGCCGGTAGGTGCCCGCGCGCGGCCCGGAGGCGGACGCCGTCAGCAGCACACCGCCGGTGACGGCACCGCCGACCAGGATCGTGGCCAGCGCGCCGAACAGCAGGCCACGGTGGCGGGTGGTCTTCTTGCGGTGCGGCTTGCGCGCGGTTCCTCTGGTGCCCATGTGGTGACTCTCGTTCGCATATCGGGACGTCCGGCGGAGGCAGTGGGGACCCTCTTGCCCCCCTAGTCGCCGCCCACCCCACCGGGGGTTGCCGTCGATCCGCGAAAAGTCGATCACTCGCGTGGGTTCAGGCACGCCGCCCCAGCTGCGCGAGGATGGTCGGGTCGGTGATCTTCGTGTCGTCGGCGAGCAGAAACGCCTTGCTGAGGATCACCGACAGCCGGTCGTCCTCGAAGGGCAGGAACACCTTGCCGTCGCCCTTCCCCCGCGCCGGGACGATGCACAGATAGGAGTTGTCGGGCTCCATCAGGATGTTCGCCGAGCCCAGATGGATCCGGTACGTCCGCAGGCTGCCTCGTACGACGAGGTGGCGGCCGTCGATCGAGCACCGGTCGGCGATCCTCAGCCGGGGCAGGATCCGCGCGAGGACGTCCCTGCGCGCCTCCGCGCTCGCCGTCAGTTCGGCGAACCCGGCCCGCTCCCAGTAGGCGCGCTCGGGGCCCCGGTCGGTCCACTGGGGGTCCGCGGCGATCGAGGTCACGCCGACGAAGAGGTCCACGTCGCGCATGGCCTCGCTGAACACCAGCCGGGGCACGTCGGTGAGCGATGTCTCCTGCCAGTCGCCCGCGACCCGGCGGGCGAAGCGCACCTGGTCGGTCGCGGCCAGCAGATCCTCACCCTGCCAGTCGGCGAGTCCGTGGTGGAAGCGGGCCCGCCACTGCCCCGCTCCCAGCGTCCGCTCCGCCGCGTCCTCGCCTCCGCCGTCCCAGGGCCCGAGCCGGTCGCTCGCCCAACCCCGGGCTCTGAACAGCGCGAACATCCGGTGGTAGTGGACGAGATGCGCGGCGAAGCGATTGGAGTAGACACGGGTCTCCTCCTCGGCCGGGGTGAGGAGATAGATCTCCCGGAACGCCTGCTTGAATGGCTGCCGTATCTGGCGCTCGACCAGCAGATCCCGCCAGGCTCGCACGGCGTCCGGCTCCGAGCGGAGCGGGTGCCACAGCCGTACGGCGGCGTCGTCGGGTGCCTCGGGCAGCTCTCCGGCCTCGGGCAGTACGGCCCGCCAGGCGCCGGGCGCGACCTCGACCTCCCAGATCAGTCGGCGTACGACCCCCCGGGCGAGCGGATGCCCGGCGAGCGCGGCACGCCACCAGCTGTACGGGTGCACCGCGTCGACGGTGAAGCCACCCTCCAACGCTCGGGCGAGGGTGATGAGGTGGCGCGTCGACACGCTTGACGAGGTCGCGCAGTTCCTTGACGAGTGCGGGCTGGTCCCGGCGTACGGGCGCGGGGACACCGCGCAGGGGGCGGCCGTCCTTGTGCCAGGTCGGCGTGGCGGTGTCGGTGACGGTGACGACCGCCGCGTAGCCGTCGCCCGCCTCCCGGCGCAGGACGCCCTGGTCGTCGAAGCCGAGCGCGGGGAGCCGTAGCGCCACGGCGGTCCGCTCGGCCAGGGCCGCCTCGACCTTCCTGAGCATCTTGTCGAGCTGTTTGGGGACTCCGGCGTGCCGGACGCTCTTGCGGACGGTCCGCAGCGACGTGACCAGTCCGGGGGTGGGGAAGTCCTGTGCGGCGCGGACGAGTTCGTACAGGAGGGCCTGGGAGGGGAGAGTCCTCGCCGGGGTCGGGGCGAGGGTGATGCCGGGCAGGAGACGGTCGAACAGGTCCGGCAGCCAGGGTTCGTCGCGCAGCAGAGCGACCCGTGCCGCCTGCCCGAGGGTGATGACCTCCCGGTCCGTGAACGCCTTGTCCGCCCGGTAGGGGATCTCGCCGGCGTGGATCGCGTCGGCACGGTCGGCCGCCGCCTCCAGGGCCCGGCGGGCGAACGCGATGTAGGCGGGGTTCTCGGCGAACGGCTGCCATGTGTCGGGGGCGTTCGGCGACTGGATGAGCCTGTGCTGACGGTCCAGCTCGGACAGCCGGGCCTGTTCGGCCGGGGCGAGACCGACGACGACGGCGATCTCGTCCGCGACGATGGGGCCCATGCCATGGGAGAGACGCTCCACGACCGCGCGCAGGGTGTCCTCGCCCGCGAGCCGCGCGACCGCGATCAGCGAATGCAGTTGGCTCAGGGTGTCCTTGGCCAGGAGGGTCTCGACCAGGTTCCCGACCTGGGCGGAGACGTCGGGCAGCGGGCCGGTGCACTGCTCAAGCGCTTGGACGCCCCGCGTGAGGTCCACCCAGCCGCGCTCCTCGCTCCGCTCCACGAGCACCTCGAACCACCGGCGGCACGCGTCGGGTGTGTAGCGCGGCCGGCGGTCCCTGGCGGCCTGCTCGATCGCGTGCGCGACTCTCCTCGGCTTCTCCGGGGCCGACAGATGCACACGGTATGCCTCCGGCAGAAGCGTCCCGAGCTCTTCGTCGGACAGCCGTGCCAGTTCACCGTGGAGGACCTCGATCTCGAAGCCCGGCTCGGTCAGCGCACGCGTCAGCCGCCCTGCGAGGTCCGTCTCCTGGGTGTGGAAGAGCATGGTCGGATCATGGCAGCCGCCACTGACAATGCGCCCGGAGCGCTTGTCAGCGGCGGCTGACCGGGAACGGCACTCGGTTCAGGAGATCTCGAAGGCACCGAGATCCGGCGCCTGCCCCTTGTACGGCAGCCCGACGTTCACGCCTTTGTCGATCAAGGTGCTGTTGGCCGTGGGCCGGAGGTTGGGCAGCGCGGGCAGGCTCCCGTCGGCCTGGCGGGACGCGTCCCAGCCGGACGTCGACACGCTCTGGAACTGCGCGTCCGACAGGGCGACGCCCAGGTTCCACGAGTTGTTCGCGGCGCTCGTGCCGGTCATGTTCGACGTCAACGTGCCGGTGTGGGCGAGGTTGTTGCGCAGGTTGCCCCGGCCGACTGCGGCGCCGCTCGAATCGACTCCCAGCATGTTGAAGTCGGGGTGATTGCCGTAACCGGTGTTGTTGAAGTAGTCGTTGGCGACCGGGTGGTGGTTGGCGTAGAAGCCGGACGCCCTGTTGAGGAACGCCACCGACGTGCGCACGGTGTGTTTGACGGCGCCGGCGTCGTAGTCGCCGCCGTAGCCGCCCGCCTTGAAGCCGGTTCCGTTGCCGGCTGCGGTGGTCGTTCCGGGCATGTACCCGTTCCGCCACGCCCAGGAGTTCTCGATGGTCACGGACGAGTAGGCGCTGATGAGGTCGAAGCCGTCGTCGGCGTTCCACCATGCGCGGCAGCCCCGGAACACGTTGCCGGAGTTACCCGCTGAGATGTGCGCGCCAAAACCGTCGGCGTTCTCGCCGGCCCCGTTGGAGGAGTTGGTGTCGTAGTTGTCGTGCGCGTCGGAGTTGAGGACGAGGTTGCCGCCGCCGTTCTGGATGAACAGGCCGGGACCCATGTGGTGGTGGGTGTTGATCTGCTCGAAGGTGTTGTTGCTGCCCGAGATCCAGATCCCCCAGGACTCGTGGTTGAGGTTGTTGTTCTGGCGGACACCCGTGACCTCCAGCCCCTTGAGGTGAAGCCAGTTCCCGGTGACGTCGAAGCCCTTGATCCGGCAGTCGTCCGTCATGCCCGAGAAGTCGAACACCGGCTTCTCCCCCGGGTAGGCCCAGTAGCGGATCGGGCTTCCCGAACTGCCGCTCTTGTTCAGGGTGATGGCGTCGACCCTGGCCGTCCGGCTGGTACAGCCGCTGTTCGCGCGCGTGTAGCGGTAGGTACCGCCCCGGAAGTACACGGTGTCACCCGGCTGGGCCACGGCCTGCGCATGGGCGATCGTCGCCCAGGGAGCGGATTGCGTGCCCGCGGCACTGTCGTTGCCACCTGGGGCCACGTAATAGGCGGCCGCCGCCGCTGCGTCGCTCGCGGCCGCCGAACCGGCGGGGGTCGCGAAGGGGCTCAGGGCGACCGCCGAGATCAGCAGGGCACGCCCGACGAACTTGGCAGAACTCATCGCTGGCTCCTGGTTCACCCGTTGAGGAATCCGTCCATGGCCGCCGTGGGCCGCCGTGTGCTCTCGTCCCAGGCCGAGCTGTTGTAGTTGTTGAACGACGGGTAGCCCTCGGGCTCCCAGAAGAAGGTGCCGAGGCCGCCGAATCCCTGCAGCCCGCTGACGAACGCCCGTAGCGAGTCGCGCACCTGGGTGGGCTTGCCGACCGGCCCGCCGTACTCCACCTGCATGACCGGCTTGCCGTAACCGGACTGGATGGTCTGCATGTTGGCCAGCACGGCGGGCACGTTGCCGCCCTGCGCGTACGAGGACAGGCCGGTGATGTCCCACCTTCCGCCGTTGTCGCGGTAGGCGTTGAGGAAGTTCTGGACGCCGGCCAGGTTCTGCGGCTGCGCCAGGTGCACCAGGACCGGCGTGCTCGGGAAGACCTGCTTGGACATGTCGTACGCCGCGTTCAGCAGGCCCGTCATCTGAGCGGGGCGGCTGATGCTGCCGACCGGCTTGCAGATGCCGGAGTTGGTCTCGTTGCCGATCTTCACCCAGGCCGGTGTGACGCCGTGGTACTTGATGATGTTGCACGAGTGGTACACGTAGTCGTACATGGCGTCGAGCATCTGGCTGTAGGTCATGCTCGCCCAGGCCGCCGGGGGGTTCTGCACGCCGACCGAGTTCCAGGTGTCGCCGAAGTGGAAGCCGATGAGTACCTGCATGCCGGCGTCCTTGGCGCGCTTCGCCAGCTGGGCCGTCTCCTCGATGGAGCAGTGCCCGTTGGCCGGATCGCTGGACGGGTTGACCCAGGTCCGCAGACTGATCGCGGTGATGCCGTAGCCCTTGAGGACGGTGAACAGGTCCTGGCGCACTCCGGCGCTGTTGTTCCAGTGGTAGCCCCGCGCCTCCATCTGCGGCAGCCAGCTGACGTCGGCGCCCTTGACGAAGGACGCGGCCTGCGCCGGGGTCGCCAGGGGGCCTGCGCCCAGGGCGAGCGCGCCGGCGCCGGCGGCCGCGCCGAGCAGGACACTGCGCCGCCGTAAGCCGGAGGGCTCGGGTCGTTCGGTGTCGGTCATGTGGGGGTTCCTCGGTTCGTCGGATCCGGGCCGCATGGCGGTCCGGGTGGGGGTGAGGCGGTGCGGAACGCCTCCGGCCGGTGGTCCGGGCCGCTTGCCGACCGGTACCGGGGCGGGAGCCGTCCGGAACTTCGCCTGTAGGTCGCCGCGGGCCCCGGCGGGGTTGCCGCCGGGGCGGAGGCCGTCCGGAGGCCCCGGCCCCGGAACACACGAAAAGGGCCCCCACAGGCTCTCGCCTGCGAAGACCCTTCGCACCGTCGGGACGACAGGATTTGAACCTGCGACCCCTTGACCCCCAGTCAAGTGCGCTACCAAGCTGCGCCACGTCCCGGTGCGCTGCCCCGCGGTGGACCGCGGGAACGCGCGTACAGAACTTTACCCCACGTCGGGGGCGGGGCCGAAGCGGGCACCGGGCGCGGGACAATCGACGTATGGCCAGTACATCCTCAGGACGGCAGACGGACGCGCGGGACC
This sequence comes from Streptomyces sp. SAI-127, assembly GCF_029894425.1. Lineage (NCBI taxonomy): Bacteria > Bacillati > Actinomycetota > Actinomycetes > Kitasatosporales > Streptomycetaceae > Streptomyces > Streptomyces sp. SAI-127. The sequence goes on from NZ_JARXYJ010000001.1 coordinate 1,811,689, forward strand.
GGGACAGCGAGGGGCGGGCGCGCAACGCCCGGCCGCGGGACGGGCTCGGGCGGCCACTGCCGTACGGCGCCGCGGGCGTCGCCCGGCAGCCGGAGGGCGTGGTGCGCACCCCGCAGGAAACCGTGGCCGAGGCCCAGGAGCTGCTGGACGGGGGGCGCCCGTTTCATGCGCACGAGGTCTTCGAGGACGCCTGGAAGTCAGGCCCCGACGAGGAGCGCGCCCTGTGGCGGGGGCTGGCCCAGCTCGCCGTGGGGCTGACCCACGCGGCCCGGGGGAACGTCACGGGCGGGGCACGGCTGCTGCGGCGAGGCGCCGGGGCCGTGGAGGAGTGGGCCGCGTCGGCTGCCGGGCGAGGGCGGCCGTACGGAATGGATCTCGCGGGGCTGGCCGACTGGGCCCGGCGGCTCGCGGACCTCGTGGAGGAGACCGGCGCGAGCGTCGACGCGGGGGGACGGGCACCGCGGCTGCGCGGATAGGTCATCGGGGGGGTGCCGGGTCGGATTGTCGGGCGGGTGCGGGTGAGTGGGGGCTGGTCGCGCAGTTCCCCGCGGGCCGCGTGCGCGGGGCCTGAGCCGGGCGCCACGGGGGTGCCTCGCCGGGTCCTTGCACGTCTGCAGGCCGGTGGCAAGCGGGTCGCGCAGTTCCCCGCGCCCCTGGGGAGTTGCAGCCACCCGCGGCACGACGTGCCGTTCCCCGCACCTCGCGCCACGGCGGACCGTTCGCCGCCTCACCCCCGGGTGCCGCCTGCCCCGCGGACACCCGCACGCACGACCCCGGCTCCCCCCGCTGGCCGGACAGCCCTCATCGACCCACGGCGAGACGGGCCGCCCTCGCCCGCCGCTGCCGCACAATCCTGTCGCCTCCAGCCGCCCGCACCACCCGGCCCCCCAAAGCCGCGCAGACAGCCCTGGTGGACGCGGTGTCCGTACTGTCAGTGGCGTGCGGCAGACTCGGGGTGTGCGAAAGATTCATGTCATCGGTATCGGCGCGGGCGACCCCGAGCAGCTGACCCTCCAGGCGGTCAGGGCGCTGCGGAGCACGGACGTGTTCTTCGTCCTGGACAAGGGCGAGGTGAAGAGCGACCTGACGCGGCTGCGCCGGGACATGCTGGACGCGCACATACCCGAGGGGTCGTACCGGGTGGTCGAGGCCCGGGACCCGGAGCGGGACCGCCGTGCGGGCGGCGCCGCCTACTCCCCCGCCGTCGGGGACTGGCGCAGCGCCCGCGCCGACATCTACGAGCGGCTGATCACCGAGGAGCTGGGCGAGGAGGAGAGCGGCGCGTTCCTGGTGTGGGGGGACCCGGCGCTGTACGACAGCACGCTCGGCATCCTGGAGGAGATCCTGGAGCGCGGCTCGGTGTCCTTCGAGTACGACGTCGTGCCGGGCATCAGCAGTGTGTCGGCGCTGGTGGCACGGCACCGCACCGGGCTGAACCGGGTCGCGCGGCCCGTCCAGATCACCACCGGCCGGCGTCTCGCCGAGGGCTTCCCGGAGGGGGTGGACGACGTGGTCGTGATGCTCGACGCCCACCAGGCCTTCCGCGCGTACGCCGACGAGGACATCGACATCTACTGGGGCGCGTACATAGGCACGCCGGACGAGATCCTCGTCTCGGGGCCGATCGCCGAGGCCGCGCCCCGCATCGAGCGGCTGCGTGCCGAGGCCCGGGAGCGCAAGGGCTGGATCATGGACACGTATCTGCTGCGCCGCGATCCGAAGCAGCGGTAGACCCACCTCCGGGGCCGCACCCGAGCGGACCGCCCTGGCATGCACGGATGGCCCAGCGGTGTGATCGTGCCGGTGTGACAGTCGCCGAGGAAGCCGCACCTCCCGTCGCCGCCCAGCCGCCCGTGCTGGACCCGCGCCGCCGCAATGTCGTCTTCGTGACGATCATGCTGGGGATGCTGCTCGCCGCCCTCGACCAGACCATCGTGGGCACCGCGCTGCCGACGATCGTGTCGGATCTCGGCGGTGCCGAGCACATGTCGTGGGTCGTGACGTCCTATCTGCTCGCGGAGACCGTCGCGACGGTGCTGGTCGGCAAGTTCGGCGACCTGTTCGGCCGCAAGGTGGTCTTCCAGGTCTCGGCGATCGTGTTCATCACGGGCTCGTTCCTGTGCGGTCTCGCCTCCAACATGTCGCTGCTGATCAGCTGGCGGGCGATGCAGGGCATCGGGGCCGGGGGTCTGATGGTGACGTCGATGGCGCTGATCGCCGACGTCATCCCGCTGCGCGAGCGCGGCAAGTACCAGGGCGCCATCGGAGCCGTGTTCGGGGTGGCCACGGTCATCGGACCGCTGCTGGGCGGGCTGTTCACCGACCATCTGACCTGGCGCTGGGCGTTCTACGTCAACGTCCCGATCGCGATCGTCGTGGTCTTCGCCGCGGCCCGCACCATCCCCGCGCTGAAGTCGGCCGCGCGGCCCGTGATCGACTACATGGGCATCGCGTTCGTCGCGGTGGGCGCCGGCGCGCTGATCCTGGCGACGAGTTGGGGCGGCAACGAGTACGCGTGGGGTTCCGGCGTCATCATCGGCCTCTTCGTCGGCGGTGTGATCTCACTCGGGCTGTTCTGCTGGGTGGAGACCCGGGCGGCCGAACCGATGCTGCCGATGCGGCTGTTCGCCAACCCGGTGTTCACGGTCTGCTCGGTCCTCAGCTTCATCGTGGGCTTCGCGATGCTGGGCGCGTTGACGTATCTGCCGACGTATCTCCAGTACGTCGACGGCGACTCCGCCACGGTCTCCGGCGTACGGACGCTGCCCATGGTGATCGGTCTGCTCATCGCGTCGGTCGTGAGCGGCAACGTGGTCAGCAAGACCGGGCAGTACCGGTTCTTCCCGATCGTCGGCTCCCTGGTGATGGGGCTCGGGCTGTTCCTGATGTCCCTGATGGGGCCGTCCACGGGGGCCTGGCCGGCATCGCTGTACATGTTCGTGCTCGGCACCGGCATCGGGCTGTGCATGCAGGTCCTGACGATCGCCGTGCAGAACACCGTCGAGTACGCCGACCTCGGCACCGCGACCTCCGGCGTCACCTTCTTCCGTACGCTGGGCAGTTCCTTCGGCACCGCGGTCTTCGGCACGATCTACACCAACTCCCTGACCCCGAACCTCGAGGACGGCATCGCCTCCGCCGTGCGAGCGGGCGGCGGGCTGGACGCGGCGACCGTCACCAGGGCGGCAACCAGCCCGGAGGGGCTGCACGAGCTGCCGCCGGCCGTCGCCGCGCCGATCATCGACGCGTACGCCGACACGATCCAGACCGTCTTCCTGTGGACCGTGCCGGTCGCCGCGCTCGGCTTCGTCGTCGCCCTGTTCCTCAAGCAGGTCGAACTGCGCGACAGCGCGCGGGCCGGTTCGACCGACATGGGCGAGGGCTTCGCGTCACCGTCCGGAGCGGACTCGCAACGGGTGCTGGAGACAGCGGTCGGGAAGATCATCGGCAGTACGGATCTCGACACCGCGCGCCGGATCATGACGGATTCCGACACCCGGCTCGACATCGCCGGGGCGTGGGCCGTGATGCAGGTGGAACTGCACACGCGGATGGTCGGCCACGCGAGCCTCGGCATGATCGCCGCGCGCCGCCGTCTGCCGCCCGAGGTGCTGCTGCCGGTCTTCGACCGGATGGTCGAGGAGGGCTATCTGACCCTCGACGGCGCTCTCCTCTCGCACACCCGGGCGGGCGCGCGCGAGGCCCGGGTCATCAGCACGGCGTGGGGCAACTGGCTGGCGGACCGGGTGCAGCAGGACATCGGCCGCCCCTCGGGCACGGACCTGAGAGCGGCGGTGGACACGATCGCGAAGCGGCTCCTGGTGGAGGATCTGAACACCGGACTGCCGCAGCGGGCGCGGGAGTTGGCGGGCAGCAGCACCGCCTGAGCGGGTTCGTGGCCGCCTCCCCGCGTCACGGCGAGTCGAGGTCCAGCCACCGCTGAACTCCCGCCACGTCCGGCACCGAGGTCACCCCGTCCGGGAGGGGCGGCCGGCGTACGACGACCACGGGCAGGGCCAGTTCGCGGGCGGCGGTGAGTTTGGCGGACGTGGCCGCTCCCCCGCTGTCCTTGGTCACCAGGACGTCGATGCAGTGGTCGTAGAGGAGCGTCGACTCGTCGGCCACGGTGAACGGGCCACGGGCCAGGAGCACTTCGGTGTGCGGGGGCATCGGCGGCTCGGGCAGCTCCACCGACCGTATGACGAAGTGCAGTTCGGTGAGGTGGGCGAAGGCGGCCAGCTCCATGCGGCCGGTGGTCAGGAACACTCGCCGGCCGAGGCTCGGCAGCAACTCGGCGGCCTCGTCGAGGGAGTCGACCGGATGCCAGCGGTCCCGCGGGCCGGGGCGCCAGCCCGGGCGGCGCAGCACCACGGAGGGCACGCCGGTCACCGCGGCCGCCTGCGCCGCGTGGGCGGTGATCACACGGGCGAAGGGATGTGTGGCGTCGACCAGGGCGTCGACGTGCTCCTGCCGCATCCAGTCGGCCAACCCTGCCACTCCGCCGAACCCCCCGATCCGCACCTCCCCCGCGACCGCGCCCGGCCGGGTCACCCGCCCCGCGAGCGAGGTGGTGACGCGAACCCCCGGCCGCGCCGTGAGCGCGGCGGCCAGTTCACGGGCCTCGGTGGTGCCGCCGAGGATCAGGATGTGGGGGGCCATGGCGGGTAGCGTACGAGGTCAGGGGCGGAAGTCGGCACGGTGGGTGCGCGGCTTCCACCGACGGCGGTCGCCCTCCGGCAGGGCTTGCGAGACGCACGAGGACAGGCGCTTCCGTCCGTCCTCGTGCCAAGGCGGGGCCACCCCGCAGCGCGTTGATCGGCTCGACGAGCGAGATCGCGCCCGGCACGGTCAGCGCCTCCGCACGAGCACAGGCGCTTCCGCCCGTCCGTGGTTATCGTCCGGGCATGGCATCCGTGCGCGCAGTCCTGATCGACATCGACGGGGTTCTCACCGTGTCGTGGGAGCCGTTGCCGGGGGCGGTGGCGGCGTTGCGGGAGGTTCGGGAGGCGGGTTTCGGGGTCGCGCTGGTGACCAATACGACCTCGCGGACGCGGGCGTCGATCGCCTCGGTGCTGGAGGGGGCGGGATTCGCCGTGTCGGCGCAGGACATTCTCACCGCGCCCGCGGTCACCGCCGCGTATCTGGCCGAGCGCTGTCCCGGCGCGCGCTGCACGCTGCTGAACAGTGGGGACATCGCCGAGGATCTCGCGGGCATCACGCTCGTCGGCGGCGAGTCCGAGGACGTCGATGTCGTCGTCCTCGGGGGTGCCGGGCCCGAGTTCGGCTACGCGGCGCTCAACCAGGCCTTCGGGCACCTCCAGCGCGGGGCCCGGCTGGTGGCGATGCACCGCAATCTGTACTGGCGTACCGACGACGGGCTCCAGCTCGACTCGGGCGCCTTCCTGGCGGGGCTGGAGAAGGCCGCCCGGACCGACGCCGAGGTCACCGGCAAGCCGTCGCCCGCGTTCTTCGAGGCGGCGCTCGCACGGCTCGGGGTCGGTGCGGACGAGGCGCTGATGGTGGGGGACGACATCGAGTCGGACGTGCTGGCCGCGCAGCGCGCCGGACTCACCGGGGTGCTCGTGAAGACCGGGAAGTACCTCCCGGAGACCCACCGCTCCGCCAGTGGCACACCCGACCACGTGATCGAGTCCTTCGCGGACCTGCCGGCGCTGCTGGGCGGGTCAGCGGATCAATAGCTGTACGCCGCCCACGATCGTCGCCGCGATCACCAGCTGTTCGAAGAGTCTCTGGTTGATCCGGTTCACAGCCCATTTGCCGAGGAACGCACCGGGCACGACGAACGCCACGAGGGCGAGGTCGAGCAGCAGCGAGTGGCCGTCGATCAGGCCGAGGCCGACGCTGAAGGGCACTTTGGAGACGTTGACGATCAGGAAGAAGAACGCCGAGGTGCCGAGGAAGCCGAGTTTGCGGAAGCCCGCCGACAGCAGGTACATCGACATCACCGGACCGCCGGCGTTGGCGACCATGGTGGTGAAGCCGCCGAGGACGCCGTAGGAACGGGCCTTGACGCGGCCCGTCCGGGTGGCGACCTCGTCGGGTTCCTCCGCCGCCTCGGCCGCGCGCCGGCGCCACAGCGTCACTGCGGCCATGAACAGCAGGATCGCGCCGATCGACGTCCGTACGATCCCGTCGTCCGCCCATTGCAGGAACAGCGTGCCGGCGACCACGCCGACCGCGACCGCCGGGAACAGCCGCCAGAGCGTGGGCCAGTGGGCGTGCCGTCGGTAGGTGAGCACCGCGAGCACGTCCCCGGCGATCAGGATCGGCAGCAGGGCGCCGGTGGAGGCGCGGGCGGGCAGTACAGCGGCGAAGATCGCGAGGCTGACCGTGTTGGCACCGCTCACGGCCGTCTTGGAGAAGCCGACGAGCACCGCCGCGGCGGCGAGCGCGGCGAACCCCCAACCGGAAATGTGCCAGAGCGTCATCGTGTCCATGCGGAGACCGATGCTATGTGCAGGTAGGCGGTCCCGTAAGTGCCGTCTCGCCGAGTGGTCCTGTTGGCGCGCTCCCGTCGTCATCGAGGGGCCGGGACGCTTTACTTAGCACTGCTAATTTCGGACTGTGGCGCAACTGGAGGAGACATGGCCGAGCACGTCCTCGCCGGAACTCACGGCCCCCTCACCGTGCGCGAGTGGCCCCACGACCGGCCCCGGTACGTGGCCCTCGTCGTGCACGGCTACGGCGAGCACGTCGGCCGGTACGAGGAGCTCGCCGGAGTTCTCGTGGCGCACGGCGCGGCCGTCTTCGGGCCGGATCACACCGGGCACGGGACGTCCGCGGGCGAGCGTGTCCTGATCGAGGACTTCGAGGACGTGGTCACGGATGTGCACGCGGTGGCCGATCTGACCCGGGACGCCCACCCCGGCGTACCTCTCGTGATGGTCGGGCACTCGATGGGCGGTCTGATCGCCGCCCGCTTCGCCCAGCGGTACGGCACCGAACTCGCCGCGCTCGTGCTGTCGGGGCCGGTGATCGGCGCCTGGGAGCTGCCGGGGGCGCTGCTCGCCCTCGACGAGATCCCCGACACGCCCATCAGCCTGGCCTCGCTCTCCCGCGACCCGGCGGTGGGCGCGGCGTACCAGGCCGATCCGCTCGTCTGGCACGGTCCGATGAAGCGGCCCACGGTGGAGGCCTTCGCCCGCACCCTGGAGACCGTGTCCACGAGCGGTGGCGTCGGCCCGCTCCCGCTGCTGTGGCTGCACGGCACCGACGACCGGCTGGTCCCGCTCGCCGGGAGCCGCGTCGGTGTCGAGGAGCTCAGGGGCGGGACGTTCGCCGAGCGGATCTACACCGGTGCCCGGCACGAGGTGTTCAACGAGACGAACAAGGCGGCGGTCTTCGCAGACGTGACGGACTTCGTCGACGCCGTGCTCACACGCTGAGACACCGCTGTTTGCACGAGTACGCCCTGGGCACCCGCGCCCCCATGGAGTGGTTGCGTCGAGCGGCCTGTGTGGGAGAGGACCCCGAGCTGTTCTTCCCTGTGGGCACACAAGGACCCGCGCTGCGGGACATCGCAGCGGCGAAGCGCGTGTGTGCCCGCTGCCCGGTCACCCCCGAGTGCCTCGACATGGCGCTCAGCGGTGGGCAGACCTCGGGCGTGTGGGGCGGAACCTGCGAGCAGGAACGCGACGCGCTGCTCCGTGACGGCATTGACCATGCCAGAAGGAGGAGCACGGTATGACTGTGGTGAGGAGCACCCTGCCCGATGCGGCCCGCGAGACGGTCGGGGAGGCCCTGCAGAGCACTCTGGTGGATCTGCTCGGTGTGTCGCTGATCGGGAAGCAGGCGCACTGGAACATCGTGGGCCCGCGTTTCCGGTCCATCCACCTCCAGTTGGACGAGGTGGTGACGACGGCTCGCTCGTTCTCCGACACGGTGGCGGAGCGCGCCGCGGCACTGGGCCTGCCGCCCGACGGCCGACCGGAGACGATCGCCGCCGCCTACACGCTGCCCGGCTCGAAGAGCGGCTGGATCCGGGACGACGAGGTCGTCCGGTTGATGGTCGAGACGCTGGAGGCGGCGATCGGCCGGCTGCGTGAGCGCATCGACGCCACCGAGAAGGCCGATCCGGTCACGCAGGATCTGCTGATCGGCATCACCGCGGAGCTGGAGAAGCAGCGCTGGATGTTCGAGGCCGAGAACTGGCCCCGGGACTGACCGGCCCCCAAGCACCTTGGAAAGGCGCAAGCGATGACCGACGCCCTCGAACTCGACGCGCTGTGGGAGGACTTCCACCGCGCGGTGAACATGACCTCGCAGGAACTGGCCGCCTGGCTGCGGGTGAGCGACGCCGACGAGTCGACGGAGCCGCTGCCGGAGCACGCGGGTGAGCCGACCGGGCAGCATGTCCTCGCGATCCTGCAGAAGCGGCGCACGGACCTGACCGACGACGACATCGAGGTGATGTACGAGGTCGTGGACACCGTCACCGCCGAGGCCGACGTGGAGAACGAGCCCGAGCCCGAACAGACCGTGCGCAGGCATCGGTTGATGACGCTGGGGCACGACCCGCTCAGGCCGTAGCCGCAGCCGGATGACTGGTCATGGCCGACGGGTTTTGGCCCGTCGGCCATGACTGCTCGGCCATCCATGACGAGCCGGCCGCGGACGCCCTCCGGCGCGCCGGGCGGCATGGCACACTGCTCGCACATTCAGTCGAGCAGAGGAGTTTGTGTGACCGGGACCGAGTCGGCCGGCCGGCGGATCGACACGAGCAGGCCGCATCCGGCCCGGGTGTACGACTGGTTCCTCGGCGGGAAGGACAACTACCCCGTCGACGAGGAGCTCGGACGGCTGATCACGGCGCAGGGGGACGCGCCCCGGCAGGCACGCGCCAACCGCCGGTTCATGGAGCGGGCCACGCGGGTCGCCGTACGGGAAGCGGGAATCCGCCAGTTCCTCGACATCGGCTCCGGCATCCCCACCGAGCCCAACCTCCATCAGATCGCCCAGTCCGCGGTACCGGACGCGCGGGTGGTGTACGTCGACAACGACCCGATCGTCCTCGCCCACGCGGAGGCCCTGCTGCACGGCACGCCGGAGGGGGCGACGCACTACCTCCAGGCCGACGCCCGCGAGCCGCAGCGGATCCTCCAAGGAGCCTCCGCCGTCCTCGACTTCGAGCAGCCGGTCGCGCTGTCGCTGGTCGCGCTGCTGCATTTCATCTCCGACGAGGACGGCGCCCAGGAGCTGGTGGACACGCTGGTCGGCGCGCTGGCGCCGGGCAGTTGTCTGGTGCTGTCGGCGATGACGGCGGACTTCGATCCGGAGAAGGTGAACGCGGGCATCGCGGCGTACACGGCGAGCGGGGTGACCCTGGTGGCCCGCTCGCACGACGAAGTGAGCCGTCTCTTCAAGGGACTTGAGGTGCTGGAGCCGGGGATCGTGTCCCTGTCGCGGTGGCGTCCGGACGCGCGGGAGGACGGCGATCCCGTATCGCTGTACGGCGCGGTCGGCATCAAGCGCTGAGCCCGTAGGCCGGCCGCTCACCCCAGCAGCCATCCCCCGTCCACGCTCAACTCCACCGCGTTGACCGAGCCGTTGCGCAGCAGGAAGTCCACGGCGTCCACCACGTCCGCCACGGTCGCGAGCCGTCCGGTGGGTGTCCTGGCCCGCAGTCCCGCCAGGATCTGCTCCGGTTTGGCCCGCCAGTGGGGGCTGTCGCCCACGACTCCGGGGTGGATCGCGTTGACCCGGACGGGCGCGAGTTCGACGGCGAGGGTGTGCATCAGCCCGGTCACCCCGGCGTTGACGGTCGCCACCGTCGTCGCACCCGGGTAGGGCCGCTCCTTGGCCTGTCCGCCGAACAGCACGAGGGCGCTGTCGTCGTGCAGCCGGGACCGCAGCGCGTGCACGACGGCGGTGTAGCCGACGAGCTTGAGCGTGACGAGGTGGATGGCGGCGTCGATGTCGTAATCGGTCACCCGGTTCTCGTCCCGGGAGATGCCCGCGATCACCAGGTGGTCGACGGTCCCCACATCGCCCAGCGCGGCGGCGATCCCCTTCGGCAGCGCGAGGTCCAGGGCGAGCCCCCGGGCCCCGATCTCCTTGGCCGCGGTGTCGGTGCGGTGGGCATCGCGCCCGGTGATCACCACCTCGTCGCCGCGCTCCGCCCGCACCCGGGCGAACTCCCTGCCGATCCCCGAGGTTCCGCCGATCACCACCACGCCGCTCATCGGGAAGCCTCCTTCAGATAGTTCCAGTCCCGCGTGAAGCGGTACGAGTGCCGCGCCGGCGGCTGCGGGGCCTGGGTCTCCAGCCAACGCAGCGGCCCGTCACCGGCGTTGGAGAATCCGTGCACGCAACCGGCGCCCGCCCAGGCGCAGTCGCCCGGACCGAGCCGGTATCGCGCGCCGTCGAAGACCGCGTCCGCCTCGCCCTCGAGGAACAGATACGTCTCCTCGAAGGGATGGTCGTGCGTGCCCACGACGCCGTCGGGCGCGTACTGCACCATGAACATCGTCGAGGCCACCGCGCCGAGATCGCTGTCGACCATCATCTTCACCGTGATCCCGCTGTAGACGAGGAGCGCGGTCCGCATGCTCGCCGTCACCGCGAGCAGGTCCTGGGACTGCTTGCCGGGGTCCATCTGGGCGGGCTCGAAGTGGCCGAAGGACCGGGTGCGCGGATCACGGACGTCGATGCGGGCGGGCGGGCGCGCAGGCCACGCCGGGACCGCCTGGGTGTCGTACCCGTACCGGGCCCGCGGCACCGGCGCGAGCATGTCGGCCCAGCGGACGGCGGTGTCCCCGGCGCCGCGCCACGCGTGCGGCAGCCCGGTCGGGAGGAGACCGTAGTCACCCTCCTCCAGCAGATACGACCCCTCGGGCACATCGAGGACCACGGCCCCGTCGAGGACGTGGAAGCTCTCCTCGTACGAGTGCACATGGGCCGCGACCGCGCCATCGGGCCGCAGCTCGCACACCCCGAAACCGGTGTGCGAGCTGCCGTCGCCCTCGCCGACCAACTCCCGCCGCCGGTAGCCGTGTTCGTCGTACGACGGCTCCTGCACGTCGGCGGCCCGGCGCACCAGGTGTCGGGTCACGCCCGGGCCTCCTTCGCGGCCAGCAGCCGGTCACGGGACTCCTCGACCAGGCGCCGGGCCCGCGCCACGTCGGCGGTGAGCCTGCCGTCGCGCTTGCGGATGACGCCGTCGACGATCACGGTCTCCACGTTGGACACGTCGGCGCTCAGCGCGACCGCCGCGGCGGCGTCGTGAACCGGGGCCACGTTCAGGGCGGTCGCGTCGATCGCGACGACGTCGGCGCGCTTGCCCGGGGTGAGGGAGCCGGCGCGGTCCTCCAGGCCGGCGACATGCGCGCCGTTGCGGGTGGCGATCTCCAGCATCTGACGCGCGGTCAGCATCGTGTCGGGGACCGGGACATCGGCCTGCCAGCTCGCCGCGTTGACGCGGGCCCGCTCGGCGCCGAAGGCCGCGCGGATCTGGGTGAACATGTCGCCGGGCACGGTGGTGACGACGTCGATGCTGAGCGAGGGGCGCAGTCCGTGCTCGATCGCCTTCATCACCGGCGGCCAGCCGTGCCCCATCTGCGTCTCCACCTGCGGCGCGATGGAGACCGTACCGCCGCTGTCGGCGACCAGCCGCCACTCCTCCTCGCTGAAGTAGCAGCAGTGGACGTAGGTGGTGTCGGGGCCGAGCAGTCCGAGGTCGTGGAGCTGCTTGACCATCCCGAAGCGGCCGGCGAGCCGTCCCATGGCCACGTGCACGGTGATCGGGATGTCCAGCTCGCGGGCCAGGGCCCACTCCGAGGTGACGACGTCGTTGACGCAGAAGCCGGGGCCGCGGGTGGCGAGGGCCAGGGTGAGCAGGCCGTCGTCCGAGGCGAAGTACTCGGTGCGGACCCGGCGTACGTCGTCGCCCGGGATCGCGATCTTGCTCTCGAACCAGTAGTCGGCGAGGGAGGTGTTGGCGCTGCCGTAGGCGTACTGTGCCCGGATGCCGGTCTCCGTGAGGGCCCGGATCGCCGCGTCCGGGTGCTCGGGCGTGTTGTTGATGTGGGACCAGTCGACGAGCGTGGTGATGCCGGCGTTCAGGCACTCCAGGGCGCCGGCGAGGTTGGCCGCGTACACGTCCTCGGGTGTGTAGAGGGGTGCGAAGGTGTCGAGGATGTCGACGAAGTAGTCGTCGAGGGTGGCGTCGGGCGCCACGTTCCGGATCGAGGCCTCCCACGTGTGGCGGTGGGTGTCGACGAAGCCGGGGATCACGATGCGGCCGGTCATGTCGAGGACTTCGGCGTCCGCGCCGATCTCGCGGTCCACGGCCGCGATCCTCCCGTCCTCGATGAGGACGTCACCCTTGGGCAGGTCCCCGACCGCGGGGTCCATCGAGAGCACGTGTCCGGCACGAAGGAGTATCCGATGGGTCATCGCGCTTCCTCCTAGAGGGTGTTCAGTACGCGGCCAGGCTCCTGACGGCCGCCACGACCTTGTCGACGGTGGGGATGACCTGTTCCTCCAGCACGTCCGCGAACGGCAGCGGCACACACTCCGCCGCCACCCGCCGCACCGGCGCGTCCAGCAGAGAGAAGCCCTCGTCGGCGACGACGGAGACGAGCGTGGCGCCCCAGCCGCCCTGGTACGGGTTCTCCTCGACGGTGACCAGCCGGGAGGTCCGGCCGAGCGAGGCGAGGACGGTGGCCATGTCGAGCGGTACGAGTGAGCGCAGGTCGACGACCTCGACGCCGATGTCCTCCTGGACGAGCCTTTCCGCGGCCTTCAGCGCGACCGGCACCATCGAGGCGAGCGCCACCAGCGTCACGTCGGCGCCCTCGCGCACGACGGCAGCGCGCCCCAGTTCGACCACGTGGCCGGGCGGGGCGGGCGCGCCCTTGGTGGCCAGCAGTCCCTTGTGCTCGAAGAAGACCACGGGGTCGTCGCTGCGTACGGCCGCCGCCATCATGCCGATGACGTCGGCGGGGGTGGAAGGTGCCGCGATCTTCAGCCCGGGGACGGTCAGGGCCCAGTTCTCGGTGGCCTGCGAGTGCTGCGCGCCGAAACCGAGCCCGCCGCCGTTGGCGGTGCGAACGACGAGGGGCACGGTGACCTGGCCGCCCGTCATGTAACGCACCTTGGGTATCTCGTTGGCGAGGTAGTCCCAACAGCAGGCCAAAAAGTCGGAGAACATGATCTCCGCAACGGGCCGCATCCCGGTCATCGCGGCACCCATCGCCGCGCCCACGATGGCCTGTTCGGAGATCGGCGTGTCCCACACCCGCTCCCGCCCGAACTCCTTGAACAGCCCGGCGGTCGTCTTGAACACCCCGCCGGCCTCGCCGATGTCCTCCCCCAGGCAGACGACGGACGGATCGCGTCGCATCTCCCGCGCGATGCCCTCGGCGACCGCCTCCCGGTACGTGATCACGTCCGCCATGCCGCACCTCCGTCCGCCCACACGTCGGTGAACGCCTCCCGCGGATCCGGCGGCGGCGCGCTCTTCGCGGCCTCGATCGCCTGCCGTACGACTGCCTGTGCGCGCTCGTCGGCCGCGGTGACCGTCTCCTCGGGCACCCCGGCCTCGATCAGCCGCCCGCGTGCGATGTCCAGCGGGTCGTGCTTGAGCCAGCGTTCGACCTCCTCGGCCGGGCGGTAGGTCGCCGGGTCGGTCCGGCTGTGTCCGAAGTGACGGTAGGTCTCGGCCTCCAGCACGGCGGGCCCGTCCCCGGCCCGGGCCCGCCGCGCCAGCCGTGCCACCGCCTCCTGGACGGAGACGACGTCGTTGCCGTCGACGACCTCACCGGGGATGCCGTACGCCGGTGCCCGGTCGGCGGCCGGCCGGGGCACCGCCGTGACGTCGGCGATCGGCGTGTACTCCATGTACAGGTTGTTCTCGCAGACGAACAGCACGGGCAGTTTCCATACGGCGGCCAGGTTCAACGCCTCGTGGAAGGAGCCGATGTTGGTGGCGCCGTCCCCGAAGAAGGCGACCGCGAGCTGTCCGGTGCCGCGCAGCCGGGCGGACCAGGCGGCGCCGACCGCCATCGGGAGGTGGGCGCCGACGATGGCGTAGGAGCCGAGCATGTTGGCGTCGGCCTTGGTGAGGTGCATGGACCCGCCCTTGGCCTTGCACAACCCCGTCGCCCTGCTCATGAGTTCGGCCAGGCACTCCTCGGGGGTGGCGCCCCGGGCCATCGCGTGGTGGTGGCCGCGGTAGGTGGCGAAGACGTAGTCGTCGTCACGCAGAGCGGCGCTCGCGCCGACCGCGATCGCCTCGTGACCGGCGGCGAGGTGGGTGGTGCCCTTGACGAGGCCCTGGAGGAACAGGTCGTGGGCGGCCTTCTCCGTACGGCGGATGAGGGCCATCTGCTCGTACCGGACGAGGAGTTCAGCGGTGTCCATCGGTGGTCCCCGTGTTCAGGTGGGACTGCGCCTCCCGGGCGGTGTTGAGCTCGCCGCCCACCGTCCAGTACTTGCGGCCGGCCACCAGCAGCTCCTCGGCCGGGAACTTCGTGATGACCTCGCAGCCGTCGGCGGTGACGACCAGCTCCTCCTCGATCCGGGCGGCGGACCAGCCGTCGGCGGCCGGCCAGTAGGTCTCCAGGGCGAACACCATGCCCTCCTCGAGGACTTCGGGGTGGTCGAGGGAGACCAGGCGGCTGAAGATGGGCTTCTCCCAGATCGACAGGCCCACCCCGTGGCCGTACTGGAGAGCGAAGGCGGCGGTCTCGTCGGCGAAGCCGAACTCCTCGGCACGCGGCCAGACCTGGACGATGTCGGCGGTGGTGGCGCCCGGCCGGACCAGGGAGATCGCCTCGTCCATGTACGCACGGCAGCGGACGTAGGCGTCGCGCTGGGCGCGGGAGGCGCTGCCCACGGCGAAGGTGCGGTAGTAGCAGGTGCGGTAGCCGAGGTGGCTGTGCAGGATGTCGAAGAACGCGGGGTCGCCCGGGCGGATCAGCCGGTCGCTGTAGACGTGCGGGTGGGGTGAACAGCGCTCCCCGGAGATGGCGTTGACCCCTTCGACGTACTCGCTGCCGAGGTCGTAGAGGACTTTGCTGACCAGTCCGACGCACTGGTTCTCGCGGACTCCGGGACGGAGGTAGCCGTAGAGCTCCTCGTAGGCCGCGTCGACCATCGCGCAGGCCTGGGCGAGCAGGGAGATCTCGTCGCCGGTCTTGATGCGGCGGGCCTCCAGGAAGACCTGCTGTCCGTCGACGACGTCGATGCCCTCGGCGCGCAGGGCGGCGAGGACCGGCATCTCGGCCACGTCGATGCCGAGCGGTTCGCCGGCGAGGCCGTGGGCGCGGAGTTCGGCGGCGATCTTCGCGGCGACGTCCTCGGCGATGCCGGCGTCCGGGTGGAAGGCACCCCGCAGGGTGGAGATGCCCGCGCGGGCTCCGGTGGGCGGTCCGCCCTTGCCGTCGCTGTAGTCGAGCCACGGGTTGTAGAGCTGGTGGTGGCGGGCCGCGGAGCCGAAGTCCCAGACGATCGGTTCGCCGCCGCGGACCAGCAGGGCGAAGCGGATCAGCTTGTCCATCGCCCAGGTGCCGATGTGCGTGGCGGTCATGTAGCGGATGTTCGCGAAGTCGAAACTGAGCACGGCACCCAGTTCGGAGCGGTTCAGCGTGTCGTGGAGCCGGGCCAGACGCTGTCTGCGCAGCCGGGCCAGGTCGACGCGCTCTTCCCAGTCGACGGCATTGGGGCCGTAAGTGCGGATCGCCATCGCGACCACCCCCACCGTCGAGTCAACGACCGTCCGCGAGGAGTGTCAAGCGTCACTGAACGGTTTGGCTCGACACGAACCAGACCCCCACGGCCGGTACGTCGCCGTCGTTGCGGTAGCGGTGGGGGGTCGTGGACTCGAAGCTGACGGCGTCGCCGGGGTGCAGGACCTGCTCGTCGAAGCCGAGGGTGAGGACGAGTTCGCCGGAGGTCAGATAGCCGTATTCCGTGCCCGCGTGGCGCATCAGGCCGCCCGAACCGGAGGAGGAGCCGCCGGGCCGGTAGGTGACGAGCAGGAAGTCGACGTCCGTGCCGGGGACGTGCCCGAGCCGCTCCCACACGACGCCGGAGTCCAGTTCCAGCACGTCCCGCTCACCCGGTGTGACCAGGGGGCCGATGCGTCGGCCGGGGTCGGCCGAGAAGGCCGCCAGAGCGTGCATGACGGTGGCCGAACTGGCCACCGCGGCGGTCTCCCGCACCTCGAAGAGGGATTCGACGGAGATGCCGAGAGCGGTGGTGATGGCGTACAGGGTGCTGACCGAGGGCTGGCTCTTGCCGGTCTCTATCTGCGAGACCAGGCTCGCGGAGACGCCGACCTCGCGGGCCAGGGCACGCAGCCCCAGACCGCGCTCCAGACGCGCCTGCCGGATGCGCGCGCCCACCGGCGGCACGGGGGCAGGGGACACGGGCGGCTCCTCTCCTGTGCAGCCCCATTGAACAACCCGTCCCCTCACCCGGGAAAGACCGCCCACATCACTCGCCGCCACGTCAGCCCGGAAAGACCGCCCGCACCTCCCACCCGTACTCCGCCCGCGGCCCCGCGTGCAGTTCGCCGCCGAGTGCGGTCACTCGTTCCTTCAGGCCGACGAGCCCGAAGCCGCCCCCGTGCGCCGCCGCAGGCAACTGGCTGCCGCCGCGCCCGTCGTCGGACACGGACACCTGCAGGCGGGCCCGTTCGTAGCGCAGCCCGACAGCGACCTGGGTGGCGTCGCCCGCGTGCCGCCGTACGTTGGTCAGGGCCTCCTGCACCACCCGGAAGGCGGCAGCCTGCACCTCGTGCGGAAGGTCGTCGGGCACCGCGGTCTCGCGATGCAGGGTGACCTTCTGGACGGGGCTCGCGAAGCCCTCGATGAGACCGGCGACACCCGCGAGGTCGCCCACCGGGCGGCGGTCGGCCGCGTCGCCGGTGTCGCGCAGGACGCCGACCGTCCGGCGCATCGACGCCAGCGCCTCGGTCGCGGCACGCTCGATACCGGCGAGGACGGGGTCGAGTTCCTCGGTGCCGTTGTCCGCCATCATGCGGGCCACCTGGGTCTGCACCAGGATGCCGGTGACATGGTGGGCGACGAAGTCGTGCAGGTCGGCGGCGATGGCCAGGCGTTCGGCCCGCCGCGTCTCGCTGACGGCGACGGTCCGCCGGTAGTCCTGCGAACGCAGATACGCGGCGAACGCGATGGTGAGGCCGACCAGGAGAAGCCCGATCAGCATGAACCCCAGCATGGTGTCCTGCTCGCCCAGAAAGGGCCGTACCGGAAGCGCCAGCACGGCGGCCCCGTCGAGCGCGGCGCAGGCCACGACCCAGTTGCGCGGGCAGTGCCGTACGGCGACGAACAGCAGGCACAGCAGGATCGCCGGCTCGCCCGGGCCGAACTGGACG
This sequence comes from Streptomyces sp. SAI-127, assembly GCF_029894425.1. Classification (NCBI taxonomy): domain Bacteria; kingdom Bacillati; phylum Actinomycetota; class Actinomycetes; order Kitasatosporales; family Streptomycetaceae; genus Streptomyces; species Streptomyces sp. SAI-127. The sequence continues at coordinate 1,829,051 of NZ_JARXYJ010000001.1, forward strand.
CCGGAGCGCGCCACCGAGTCCACCGTGCAGACCAGGGAGGCGACGGCAGGCACGGCGGTACGCAGCTGCGGGGTGAGCCGGCGGGGGCGCCGGGCGGCCGGCCACAGGACGGCAGCGCCGCCGAGCAGCAGGGTCGCGGCCATCGGCCAGGAGGGGCCGTGGCCCTCGGTCGAGTAGGCCACGTCGACGAACACGGCCGCGAACAGCGCGCCGATACCGGCGCCGCCCGCGCAGCCCCGGCCAGATACGGACTTCATGCCGCTCACCGTATGCGCGGCCGCCGCACGTGGGATCGGCCGAACGGTCGAGGCGCGGCCGCGCCAGGCCCGGAGACCTGGCCGTTCGGCCGAGGCGGGCGCCCGTGCCCGTGGGTGAGAGTGGAGCCGCTTCCCCGGAGCGGGTCGAGCGGGTCGGCCGCCCGCCGTCGGGACCCGGCCCGGCGTACACCCTGTGAGCCCTCCCACCGACGCGGTGACCGGTGCGCAGCGCCGGTCCCAGCCCTGCCAGAGCAGAGGCCGCCCCTCCGACCGGCACCGGACCCGGCCGTCACCCTCCGGCCGGGCCCGGTGTCACGGCCACGCCCCCCTCGACCACGTCCCGCCCTCGACCACACCCGCCGAAGCATCCACCCCGCAGCCCGCCCCGCCCCCGCCCCCATCCACAGCCGCTCCACCCCCTCCCCCCCTGAGGCATGATCGACCCATGACGAGCCCCACCCCGCCGGCAGCGCGCATCCGCGTGCTGATCGCCGACGACCAGGACATGGTCCGTACCGGCTTCCGTTTCTTCCTGGACGCGCAGCCGGACATCACCGTGGTCGCCGAGGCCGCCGACGGGGAGACGGCGGTGCGGCTGGCCAGGGAGGTACGGCCCGACGTGTGTCTGCTGGACATCCGGATGCCGAAGCTGGACGGGCTGGAGGCGACGCGGCTGCTGGCGGGGCCCGACGTCGCCGATCCGATGCGGGTGGTCGTGGTCACCACCTTCGATCTCGACGAGTACGTCTACGGCGCGCTGCGCGGCGGTGCCTGCGGGTTCCTGCTGAAGGACTCCGGGCCCACGCTCCTCGCCGAGGCGGTCCGTGCCGCCGCGGCCGGCGACTCGCTGGTGTCCCCCTCGGTCACCGTCCGCCTGCTCCGGCACGTCACGGCGGACCCGGCGCCGAAGCCGGTCACCGCGTCCCGCCCGGCGCCGGCCACCGAGCCCCTGACCGACCGTGAGCTCGACGTGGTCCGCCTGGTCGCCCTCGGCCGTACGAACGCCGAGATCGCCGCAGAGCTGTACGTCTCCCTCTCCACGGTCAAGACCCATCTCTCCAGCGTCCAGCTCAAACTGGCCGCACGGAACCGCGTGGAGATCGCGGCCTGGGCCTGGCAGAACGGGCACGCGCGGCGGGAGGGCTGAGCCGGCCCTCGGGCGGGGCGTTCGAGTCGCCCGTTTCCGGGACAAGCTGATCATCGGACGGCACAATGGCGGCAACGGCCGCAGGCACGAGAAGGAGCACAGTCGTGAGCGACAGCCACACCCCGTCGGGTGCGTCGGCGAGGCTGAACACAGGTGTGGCGCACAACGCGCGCGTGTGGAACTACTGGATCGGCGGCAAGGACAACTACGAGGTCGACCAGCAGGTCGGCGACCATGTCGCCGGGATGTTCCCGATCATCCAGGAGATCGCCCGCGCGGACCGCTGGTTCCTGGGCCGCTCGGTGCGCTTCCTCACCGAGGAGCAGGGCATCCGGCAGTTCCTCGACATCGGCACCGGGCTGCCGACGGTGGACAACACCCACGAGATCGCTCAGCGCATCGCCCCCGACGCGCGGATCGTCTACGTCGACAACGACCCGATCGTGCTGGTCCACGCCCGCACCCTGCTGACCAGCACCCCCGAGGGCGTCACGGACTACATCGACGCCGACGTCCACGACCCGGCCGCGATCCTTGAACGCGCCGCGCAGACCCTGGACCTGAGCAAGCCGGTCGCGGTGATGATGCTCGGCATCCTCAACTTCGTCCTCGACACCGAGGAGGCCCGGCGGATCGCGCGGGAGGTCATGGCCGCGATGCCCGCCGGCAGCCATCTGGCCCTGACGCACCCCACGTTCGACGCCGACCTCGGCGGCGAGGGCCAGATCCCGGCCATGAAGTTCTGGAACGAGAACGCCACTCCGCCGATCACGGCCCGCAGCGGCGAGGACATCGCCATGTTCTTCGAGGGGCTCGACCTCCTCGAGCCGGGCCTGGTCTCCTGCTCGCAGTGGCGTGCCGAGTCCGACTCCCCGGTCGTGGTACCGCAGTTCGGCGCGGTGGCCGTGAAACCGTGACGCGGGATCCGATCCGGCCGAGCCCGTCGTGGAGGACGTATGACCACCCTTGCCGACCCCGTTCCCGGCGGCCGTCCCGGTGACGTGGACCGGGCCGCCGCGCTGAGCGACGAGCTGGCCGAGAAGGGCGTGCGCGGCGTGGTCCTGGCCTACGTCGACACCGCGGGCATCTGCCGGGTGAAGACGATCCCGACGGCGAAGCTGCCCTCCGCCGCGGCCTGGGGTGTGGGCATGTCGCCGGTGTTCGACACCTTCCTGGCGAACGACTCCATCGTCACGACCGACACCCTGGGCTCCCCCGACGGCGATCTGCGTCTCTACCCCGACCTCGACGGGCTCGTGGCGCTGGCCGGGCAGCCCGGCTGGGCCTGGGCGCCGGTCGACCGGATCGCGCAGGAGGGCGAGCGGCATCCGGGCTGCTCCCGCACGGTCCTCAGGCGGATCGTCACCGAGGCCGCCGAGCGGCACGGGATCGCCTTCAAGGCGGGCGTCGAGATCGAGTGGGCGGTGGGCCGGGGCCCGGCGGCGGACGGTGACTTCGTGCCCGCCGTGTCGGGACCGGCGTACGGCGCCACCCGCCAGGTCGAGCTCGGCGACTACGCGGCCGACCTGCTGGCGGCCTGCGACGAGCAGGGCATCGAGGTCGAGCAGCTCCATCCCGAGTACGCGGCCGGGCAGTTCGAGATCTCGACAAGTGCCCTGGACCCGGTGGCGGCGGCCGACGTCAGCGTGCTCGTACGGCAGACGATCCGGGCGGTGTCCCAGCGGCACGGGCTGGTCGTCTCCTTCGCCCCTGCGGTCTTCGCGGAGGGCGTCGGCAACGGCGGCCATCTCCACCTCTCCGCCTGGCGCGAGGGCGTGAACCTGCACTCGGGCGGCAAGGGCCGCTACGGCATGACGCGCGAGGCCGAGTCGTTCGTCGCGGGTGTCCTCGCCCATCTGCACGCGCTCACGGCCCTGACAGCGCCGAGCCCGGCCAGCTATCTGCGTCTCCAACCCTCCCAGTGGGCCGGGGTGTTCACCGCCTGGGGCCGCGAGGCCCGGGAGGCGGCCGTCCGGATCATCACCGGCACGGCGGGCCGGACCGACCGGGCCGCGAACCTGGAGCTGAAGCCGGTCGACCTGGCCGCGAACCCGTATCTCGCGTTCACCGGTCTGATCGCCGCCGGGCTCGACGGGCTGACCTCGGCCATGCCGCTGGCCAGGGAGATCACCGGCGATCCGGCCCTGCTCCCCGCCGACCGGGCCGCCGCCATGGGCGTACGCCGACTGCCGACCTCGCTCTCCCAGGCGGTCAGGGCGTTCCGCGCCGACGAACAGCTGCGGGCCGCGCTGGGTCCGGTCCTCGCCGACGCCGTGGTCGCCGTGCGCTTCGGGGAGAGCGATTCCGTGGCCGAGCTGGACGACGAGCAGATCGCGGCCGCGTACCGCTGGAAGTACTGAGCATGAGCGGACGCGTCCACGAGACCCTCGCCGCCGCCCGGCTGGTGGACCACCACTGTCACGGGGTCGTCGTCGACGGCCTCGACCGGACGGGCTTCGAGTCGCTGATCACCGAGGGCGCGGCCTGGCCGGGGATCTCCCCCTTCGACAGCCCCGTCGGCGTGGCGGTCCGCCGGCACTGCGCACCCCTGCTGGACCTCCCGCGCCACGCGCCGCCCGACACCTACCTGGCCCGCCGCGCGGAACTCGGCCCGCAGGAGGTCAACCGCCGCTTCCTGGCCGCCGCGGGCACGGACGTGTTCTGCGTGGACACCGGGTACGCGCCGGAACGTCTCACCACACCGGCGGAGCTGGCAGCGGCCGCGGGCGGGACGGCGTACGAGATCGTGCGGCTGGAGGGTGTCGCGGAGGCGGTGGCGGCGCGGGGCGTGGAGCCGGACGCGTACGCGGACGAGTTCCGCGCGGCCGCTCTGGAGGCCGTGGGGCGGCCGGGTGTGGTGGCCGTGAAGTCGGTCGCCGCCTACCGCACCGGCTTCGACCTGGACCCCGCGCGCCCCTCGGACGCGGAGGTCGCGCGTGCCGCCGCCGACTGGCTCGCTCACGGTGGACGACTGGCCGATCCGGTTCTCGTACGGCATCTGCTGTGGACCGCCGTGGATCTGGGGCTGCCCCTTCAGCTGCACACCGGGTTCGGCGACAGCGACATCCGTATGCACCGGGTGGACCCGACCCACCTCACGGACTGGCTGCACCTGACCGCGGGCACGATCCCGGTCCTGCTGCTGCACTGCTGGCCGTATCAGCGGCAGGCCGCCTATCTGGCCGCGGTGTTCGAGCAGGTGTACCTGGACGTGGGCCTCACCCTGCACTACGTCGGCCCCGCACGGTCCCGGGCGATCCTGGCGGAGGCGCTGGAGATCACGCCGTTCCGCAAGCTGCTGTACAGCTCCGACGCGTACGGGGTGGCCGAATTCCATCTGCTCGGCGCGCTGTCGTTCCGGCAGGGACTGGCCGGGCTGCTCCAGGAGCGGGTGGACACCGACGAGCTGAGCCTGCCGGACGCGTTGCGCGTCGCGGCCTGGGCGAGCGGGGACAACGCCCGCCGCCTCTACGGACTTCCCGCCCCGTCCCCCGTCCCACCAGGCGAGCGCGACTGAGCGCCCGCCCTCCCCGGAAAGTATGATCTAGCAATGTCTGACTTGACCGATACCACGCCCGGCTGGCTGAGCGCCGACGATCTCGAGCAGGCGCGCGCCCGGATGCCCATCCTGTACGTCGAGGCCGTGCCCGTGCGCGTCGACGACAACGGCGAAGTCACCAGCGTCGGCCTGCTGCTGCGCATCGGACCCGACGGAACGGTCAGCCGGACTCTGGTCTCCGGCCGCGTTCTGCACCACGAGCGGGTCCGGGACGCCCTGTTGCGCCACCTGGAGAAGGACCTGGGACCCGTGGCCCTGCCCCGGATCCCGTCCTCGCTTCAGCCGTTCACCGTGGCCGAGTACTTCCCCACTCAGGGGGTCACGCCGTTCCACGACCCGCGCCAGCACGCGGTGTCCCTCGCCTACGTCGTCCCGGTGACCGGCGACTGCCGGCCCCGGCAGGACGCCCTGGACCTGGTGTGGTTCAGCCCGCAGGAGGCCCTGTCACCGGCGGTGGAGAGCGAGATGCCCGGCGGGCACGGGGTGCTGCTCAAGCAGGCGCTGGCCCATGTGGGCTGCGCGATCTGAGGTCACCCGTCAGTCGGTCTCCTTGCGCTGCGTCGTACCGGGCTCGCCGCTGTCCCGCGTCCACTCGACGACGAGTTCGTCCTTGCTGCCGAAGCGGACCAGGTGGCTGCCGACGACTCCCTCCAGGAGATCGAGGTGCTCGGACTCCGTCTCCAGCGTCAGCAGCAGCGCATCCTCGGTGGCGGTGAGGGAGCCCTTGCCTCCGTTCTGGAAGAGCAGGCTGCCCTCACCGCTCTCCTCGTCCCACGTGGTCCGGCTGCGACGCCCGAGGTGCGAGGCGAGCTGCTTGCCGTAGCGGTGCGGGCGGTCGGTGGCGACGCGGGCTTCGGAGCGGGGCATGGGTACTCCCAGGAGTGCGGTGGCGCGGTACGAACTCGATGCTGCCGCAACACCGGTCGTCCCACGTCCATTCCGCACCCCTCGCACACCGCAAGGTATGGGTGCGGCTCAGGTGCGGGTCTTGCTCGTCATGGAGAACTCGTCGGCCTCCGCCAGGTCGAAGTCGCCATGGTCGCTGCCCAGGCCCTGCGCCACCAGCGCCGCCGCGGCACTGCCCAGAATCGCCGCCTCGCGTGGCGTACGGTCCAGGCCCACCCCGCGCAGGAAGCCCGCCGAGAAGGCGTCGCCGCAGCCGGTGGTGTCGACGACCTCGACCTCGAAGGCGGGGATGGTCTCCGTGCCCTCGGCGGTGACCAGGAGGGCGCCGTCGCCGCCACGGGTGACCGCGACCAGGCCCACACCCCCGGCCAGGAACTTCTTCGCACCGGTCACAAGGTCGTCTTCCTCACTGAAGCCGAGGACCTGGTCCTCGTTGGGGAGCAGGAAGTCGACGTACGGGAGCAGCGGTTCGATCTGGTCGAAGGTGCCGAGCTCACCCGGCGCGAGGAGGTCCACCGAGGTGGTGACGCCGTGATCCTTGGCGTGCGCCAGGATGCGGGCGGCGACCTCGGCGCCGATCAGTTCGGGGCCGCCGAGGTGGAGGTGGCTCGCCTCGGCGACCGCGTCCCAGGGCACGTCGTCGAGGCCGTAGGTGATGTTGGCGCCGAGCAGGTGGAGGGTGGGGCGGTCACCGTTGGGCCGGATGGGCAGGACGGTCGCGGAGGTGGAGGTGTCGATACGGCGGACGAGCAACTCGGTGTCGATCCCCGCCTTGTCGAGGAGCTGCGTGAGCAGGTCGCCCGTCGGGTCGGTGCCGATCGCCCCGGCGGTGCGCACCGAGGCGCCCAGCTTGGCGAGGGTCAGGGCGGTGCCCGCGGCCGTGCCGGCGGCGGTCATGCGGATGTCCTCGACCAGGGTCGCGCCCTGGCCCTCGGGTATCTCCTCGACCGGACGTACCAGCACGTCCAGCACGTGCACACCCATGGTGACGACGTTCTGTGCCTTCATCGGTTCCCCTCCTGTGCGGATTGCGTGGTGCCGTAGTTGCGGGCGAGGGCGGCCTCGAGCACCGCGATCTGCTGCTGTTCGTCGAGGATGCGGGGCTGCCCCAGGGCGGCCGCGCGCTGGTAGACACCGCAGGCCCACTCCAGGAGCAGGGCGTGCTCGACCGCCTTCTCGAGGGTCGGGGCGTGGGTCACCGCACCGTGGTTGGCCATCAGGGCCGCACCGCGCCCCTCCAGCGCGGTGAGGACCGACTCGGCGAGATCCGGGGTGCCGAAGGTGGCGTACGGCGCGACCCGGACGGTGCCGCCGAGGGCCAGCAACTGGTAGTGGATGCAAGGCAGTTCGTCGAGGACGAGGGAGAGCGCGGTGGCCATCGGGGCGTGGGTGTGCACGACGGCGGCGGTGCCGTACCGGCGGTAGACGCCCAGGTGGAGGTCGAGTTCCGAGGTGGGCAGCAGGCTTCCGGCCACGATCTCTCCGTCGAGGTCCACCACGGTCACCTGGTCCGGGGTGAGCTCGGCCAAGACGGCTCCCGTCGCGGTGATCGCCACGTGGTCCTCGACGCGTACGCTGACATTGCCCGCCGTACCGATGAGCAGTCCCTCGGCTCCCAGACGGCGGCAGGCGTCCGCGACGGCGGCCCGCTCCTCGCTCAGCACCGGGCTTGAGTCGGTCATGCGCGCGACGCTAACCTAAACCTGAAACAAAGTCACGTTCACGTTCGGAGGTTGTCGCGTGAGGTGGTCACGTGAGTGAGCGGAGGTCGTCCCGTGGCTGAGTCCACCCCGGACGCCGACCCGGCCGCATGGGTCGCCTCCCTGCGCCGCACTCCCCAACAGGCCCGCAGCCGGGCCCGGTTGGCCAGGGTTCTCGAAGCCGCGGAGCGCATCCTGGTCGAGGAGGGCGTCGAGTCGCTCACCACGACCCGGATCGCGTCCGAGGCGCGGGTGTCGGTCGGCTCGCTGTACCAGTACCTGCCCGACCGCGGGGCGATCATCGACGCGCTCGCGGCCGGCTACTTCGCCAAGCTGGAAGCGGCGATGGACGCGCTCGTCGAGGCCGCGGCCACCGAGCAATGGGAGGACCCGGTCGGCGTCCTCATCGACGCGTACGCGGAGATCTACCGCACCGAACACGGCTTCCGCGCCCTGTGGTTCGGCAGCGGACTGACCGAGCGGACCCGGGCCGCGGACCGCGAGCACAAGCGCCGGATGGCCGACGGGATCCGCCGCATCCTGCTCGCACTGCGGCTCGCCGAGGACGACGAGACCCTCGCCCGCGTCTGCCACGCCGCGATCCTCGCCGCCGACGCCCTCGCCCAGGAGGCCTTCCGCCGGGAAACGAAGGGGGACGAGGCGCTGCTCGAGGAGACCAAGATCCTGCTGCGCGGTTATCTCACGGACATCGCGGCGCGGTACAACGGGTCCTGACGTCTTCTGCGCAACGGGGGTCCGATGCAGCTCACCTTCACCGGCCGGGTGATCGAATGGCGCGGCCCGTCGCCCTACTACTTCGTCCCGGTACCCGACCAGGAGTCCGCCGACATCGGTGAGGTGGCCCGGATGGCCACCTACGGCTGGGGCGTGATCCCGGTCGAGGCCCGGATCGGCGAGGTCACCTTCACGACGTCGCTGTTCCCGAAGGACGGCGGCTATCTGCTGCCGCTCAAGAACGCGGTGCGCAGGCCGGAGGGGCTCGACGCGGGGGACGACGTGAGGGTGGAGATGACGGTCCGCTTCTAGGCCTACGGGTCTCCGGCACCACGACCAGCGACACGTATCGTGCAGCCGTGACCGAGACCGAGCCCCTGCGGCTGCCCGACATGCCGTTGCACGATCCGTTCGTCGTCGCCGACGCCGAGACGCGGACGTACCACCTCTACACCTCCAACGAGCCGTCCGTGTCGGGGGTGGAGGGCGTCGGGACGATGGTCTACCGCAGTCGGGATCTGCGGGACTGGGCGCGGCCCGTCGTCGTGTTCCGGACGGACGAGCAGGAGGGGATCTGGGCCCGGGACGGCGGGTGGGCGCCGGAGGTGCACGCGTGGGGTGGCAGGTACTACCTGTTCACCACGCTGCACGACGAGGGCCGGGCGCTGCCGGTGCCACCGGCCGAGCGGTGGGGCACGCCCTTCCAGCTGCCGAACCACGCGCGCGGCACGATCACGGCGGTGTCCGACTCGCTGCTCGGGCCCTTCACCGTCGTCGACCCGTCCGGACCCACTCCGCCCGCGCGTCTCATGACCCTCGACGGCACGCTCCACGTCGATCCGGCCGGGCAGCCCTGGATGGTGTACGCGCACGAGTGGCTGCAGACCGTCGACGGGACGATGGAAGCCGTCCGCCTGGCTCCCGATCTGACCGCGACGGTCGGCGAGCCCGTCTTTCTGTTCAAGGGCTCGGACGCGTTCTGGCTCGGTGAACAGATCCCCGCGGGCGTACCGCACCAGCTCGCGCCCTACGTCACCGACGGCCCGCAGCTCCACCGCACCCCTGACGGTGCCCTCCTCATGCTGTGGTCGACGTACGAGAAGAACACGGCCGGTGCGGACGGCACCGTCAGCGGCGGTTACGTGCAGACCTACGCCGTCTCCAAGTCCGGTGAGCTGACCGGCCCTTGGGAGCAGCGCCGGCCGCTGGTCCGGGACGACAGCGGGCACGGGATGCTGTTTTGGACCTTCGACGGCCGGCTGATGATGATCCTTCACCGTCCCTTCGAGAACGCCCGCGGCAAGCTGTACGAGATGCAGGTCGAGGGCGACGAGCTGCGGGTGCTGCGGCAGTGCACCGACCTGGACGGCGACGACATCACCGCCTGAGGCGCGCGTTCTGTGCGGCGGTGATCACCCGGTCCCGTTCGGTGGTGCTCAGCAGCCCTTCGGAGGCCCAGGTGCCGGCAAGGGCGCGTACCGCTTGCACGAACACTCCCGAGGACGCGAAGGGCGCCTGTGCCCAGAGCACGTCGAGGAAGGTCAGGCCGTCACCGCGGGCCCGGTTCGGGACGCCCGAGTCGCTCCGGCCGAAGAGGATGAGCGGTTCGGCGCGCTTGAAGTAGGCGTGGTAGCGGGTGTCGTCCGCGAGGTGGAAGGGGGCGAGGGTGAGGCCGTGCGTGGTGAAGTGCAGCGGGCGGCCCTCGGGGCGGATCGCGTCGGCCAGGTCGCCGCGGAGTGTGAGGTCCTTGTAGAAGGAGAACTCCCGGAAGGCCGTGGCCGGGCTCTGGGCGACCAGCAGGACCGGGCCGTGGAAGAGCGACTGGACCGTCGGATCGTCCAAGGCCCGCTCGATGCGCAGGCGGTAGGGGGTGGAGAGGCCGACCCGGTCGCCGGTCCGCCAGTCCCTGTTCAGGCTGAGGTAGCTGCCCGGCGCCGCCGCGACCCGCTGCCGTACGCCGTTGACCGTGACGGTGACGCCTGCCGTGGCCCAGGAGGGGATGCGGAGTCTCAGGTCCAGTCTGCCGCCGCCCTCGCGGAAGGTCAGGGTACGCACGCCCTCGTACGGATAGGCGCTGCTCTGCTCGACGACGAGCCCGCGTTCCGGCCAGCGCAGGGTCGAGGCGACGTGGAGGTTGACGTACAGGGCGGTGCCGTCGGCGGAGCGGAAGTAGATCGAGTCCTGGTACTTGGTGTGGTTCTCCATGCCGGTGCCACCGCAGCAGGTTCCGGTGTTGTCGTACTCGCGCACCACTCCCGGGCCCATCCCGACGAAGTAGGTGACCTCCGGGCTGCTCGTGCTGGGGACGTCCCGGCGGGAGGCGAGGATGTGGTTGGTCAGGCCGCGTTCGTAGTAGTCCGTGTACTGGGGATCCGGGTCGCGGAAGAAGAGCTGTCGGCTCAGCTTGAGCATGTTGTACGTCGCGCAGGTCTCGGCGTTGTTGTCGCCCAGGGTGGCCGCGACGGCGCCCCTGGCACGGAACATCTCGCCCTGTCCCGTGCCGCCCAGGCTGTAGGTGCGGGGGCCTGCGACCATGCCCCAGAAGTTACGGGCCGCGGCGGCGTACCGCGGCTCCCCGGTGTGGTCGGACAGCCGGATGTAGCCGGTGAACTGGGGGATGTGCTGGTTGGCGTGGCGCCCGTCGAGGATGTCCCGGTTCTCGGCACAGGCGTCCAGCAGTGCGGTGTTGTCGAAGCAGCGGGCGGCGGCGAGGTGTTCGGGACGCCCGGTGAGGGCGTACAGGTCGGCCAGCACCTCGTTCATTCCGCCGTACTCACCGGCGATGTAGATCGACCACATGCGCTCCAGCTGGGCCTTGGGCAACCGGCTCAGGCGGCTGTGCACCCAGTCACCCATCCCCGAGGCGATCCGCAGCGCCTGCTGGTTGCCGCCCAGGGTGTGCGCGTCGAGCAGGCCTCGCATGATCTTGTGACAGGTGTAGTACGGCGCCCAGATCGTGGGGTACGTCGTGTAGCTCTCCAGCAGGATGAACTGCGTCTCCGGGTACGCCGCCAGATAGCCCGGATGGCTCGGTTTCGGTGAGCCGTGCTCCGCGAAGGCCTGCCGGCACTCGTCCAGCGCGGTGACCAGGTGGTCGAGCTTGGCCTTGAGGGCGGTCTCCCGGGTATCGGCGTACGCCTGGGCGACGAGGGTCAGGAAGTGGCCGCCGTAGTGGCCGCGCAGATTGCCGTCGGCGGTCTCCCAGCCGCCGGGCGGCCGGGCACCGCGGGTGTCGAGGCCCGCGTTGGCGCGGAAGACGGCCAGGATGCGGTCGGCGGGGTAGGAGCGGGCGTAGTCGAGCATGAGGTCGCGCTTGCGGCGGAACACGCCCTCGCCGAGGGTCACTTGGTCGAGGGGGAACGGCTGCACGGCCCAGTCCGGCGCCGCGGCGGCGTAGGACGGGGTGGCGATCTGCGCGAGGGGCACGGAGGCCGCTGTTGCAGCGGCCAGGCCCAACACATGTCTACGGGTGGGGGGTTGAGGCATGCCCAGTTCTCCGATCGTCGGTCTCGTCTGTGCTCGTCCTCGTCAGCGCCGGGTCGTCGGCAGCCACACACGCATCGTCGACGGGCCGCGGTTCGCCCAGGAGTGGTACGGCACCAGCACGATCCCCTGACGCTCGGCGGCGGGCACCTCTGCCTGGTCCGGTGGCCGGTACGGCCACTCCTCGTCGTGCGGCTCGGCGAGTTCACCCGGCGCCACGACCGTGCCGTCCGGTCCGTCCACCGGCTCGGCGGCGGTGTCCACCCGCACGGCGTCGACCTCCCGTCCGTCCGGCAGGTCCACCGACTCGGCGCAGTACACCAGGGGGCCGCGCTGGACGGCGACCGTGCCGCGTACCGCGTCGATGCGGGGGTCCGGCCCGGTCCAGCGCGGGGCGACGGGCAGTTCGAGCCGGATCTCGTCGCCGGGGCGGAAGACGCGGGTGACCGTCGCCGCGCCCGGGGCGACGGCGCGGCGGGTTCCGTCCGCGTCGACCAGCCGGGCCGTGGCACCCTCCGTCCACGCCGGGACGCGCAGGGACAGGGTCCATGGGTGGTCCGGGGACCGGGCGATCCGTACGGTCACGGTCCCGTCGGACGGGTAGTCGGTGCGGACGCGCAGGGCGATGCCGTCGACGGAGATCTCGGCGTCCGCGTACTGGTGGAGCTGGATGCCGTGGTCGTCGACGGAAGCCAGATACGCGGGCAGCAGGGCCAGGGTGCGGGCCACGTTGGTCGGGCAGCAGGACACCGCGAACCAGGGGGCGCGCAGGCTCGATTCGGCGCGTGGGCTCACGGCGTCCGCGACCGGGACGGTGCCGCGTCGGCGGCGGTGCAGGGTGTTGGCGTAGAAGAAGGAGCGGCCGTCCTCGGAGGGCGAGGTCGCGACGACGTTGAACAGGGTCCGTTCGGCGAGGTCGGCGAAGCGTGGTTCGCCGGTGGCGAGGAGGAGGCGCCAGCTGAGCATCACGGAGGCGACGGCGGCGCAGGTCTCCGAGTAGGCGCGGTCGGGCGGGAGGACGAAGTCGTCGCCGAAGGACTCGTCGCGGTGGTGGGAGCCCATGCCGCCGGTCAGGTAGGTGCGTCGGGCGACGGTGTTCTCCCACTGCCGTACGACGGCCGCGAGGAGGTCCTCGTCCCCCGTCTCCACGGCGACGTCCACGGCACCGGCCGCAAGGTACAGGGCGCGGACGGCGTGACCGCGCAGGACGGTGGCCTGCCGGACGGGCATGTCGTCCTGGTAGTAGGCGCGGCCGAACTCGCCGTCGGCGAGCCTGCCTCGGCCCCGGCGGTCGATGAAGAGCGCCGCCTGGTCGAGGTAGCGCTGTTCGCCGGTCGCCCGGGCCAGTTCGACCAGGGCCGTCTCGATCTCGGGGTGGCCGCAAACGCCGTCGATGCCGCCGGGGCCGAAGGCGGCGCACACGTGATCGGCGGCACGCTGGGCGATCTTGGCCAGCTCGCCCTCGCCGCGGGTGCGGATCTGCGCCACGCCCGCCTGGATCAAGTGGCCGTAGCAGTACAGCTCGTGGCCCCATTCGAGGTCGCTGTAGCGGGGCTGCCGGCCGGGGCGGCCGAAGGCGGTGTTGAGGTAGCCGTCGGGTTCCTGGGCGGAGGCGATCGTCTCGGTGATCGTGTCGGAGCCGGTGCCTGCCCAGGCCATCGCTTCGAGCAGCTTGTAGACGTCGGAGTCGGCGAACTCCCGTCCGCGCCGCTCCTCCACGGGCGCGCTGAAGTTGCCGGTCCAGCCGACGCGTTCCATCCAGTCGCGGCAGTGGTCGAGGGTGGCGGTGGCGTTGACCTCCCTGCGCCGGGCCCAGAAGCCGCCGGTGATCCGGACCTCGTCGAGGCCGAGCGGCCGTAGCCGGCCGCGACTCGGTGCGACCGGTACGACAAGGTCCGTGTTCGCCTTCGACGTCGACATCAACGCGTCATCCCTTCAGGGCGCCCGACATGAACCCGCGCACGTAGTGCCGTTGCAGAAGCAGGAAAACGAGGAGACAGGGCACGGCGAGGACCACCACGCCCGCCTCGGTGGCGCCGTAGTCGACGGCACCCATGCTCTGTTGGCGCAGATTCGCGACGGCCAGCGGCAGGGGCGCCTTCTCGCTGTCGGAGATGAGGATCAGCGGGGCGATGAAGTCGTTCCAGGCCGCGAGGAAGGCGAAGAGGCCCACCGTGATCAGTCCCGGCCGCACCGCCGGGAGCAGCACCCGGCGCAGGGCGCCCGCGGTGCCGCAGCCGTCGACGAGGGCCGACTCCTCCAGTTCGCGGGGGACCGCCTCGAAGGAGATCCTCATCATGAAGGTGGCGAACGGGAGTTGGAACATGGCCAGCACCAGGCTCAGCCCGATCAGGGAGTTCTGGAGGTGCAGACGGCCGAGGAGGACGTAGAGGGGGATCAGGAGGGTGGCGTACGGGACCATGAGGATGGCCAGGGTCAGCAGGAACAGCAGGTTCTTGCCGGGGAAGCTGAACCGCGCGAAGGCGTAGCCGCCGAGGAGCGACACGCCGACGGTGAGCGCGACTGTGAGGGCCGAGACGACGGTCGAGTTGAGGAGGTAGCGCCACAGTCCGGCGTCGTAGTCGAGGAGTGTGCGGTAGTTGCCGAAGCCGTAGCCGGACTCCTGGGCGGTGCCGGGCTGGGCGCTGACGGAGGCCCAGGTGTTCCAGAGCAGCGGGAAGAGGAAGATGACGGCAAGGCCGGAGGCGACGACGTAGTACGGCGTCTGTCCGAGAGCCCGGGTGCGCACGGCGCGGTCTCCCTTCATGATTCGTCGGCGTGCCGCAGACCGCGGAACTGCACGGCGTTGAGGAGGAGCAGCGCGGCCAGCACGATGATCGAAAGGGCCGCCGCGGTACCGAGGTCGAGCCGCTGGAACGCCTCCCGGTAGATCAACTGCACCACCGTCACCGTGCTGTTGTCCGGGCCGCCCTTGGTCAGGACGAAGAACTGGTCGAAGGCGAGCAGCGATCCGGTCACGCACAGCAGCAGGGACAGGGCGAGGGAGGGCCGCAGCAGCGGCAGGGTGATGGAGCGGAAGATCTGGCCGCGGCTCGCGCCGTCCATGCGCGCCGCCTCGTACAGCTCGTGCGGGATGCGCTGGAGGCCGACGAGCAGGATCAGCATGTAGAAGCCGGCGAACTTCCAGACGACGAGGAACACCGTCGACAGCAGGGCGGAGGTCGGTGTGCCGAGAAAGGACACCGGGCCGTCGACCAGGCCGAGGTCCTCCAGGGGGCGGCTCAGGGGGCCGGTGGTGGGGCTGTACATGCCCCAGAACAGCAGGGAGGCGGAGGCCAGCCCGAGGGCGCCCGGCAGGAAGTAGACCGTGCGGAAGAAGCCGGTGCCGGGGCGGGACTCCTGCACCAGCAGCGCGAGGAGGAGCGCGAGACCGAGGAGGACGACGGTGACGATCCCCGTGTAGAGGAGCGTGAAGCGCACCGCGGGCCAGAACAGGGTGCTGTCGGCGACGTCCGTGTAGTTCTCGGGGGTGTTGCCACCCTGGTCGCCGGCGAGCAACGGCCAGTCGTGGAGCGACATCTGGCCGACTAGGAGGAGGGGCAGGACGAAGAGGACGGCGACGAACACGGCTGTCGGGGTGGCGTATCCGAGGCCTTGGAGGGTGCGGGAATGCCACAGGCGGCGCTGACGGTGTTCCGTCCGGACCAGGGGTTCGACCGCCTCCCGGTCCGGTGCCTTCACCTGCATGTCCCTCCTCAGCCGTAGGCCCTGCGGCATGGTCAGTCGGTCAGTGAGGCGGTGACGGCCTCGTTGTCCTTCTCGACCTTCGCCGCGTCACCGAAGACGGCGTCGCGCATCAGCGTCAGCCAGGGCCCGTTGGGGTCGTTGAAGGTCTGGCCGAACTTCAGGGCGTAAGGGGTACGGCCGTCCCCCACCAGCTGGTTGATGGTGACCAGGCGCGGGTCGGCCTTGGAGTACTTGTTGGACGCGAGGTCGGTGCGGGCCACCACGTCCTTGTGCGCGGCGACCACGTCGACCTGTGCCTCGTCGCCCAGGGACCAGGCGAGGAAGTTCCAGGCCTGGTCGGTCTTGTCGCTGGTGGCGGAGATGCCGATGGCGTCCCCGCCGACGAAGGTGGACCTGCCGCCGTCGGGTCCGGGGATCGGGGCGACACCGAGGTCGAGGTCCTTGGGCATCAGGCCCAGGGTCGTCGACGGCATGGGCATCACGCCGACCTTGCCCTTCGGGAAGACACCGGTCCAGGTCACCCCGGTCTCGTCGCGGGCGCCGGGGGCCACGATGTCGTCCTGGACCCAGCCGCGGTAGGTGTCGTAGACCTTCTCGGCGGTGTCGGAGGCCAGGAGGGCCTCGGTGCCGTCCTTGTTCAGTACGTCCTCGCCGGCGGCCCAGATCGACGGCCACCAGGTGAAGACGCCGCAGCCGCCGCAGTTGCCGCCGAAGAAGGTGCCGCTGACGCCGCCGCCCAGCTTGTCCACGGCCCGGGCCTGTCGGTCCCATTCGGCCAGAGTGGTGGGCGGCTTGTCCGGGTCGAGCTTCGCCCGGCGGTAGAGGTCCTTGTTGTAGAAGAGCACCGAGAGGTCGAGGGTGTGCGGGACGACGTACTTCTTTCCGTCGTACGTGCCCGCCTTGATGTGCGACTGGGCGAGGTCGTCCGCGAAGGGCAGGGCGTCGATGCGGTCGGTGAGGTCGGCGAAGAGCCGGCTGGAGGTGTAGTTCGGGACGAACACCACGTCGGAGGCGAAGAGGTCGGGGAGGTCCTTGGAGCCGGCGGCCGCGCCGACCTTGGCCTGGTAGTCGTCGGTGGGGACGACGGTCAGTTCGATCTTGTTCTTGTGGTGGGCGTTGTACGCCTTGACCAGGGCCTCGCTCTGCGGGCGGGTCGCCGCGCGGGTCCACATCGTCAGCGTGGCGCCGTCGTCGACGCCCTTCGCGTCCGCTGTACCCCCTCCCCCGCCGCCCGGGTCGTCGTCCCCCGATCCGCAGGCCGTGGCCAGGCCGACGGTGGCGGCCAGGGCGACTGCGGCGGTGACGAGTCGGCGGACGGGTCCACGCGATCCGAACGGGCTCCCCATGACGATCCCCCTTCGTGACGAGCACCCGGAAGAAACGAGCCGAAAAGGCTTTCGTCAAGCTAGAACCGAGCTCAGTGCCCGTCAATCCCCCGCGCAGAACAACGAGTTCAGGTGGGCGAGCGAAAATTCTCGCGTACGGTTGAGAGTGCGCGACGCGAGACAGGAGACCCCGTATGACACCCGCCCCCGGCCCCGCTCGTTCGCACACCGCCACCCTCACCGACGTCGCCCGGCTCGCCGGCGTCTCGGTGGCCACGGCGTCCAAGGCCCTCAACGGCCGCAGCCAGGTGCGCGCCGAGACCCGGCAGCGGGTGATCGAGGCGGCGGAGCGGCTGTCGTTCCGGCCCAACCAGCTGGCCCGGGGACTGCTCGCCGGGCGGACCGGCACCGTAGGACTGCTCACCAGCGACCTGGAGGGCAGATTCAGCATCCCGATCCTCATGGGGGCCGAGGACGCCTTCGGTGCGGGCGAGGTCGCGGTGTTCCTGTGCGACGCCCGCGGTGACGCGATCCGCGAGCAGCACCATGTGCGCGCGCTGCTCGGGCGCCGGGTCGACGGGCTGATCGTGGTGGGCAGCCGGACCGATCCACGCCCCTCCCTGGGCCGTGACCTGCCCGTTCCCGTCGTGTACGCGTACGCGCCCTCCGACGACCCGGCGGATCTGTCGATCGTGCCCGACAACGTGGACGCGGGCCGGATCGCGGTCGAGCATCTGCTGGCCTGCGGCCGTACCCGGATCGCGCACATCACCGGAGACCCGGGCTATCTCGCCGCGCGGGACCGGGCGGACGGCGCCCGGGCGGCGCTCGTGGGCGCGGGGCTGGACTTCGTCGGGGAACCGCGGTTCGCGGAATGGTCGGAGGGGTGGGGGCGGGCGGCCACCGCGATGCTGCTGGAGCGGCACGCCGACGTGGACGCGGTGCTGTGCGGCAGCGACCAGATCGCGCGCGGGGTCATCGAGATCCTGCGGGAGCGCGGGCACCGGGTACCGGAGGACGTGGCGGTCATGGGCTTCGACAACTGGCAGGTCCTGACCTCGGCGTCCCGGCCGCCGCTGACGAGCGTCGACATGAACCTGGAGCAGGTCGGGCGGGCGGCCGCCCAGGCACTGTTCGGGGCGATCGACGGCATTCCCCGCTCGGGGGTGGAGACGCTGCCGTGCCGGGTGGTGATCCGGGGGTCCACGGCTCACCTGTCCTGAACCATGCGGTTCCCGAACTCGGTCCCCAACGACCTCTCTTGACACTCCATCAGCTCGCTCCTACGTTGCGAAAACCTTTTAGGTCGTTTCAGCAAAGGGGAGCATCCGATGCGAAGACGAACTGCGCCGCGAAGGCGAACCGGGACCGTACCCCAGCGCCTCCTCGTGATCCTGGCGCTCCTGCTGTGTTCCGTCTCTCTCGCGGCCCCCGCCCGTGCCGCGCAGACCATCGGGTTCCCCACCTTCACCGGGCCCGCGATCCCCGCCCCGCCCGTCGCCCAGACCACCGGCGACATGATGCGGGCCATCTACGACGCGGAGAGCTCGGGCACCGACTTCTGGATGGACCGGCTGCTGGCCCGCACCGGCGACGACCCGGCCGGGCCCTGGCTGATGAGCCGCGGACGGGCGCTCTTCATGAAGGAGCACGACCCCGCCCGGCTCGGGTTCGCCGGCAAGGTCGCCTACTGGGAGAGCATCAACGACAGCAGCGCCTACACGGTGGCGATCACGCCGGGCACCTTCACCGAGCAGGTCTCCCAGCGCCGTCAGACGCCCAGCCACTGGAAGAGCGTCCACACCAGCGGCTCGGTGTCGGTCGAGCAGACCAAGTTCATCACCGACAACAACGTCGCCGTGACGAACCTGTCGATCAAGAACAACGGCAGCAGCCCGACCACCCTGCAACTGCGGGCGACCTCGCCGTACGCCACCACGGGCACCGGCAGCGAGCTGACCGGCCAGGTCAACGCCTACAACAACCTCACCACCGTCCGGCCCCGGCTCACCGGCGACGGTTTCAGCGTGTCCGGCGGCGGACTCAACCGGTCGGTGACGATCGCGGCCGGGGCCACGGCGAACGCCAAGGTGGTCATGGGCTTCGTCACCGACGAGATCCCCGAGTCGCTCAGCGAGTACCAGGCCTACGCGGGCCACTCCAACGCGACCGCCTTCGCGACCCATGTCCGGGCCTACAACCTGTGGTGGGCACAGAACGTCCCCTACATCGACGTACCGGAACCGGCGATCAAGAAGAACATCTACTACCGCTGGTGGCTGATGCGCTTCAACAACCTCGACGCCGACATCCCCGGGCAGACCTTCCAGTTCCCGACCTCCACCGAGGGCGTCCTCGGCTACAACAACGCGATCGCGCTGACCCAGCCGATGCACATCGACGACCTCAAATACCTGCGCAACCCGGCCTATTCCTACGGGGACTGGCTCAGCGTCGGCCAGGTCTCCAAGGGCGGCCGCTTCCTCGACAACCCGGGCGATCCGGCGAACTGGTCGAACAGCTACACCCAGTACATCGCTGAGGCGGCCTGGAAGAGCTATCAGATCCACGGCGGCCAGCCGGCGATCGCGGGCCAACTCGCGCACTACGCCGAGGGCGACGTGAAGGGACAGCTCGCCCACTACGACCACGACAACAACAGGCTGATCGAATACGACTGGGGCGCCCTGACCGGCAACGACGCCGACGCCGTCTCCTTCCACTGGAAGCCCGGGAACATGGACCGCGCCGAGTCCGCCTACCAGTACAGCGGGGCTCTCGCCGCCGCCCAGGCCTACGAGGCGACCGGCAACACGGCCAAGGCAGCGGAGATGCGCACGCTGGCCAACCAGATCAAGGACGCCATCGTCAACGTGCTCTGGAACCCCAACCGGCAGTTGTTCGAGCACCGGTTGAAGTCGACCAACGAGTGGGTGCCCTGGAAGGAGATCAACAACTACTACCCGTTCTCGGTCGGGGCAGTCCCCGACACGGCGACGTACAAGCAGGCGTTGCGCCTCTACGACGACCCCGCCCAGTACCCGGTCTTCCCCTTCTACACGGCCAACCAGGTCGACAAGAAGGCGGCCGCCGACGCGGGCGAGCCCGGCTCCAACAACTTCTCCACCATCAACTCCACCGTGCAGTTCCGGCTCTACTCCTCGGTGCTGCGCAACTATCCCAACTCCTGGATGAAGGCGGCCGACTACAAGAAGCTCCTCTACTGGAACGCCTGGGCGCAGTACGTCGGCGGCGACACCCGGTGGCCGGACGCCAACGAGTTCTGGGCGGACTGGAACGGCAGCGCGATCACCTACCGTTCGTGGATCCACCACAACATCCTCGGCAGCAGCAACTGGACAGTGATCGAGGACGTGGCGGGGCTGCGGCCGCGCAACGACGCCAAGGTGGAACTCTCCCCCATCGACATCGGCTGGGACCACTTCACGGTCAACAACCTCCGTTACCGGGGCGCCGACCTGTCGATCGTCTGGGACGACCCGGCCGACGGTGTGGTGCGCTACCCGGGCATCCCGGAGGGCTACTCGATCTACGTCAACGGCAACCGGGTCGCCACGGTCGGCTCGCTGGTGCCCTTCACCTGGGATCCGGCCACCGGTGCCGTCACCACGAGCGGCACGGTCACCCACCACACGGCCGTCGCCGGGCTCAAGGCGCCGAACCAGGTCGTGCAGGACAGCCCCCGCATGGTCGACATGCTCGCCAAGGCCGGCGTCGACCTCACCGCCGACCTGACGAACCTCGCCGCCGGGGCGACCGTGTCCGCCTCCTCCACCGGCTCCGGCAGCACGGTGGGCGGCGCGGTCGACGGCTACCCCACCAACGAACCGTTCTGGGGCGCCGGCGGATCGGCCGCCCAGGACTGGTACGAGCTGAACTTCGGCACGGCCCGCACGCTCAACGAGGTGCGTCTGTACTTCAAGGACAGCCGCCCGGCGAGTACGACCTACCGGGCGCCGTCGGCGTACACGGTCCAATACCACAACGGCAGTTCATGGGTGGACGCCCCGAGCCAGACGAAGAGTCCGGCGGCACCGCGTGCCAACTACAACCTGGTGCGGTTCCCGGCGATCAGCGCCCAGCGTGTGCGCATCCTGGCCACCAACGCGTCCGGCGCCAGGACCGGCCTGACCGAGGTCAAGGTGTTCAACCGGGGCGGGGTACAGCCACCGGCCAACCAGGCGGCATCGGCGACGGCTTCGGCGTCGTACACCTCCTCCTGGGAGAGTGTCTCGGCGGTCAACGACGGCATCGATCCGCCCTCGTCCAACGACACCGTCAACCCGCGCTGGGGCACCTGGCCGGAGACCGGGCAGCAGTGGGCCGAACTGACCTGGCCGACGGCGAAGACCCTGAACAAGGCCGACGTGTACTTCTTCGACGACGACCAGGGCATCGACGTGCCCGCCTCCTGGAAGCTGCAGTACTGGAACGGCAGCGCGTACGTCGACGTGCCGGGGGCGAGCGGCTATCCGCTGGCCAAGAACCAGTACAACAGCGTCACTTTCACCGCCACCGACACCACCCGGCTGCGGGTGCTGCTCACGAGCAACGGCACGAACTCCGTCGGCCTCCTCGAAGCAAAGGTGTACGGCCCGTGACCAGATCCAGAATCCTCCTGGCCCTGCTCGTGCTGGCAACGGCCCTGCTCGTCGCACCGCCCGCGTCCGCCGCCGTCACCTTCACCTCGACGGCGGTGAACCAGAACGGCGGCAACTGCCTGGACCTGCCCGGGGGTTCGACGACCGCGGGGACTCAACTCCGGGCATTCACCTGCTCGTCGGGCGCCGACCAGAACATCGTCCACACACCCGTCTCCGGTACGAGCGACACGTACACGATCACCACCCGGTCCGGTCAGTGTGTCGACGTCAACGGCGCCTCCACGGCGGACAACGCGGCGATCATCCAGTGGCCCTGCCACGGCGGGACGAACCAGCAGTGGCGGCTCGTCCCGGTGACGGTCGCGGGTACCGACAGGACCTTCAACCTGGTGTCCGTCGCCTCCGGCAAGTGCATTGCGCCGAGCGGTGGTTCGTCTGCCTCGAACACCAACCTGGTGCAACTGCCCTGCGCCACAAGTGGCGGCCGGGTGTGGCGACTGCCCGCCTTCACCGGCGGCGGCACCGGCCCGGGCACCTTCACCAACCCGCTCTCCCAGCACGGGCCCGACCCCTGGCTGACGTACTACGACGGCTCCTACTACCTCGCCACCACGACCTGGAACTCGACGGTCACCATGCGCAGGGCGAGCACCCTCGCAGGGCTCGCCACCGCCCCCGACCAGGTGATCTTCAACCTGACCCGGCCCAACGGAGCGGGCACGATGTGGGCTCCGGAGTTCCACCTGCTCGACGGGCCCAACGGGAAGCGGTGGTATTTCTACTACACGGCCGGGCGCGAGCCGTACGACCTCGGCACCCAGCGCATCCATGTGCTGGAGAGCGCCGGACTGGACCCCATGGGCCCCTACAGCTTCAAGGCCGACCTGCTCGACCCCACCCAGGACAACACCTGGGAACTGGACCCGGGCATCCTCCAACTCAACGGCCGCCTCTACCTGTTGGGCACCTTCTACAACAGCTCACAGCCCATGTTCATCCGGCCGCTGTCCAACCCCTGGACCGCGAGCGGCACCCGGCGTGTGCTGTCCACGCCCACCTACAGCTGGGAAACGGTGGGCGGCGCGGTCAACGAAGGTGCCGAGGTGCTCCAGCGGGGCGGCAGGACGTTCATCGTCTACTCGGCCAGCCACTGCTCCACGCCCGACTACAAGCTGGGAATGCTCACCTACAACGGCGGTGATCCGCTCAGCTCCTCCTCGTGGGTCAAGTCGCCGAACCCGGTCTTCCAGCGGTCCAATGCCAACGGCGTGTACGGCCCCGGCCACAACGGGTTCTTCAAGTCACCCGACGGCACCGAGGACTGGATCGTCTACCACGCCAACAGCTCCGCGAGCGGCGGCTGCGACATGAACCGCACCACCAGGGCGCAGAAGTTCACCTGGAACGCCGACGGCACTCCGAACTTCGGCACCCCGGTGGCTCTCGGGGTCACACTGACCGCGCCCTCAGGGGAGTAGGCCGGCGAGGAACGGTGCGAGGCTGCGGGTGAACGTGTTGTGCTGCGGGGCGGCGAACAGCGGGTCCAGGTGGTTCATCCCGTTGTCCGTCTCGTACGTCGCGTACGGGATGCGCGAGTCGGCCACGACCTCACGGGCCGCCGAGACGATCGTCCCCTGGGCGTAGCTCGTCTGGAAGGCGTACAGCGGGACGTCCAGGCCTGCGGCGTGCTTCAGCCGCAGGCCCAGCGAGCGGGCCGTGTCGGTGTCGGCGTAGGGGTCGGTGACGTCGAGGTCGACCGACAGCCGGGCCGGCCAGTACCACTCCCATACGGCCGGTTCGGGGCCGCCCGCGTACGCGGTGGCGACCCGGCCGATGGGGGTGATGCCCGTGTCGACCCAGCCGCGCGGTTCACCGCTGTCGGCCAGATGTCCCGAGTGCACGCTGATGTCGTTCGGCCAGCCGATGCCGGCGTCCACCAGGGTGCCCAGGAGGGCCGCGTTGGTGACCGGGACCGGCGGCCGCAGGGCGTCGGGCATGCGGGGCTGCAGGACCGAGGGGCCGTCCGGGTCGCGATGGGCGTACCAGCCCGCGAGCTGGTACCAGATCTGGGTGCTCTCCGCCCGGTCACCCAGTCCCACGGCGCTCAGGGTCATGTCGAAGACCGCGCCGCCCTCGATGGCCGCCAGCCGCTCCTTCACCTGCTCCGGTGAGTCGGCGACCGGCTCCCCGGTCCCGTCGAACGCACCGCGCACTCCGCCGTCGACCAGCACCAGAGCGGCCACGTCCCGGTATCCGGGGCAGCCGTCGAAGTCCCAGGCGGCGTAGGCCATGGCGGTGGTCGCTCCCCATGAGTGGCCTCCGAGCACCACCCGCCGACCGCCCCGGGCGGCGGTCCGCACGACCGCGCGCAGATCCTCCAGCGTGCGGGTCAGGCCCCACCCGGCGGCGAAGGCGGAGGCCGCGGGGTCCTGCGTACGGTAGTGGCCGTCGAGGTAGTACGCGACCGGGTCGGCGGTGCGGAAGCCCGAACGGTCGGCGAGGTTCTCCTCCCGCCGGTCGAACGCCCACACCTGCACTCCCGGCACGGCCGCGACGAGGTCCCGGGCCGCCCACCGGAAGTCGTTCGCCGCCCCGAACATCCCCGGGACCATCACCAGCACCGTGCGGGCCGTGTCGGGGCCGACCTTCAGCACATGGACGCGGTCCGTCCCCACCGGACCGCCCCCACCGCCCACGGTCAGCGGGACATACGGCTCCCGGACCGGTCCGGCGGCCGCGGCCGACCCGGCTCCCGCCGCAAACAGCGCGGCCCCACCGGCCACACCGCCCAGCACCGCCCTACGAGACAGACTTCCCGTCACTTCCGTCGTCCTCTCAACTGACCGCCCACAGACGCCGGATGACAACGTACGCCCCCAACCTGACGGGCCCGCACCCGGAGTCGGCCGCGCACCTGATCAGCCCGGAGGGCACTGCAGAGACCCGCCGCTCAGATGGCCTCGCGGATCGCCTGTTCGAAGCCCTCGACATGACTGCGGGCGAGCCGCGCCGCAGTGTCGGCGTCACCGGCGACGATCGCCTCGATCAGCGGTCCGTGCTCCTCGACATGGCCGGCCATGTCGGCGAGCCGGTCGACGAACAGGCACCAGATGCGGGTGGCCAGATTGTCGTGGCGGACGAGGGTGTCCTCCAGGTAGGGGTTGTGCGTGGCGGTGTAGATGGCGCGGTGGACCTGGAGGTCCAGGTGCATCAGCTCGCCGGAGTCCCGCCCGGGGGTCCCCGCGGTTTCGAGTTCCCGCCGCAGGGCCGTCAGGTCGGCCCGGTCGGTGGCCGTGGCGCGCCGCGCGGCCTGCGCCGCGGCCAGGGGTTCCAGTTCCTGGCGCACCTCGGAGATGTGCGCCAGGTCGGTGATGTTGACCTCGGTGGCGAAGGTGCCGCGGCGGGGGTAGGTCGTGATCAGGCGTTCGTACTGGAGCCGCTTGAGCGCCTCGCGCACGGGTGTGCGTCCGACGCCGAGGGACTGCCCCAGCTGCTCCTCGTTGATCGGCGCGCCGGGGCGGATCTCGAGCATGACGAGCCGGTCCCGGATGGCGCGGTAGGCGCGCTCCGCCAGCGACAGCTCCTCGAGCTGGGTCGCGACCTGCTGCATGGATGCCCCCTTGACCTGTGCGGCGAGCTCCCATACCTTACCGCAGAGGCTGATATATCAGTTGCTCATTAGCTGGCTCTCAGGATGGTGCACAGATGGCAACGAGTACGTCGCTCACCACGCCCGCCTCCCCGCTCTCCCTGCCGCTCAGCGAGCTCGACCCGGACGTCGCCACCGCCGTGGCCGCCGAACTGCACCGCCAGCAGTCCACCCTCGAGATGATCGCCTCGGAGAACTTCGCGCCGGCGGCCGTGATGGAGGCCCAGGGCTCGGTCCTGACCAACAAGTACGCCGAGGGCTACCCGGGCCGCCGCTACTACGGCGGCTGTGAACACGTCGACGTCATCGAGCAGTTGGCCATCGCCCGGGTGAAGGAGCTCTTCGGCGCCGAGGCCGCGAACGTCCAGCCGCACTCGGGCGCCCAGGCCAACGCGGCCGCGATGTTCGCCCTGCTCAAGCCCGGCGACACGATCCTCGGCCTCGACCTGGCGCACGGCGGGCACCTGACCCACGGCATGCGCCTCAACTACTCGGGCAAGCTGTACAACGTCGTGCCGTACCACGTACGCGAATCCGACCTGCGCGTCGACATGGACGAGGTGGAACAGCTCGCCCTGGCCCACCGGCCCAAGATGATCGTCGCGGGCTGGTCGGCCTACCCCCGACAGCTGGACTTCGCCGAGTTCCGGCGGATCGCCGACGCGGTGGGCGCCTATCTGCTGGTGGACATGGCCCATTTCGCCGGTCTGGTCGCCGCAGGACTCCACCCGAGCCCGGTGCCGTACGCCGACGTCGTCACGACCACCACGCACAAGACCCTCGGCGGTCCGCGCGGCGGTGTCATCCTCAGCCGCGCCGACCTGGCCAAGAAGATCAACTCGGCGGTCTTCCCGGGCCAGCAGGGCGGGCCGCTGGAGCACGTGATCGCGGCGAAGGCCGTGTCCTTCAAGGTGGCGGCGGGCGAGGAGTTCAAGGAGCGCCAGCAACGCACGCTGCGGGGAGCGAAGATCCTCGCCGGACGGCTGCTGGCCGACGATGTCGCCGAGGCCGGGATCACCGTGCTGACCGGCGGCACCGAAGTACACCTGGTCCTGGTGGACCTGAGGAACTCCGAGCTCGACGGGAAGCAGGCCGAGGACCGGCTGCACCACATCGGCATCACCGTCAACCGCAACGCCGTGCCCTTCGACCCGCGCCCGCCGATGGTCTCGTCGGGCCTGCGGATCGGTACCCCCGCCCTGGCCACCCGCGGCTTCGGCGAGACGGAGTTCCGCGAGGTCGCCGACATCATCGCCGAGGCCCTGAAGGGCGAACGGCCCGACGACGAACTGCGCGCCCGGGTCGAGAAGCTCACCGCCGCCTTCCCGCTCTACCCCCACCTCGACGGAGGCCCGGCATGACCGCCGAACCGCTGCCGGAACACCCGGACTTCCTCTGGCGCAACCCCGAGCCGCGCTCCTCGTACGACGTCGTCATCGTCGGCGCGGGAGGCCACGGCCTGGCCACCGCCTACTACCTCGCCAAGAACCACGGCATCACCAACGTGGCCGTCCTGGAGAAGGGCTGGCTCGCGGGCGGCAACATGGCCCGCAACACCACGATCATCCGCTCAAACTACCTGTGGGACGAGAGCGCGGCGATCTACGAGCACGCGCTGAAGCTGTGGGAGCGGCTCCCGGAGGAGCTGGAGTACGACTTCCTGTTCAGCCAGCGCGGTGTCCTCAACCTCGCGCACACCCCGCAGGACGTCCGTGAGGGCGTGCGCCGCGTCAACGCCAACCGCCTCAACGGGGTCGACGCCGAGTGGCTGGAACCGGACGAGGTCGCCAAGGTCTGCCCCATCCTCAACGTCTCGTCCCGGACCCGGTATCCGGTGCTCGGCGCCACCTTCCAGCCGCGGGCCGGCATCGCCAAGCACGACCACGTCGCCTGGGCGCTGGCCCGCCGCGCCGACGAACTGGGCGTGGACCTGATCCAGGGCTGCGAGGTCACCGGCTTCCTCAAGGACGGCGACCGGGTCGTGGGGGTCGACACCAACCGCGGCCGCATCCACGCCGGCCGGGTCGGCCTCGCGGCCGCCGGGCACAGCAGCGTGCTGGCCGAGCGGGCGGGCGTACGGCTGCCGGTGCAGTCCCACCCCCTGCAGGCGCTGGTCTCCGAGCTGCACGAGCCGGTGCATCCGACCGTCGTCATGTCGAACCACGTGCATGTGTACGTCTCCCAGGCCCACAAGGGCGAGCTGGTGATGGGCGCAGGCGTCGACTCGTACAACGGCTACGGACAACGCGGCTCGTTCCATGTGATCGAGCAGCAGATGGCCGCCGCCGTCGAGCTGTTCCCGATCTTCGCGAGGGCGCATGTGCTGCGCACCTGGGGCGGCATCGTCGATGTCACTCCGGACGCCTCGCCGATCATCGGCAGCACGCCGGTCGAGAACCTCTACGTCAACTGCGGCTGGGGAACCGGCGGTTTCAAGGCCACCCCGGCGGCCGGCTGGACGTTCGCGCACACCATCGCCACGGGCGAACCGCATCCGCTGAACGCTCCCTTCGCCCTCGACCGCTTCACGACCGGCGCGTTGATCGACGAACACGGCGCAGCAGCCGTGGCCCACTGAGGCATTGAGGAGAACGCCGTGCTGCTGATCACCTGCCCATGGTGCGGACCGCGGAACGAGACCGAGTACCACTACGGCGGTCAGGCCCATGTCCCCCACCCCGAGTCCCCCGCCGACCTCACCGACGAGCAGTGGGCCGAGTACGTCTTCTACCGCGACAACCCCAAGGGCCCCTTCGCGGAACGGTGGATGCACAGCATCGGCTGCCGCCGCTGGTTCAACGTCCTGCGCGACACCGCCACCCACGAGGTGCTGACCTCGTACCGGCTCGACGAGCCCCGCCCGGGAGGGAACCGATGACCGACCAGCGCTTCCGGCTGCCGCGAGGCGGCCGTGTCGACCGCGGCACCTTGCTGCGATTCACCGTCGACGGACGGGAGTTGGCCGGGCACCCCGGCGACACCCTCGCCTCCGCGATGCTGGCGAACGGGCTCGTCGAGGTCGCCCCCTCGCTCTACCGCGCCCGCCCGCGCGGCATCGTCGCCGCAGGCGTCGAGGAGCCGAACGCCCTGGTCCAGCTGGGCGGTTCGTGCTCGGAGGGCATGCTCCCGGCCACGACCGTCGAGCTGTACGACGGCCTGTCCGCCGCCACGCTCTCCGGGATGGGCCGGCTCGACCCCACTCCGGATCCCGCCGTCTACGACAAGAAGTACGTCCACACCGACGTCCTGGTCGTCGGTGCCGGGCCGGCCGGTCTCGCGGCCGCCGCCGCTGCCGCCGCCTCCGGCGCCCGCGTGCTCCTCGTCGACGAGCAGCCCGAGCCCGGTGACCAGGAGCGGGCCGACGAGCTGCGCGCCGCGCTCGACGCCGCGCCCGAGGTCGTCGTACTGCATCGGACCACGGCCTTCGGGTCGTACGACGACAACTATGTGCTGGCGCTGCAGCGGCGCACCGACCACCTCGGCGCGGCGGCCCCCGAAGGCGTCTCGCGGCAACGGCTGTGGCACATCCGGGCCCGCCAGGTCGTCCTCGCGGCCGGCGCGCACGAGCGTCCGCTGGTCTTCGCGGGCAACGACCGGCCCGGCGTGATGCTCGCCGGGGCCGTGCGCACCTATGTCAACCGGTATGCCGTGGCACCGGGTTCGCGGGCCGTGGTGAGCACGACCAACGACAGTGCCTACGACACGGTCGCCGATCTGTGTGCCGCCGGGATCGCCGTTGCCGTCGTCGTGGACGCGCGCCCCGAACTGTCCGACCGGGCCGCCGAGGTGGCCGCGGCGACCGGGGTGCGGGTGCTGACGGGCAGCACGGTGGTCGGTACGGCGGGCGAGCACCGGCTCACCGGCGTCACCGTCCGAGCTCTCGACGCCGAAGGCCGGCTCACCGGTGAACAGCAGTCGTTCACCTGCGATCTGCTCGCCGTGTCGGGCGGCTGGAGCCCGGTGGTGCATCTGCACAGCCAGCGCCAGGGACGGCTGCGCTGGGACTCCGGGCTCGTCGCGTTCCTGCCGGACGGGGCCGTACGGGATCAGCAGGTCGTAGGGGCGGCCCGGGGGACGTACGACCACGACGGCTGTCTGGCCGAGGGGGCACGGGCCGGAGCGCTGGCGGCGACAGCGGCAGGGTTCCCGGTGCCCGTACCGGCCGAGGTCGCGCGGCGCGAACCCGGCCCGACGCGCGCCCTGTGGCTGGTGCCCGCCTCCGACGGCGAGCCCGGCACCTGGGACAGCCACTTCGTCGACCTCCAGCGCGATGTCACCGTCGCCGACGTCTGGCGCTCCACCGGTGCGGGAATGCGCGGGGTCGAGCACGTCAAGCGGTACACCTCGCTCGGCACGGCGAACGACCAGGGCAAGACGTCCGGCGTCAACGCGATCGGGGTGATCGCCGAGGCCCTCGGCGGTTCGCTCGGAGAGATCGGCACCACGGCCTACCGGGCGCCGTACACGCCGATCGCCTTCGCCGCCCTGGCCGGGCGTGAGCGCGGCGAGCTGTTCGATCCGGAGCGGACCACGTCCCTGCACAGCTGGCATGTGGCGCACGGCGCGGAGTTCGAGGACGTCGGGCAGTGGAAGCGCCCCCGGTACTACCCGCAGTCCGGTGAGGACATGGACGCGGCCGTGGCGCGCGAGTGCCGGGCGGCCCGGGAGGGGGTGGCGTTCATGGACGCCTCCACCCTCGGCAAGATCGAGATCTGGGGCGCGGACGCGGGCGAGTTCCTCAACCGGATCTACACGAACGCCTTCAAGAAGCTCAAGCCCGGCAATGCCCGTTACGGCGTCATGTGCAAGCCCGACGGCATGATCTTCGACGACGGTGTGACCCTGCGCCTCGACGACAACCGCTACTTCATGACCACCACGACCGGCGGCGCCGCGGGCGTCCTGGACTGGCTGGAGGACTGGCTGCAGACCGAGTGGCCCGAGCTCGACGTGCACTGCACCTCGGTGACCGAGCAGTGGGCGACGATCGCCGTCGTCGGCCCGCAGTCGCGCGAGGTCGTCGCGAGCCTGGCCCCTGACGTCGACCTGTCCGCCGAGGCGTTCCCCTTCATGGCCTTCCGCGAGACCACCCTGGCCTCCGGTGTCCCGGCGCGGATCTGCCGGATCTCCTTCTCCGGTGAACTCGCGTACGAGATCAACGTCTCCGCGTGGTACGGCCTGGCGGTCTGGGAGGAGGTGGACGCGATCGGGCGGCCGTACGGCATCACCCCGTACGGCACCGAGACGATGCACGTCCTGCGGGCCGAGAAGGGCTACATCATCGTCGGCCAGGACACCGACGGCACCGTCACGCCGCAGGACGCGGGGATGAGCTGGGTGGTGTCGAAGCAGAAGGACTTCATCGGCAAGCGGTCCTTCGCCCGCGCCGACACCGCCCGTACCGACCGCAAGCAACTGGTCGGCCTGCTCCCGGCCGACCGCACGACCCGGCTGCCCGAGGGCACCCAGCTCATCGCGCAGGGCGTCTCCTTGGAGACCGTGCCGGTGCCGATGCTCGGCCACGTCACCTCCAGCTACCACAGCCCCGCCCTGGGCCGCCCCTTCGCCCTCGCCCTCGTCGCCGACGGACAGGCGAGGAAGGGCCAGACGCTGCTCGCCCCGGTGGGCGAGGCCCTGGTGCCGGTCGAGGTGACCGACTTCGTCCTCTACGACCCCGAAGGGACCCGGCGAGATGGCTGAACCGATCACGGAGGGACCGGTGGCCCTGCGCACGAGCCCCCTGTCCCACCTTCAGGAGCGGATGGGCGCCGCCGCCGTCAGCGGCGCCCGGGGCGTCACCCTGGCCGAGCTGCCGTTCGTCACGATGGTGAACGTGCGGGTCGACCCCGCGTCCGAGGCGGCCGACCGGATCGGCAGGACCCTGGGTGCGCCGCTCCCCCGCCGCTGCGGCGACACCGCCACCTCCAGCCTCCATACGATCATGTGGCTCGGCCCCGACGAGTGGCTCGTGCTGTCCCGGGCCGACCCGGGCACCGTGACCGCCCAGGTACGGCAGGCCCTCGACGGCGCTCCCGGCTCGGTCGTGGACGTCTCGGCGAACCGCACCACACTGGAGCTGAGCGGACCGGCCGCCCGGGAGGTGCTGGAGAAGGGCTGCCCGCTGGACCTGCACCCCCGCGCCTTCGGCCCCGCCCGCGCCGTGTCGACCACGGTGGGCCCCATCGCGGTACTGCTCTGGCAGCTCGACGACTCTCCGACGTACCGCCTGCTTCCGCGGTCCTCGTTCGCCGACTATCTGGCCCGCTGGCTCATCGACGCGATGAGCGAGTACGGCGGGCCGCGGGTCGCCTGACGGGCGCGCCCGTGGCATACGGAAAAGGCCGTTTTCTCATCCCTGAGAAAACGGCCTCCGACCTGCGTGAAGCTGGTCGGGACGACAGGATTTGAACCTGCGACCCCTTGACCCCCAGTCAAGTGCGCTACCAAGCTGCGCCACGTCCCGGTGCCCGTCTGACCTGGGGTTTCCCCTGGCCGAACGTGCAGAGAAACCATACCGCACTCGGGTCGGTGGTCGCGCACCCCTTTCGCCCTCCTCACCCCCTGGGCGGATCGGGCAGACCCAGCTCCGGATACGCGTCGAGCAGCCCGGACGGCGCCGCCTGCCGCCAGGAGTCGGCGAGGATGTCCCGCAGTTCGCCCTCGTCCTCGATCGCGGCGAGGCGGGCGCGCACCCACGCGAACTGTGCCTCGTGATCGGCGATCCAGAACTTCCCCGGCTCGGCCAGCACCAGCTCGTCGCGCTCCTCCTTCGGACAGCGCACGGCGATGGACGTCTCGTCCTCGGGCAGCGTGGCGAACATCTTCCCCGCGACCCGGAACGTGGGCATGCTCCAGGCGATCTTCTCCGTCGTGTCCGGCAGGGACAGGGCGACACGGCGTACGTCTTCGGCGTCCGGCATGACAGGCACCGTAGCGGCTGCCACTGACAATCACCTGGTCGGAGCGGTCGCCCCGAGCCGCTTGTAGTACAGGGTCGTCGGCCGCAGCACCCCGGCGGGATCGGCCGCGTAGTCGGGGATGACTCCGGCGCGGGTCCATCCGGCGCCGCCGTAGAGGCGCTCGGCGGGGCTGTCGGTCTCGGTGTCCAGGTGGAGCAGGGTGATTCCGGCCGTGCGGGCGGCCTCCTCCGCGGTGCCGAGGAGCCGGCGCCCGAGGCCGTGCCCGCGCGCGTCCCGGTGCACCATCAGTTTGACCAGCTCCGCGCGGTGGCGGGAGTTGGGCTTGTCGGGGAAGGCCAGGCTGACGGTACCGACCGCGCGGTGACCGTCGTGCGCCGCCCACACCGCCACATACCCCGCGGCCACCGCGCCCGCACGCTCCTTCCACCAGGCGACGGCCGCCGCCCGGTCCATCGGTGCGAGGAACCCGACGGAGGCGCCGCCGTCCACCGTGTCGACCAGCAGATCGGCCAACTCATCCACACGGTCCAGCAGTTGGACCTCGTCCAGGCGGGTGACGATCATGGCAGGACCACCGCCAGCACATACCGCACCGGGTCGGGGCCCGCGCACCGGAACCGGGTCGGCCCCCACACCCGCAGCCGCAGGCAGTCGCCGGTGCCGAGGTGGTGCTCGACGTCCTGGGCGGTGACGTCCAGCGCACCTTCCAGAACCCAGATGTGCTGCTCCAGGCCTGGCACGGGCGGCCGGTCGTAGGCGAGGTCGGCACCGGCGGCGAGCCGTCCCTCGACGAGTTCGCCGCGCAGCCCGGAGTGCGGCGGCGACACGGACCGCCGTACGAACCCGGAGGCCCGGTCCTCCCACACCGTCTGGTCGGCGGCCCGGATCAGCGGTGCGGGCTCGGCCTCGACCTCGCTGAGCAGCTGGGACATGGTCCGCCCGTACACCCCGCACAGCCGGTTCAGCAGCGAGGCGGTGGGGCTGATCTCGGCCCGCTCGGCGCGGGACAGGGTGGACTTGCTGACGCCGCTGCGCTCGGCCAACTCGCCCAGGGACCAGCCCCGTTCGGCCCGCAGCGCGGCGAGTCGGACGCCGAGGCGGGTGTCGACGGGGTCGGGCCCGAGCTCATCGTGTTTCACATTCGGGACGCTATCCCAGATACGAGAAACCCGCTAGCCGTGGCCGGCCCTCTGTCCCCCGGCAACGGCTGCGAGCGCGTCCAGCACAGGACGGATGAGGGGGTGCTCCTCCGCTCCCCGCCGCACGGCCGCGAAGACCCGGCGCGTGGGGGCGACCCCGTCGACCGGTCGTACGACGACCCCGGTGAGGTCCATCCCGATCAGCGCCGAACGCGGCACCAAGGCCACCCCCGCGTCCGCGGACGCCAGTGCCACCACCGCGCGGAAGTCGTCCGACGAGTGCTCAAGACGCGGTTGGAATCCGGCGTTCTCGCAGGCCAGGACCACGACGTCGTGGCAGGGGTTGCCGGGGTAGGGGCCGATCCAGGGGTCCTTGGCGAGCTCGGCCAGCGGCACCTCGCCCGCGCCGGCCAGCCGGTGGGTCACCGGGACGACCGCGTCGAAGGGCTCGGCGTACAGGGGCACGTGGGCCAGGCGGGGATCGTCGGCGGGCGGGGCCCCGCGGTACTCCACGGCGACCGCCACATCGACCTGCCGGTCGAGGACCATCGGCAGGCTGGCGTCGCCCTCGGCGTCCTGGACGCGGAGGTGGATGCCGGGGGCGATCGAGGCGAGGCGGGCCACCGCGGGTGCCACGACCAGGGCGATCCCGGTCGCGAAGGAGGCGACCGTGACGGTGCCGGCCGCGCCCGAGCTGTAGGCGGCCAGCTCGGCCTCCGCCCGCTCCAGTTGGGCGAGGACCGCGTTGGTGTGGCTGAGCAGGATCTCGCCGGCCGCAGTCAGCCGTACGCCCTTCGCACCGCGCTCGACGAGCCGGTGGCCGGTCTCCTGCTCCAGGGCGGTGAGCTGCTGCGAGACCGCGGAGGGGGTGAGATACAGCGCGGCGGCAGCCGCCGTGACCGTGCGGTGGTCCGCCACCGCACGGAGGATGTGGAGCCGCCGTGCCTCGATCATGGGATCGATTATCGCAATACGTCCGGACTAGGCCGCCAGCTCGGCCCTGGCCGCGACGAAGGCGTCGACCGCGCGGTTCACGTCCTCGGTGGAGTGGGCCGCCGAGAGCTGCACCCTGATGCGCGCCTGCCCCTGCGGGACGACGGGGTACGAGAAACCGATCACATACACCCCGCGCTCCAGCAGCAGCTCCGCCAGACGGCCCGCCTCGGAGGCGTCCCCGATCATCACGGGCGCGATGGCGTGATCACCGGGCAGGACGCCGAAGCCCTCCTCGGTCATACGGCGACGGAACAGCGCGGTGTTCTCCCGCAGCCGCACCCGCAGGTCGTCCGCCGACTCCAGCAGGTCGAGGACCTTCAGGGAGGCCGCGGCGATCACCGGGGCGAGCGTGTTGGAGAAGAGGTACGGACGTGAGCGCTGACGCAGGAGTGCGACGATCTCGGCACGGGCGGCGACGTAACCGCCGGAGGCGCCGCCGAGCGCCTTGCCCAGGGTGCCGGTGACGATGTCGACGCGGTCCATGACGCCGTGCAGCTCGGGGGTGCCGCGGCCGCCGGGGCCGACGAAGCCGACGGCGTGCGAGTCGTCGACCATGACCATGGCGTCGTACCGGTCGGCGAGGTCGCAGATGTCCTTCAGCGGCGCCACGTAACCGTCCATGGAGAAGACGCCGTCGGTGACGATCAGCTTGCGCCGGGCACCCGCGGCCTCCTTCAACTGCCGTTCCAGATCGGCCAGATCACGGTTGGCGTAGCGGAAGCGGCGGGCCTTGGACAGCCGGATGCCGTCGATGATGGACGCGTGGTTCAGGGCGTCGGAGATCACCGCGTCCTCGGGGCCCAGCAGCGTCTCGAAGACACCGCCGTTGGCGTCGAAGCAGGAGGAGTACAGGATCGTGTCCTCCTGGCCGAGGAAGGCGGACAGCCGCGCCTCCAGCTCCTTGTGGACCTCCTGCGTGCCGCAGATGAAGCGGACCGAGGCCATGCCGTAGCCCCAGCGGTCCAGGGCGGCGTGGGCGGCGGCGACGACCTCGGGGTGGTCGGCGAGGCCGAGGTAGTTGTTGGCGCAGAAGTTGAGCACCTCTCCGGGGCGGCCGCCCGCGGAGACGTTCACGGTCGCGGACTGCGGGGTGTCGATCACGCGCTCCGGCTTGTGCAGGCCGGCGGCGCGGATCTCGTCGAGGGTGGCGCGCAGGTCGTCGCGCACGGAGTCGAACATCGTCAATCCCTAAGTCAGTTGGTCCAGTCGAGGATGACCTTGCCGCCGCGGCCGCTCGCCGCGTCGGCGAACGCGGCCTCGAAGTCGCGGTAGCCGTACCGGCCGGTGATCACGGGGGCCAGGTCGAGGCCGCCCTCCAGGAGGACCGACATCGCGTACCAGGTCTCGAACATCTCCCGGCCGTAGATGCCCTTGATGGTGATCATCGAGGTGACGATACGGGCCCAGTCGACCGGGAACTCCGCGGCAGGCAGTCCCAGCATCGCGATCCGGCCGCCGTGCGTCATGTTGGCGATCATGTCGCGCAGGGCCTCCGGCCGGCCGGACATCTCCAGGCCGATGTCGAAGCCCTCACGCAGGCCCAACTCCCGCTGCCCGTCGGCGATCCCCGCCTCCGACACGTTCAGCGCGAGGCTCACTCCGATCTTGCGGGCCAGGTCCAGACGCTCCTCGCTGACGTCGGTGACGACGACGTTGCGCGCACCCGCGTGCCGGGCGACCGCCGCCGCCATCAGTCCGATCGGCCCGGCGCCGGTGATCAGCACGTCCTCGCCGACCAGCGGGAAGGACAGCGCGGTGTGCACGGCGTTGCCGAACGGGTCGAAGATCGCGGCCACGTCGAGTTCGACGGGGACGCGGTGCACCCACACGTTGGCGGCGGGCAGGGCGACGTACTCGGCGAAGGCCCCGTCCCGGCCGACGCCTAGCCCGACCGTGGCCCGGCACAGGTGCCGCCGCCCGGCGAGGCAGTTGCGGCACCTGCCGCAGACGAGGTGCCCTTCGCCGCTCACCCGGTCGCCGATGGCGATCTCGGAGACATCGCGTCCGGTCTCCACGACCTCGCCGACGAACTCGTGTCCCAGGACGAGGGGCGTGCGGATCGCCTGCTGTGCCCAGCCGTCCCAGGACCGGATGTGCAGATCGGTGCCGCAGATGCCGGTGCGCAGCACCTTGATCAGGACGTCCCCGGGGCCGACGGCCGGCTCCGGGACGTCCGCGAGCCACAGTCCGGGCTCCGCCTTCTCCTTGACCAGCGCCTTCACGGCAGGGCTCCTGTGGGTGCGAGGGGTGGAAACGCCCAGCAATCTGCCGTACGACGCCGTCCTGGTCCATCGAGGATTTCTTAAGCGGTGCCACAGCTCCGCTTCACGCCCGCTGCGGGCCCTGGTCGAGGCGGGAGACCTGATAGTGGCTGATGTACCAGTCGTCGCCCACCCGGGTCACGAGAACCGAGAGCTTGACCGCGAGTGCGGGCCGGTCGGTGAACGTGAAGTCGACGTCCAGATAGCCCAGGACGAGGCCGTCGGCGGGGCGCCGTGTCTCGAGGATGCGGTACTCCGCCTTCAGGCCGGGCGGCTGGGAGTCGTAGTAATCGGCGACGCCCTGCCGTCCGACGCTGTAGGGGTGCAGCCCCTGGAAGAGGGCCTCCTCGGTGAAGAGGGCGGCCACGCGCTCCGGTTGGTGGGCGTCGACGCCGGCCTTCCACCGGTCGAGGACTCCGCCGAGGATCGCCTTGTCGTCCGTCGAGCTGGTCATGTCCGCTCCTTGGTCGATGAATTGACGGGTCGTCAGTGTCCGGCGCTCATACCGCCGTCGACGTGCAGGATCTCGCCGGTGACGAACGGCGCCGTCTCCAGGAAGAGCACGGCGTCCACGATGTCGCTCACCTCGCCCATGTGTCCGACCGGGTGCAGGGCGGCGAGGAACTCGTGGGTCTCCTCCGCGTGCATGGGGGTCTTGATGGTGCCGGGCGAGACGGCGTTGACGCGGATGCCGCGGGTGGCGTACTCGACGGCGAGGGACTTGGTGGCGGACTGCACACCGCCCTTGGTCAGCGAGGCCAGCACGGACGGGACCCTGGAGTCCGCGTTGTCGACCAGGCTCGTGGTGACGTTGACGATGTGCCCGCCGCCCTGGGCGAGCAGGTGCGGGACGGCCCGCTGGGTGAGATGGAAGACGCCGGCGACGTTGATGCCCGTCACGGTGGCGTAGTCCTCGGCGGTGTACTCGGTGAACGGCTTGGCGACGAAGATGCCCGCGTTGTTGACCACGGTGTCGATACGGCCGAACCGCTCCACGGCGGCCTCGACGACGCGCTCCGCGGTGGCCGGGTCGGCGAGGTCGCCCTGGACGGTGAGGACGTCCGCGTCGTCGACGGGTGGTGCGATGGTGCGCGAGGTGGCCACGACGGCGTAGCCGAGCTTGCGGTAGCCCTCGACGAGGGCGGCGCCGATGCCCTGCGAGGCGCCGGTGATGATCGCGACCTTCTGGTTCTGCGTGCTCATGGTGACCTTCTTCGAGTCGGTGACCGGTACTAGCCGACCGGTCGACTATTTGGAAGGTAGGCCCGTCCACCGGGAGACGGAAGGATCGGCTTCCTACGGCCTGGAAGGCGCTGCCTCCCAGTGCAGGTCAGCCGGGGATCGCGTAAGGATCGTCGGCGGGCAGCCAGGCGTCCGGGGCATGGATACCGAGGTCACCGACGCCCTCGCACAGCGCATCGACGACGGCCAGGACACCGGCGCGGTCCTCCTTCTCGCGCCACACCAGGGACCAGGTCCAGTAGACCTTCGGTCCGACGATCTCGCGGCGGACGAGGTCGGGCGGGAGCGGACTGGTCTGCCCCTTGGGCGAGTTGAGGACGGGGCGGGTGCAGCGGCGCACGTGGTCGAAGAACGCGGGGCCGGTGATCGCGCCGTCGGAGATGCGGACCGGACGGGCGCCGGTCGCCTGCGCGAGCTCTTCGGCGTACACGTTCCAGGCGGCCCAGGCGGTGAGATCGTCGTCGATGAGCACGTGGACGTCCCGGGCCGCCACGTCGGGTACGTCGCTGCTGTCGCCGCCCCTGGCGACGGCGTAGAGCTGGTCGGCGCCGACCAGCCGGGCCCGCAGCCCGAGCCTTTGGAGGTCCTCGGTGCGCACCCAGCAGACGGCGAGGTCGAGGCTGCCGTCGGCGACGCGCGCGGCCTGGGTGTGGGAGGGGGCGACCCAGGCGTCGAGGTGCACCTGGGCCACCGGCGCCGTACGCGACATCAGGTCCGGGGGAAGCCAGTTGACGTATCCGAGCCGCACCGACTGCGAGCCGGTCAGGCTGCCGGCCCGGCGTTTGAGGTCGTCGGCGCGGTCGAGCAGGGCGCGGGTGTGCGGGAGGAGGGCGGCACCGGCCTGGGTGAGGGAGACCTTGCGGCGGTCGCGGTCGAACAGCCGGACGCCCAGGTCCCGTTCGAGTGCCTTGATCTGCTGGGAGAGCGAGGGGCCCGCGATGAGCAGTCGCTCGGCGGCCCGGCCGAAGTTCAGCTCCTCGGCGACCGCGACGAAGTACCGCAGCTGGCGCAGTTCCACGGGCGCCATCGTACGCGCGCTGGGAGGCTGCGCCTATCAGCAGCGAGGAAGCCGGTCGTGGCATCGGTGCAGGTGACGCGCGCACGATGGGCTCACCGACGACGAGCGGAGCACGTCATGCGAGAGTTCCTGGTCGAGATCACCACCACCGTTCCCGAGGGCACCGGACAGGAGGAGGTCGACCGGCGGCGGGCCGCCGAGGCCGTCCGCGCGAGGGAACTGGCCGCCACCGGCCGTCTCGCCCGACTGTGGCGGCCCGTGGGCGAGTTGCGCAGCATCGGGGTGTGGCGGGCCGCCGACGAGGAGGAGCTCCACGAGAAGGTGCTCGGCACCCTGCCGCTGCGCCCGTGGATGACCTTCACCGTCACCCCGCTCGCCCCGCATCCCAACGACCCCGGCACGAAGTGAGCGCCTCGTCCTCCTGGAGTCATGCCGCTCGGGCCGCGGCGGCGCTCGCGGCGGGCATGGGAGTCGGCCGCTTCGTCTACACCCCGATCCCGCCCCTGATGCACACCCGGGCGGGCCTGTCCACGGGGGCCGGGGCGAACCTGGCCACCGCCAACTACCTCGGCTATCTCGTCGGCGCCCTGGCGGGCATCCTGGCCCCCGCACTGATCCGGTCGCGCACCGTACTGCGTGCCTCCCTCATCCTGCTGACCGGCACGCTCGCCGCGATGCCCCTCACCCACAGCACCACCGTCTGGAGTCTGCTGCGGCTGCTGGCCGGCGTGGCGAGCGCCCTGGTGTTCGTCGTCGCGGCCGGATCCCTCCTGCACCATCTGCGGGACCACCCGCCGCACCTGGCCGGCTGGGCCTTCGGCGGGGTGGGCGGCGGCATCGCGCTGTCCGGCCTGCTGGTCCTGGTGCTGCGGTCCGCCGCCGACTGGCGCACCGCCTGGTGGGCCGCCGCCGTACTGGCCTCGCTGCTCGCGGCCGCCTCGTGGAATCTACGGCCGCAGGAGGCGCCCGTCGCCGCCACGGACGGGAGCGGCGCGACACCCCGCACGCACCGCTGGTTCGGTGCGCTGTTCGTCAGCTACACGCTGGAGGGCGTCGGCTACATCGTCGCCGGGACCTTCCTGGTCGCCGCCATCGGGCAGGAGTCCCCGGGCTGGGTCGGCAGCGGCGCCTGGGTGCTCGTGGGCCTGGCCGCCGTGCCGTCCTCGGCACTGTGGGCCCGGCTGGGCCGCCGGTGGTCACGCCCCGGACTGCTGCTCACGGCGCTCGTGATCCAGGCGGCCGGCATCGCCCTGCCCGCCCTGGTCGGCGGTACGGCGGCGGCCCTCGGCTCGGCGGTGCTGTTCGGCGCCACGTTCATCGGCATCAGCTCGCTCGCCCTGGCCACCGGAGCGCACCTGCGGTTCCCCCGCTCGGTCGCCCTGCTGACCGCCGGGTACTCGGTCGGACAGATCCTGGGCCCGCTTGTCGTCGCCCCGCTGCTGCACCACGGCTACCACGGAGCTCTCCTGCTGGCTGCCCTCGTGGTCCTGGTGGCGGCCGCGGCCGCCGCCGTGCTCCGGATCGGTTTCCCGCACCACATGGTCGTAATGGGACCCACAGTCCCCGAGCAGCAGCGAGAATCGACCGAGGACGCCCGGCCCGCCGCGGCCGGCCCCTGAGCACGCACCGCCGCACCCGGCCGACTGACATGGAGCCGCTGATGAACACCGCACGGGACCTCGCGATCGTCGTCCTCGATGTGGCCGCCGACAAGCCGGTGGAGCAGGGCGATCTCTCGCTCGTTCTCGCGGGAGCCGAGGTGCTCGACCTCCTCGACGCCCACGCCCTCGCCCTGGACGGCGACCGCATCCTGCCCCAGGCCGAATCCCCCACGGGCGACCGCCTGTTGGACGAGGCCGCCGAGGCGCTCGTACGGCAGGAGCCGTACGAGTCGGTCGAGGACTGGCTGTGGCGCCGGGGCCGCGGGCTGTCCGCGGCCTACGTCGAGGACCTGGAGCGGATCGGGCTGACGGCCCGCTCACGGGGCCGCCGGATCCCGCTGCGGACCGGACGTACGGAGCTGGTGGACTCGCCGGCCAGGCGGCAGGCCGAGGAGCGCCGGGCGGCGGGCGAACCCGTCCTCGCCGCTCTGGTGTCCGCCGCCGGGATCGGTGACGACCCGGCCGGAGAGCTCGCCGACGACGCGGCCACCGTGCTGGCCGCGGTCGGGGACGCGGTGATGGAACTGGAGGCCGTACGCCAGCGGAAGGTCATCGAGGACGCCGCGTTCGACAACGTCTGGCGCGGTTACTAGGGAAGCCCTGAGCGCCGGTCCGGCGGATCGGGCCTAGGAGCCTGCGGCACCGAGCAGGGCTCGGCAGTTGTCCCACAGGGGGCTCAGGCGCTGGGGGCTGTTGTAGAGCTTGGCGAACATCACCTGGCCCTCCAGTTGGGCCACCACCGCCCGCGCCGCCTCCCGTGGGTCGGACACGCTGACCTCGCCGCGGTCCCGGGCCTCGGCGACGACCGCCTCGACCATGTCGACCTGCGCGTCGAAGATCTCCTGCAGCCGTCCGCGCACCGGCTCGGCGTGGTTGCTCAGCTCCAGAGTGAGGTTCCCGAACAGACAGCCCGAGACCGTTCCGCAGCCCTCCTGGACGGCACGCTGGCCGGCCTCGGTCTGCTCGAAGAGTCCGCGCAGCCGCCGCAGGGGGTCCGCGTCTGTGCCCAACACGGTTTCCCAGTCCCGCCGTTGGGCTGCCCAGTGCTCGTCGACGACGGCGAGCGCGAGGGCCTCCTTGGACTCGAAGAAGTAGTAGAAACTGCCCTTCGGCACCCCGGCCGCCTTGCAGATCTCGGCCACGCCCAGCGCCGAGTAGCCGCGCCCCTCGATGAGCGAGCGCGCGGCACCGAGGATCTTCTGCCTGGCGTCACTGGTACGTCCCACACAGCGAGTCTACGTGGGTACTAGACCGGTCGGCTGGTGATGCGGGCCGTCTCGTCCGTCACAGCACCGGAAGCCCGTCGGCCTCCCGTCGCTGCAGACGCGCGACCAGTTCCGCCGCCGACGACTTTATGGTCTCCAGGCCGGACTTCCCCCAGGTCCGGGGCTGCACGTCCGC
Organism: Streptomyces sp. SAI-127; assembly: GCF_029894425.1. Taxonomy (NCBI): domain Bacteria; kingdom Bacillati; phylum Actinomycetota; class Actinomycetes; order Kitasatosporales; family Streptomycetaceae; genus Streptomyces; species Streptomyces sp. SAI-127. The sequence goes on from NZ_JARXYJ010000001.1 coordinate 1,870,783, forward strand.
TGCGCACACCGTGCCCAGCACCATCCCCGTCGAGTCGATGAGCGGCGCGCCCAGATAGGAACGGATGCCGAACTCGTCGACGACCGGGTTGCCCGCGAACCGCGGATAGTCACGGACGTCCTCCAGGACCAGCGCCTTGCGGCGGGCGATCACATGGGGGCAGAACCCATGGTCGCGCGCCATATAGCGGCCCACTTCCGGCTTGGCCTCGTCGCCGTCCGCCGGGGGCCGGGCCGCGGGAATCCTGAGACCGGCGAAGAACTGCCGGTTCTCGCCGACGAAGTTGACCATGGCGTACGGCGCTCCCGTGTGCTCGGCGAGCCGCTCGGCGAAGGCGTCCAGAGCGGGCTCCGGGCGCTCCCCGAGGTCCAGCAGGCGCAGCCGTCGCGCCCGGTCCGGGGCCTCCTTGTCCTCGGGGGTGAGCAGCAGACGACCGGCCGGGCGTGGTGGGTCGTAGTTCATGGGCGGGTTCCGTCGCTGTGGACGTCGGTCATATGCGGCTCCGTGGCGGTGTATTCGGGGGTCACATGTGGGCGCCATGGCTCGGCGCGGGCGCCGGGCTGTGGGCGATGAGATGCCGTACGAGGGTGAGCAGGGTCTGCACACCGGAACTGGAGATCCGTGCGTCGCAGCGCACGATCGGGATCTCCGGCGGGAGGTCGATGGCGGCGCGGACCTCCTCGGGGTCGTAGCGGTACCCCCCGTCGAACTCGTTGATCGCGACGATGAATCCGAGGCCGCGCTGTTCGAAGAAGTCCACGGCGGCGAAGCAGTCCTCCAGTCTGCGGGTGTCGGCGAGGATCACCGCGCCGAGCGCGCCCTCGGAGAGTTCGTCCCACATGAACCAGAACCGCTCCTGCCCGGGCGTGCCGAACAGGTACAGGACGTGTTCCGGATCGAGGGTGATCCTGCCGAAGTCCATGGCCACCGTCGTCTCGACCTTGTTCTCGATACCGTCGAGACTGTCGGTCGCGGCGCTGACCGTGGTGAGCAGTTCCTCCGTGCTGAGGGGAGCGATCTCGCTGACCGCGCCCACGAAGGTCGTCTTGCCTACCCCGAACCCTCCCGCCACCAGGATCTTCAGTGCGGTGGGGAAGGGGTCAGAGCTGTCGTCGTAGTCCATCGAGCACTGCCTCCAGAAGAGCCCGGTCAGTCGGGTTGTGGGTGAACTCGGGGGGCTTGGTGGTCAGCGCCCCGCAGTCGACGAGGTCGGACAGCAGCACCTTGGTGACCACCGCCGGCAGCTTGAGATGGGCGGCGACCTCGGCGACCGAGACGGGCGCGCGGCACAGGTCGAGGGCCTGCGCGTGCTCGGGGCCGAGGTAGCCGATGGGGGTGGCACCGGTGGCCATCACGTGCGACAGCAGGTCGAACGCGATGGACGGCCGGGTGCGGCCGTTGCTGACCGTGAAGGGCCGCACCAGCCGCCCGGCCGCGTCGTCGAGCCAGGGCCCGTCGCCGACCGCCGCCACGCTCAAGGCCTCATCGCCGGGGATTCGACGGCGTGCTGCCGGGGCGCGGTCACCAGGTAGGGACGCACGCTCTTGACGAGCATCGCCATCTCGTAGCCGAGCACCGCCGCGTCGGCCTCACGGCCGGCGAGTACGGCGAGACAGGTGCCGGAGCCCGCGGTGGTCACGAACAGCAGCGTCGAGTCGAGTTCGACGACGACCTGGCGGACGTCTCCGCCGTCGCCGAAGCGGACGCCCGCGCTGCGGCCGAGGGAGTAGAGGCCGGAGGCCAGGGCCGCCATGTGGTCGGCGCTGTCCCCGTCGAGGCCGTGGACCGACTTCACGAGCCCGTCGCAGGACAGCAGGACCGCGCTGCTGGTGTGCGGTACGCGCTGCACGAGGCCGCTCATCAGCCAGTCGAGATCGGATACATGGCCGGTCGGCGCTTCGCTCGCCATGGTGGATCGACTCCTTGAGGTACGAAGGTCTGCGGGAGCGCTGGGGGGTGGGGTGAACGCGGGGGTGGTCATCCGGCGGGTGCGCTCCCGTCGTGCCGGGGGGTGGTGCGGTCGTGATCGAGACCGTGCGCCTCGGATATGTGGTGCCGCTCCATGGGAGTTACGTCAATGGGGGCGGGGCGGGACTCCGGAGGGGCGAATGCCGCGGAGCCGGTGTCCGAGTGGGCCTCGTCTGTGTAAGAGGTGTCCGTATACGTGCGGACCCTTGCCGCCGTATCTGGGTGCCCCGAACCCACGTGGGCGGGGCCCATGTGTACGGAGTCCATGGGAGCGGCGCTCATGGGGGTGGGCCCCATAGGGGTGGTGTCCATGTGTGCGGACACCGTGTGTGCCGGGTCCATGGGGTCGGCCTCCATACGGGGCGACGGCAGCGTTGTGGTCGATTCGCCGGGCGCCTGCTCCAGGTGCTGCTGGGCCTCGGCGAGGCTGATGCCGCGCTGGAAGGCCGCCATGAGTCCCGGGTCGTGGCCGGCCGGGTACTCGGGTTCCTGCCGTGGCGTCGGTCCGCCGCGCAGTTGGGGTGCGATGTGTTCCTGTGCGCGGCGCCGGGGCAGTTGGGGCTTGCCCATGGTGCCGCGCACGGTCCCGGTACGCGGGGTGGGCGGTGCGGTCACGTGCTCCGCGACCAGCCGCCGGTCGTCGGGCCTGATCCCGGGTACGGCCTCGGCGGGGGTCGGCCGGTCGGCACGGGCACCGCGCACAGGCAGCGGCGCAGGCCGCCCCGAGTGCGGTCCACCGCCGTTCGGCCCGGTTCCACCACCGCCGGGCTTCCGCTCGGGCATGCCACGGGCCAAAGACCCGTTCCCGTCGGACCAGGCCTCGCCCCCACCCGGCGCCTCCGAGCCGCCGTTCAGGACGGACCCACCGCCACTCGCCAGGGAGCCGCCGTCGCCGGGCACCTGCCCGCCACCACTCAGTACCCCCGAGCCACCGCCCAGGAAGGCCCCAACGCCACCCGACGAGAAGTCACTGCCGCCAGGCACCTGCCCGCCACCACTCGGAACCCCCGAGCCACCGCCCAGGAAGGCCCCACCGCCACCCGCCGAGAAGTCACTGCCGCCGGGCACCTGCCCCCGGCCGCTCGACACTCCCCCGCCGCCGTCCGGCGAAGACCCGCCACCCCCCGGCAGGCGGCCGCGCTCACTCGAAACGCTCCCCCCTCCACTCGGTGCCTCCGAGCCACCGTTCAGAAAGGGCGCACCGCCGCTCGGTAGAGGATCGCTGCCACCAGGCCCACGCCCCCGACGACTCGACACGTCCCCGCCACCGTCCAGCGCAGCCCCGCCGTCGGCCGGTACGGCTCCGCCGCCATGCGTCAGCGACCCGGCAGCGTCGGCCACGGATCCGCCGCCGGTCGACGCACGGTCACCGTCACTCGGCTCGTGACCATTGCCGTTCCGTACGGGCCCGCTGCCGTTTCGAACGCCCCGGGCGCCCTGCGGCACCGCTCCGCCGCTCCTCGCCGTCGGCGACGCGCTGCCGTTGAGCCCGGACTCCGTGCCCGGGGACTCCCCCCGGCGCGGATCGGCGGGCGCGCCCCGGTGCCGTGCCTCATGTCCGGGTCGCGGATGGGCCGGGCCCTGCGCGGATACGGCCGTACCCGCGGCCCCGCCCGACCCCGCGGCTTCCGGCGACTGCGCACCGATGGCGCCCGGCGCCGAACCCAGCAGTGCCTGCGGCACCACGAGGACGGCCTGGACACCGCCGTAGATGTTGGTCTGGAGCCGGACATGGATCCCGTGCCGCTTCGCGAGCTGTGACACCACGAACAGCCCGATGCGCCCGTCGGCCAGCAGGCTCGCGACGTTGACCTGGTCGGGATCCGCCAACAGGGCGTTCATCCGGTGCTGTTCGGCGACGGGCATGCCGAGGCCGCGGTCCTCCACCTCGACGGCGAGCCCGGAGGTCACGAGGTTGGCGCGCAGCAGCACTTGAGTGTGCGGCGCCGAGAACACCGTGGCGTTCTCGACGAGTTCGGCCAGCAAATGGATGACGTCGGCGACGGCGTGCCCACGCAGCGTGCCGTCGATCGGCGGCACGAGTTTGACCCGCGAGTACTGCTCGACCTCGGCGATGGCGGAGCGCAGCACCTCGGTCATGGAGACGGGGTTGCTCCACTGCCGACGCGAGACGGCACCGCCGAGGACGGCGAGGTTCTCGGCGTGCCGGCGGATCCGGGTGGCGAGGTGGTCGACGTGGAAGAGCCCCTTGAGCAGGTCGGGGTCCTCGATCTCGTTCTCCAGCTCGTCGAGGATGGAGATCTCGCGGTGCACCAGCGACTGAAGCCGCCGCGCGAGGTTGACGAAGACCTCCAGCTTCTGTTCGCTACCGGCCTGGCTGGAGAGCTGGGCGGCCTGGACGACCGCGGTGACGGCTCCGTCGTGGGCGCGGGCCAGGTCGGCGGCGAGCAGGTCGAAGTCGTCGGCGTCGTCGGGCGGACCGCTGCACGGACCGTGCCCCGGCGGAATCTCCCCGCGGCGCAGCCCCTCGACCAGGACCCGCAGGTCGGCCTCGCGGCGCGCACTGCTGCGGCGCAACGCGCCGACGCGGTCGCTCACCGTCTTGGCGGCGCGGTCGGCCGCCACGGCGGCGATGAGGATGCCCGCGAGGGTCACCGAGACCGCCCCGGCCAGGACACCCCACAGAATGAGGCTGGGTTGTGCCCCGGTGGAGCGGACGGTGAACAGGACGGCCGCACAGCCGCTGAGCGCGACCGCGATCGGTGGGAGCACGGCCAGCCGCAGTAGTTGCGGCCGTATGTGCGTCTCAGGCAGCGAGGGGGCGGGGCGGGCGACCGGCCGCCCATGCCGCCCGCCCTCACGGCGGTCTGCGCGTGCGGCCGGGGCACGGAGGTGAGACATCGGTGTCCTTGTACTGGTCCGTCGGTCCTGTTGGCCGGAGGGTCCCGGGCCGGCCGGCCCGGTTCGGCGGGCTCCGGCATGTGCCCCTGCGGGCTGCTGGGCGGGTCGCCGAGCGGGGCGCGCGGCGGCACGGTCGTCGGTCACCGGCGCGTCGCCTCCCTCCTCCCCGCACCGCGGCAGTTCGCCGTGGGCATGCGTCATGGCGTACCGGTCGAGAGAACCGAAGAATCCAACCCCTCGTCGCCCGGCGGACACTCACAGTAGTCGCCAGCGCATCATGTGCGAGCGGCAGTTGACAAAGTCCCCCACGGAGCGTCCCGCTCTGGTAGGAGGTTCCGCACGACAGACCGACAAGCAGACCGGTAGGGAATCCCCGAACGAGTGAATACCGATCAGTCCTGGTCAGAAGCGGTCATGCACGTCCAGCGAGGATCCAGGGCGTACGCGCGCGTCGGTCGTCCCGTCAGCCGTTTTCCCGGGTACGGCAGCCCTACCGACACCCCTCCGGAGCGTTGGCCCGAGCCTTCCTGATTGTCACTGACCGTGTCGGTCCACTGCAGCGCCGATCCGCCTCAGCCCCCGGCCACGGCACGCGCAACCCGCAGCCAAGGAGCACACCAGGCTCCCGCTCACCCGCAAGCCGGCGTCCGTCAACACCGTCGTGGGTCTACGGCCGCGTCCCGTCCTGTCCCACAGGGAACCGCGCGGTCACATGTGGGCGAAGGAGCTCACGGCCCGCGTCCACACCACCGGCCTCCCCCACACCCCTCAGGTGACTGGGCCGCCGCACTCACCCAGGGGCACGCGAAACCGCCCGCCCAGCCACCGAGAACCCGCAACCGCCCCACCCACAGCCCGGTGAGGCAGATCCACAACCGCGGCTCAGGCCTCCACTACAGGTGCCGGCTCCTCCGCCACCGTCGGCAACGCCGCCCACCCCCCGGCCGGCGCCTTCGCCACCCCCCGCCACCAAGGATCGGCCACCGGCACGGCCCCGGGCTCGAACGGCTCCCCCGGCCGAGGCGTGGCCATCGCGACGCCGGCCTTGTGGGCCAGCAACATCGTCCGCTCCGCGGGCTCCGCCCAAGGATGCTGCGCGAGATTGAACGTGCCCCAGTGGATCGGCAGCAGCACCCCCTCCGCCGCGTCCCCGCCCTGCAGATCCAGATGAGACTGCACTGCCTCCTCAGGCGTCATGTGAATCTCCGGCCAGAACTCCGAGTAGGCGCCGAGCTGGATCATCGTCGCGTCGAAGGGCCCGAACGACGCGCCGATGTCCTTGAACCCCTCGAAGTACCCGGTGTCACCGCTGTGGTAGACCCGGTGTTCTCCACTGGAGACGACCCAGGACGCCCACAGCGTGTGCTGGGTGTTCCGCAGCCCTCGCCCGCAGAAGTGACGGGCGGGGGTGGCCGTCAGCGTCAGCCCGGCGACCTGGGTCGACTCGTGCCAGTCCAGCTCATGCAGCCGGTCGGCGGACACCCCCCAGTGCTCGAGATGGGCTCCCACACCGAGCGGCACGGCGAAGACGGTGTCCGTCCCGGCCAGTTGCTTGATCGTGGGCATGTCCAGGTGGTCGTAGTGATCGTGGGAGATGACGATCACGTCGACCGGACCGAGCGCTGCGAGCGGCAAGGGCACGGGGTGCAGCCGCTTGGGCCCGGCGAAGGGGAACGGGGAGCACCGCTCACCCCAGACGGGATCGAACAGCACCCGCCGTCCGTCGATCTCGGCGAGCACGCTGGAGTGCCCCATCCAGGTCAGCCGCAGTCCGGTGGCCGGCGGCTTGGAGAGGTCGGCGAGCGTCGTGGCATGGACCGGGATCCGGCCCTGCGGTGCTCGCTGCTGCCGGGCGTCGCTGTCGAAGTAGCCCTTGGCGAAGTCGATCGCCGACCCGTCGGGCCGGATCCTGGCGGTTCCGCCGGGGTTCTGGAAGACACCGTCTTTGAAGTGGGGGGATCTGCGGATACGCGCCATGCGCTCACCGCTCGGGTCCGCACCGAAGGCCGCGGGCTGCAGCGCTCGGAGCCCGGAGCTCAGGGGACGGAAGCCGGTCACGGTACCTCCAGGTGGAGTCGCTGAGGCATCCATTATGGTCCGCCCCTCTGACAGTGCCGGAGTCTGTCCGGTCACACGGGTAAGGACGCCTTCGGAGCGGATCACGTTGACAGGGCGCGGCCGGATGCCAATACTGACCCCCCGTTCAGTAGCCGTCCGCCCGTACCGGAGCCCGTGTGACCACCCCCCTGCTGTCCCTCACCTGGACCGACCACGTCACCGGCCGCCAGGGCTTCCTGGTCGTCGACCGGCTGGTACGGGGTGTCGCCAGCGGCGGCCTGCGCATGCGCCCCGGCTGCACCCTGGACGAGGTCACGGGGCTCGCCCGCGGCATGACCATGAAAGAGGCCCTGCACTACGACTCCGAGGCGCGGTACATCCCGCTGGGCGGCGCCAAGGGCGGCATCGACTGCGACCCCCGGGACCCGGCGGCGTACGGCCTCCTCGTGCGCTACCTGCGCGCCATGCGGCCGTACGTCGAAAGCCTCTGGACGACGGGCGAGGACCTCGGTCTCAGCCAGGACCTGGTGGACCGGGCGGCCGCGGAGGCCGGCCTGGTCTCCTCGATCCAGGCGGTCTATCCGCTGCTCGACGACGAGGCCACGGCCCGGCGGCGGCTCGCGGACGCGTTCGCCGTCGAGGTCGACGGCATCGGGCTCGATGAACTGGCCGGCGGCTGCGGGGTCACCGAGTCGGTCCTCGCGGCCCTGGACCTGGCCGGGGTGCCGTACGCGGGCACGCGCGTGGCGGTGCAGGGCCTCGGCACCATGGGCGGGGCCACGGCACGCTTCCTCACGCGCGCGGGGCTCACCGTGGTGGCCGTCGCCGACATCAAGGGCACGGTCTTCAACCCCGCGGGGCTCGACGTCGAGGCGCTGCTGGCCGCCAGGGACGCCTACGGCACCGTGGACCGCTCGGCCCTGCGCCCCGCCGATCGCGAACTGCCCGGCGACGCCTGGCTGTCGCTCGACGCGGAGGTACTCGTGCCCGCGGCGGTGTCGTACACGATCGACACCGGCAACCAGGAGCGGATCAGGGCCCGTTGGATCGTCGAGGCGGCCAACATGCCGGTCCTGCCCGCGGCGGAGGCGCTGTTGGCCGCGCGCGGGGTCACCGTACTGCCGGACGTGGTGGTCAACTCCGGGACCAACGCCTGGTGGTGGTGGACCCTGTTCGGCGACATCGGCGCGGACGCGGACGAGGCCTTCGCGCACATACGGCGTTCCATGCGTGCCCTCGTCGAGCAGTTGCTGGCCCGCGCGGAGGCGGACGGGAGCTCGCCGCGCGCCGCCGCCCACGCCCTGGTGGCGGACCGGCTGCCGGTGATCGCGGACCGGTTCGGCTGGTACCGCTGACCTGGCCCCTCGGGGCGGCGCCCCACCGGGCGACGGCTTAGGGTGACCCCGTGGCGAGAGTGCGGTTGACAGTGGCCGAGCGGCGCGAGGAGCTGCTCCGGGCCGCCATCGAGCAGATCGAGGCGCGGGGCGTGGCAGCCGTCAGGATCGCCGACGTGGCCTCGGTGCTCGGAGTCAGCAACGCCCTGGTGCTCTACCACTTCTCCACGAAGGAGAAGCTGGTCGCCGCCGCGTTCACCTACGCCGCCGAGGACGATCTGGCCCATCTGCGCAAGCTCCTGGGCCGCCGTACCAGCGCCTTGCGTCGGCTGCGGGCGGCCGTTCGCTGGTACGCGCCGACGGGCCAGGCCAAGGGCTGGCGGCTGTGGATCGAGGGCTGGGCGGTGGCCCTGCGCGAGCCGGCGCTCCAGGAGGTCACCCGCGACCTCGACAGGCGCTGGAAGGCGGCCCTCGCGGAAGTGATCGCCGAGGGCGTGGCCGCGGGCGAGTTCGACTGCCCGGACCCGCAGGCCACGGCCCTGCGCCTCACCGCCCTCCTGGACGGCCTGGCCGTCCAACTGACGTCCTACGCGGGCGCGGTGCCCGGATCCCGGGCCCAGGCGTGGGTGGACGAGGCCCTGGCCCGCGAACTCGGGCTGGACGGCACGGGGTCCGCATAGCGGCGGAGAGGCGAAACCCGCCCGGCCCCGGTGCCGCGCGCAGCTCAAGCCACCGAAGCGATCCGGCTCTTGATGTCATCCGGCGACAGCACACCCTTGGCCGTCACGTGGTCCCCGGAGGACTCCCCCCGCAGCCGACGCCCGATCCACGGCACCAGATACTCCCGGGCCCAGTGGACGTCGTCCCGTCGCACGTCCAGCGGACCGCGCGGCGGAAGCGGCGGCCAGGGCTGGTCCGGGTCGGCCGGGACCTCGAGGCCGAGGACCTGGCCCGCACGGAGCGCCACACGCGTGTGCCCCTCCGGGGAGAGGTGCAGCCGGTCGCCGTCCCAGGCCCGCCGGTCCTGAATGGTCTTCAGGGACCACAGGTCGAGCACCGGGCAGCCGTACCGGTCGGCGACGGCCCGCACGTGTCCGTTGTACGTGGCGATCTTGCCCCGCAGATGCTTGAGCACGGGAACGCCACGCGTGTCGAAGCCGGTCGTCACCATGACCGTGCCGCACGCCTCGGTGAGCCGGGCGATCGCCCGCTCGAAGCGCTCGGCGACCTCGTCGGGGTCGGTACCGGGCCGGATGATGTCGTTGCCGCCGGCGCAGAACGACACCAGGTCCGGTGCCAGTTCGGCGGCCTGCGGAAGCTGGTCCTCGACGATCTGGTCGAGCAGCTTCCCGCGTACGGCGAGATTGCTGTACCTGAAGTCGCCCTCGGGCCGCCGGTCCGCGAGAAGTACCGCGAACCGGTCGGCCCATCCGACGAACGCCCCGTCGGGGCCGGGGTCGCCGACGCCCTCGGTGAAGCTGTCCCCCACCGCCACGTACGACCCGATCACTGAACTGCCGTCATCCTTCGAATCGTCTGCCACAGCCGTTCATGATTCACCTTCGAATGTGACCTACGCGACCGTAGGAAGGGCTTGACGGGCGGTGAGATAAGCCACGCTTAAAGTGTTCGCCAAACAAGGAATAGGTCTCTCATCGCGAACGTTGACGCTGCGACCGCCATACCCTGAACTCGCTGATCCGGAAGTGGCTCCAGGTGGTCCGGAACGCGAAGTGCCCCGTCGTATAAGGCTCCGGGTCGGTGTAGTCGAAGACGAGCCGCCCGTTGTCCCACCACTGCACCTTGGAGCCGTCGGAGACGATCCGCACCCGGTTCGGCTCGTTCGCGACGAGCAGCGGCTCGGTGTAGTCGTAGATCAGCGGCCGCACGCCGGACTCTCCGACATATCGGCGCAGCCGTGTCGTGGTGTTGTAGTTGGCGCCGTAGCCCGAGTAGTACGTCTTCAGGTAGTCGTACTCCGCGAGCGCCCCGCCCCGTCGGGTGGCGAAGAGGTCGTCGGGGGACCGCACGTCGACCGCGTTCCAGAAGTTGTTCAGATCGGACACCCGGTCGTTGGCCCCGCCCTCGGAGACAGGCGTGGCGGTGTACTCCAGGACGTACGGCCCTTCGAGCGGCTGCCTGAACCAGATCGTCGCGCCGGCGGGCACGTCGACCTCCAGTACTCCGCGCTGCGCGGTGACCGTGCCGCCCTGCTCCAGTTCGACGGCCCAGCGGCCGAGACCGTGACGGAAGTCGTCGTGCGCGATGAGGCGACGGTGGCGGGGCGAGGCGCTCGCGGTGGCCGCGGGGGCGAGGGCGGCCAGGGCGGCGCCGGCCGCGAGGGCTCCGAAGGCTCTACGGGTGGTCGTCATGCGAGAGCGTTCCTTCCGGGGACGGCTGAGAGTGGGTCGCAGAGAGCCGCGCACGGTCCGGGCGCCCCGGTGGTGCGGCAGCCGGAAAGCCTAGAAAGCGCTTGCCCTGCGGCGGAGTTCACTCTGTCCCCACCCTCCCCCACCTGTCGACGCCCTGAGCGCGCCTGCCACAAGAACGCAATGAAGTGATCATGAAGGCGCAGAGCCGCTCCGAGTGGGAACACCGAAGGCCGGACCCGGGGATCGGGGTCCGGCCTTCGGTGGCACAGGGGGGCGTTGTCAGCCGACGGCGACGCCCTTCGAACGGAGGTAGGCGACCGGGTCCACGTCGGAGCCGTAGTCCGGCGTGGTGCGGATCTCGAAGTGCAGGTGCGGGCCGGTGACATTGCCGGTCGCGCCGGAGAGGCCGATCTGCTGACCCTCGGTCACGGTCTGGCCGGCCGAGACAGAGAGCTGGGACAGGTGGGCGTACTGCGCGTAGTAGCCGTCGTTGAGCTTGATGACGACCTGGTTGCCGTAGGCGCCACCCCAGCCCGCGGAGACGACCGTGCCCGCGCCCACGGCCTTCAGCGAGGTACCGGTCGGGACGACGAAGTCGACGCCGGTGTGGTAACCGCTGGACCACATGCTGCCCGCCACGCGGTAACCGGTGCCGATGGTGGCGCCGGTGACCGGCAGGGTGTAACCGCTGGAGCTCGTGGTGTTCGAGCTCTGGGTCGCGGACGTCGACTTCGAGGACGACTTCGACTCCGCCTTCTCCGCCTTCTCCGTCTTCTTCGCCTTCGAGGAGGACGAGGGAGCGGAGGACTCGGTCTTCGTCGTGCTCGTCCTGGCCTTCTTGCCGATCGAGAGCTTCAGACCGGGGTGGATCAGCGACGGGTCGTCCCCGATGGCCGAGCGGTTGTCGGCGTACAGCTTCTTCCAGCCACCACTGACGTTCTGTTCATCGGCGATCTTCGAAAGATAGTCGCCGGCGCGCACCGAATAGGTGCGCACCGTAGAGGTCTTCGCGGTGTCCTTCTTCGCGGCCGTCTTTTCGGCGGACTTCTGCGTGACCGGAAGCGACTGAACGGCCTTTTCCGATACGGACTGGGGGGTGGCGGCGTGAGCGCCGGTGGCCCCCATGAGCGGGAGGGCGAGAGCGGCGCCTCCGGTTCCGGCGACGGCTATCGAGCGGGCGAAGCGCTGGGACTTCGGACGGCGGTGCTTACCCTTCGCGGGCATGGTGAATTCCTCTCCGGCGCCTGCGAGGTGAGCTGTCGGGTGCGGGCTGGAGATGCCCGGCCGCGTCGAGACGCGACTTAACCCCAAGCCGTTCCGGAGACCGGAACAGGCGGAACTACCTGTGGGTCCCCCGCTCCTGCCGTGCACGGGTGTGTGAGTGAGCGGAATCCGTTCGGCGGCAGGATTGGGCGTCCGACCGGATCGGTGGCGAACGTAAGCGAACAAGACGCAAAGGGACAAGTGAGAGGTTCCCTGTGCGCGCGTTTCTCTTGATCCCTTATGAGAATTACCGGTCACCCTGCGTGAATCGGACGCCCGTAACCTGGACCGAATCCCCTTGAAAAACCTGCGAATTACGTGAACATGACGGGCGACACACCGTCACGGATATGACGCTCCTCACGTCACGAATTCACAGGAACCCTGATTCCGGAAGGAGTTGGAAGGAAGCTATTAATTCGGGCAGAAGCCCTAGATGCGGCGCAGTCGGATAACCGTCGCATCGAGGTCGCCACGCAAACCGGTACGAAGGCCGTGATGCAGCAACACGGCCCCTCGGTGCACTTCGCCCGTTTCGGGGCATTCGTACGACGCTGTCGGGTCAAGTCCGCGCAGCCGCAGCGCCGGGACGGGCTCGCCGTACTTCTGCGCCTGGAGCCAGGCGAGGACCACGGTCTCGTCCCCGAGGACGTACTGCACCGCGCTCAGTCCGCCCCGCGGAGGCCGCAGCCGGTAGAGCTCGCCACGCTGCACCAAGGGCCGGATCTCCTTGTAAAGGGCCACCCACCGCCCGGCCTCGGCGAGCTCCTCCTCGGTCCACTCCGCGAGGTCACCGCCGACCCCGAGCACTCCGGCCATCGCGCTCACGAACCGGAACCGCAGCGAGCTCACCCGGTCGTTGAGCTGGGTGTTGGGGCTGTCGGTGACCCAGGCGGCCATCACGCGCGCGGGGTGGATCTGACTGAAGCCGTACTGAATGGCGAGGCGGTCGAGCGGGTCGGTGTTGTCCGAGGTCCACACCTGGTCGGTGCGGCTGAGCACCCCGAGGTCGATCCGGCCGCCGCCACCCGAGCAGGACTCGAAGGCGACGCCGGGGTGGGCTTGCCGCAAGCGGTCCAAAAGGGCATAGAAGCCGTGGACATGGTCGACCCACAGACGCTGCGGATAGGGGTCGCCGGGCCAGCCGGCATCCGTGAAGCAGCGGTTGAAGTCCCACTTCACATAGTCGATCGGGGCCGAGGAGAGCAGGGTGTCGAGCTGCCCCCACAAATACTCCTGGACGTCCTCACGCGCGAGATTCAGCACGAGCTGATTGCGGAACTCCGTCCGCTTTCGTCCGGATTGGTACTGCACCCAGTCCGGGTGGGCGCGGTACAGCTCGCTGTCCGGGTTGATCATCT